>JBCDDK010000039.1:0-53162 GCA_039180345.1 Cyanobacteria bacterium P01_G01_bin.39 | reverse complement strand
TTGGATTCGAGCGCCTTTTTTCAAGATCTCGTTTTACAATTACTTCAATTATCACCCCACAAAACGCCTTATTATTTAAAAGGAATGAGGGCTATTTCCCTTATAGAGTCTGCTTTTTGAGCTAGTTGTCGCCCCCACAGATACAATACAAAAGTGAGTATCAGAATAGTTATTGATACCAATGTTTTGGTTGGTGCATTAATAGGTCAAGAGTATAGTGTTAATAGAAAATTACTAGAATTGTGTTTGAAGGGAGAATACCAGCCTTTAATTAGCTACACTTTGTATTCAGAGTACGAAGATTTAACTAATAGACCCTCTATTTTAAAGCTATGTAAACGTTCTCCTAAAGAAATAAATATTTTATTTGATGGATTGTTAAGCGTTTGCGAGCTAGTAAAAATTTATTATTTGTGGAGACCTAATTTAATTGATGAAGATGATAACCATTTAATAGAGCTAGCCATTGCAGGTAATGCAAAAATACTAGTCACACATAATATTAAAGATTTTCAACAGTCACAGTTAAAATTCCCCCAATTACAGATCAAACAACCACAGGAGATCATTTAGTATGGGTTCGTTACATTTAAGAATTCCAGATGATAAACATCAAAGACTTAAAGAGTTAGCCAAATCTAGAAACATTAGTGTGAATAAATTACTTGAAGAGTTAACCACAATGGCATTAGCTGAGTATGATTTAGAAACAAGATTTAAGCTTAGAGTTAGCAGAGGATCTACAGAAAAAGCACTCTTAGTTTTAGATAAGTTGAAACAGGATTTTGGAGATCCTGAATAAAATATATTTGATTGTTAAGGTTTTAATCTACAGACTAGATTGAGAAAATTAAAACCCCAGAATATTAAAGCAATAACGGCAAGTATAACAGTCACTGAAAACGTTAGAGGAATTTTATCTCTAAGAAAGTTGAAATTCTTTTGTTCATCTATCCAATCAATTTGAACCTGCCAGAAAAACTTATAATGTGCGTACCAATCACTAAAGAGAATTTGTTTGCTTATACTAGTTTCGTAATATTGATTCTCAACATCGTTTAATTTTTGTTTAAGCTTGGGTAATTCATCATTATTTGCATTCAATGTACTTCTATAAAAATGCAGCCAAAACATACCGCCGTCGTACTCCTGCTAAAAAACCGCCTTTAGGACAGGAGATAGATTGGAGCTTTGGCGATCGCGTATTACATCATGAATTTGGCATGGGGGAGATTACTCACGTTTTGGGAACGGGCAAGAAAGCAACTTTAGCCGTAAAATTCCTCAGCATGAATGTCACTAAAATTATCCCCAAAATAGCGCCGATGGAGAAAGTGGAATAAATGAAGGCATCATCACCTCCAGAATTTGTTTTGTAGATTTCCCTTGAAGCAACAAGTGGTGACTCAGTTCAAGTAAAAAGTCACAAAAATAGACTTATATCTATATTTTTTATCACGCTGGCGTAGCTAACAAAAACACACGATCACCAGAACCATGAGTTGGATCATCCACTAGTTTTATAAACTTTAGGTTTGCTGCTTGGCAAAATTCTTGGATTTGTTTGAGACTTAATGAAGTACCCGTCCAGGTTGCATCAAAGGTCAAAGGAGCAAAACCCAGAGCTTGCCAAACAGTCGATGGTATAAGCTGCTTCAAAAATTTCTTGACAGATTTCTTGAATTTGCCATGATCCGTCATAAGATGTATATAAGCAATACCTTGAAGTTGCAACACTCTACGAATCTCTTTTAGATTACTCAAAATGATTTCTGGCGAGGGCATGTGTTGAAAGACCTCGTAAGAAAAAACAACATCAATGGTGTTAGCAGTTACACAATCTAGAGAAGTACCATCTGTTGGCTGGAAGTTTAGATTGGGATAGAGTTTGGATGGATTCAAATTTCTGGCTTGATTAATCATTTCGTCAGAAACATCAACGGCTGTTACCTGTTGGAAGCGCTGAGATAATGAGCGGCTGAAACGACCTATTCCACAACCAATCTCAAGAATATGAGACTTTTGAGTATCGATGTTCGCTTCCTTTAAGATAGGGTCTAGAATGAGATGAGTTCGTTCTTCCCCTAAATCAAAGAACTTGTTAATATTGCCATCCCAAAATGCAGATTCAACATAGTAAAATGCATCCTTTTTAGCACGTTGATTCCATATATCTTTCATAATTAAATACACTGACTCCAAGCCACATCTTAAGTTTTGCCAGAATTATACTTAAAACTAAACTTTCTTGCAGTATGGGTATTTCTGTTGTAATTTATGGACTCATCTAACGCCATCTGCTATTTGGTAATGTGAACCCTAATCTCTCGCTGTACAAAGCATTCAAGTATTTCCAATACTGGAAGGAATGATTTAAATTTAATTCCGCTTATTTACTTATGCTATTCAAAGGTGATAAATTCAGGTCTTCAAACTGCTGAAAAAATGCTAATAGCCGACTAGCAATTTTGCTCACTCCCTGCTCAACATTGGACTCAATATTGAGGGGAATAACTGGATCATGAAGAGACAATCGCAATAAAAACCACCCTGCTTCAGTTTCTGAAGTACAAGCTATTCTTACCCCTTCATAGTTATTTGGCACGACTGACCAATCCTGTTGAGAACTAGCAAACTGTTGCAGTTGAGCAATGACATGATTGCCATAGGCTTTAAAATCTTCAGTTTTGATTGCCAATCTAAATTCGGCACTCTCTAGTGGTTCTTGTAAATCTTGAATTAAATCTGTTAGTAGCTTGCCCTGTAGCTTGGCTTTTGCTACTTCAGCTAACAGTTTGGTTGCTAAATATGCCCCGTCATCCAAGAAATAATTTTCTGCCATTGCCCCATGTCCTGAGGTTTCAATCGCTAACCAAGATTCGATACCTGAATCATTTAAACGTACTGATTCATTAATTACGTTTTTATAGCCTCGTTTAAAACGATGATGTTTACCGCCTTGTTGTTCAATGAACTGAGTCAAACCATCAGAAGTAATAGAATCAGTAACTATGGTAGAACCTGGATGTTCTTGAAGTACTATTGCTGAAATCAAGGCAATCATGCGGTTACGATTGAGTTCATTACCTTGATGATCCACCGCAGCTACGCGATCAACATCCGTGTCAAAAATTATGCCAAAATCAGCTTGATTATTAATCACAGCCTGGCAAATCGACTCCATCGCCTCTTGGTTTTCAGGATTGGGAATATGATTGGGGAACATGCCATCAGGATCGAGGAATTGACTTCCTGTAGTATCAGCACCCAGAGGTTTTAGGACTCGATCTACATAAAAACCCCCTGCACCATTACCTGCATCCACCACTATTTTTAAACCTGTTAGGGGTCGCTCAAAATTATCAGGATGATTTACACCTTGGCGAATGGTATCTACCAGTTTGGCAGCATAAATCGCTATAAAGTCTTGCTCGGTAACTTTGCCTCGATCTGAGTTAGAAATTAACTTGTCAGTAGCAGCAATCTGAAGAATTGCGGTAATGTCTGCCTTGCCCAAACCACCTTGGGGAGTAAAAAACTTTAAGCCATTACGGTTAAAAGGAAGGTGACTAGCGGTCAGCATAATTGCCCCATCACAGTTAAATCCTTCGGTAACGGTACTCATAAACATGGCAGGAGTGGAAGCAAGATTAAAATTGTAGACCGCACAACCTGCGATCGCAATTCCTTCAATCACTGACTGGCTCAGGGTTTCTCCTGATATCCGACTATCCCTGCCAATAGCTAAGGTTAACTCGGTGGTTGGTTGGTTGGTTTGCCCCGTTAGCCACTGCACAAAGGCATTACCCAAAGTTTTTGCCATTTCAGGAGTCAAGTTTACTGATTCTCCAGGGACACCTTCAAGAGCCACCCCACGAATATCAGAACCATTTTGAAGCTTTTGCCAATTAATCTTATTGGAGGTTGTCATGAGTTAAAACCGAATAGTTATGGGCAGGAGAATATAAGCGCAGAGATTTGGAGATTTATTTGTGCTGCAAAACCATATATTAATAGATATGGCGCAATTAAAATCTAGGAAAAAAATTAAAAATAATTATGCCCTTAATTAAAATTCAATCTTCTATTCCTCAACCAGAATCAGCCACCGTAAATAGCTTGCTGACAAATTTATCGGCTAACCTGGCTCAACATTTGGGTAAATCGGAATCTTACGTTATGACTGCTTTTGAAGGAGATGTACCAATGACCTTTGGTGGTACCTTTGATCCCGTGTGCTATGTAGAGATTAAAAGCGTGGGCAACATGAGTTCACAGCAAACCAAAGCTATGAGTCAAGATTTTTGTGGTCAGATCAGTGAGAAGTTAGATGTTCCTGCCAACCGCATCTACATTGAATTTGCTGATGCCAAAGGGCAAATGTGGGGCTGGAATGGTAAAACCTTTGGTTGATTGTTAATAAGGGGATTTTTGAGCAATTCTTGGTTTAAATTAAGTTTAAATTAAAAGTATTGCTCGATAAACTTAAAGATATAGTTGTTTTAAATAAAAATTGAGGATGATAGATTTCAGTCCCCAGTCCCCAGTCCCCAGTCCCCAGTCCCCAGTCCCCAGTCCCCAGTCCCCAGTCCCTCGAAAGAATAGCTCATGCACTTTACTAATTAATTAAAACGCCTATATCCCTCGAAATTAACGAGAGCTTTTAAAGTAGCAATCAATATGCAAGCAAATACTGATCGCATCGATTCATTTAGAGCTTTGGCACTCCAGGTAACATGCCATGCTGTTAACCACGTGCAAACTAGAGAGGAAGCGCGATCGCTGATGGCACAGGCAATCAAACGGTTAGATGCTCAAATTACCGCCAGTAAAGCTTTTATTGGTAACGATTGTCGCTTGGTGTTGCTGCCTGAATATTGGCTGACAGGCTTTCCCATGGCAGAATCAATTTTGGTGTGGCGGGACAAGGCTTGTCTGGAAATGGAAGATCCTCTTTATGATGCTCTCGCTAATCTTGCTCAAAAGCATAATCTATTTCTGGCGGGCAATGCTTACGAACTAGACCCCAACTTTGAGCAACTTTATTTCCAGAACTGTTTTGTCTTTGACCCTTCGGGAACCATGGTTTTGCGTTATCGTCGTCTTAATTCCATGTATACTCCCACCCCCCATGATGTTTGGGATCGCTATCTTGACTGTTATGGTTTGGAGGGAGTTTTTCCCGTTGCCAAGACTGAGATCGGTAATCTAGCTGCGATCGCCAGTGATGAAATCCTGTTTCCTGAGGTTGCCCGCTGTTTAACTATGCGAGGGGCGGAGATCTTGCTTCATCCCACCTCAGAAGTTTATGGCGATGCGCGATCGCCCAAAGAGGCGGCAAAAATTTCGCGGGCGGTGGAAAATATGGCATATGTTGTCTCTGCCAATACTGCGGGTATTGCTAATACTGCTATCCTACAATCTTCTGTGGATGGCGGTTCCAAGATTGTGGATTTTCGGGGCATAGTTATCGCTGAGACAGGGGCAGGGGAAAGTATGGCAGCCTACGGTGAGATTGATTTAACTGCCCTGCGACGCGATCGCCGCCGTTCGGGAATCAAAAATGTGCTGTCTCGACACCGACCGACACTATATGCTGAAAGTTATCAGCAGTCTCACTTTCACCCTGGTAATACTATGTTAGAAGGAGATGTGAAACGCCAACATTTTATAACAATTCAGCAAGATACTATTGATCGCTTAACAAAGCTGGGAATTATTTAAAATCTGGTGAAATAAGATAATTTAATTACAGGGTAGGGGTAATGAATCATAAAATTGAGGTTCGCAATCCACGGACGGGCAAAATTGATTACTGGATTACTCCCCCTTCAGACGATCAGCTTACTGAAACTTGTACTCGTTTGCGTCAGGCTCAAGTAGGTTGGCAACAGGCAGGTTTAGATAAGCGCATTGCAGCATTACAGCAGTGGCGAGCAGCTTTATTGTCCCATAAGCAAGAGCTAACGACAGCTTTGGTGGCTGATACGGGCAGATTATCTGAGTCGATACTTGAGGTTAATTCTTTACTTTCTAGCATTGATCGCTGGTGTCGTTTAGCACCAGATTTATTAGCAACCGAGTCACGGACTACCGCAGTACCTTTTATCAAACTAGAACAGCAATTAGTTCCTTATCCTTTAGTCGGAGTAATTAGTCCCTGGAATTTCCCCCTGTTGCTTTCGGCGATCGATACTATACCTGCACTGCTGGCAGGATGTGCCGTGATCGTTAAACCGAGTGAAATTGCCCCCCGCTTCATGCAGCCTTTGTCTAAAACCATTGCTTTAGTTCCTCAATTACAAGATATCTTGGTCTACATAGCAGGTTCAGGGGATACAGGTGCGGCAATAACTAGATTGATCGATCTGGTTTGCTTTACAGGTAGTGTCGCCACAGGTCGCCAGGTAGCGGCAGCAGCAGCCCAGCAATTTATCCCCGCATTTCTCGAATTAGGCGGCAAAGACCCCGCTATCGTCTTAGCTTCAGCCGATCTAGAATTAGCAACCTCTGCCATCTTATGGGGTTCTGTAGTTAATGCAGGACAATCTTGCCTCTCCATTGAACGGATTTATGTCGCCGAATCTATTTGCGATCGCTTTATTGAAAAACTAGTAGCCAAGGCAATCAGCCTCAAGTTAAATTATCCAGATCTTGAATCAGGACAGATTGCGCCGATTATAGCCACCAAACAAGCAGATATTATTACCGAACAGTTAAAAGATGCAGTTGCTCAAGGGGCAGTTGTTCATTGTGGTGGTGCTGTCGAACAATTAGATGGTGGTTTCTGGTGTCGTCCTACAGTTTTGACCCAGGTTAACCATGGCATGAAAGTCATGACCTCAGAAAGCTTTGCCCCAATTATGCCTGTGATGACCTTTAGTGATCTACAACAAGCTATTGCTTTAGCTAATGATACTACCTACGGACTTAGCGCTGCTGTTTTCGCTGGCAGCGAAGCAGAAGCGATAGCAGTAGCCAATCATTTGGAAGCAGGTGCCATTAGCATTAACGATGCAGGATTAACCGCCTTTATCCACGAAGCGGAAAAAAACGCCTTTAAATTATCTGGTATGGGCGGCTCACGCATGGGTTTGGCTGCTTTGACGCGATTTATGCGTAAAAAAGCCCTGTTAATCAAAACTAATTCCGCAGTAGACCCTTGGTGGTTTAAAACTTGAATGCTTTGATTTGGCTATCGTGAATTCATCTGGGGTCTCGTTTAGTTTTAGAACCAGGAGATTGGGTGGCAATAGAAGATCCTGGCTATTTAGGCGCACGTCATTGCTTTATGGGGCAATCTGCTAATTTAGAACCGATTCCAGTTAATTCAAAAGGTTTGAATCTCGATTATTTGACCCAATGTAGCCGTAGATTGAAATTAGTTTATGTTACTCCATCTCATCAATTTCCTACAGGAGTTACCTTATCTTTGAAGCAAAGAATTGCCTTACTACAATGGGCGCAAACTACAGGAACATTAATCATAGAAGATGATTATGACAGTGAATATCGTTATGAGTCACAGCCAATTCCAGCTTGACAAGGAATGGATCGCAGCCAGTCTGTTCTTTATATTGGAACATTTTCTAAAACTATGTTCCCATCTTTAAGAATTGGCTATTTGGTCGTGCCAGAGTCGTGGGTATCTCTAGTACGTAGTGCCAAATGGTTATGCGATCGCTCTACTCCATTATTGGAACAATACGTCCTGACTGATTGGATTACAGAAGGATATTTCGAGCGACACATTCGGAAAATGCGCCAGCTTTATAATTTACGCCGCCAAGCTTTAATTGCTGCATTTCAAATCTGTCAGGATTAATCGAAAACGGTCAAGTAACATTTGGTTTTTTGGCGCTCGCTCTGGTTAAATCAACTTCTTCTACATTGTGCCAGGCAAAAGAAGATTTTTTAGTCCCTCAATTTTCTTGTACCTTACGTCCCATCGGAATACACATGGGAGTATCAGCTAAAGGGTCGCGAATGATACGGCATTCTAAGTTAAACACATCTCGTACCGTCTCTTCTGTCATTACTTGTTGTGGGGTTCCCGTAGCGTAAATCTTTCCCTGCTGCAAGGCTATCAAGTAATCGGCGTAGCGACAAGAAAGATTGAGGTCATGCAGAATCATCACAATGGTTTTTTTCTTAGTTTCTTGGAGTTCATCTAATAAATCCAAAAGTTCTACTTGATGAGATAAATCCAAATAGGTTGTTGGTTCGTCTAACAATAAAATATCCGTATCTTGAGCTAATACCATTGCAATCCAGGCTCGTTGTCTTTGTCCTCCGGAAAGACTGTCTAGAGGTCGGTCTGCTAATTCGGTCATAGTAGTGATTTCTAAAGCTTCGGCTACCTGGAGTTCATCTTCCTTTGACCACTGCTGCATCCAGCTTTGATAGGGATAACGACCCATCGCTACTAAATCCTTTACCGTTAAGCCTTCTGGTGCAATAGGACTTTGTGGCAGCATTCCCATTTTCTTAGCTATGGTCTTAGCCTTCAGTTTTGCGATCGCTTTACCATCAAGATATACCTGACCCGACTTAGGTTTTAACAACCTGGTTAGCCCCCGTAGTAGAGTAGACTTACCACAGCCGTTAGCACCCACTAAGACTGTTGTTTTACCCGCAGGTATTGTTAAATTTAAGTTTCTAATAATCGCAGCACCATCGTATGCCAAGGTAAGCTGTTTTGCTTCTAGATTATGATTGGGAGACGGGGAGACTTGGGGACTGGGAGACGGGGAGACGGGGAAACCAGGCGATATATTGTTTTTACTACGATCCATAATTATCAAAAATAAGAATAAAAAGAAGCTAAAAGCTAAAAGCTAAGAGCTAAGAGCTGAAATTTATTTCCTTTGACTAATCAGTAAATAAACAAAATAGGGTGCACCCACCGCTGCGGTGATAATTCCGCAAGGAAGTTCTAGGGGTGCGAACAATACTCTTCCTAATAAATCGGCTACTACTACTAGCATTCCGCCCATCATTGCCGAGACGGGTAACAGTCCTTCGTGAGATGCTCCTACTAACTGTCTGCCCAGGTGAGGAGACATCAAGCCGACAAAACCCACCGCTCCTGCTGTTGCTACCGAAGAACCTGCCAGAGCAACACTAGTCAACAGCAACAAACCTCGCTGCCATTCCACCCGACTACCCAAACCACGAGCTACTTCATCGCCTAAATTTAAGGTGTTTAATTCTCTGGTTAGCACTAATGCCACTAAGCCAAAAATAATAATCCAGGGAACTAAAGCCATAACTTGCGACCAACTACGCCCGTAAACGCTACCCGCCAACCAAACTAAAGCTTGAGATACGGTATTGATCTCGCCGAAAGTAATCATGATGTCGGTTAAGGCACTGGCAATTAGACTAAAACCAATACCAACCAAAATCAGTCTTACGGGAGAACTACCACCTTGCCACGCTAATAAGTAAATTAAAATCGCGATCGCCAGCGCCCCCCCAAAAGCAGCAAAGGGTAGTAATGATAGAGGAGCATTGGGTAGTAAGATAATTAGACTTACCGCTGCTAAGGTCGCCCCTGCATTTATGCCAATAATTCCAGGCGTAGCCAAAGGATTGCGCGTAATACCTTGAGTAATCGTTCCCGCGACCGCCAGTCCTACTCCCACTAAAAAAGCCACAATTGTTCTAGGCAAACGTAGAGTGTTGATAATAAAGGCATAATCGCCGTTTGCGGTAGGTATACCTAGTAGAGTCTTAACTACATCTACAGGCGAAATGGGATATTCTCCATAGCCAACGCTCAAAACCATTGCCAAGAGCGTTACTAGAGTGAGAAGCAATAAGATAACTGGCACTCGGCGATCAAGATGGAATGATATAGGTATTACTTTAGGGCGAATGATTAGCCACTGTTTATTCATTTGGTTATTGATTGCTTGTGTTGATCATTGATTTTAGATGTGATCGCGATATTGTATATTTGTGCAGCAAACATTTAAATATTTCATAAGTACTAATCCAACGCATATGGCGCGATCAAGACCAAAGAAGACATAACAATCAAAAATCAATTATTCTTGCTCCGCTGCGATTGCCATTTTCGCCCCTGGCACTTGGCGCAAGCGATCCATCACCTTAACTACACCCATATCTAGAGAGGAAAAAGATTGAATCAAACCCAGAATCATTCCTAATAATCCTAATAAAGGTGAGTTTGATTTCTAACAATACCATATTTAGCAAATAATATACGCAATAATTTTTGAGTTTTTGCAACGTTGTAAAGAGTATGTTTCGAGGAAAAAGATTCCTAACTCAAGATAGACAAATTTAGAATAAAGGTCGGATATACATACATTTAAGAGATCAAATAAAATTGACCGAGATCCCAATCTCAACTAAAAAATTATCCGTAGATATAAAGCTTATTACTAATAATTAGTAGCAAGAAATACATAATTAGAACTAGGTGACTGGATGACTAACAACTAACTAATGACTAAATTTTTATTCGGCATCACAATTATTTTAGTCAGCTTAACTATCAATCCATCAGCTATGGCTGAAACAGTAGAAATGAGCGTTGGTGGTACTTGTGACTACATCAGTGGCATACCTATCAAGGAGAATTCATCAGCGGTCAAAAACACGGTAGCGGTGTGTATACTTTTGCTGATGGTGCGGTAGTTGAGGGTACTTGGGAAAGCGATGAGTATCAACAATAGTTTCCCGTAGCGCGATTATAGTAAGAGCGATCATATATAGCGGTTCTCAAACTAGTGAGGTACACCTCAATCAACTATCAACATATTGGCTTACGTATAATTAGGCATAAAAAAGCATCAGATTATTTTACCTGATGCCTACTAAAACTAATTATTAATTAATTGATGTCAATTAATGCCTTAAGGGGCAAGAGCATTCCCTCTAAGCAAACTGGCAAGAGTTTTTGCTGTTACCTTCATTTGAGTTAAGGGATTAGCAGGAACTACAGTTTTGTAGAGATAACTATCAAAAGTCATTTTTTGAACATCGATGTCATCACACATTTCGACAAAGGCTTCACGAGTAGCATCGCTACGATAGAAAACTCGTTGTAGAATATCTAGTACTAAGTAGGTCGCACCGTATTCCTTGTTCCAACGCTTCATGAAATCCTTGAGATCTCTTTCTGTGGGAACTTTTTGCCCGTCCCCAGAACGCTCAACAATTAATTCGGCACACATGCGACCCGATTTAGCCGCAAAGTAAATACCTTCCCCAGAAGACTTAGTTACCGTACCCAAAGCATCACCAACTAAAACCACTCTGCCTTTGATGGGACGAGGACGAGGATGTTCAGGGATTGGGTGAGCTTCAACTTTGATAATTTCCCCACCTTCTAACCTTCTGGCGGCACGCTTACGGATACCTGCTTGAAGCTTTTTGATGTCGGCTTGGTTAACTTTCATGGTTCCCGTACCGACTGCTACGTGGTCGAATTTAGGGAATACCCAGGCATAGAAGTCGGTGGAAACATCATTACCGACATACATTTCCGCTAGATCTTCATAGTATGCCATTTTGTCTTCAGGTAGACGGATCCGCTCTTGGAAAGCGATCGCATAGTTGTAATCCCCTGCATCAATGGCTTTGGCGATTCTAGAGTTGGCACCATCAGCACCAATTACTAGATCTACTTTTAAAGTTTTCATTTCCCCTTTGACCGCACCACTGGAATGATCCGCATAGTGGAGAGTGTAAGGATCGCCATCGCTATCGGGGATATCTAGTTGATAGACAGTACCGTTAATTAAGTTGGCACCTAACTTAGCCGCACGATCACGCAAAAAACCGTCAAGAACTTCTCGACGGCACATGCCAATGTACTCGCCATTTTTAAGAGTTGAGCCAATATTGACTTCTCTATTGGATGGCGAAATCATCTTCATCTTTTTGACCTGCCGATCAATAATCTTTTGTGGCAAATCAAATTCGTCTACCATACAAAGAGGAATCGCTCCACCGCAAGGTTTGGCGTTGTCGAGCTTGCGTTCAAATAAATAAGTTTCAATACCCGCTTTGGCTAAAACTTCTGCGGCTGATGAACCCGCTGGTCCTGAACCGACAACAGCTACCCTTAATCCCAAAGTTTTTCTCCTATATATCTATAAAATCAATTTTTTGATGCTGCCAACAACAGCAAATTTATCTATCCAAGGTTGGATTTTTTTATGACTTCAAATGATCCTGAAAAGGATAGTATCATGTTGTCCTGGCTTTATTAGTCGCGATCGCTCTATTCGACTAAAGTTGCAATACTGCTTAATAAATCTGTTTACAAAACTTTGTTGAGTTTTAAGTCATACATAGTCGTACAAAGTTAGATTCTGACAAGTTTACTTGACTATTCGTGGGTAGTGGGCATTAGTGACAAGCTCAGAAAATGTACAAGTTGTCAAGTCGATAGAAGTATAGGTGTTGCGGACGTTTTAGCTTAACGTGAGAGAAGCCTAGCATTCTATGCGATAGCATGAACGTCTGGATGAATCGAACCGTGAGGATATGAGGGGTGACAAAACTTGTAACTATTGCCTGAATGTAGTTAATAGCTTGCCTCTTAATATCCGTACTTGGGATTGCCCTAGCTGCAATACCAAAAATGAAGATAGATTAAACAAATTAAAATAAAGTGTGTTCTAGCCATTCTCAAATTTTATTTCATTTACATCGTCCACCATTGCCTACTGATGGTGGAGATAAGCAGAGATTAATGGGGATGTTGAACTATTTTCGCGATCGCGCAGCGTACCCTTCGGGTAATCGCAGTTCTGTTTTAACGGTTGATGCTTTTGGCGGAAATACTGTGGGCAGAATTGAATGGACAGAAGAAGATGTTGCTCCTCTACAGCCCTACGTAAATAATTTTCAATATTACCGAGGAGAAACTAACATACTAGATTTTGTTTATTCTCGAAGCAAGAGTTTTTATTATCAAAAAGTTTTAGGTCAACAGCTACCTATCGATACAGATTACTTTGCCCCACCTAATTATGTTCAGTATGTAAAAAAATTAGTTCAACAGAAACAATATGATTATTTATGGCTTAATTATATTGAATATGCTCCTTTAGCGATCTATCTTAAAAAACATTTTAAGTTAAAAATTTTGATTGATATTCACGACTTAGGTTGTCAAGGGCGTTTAGCCTTAGGTGATATTGAGTATCTGCAAAAACTCAAGTTTGACTATCAACTCAACTTAGTCAAAGAAGGTAATCTCCTAAATAAATTTGACTATGTTATTGTCAACTCCCAAGTAGAAAAAGATATTCTTAGCTCCTATGTAGCAACAGAAAAACTAATATTAATTCCCCATTTATTAGCGGAAACAGTTGAGCTGAAAAATATAACCCCTTATAACCAAAGACAGTTTGATTACGACCTACTTTTTGTTGGTACTGGTCGTAGTCCTAACGTCAACGCCATTAATTTTTTTCTACAAGACATTTTTCCGCAAATTATCAAGCAAAAACCGAGTGTAACTTTAGCTTTAGTTGGTTCAATCAATCAAGCGATCAAAATCCCCCATGATTTAGCTCAAAACGTAATCGACTTGGGTTTTGTTGAAGATCTGCCTGGGGTCTATCTCTCCAGTAGAATCAACATTTGTCCATTGTTAAAAGGTGCAGGGACAAAGGTTAAGCTTCAGGAGGCTTTAGCCTATGCTCTACCCATAGTTACTACTACAACAGGAGCATCTGGCTTGAATTTAGAACATGAGGTGAACGCCTATATTACTGATGAGCCTCAAGTATTTGCTACTAAGATATTAACCTTGCTTGACAACGAGCAATTGTGTCAGAAATTTTCAGAAGCGGCAAGTCTTACTTTCCACAAACACTACACTAAAAAGCGAGTATATGAGAAGCTAGATCTTTTATTAGAAATATGATGAAATCATAACTAAAAGAAGATCCTCATCAGAGTTTTAGTAACTGATGTTACGCACTCGTTGATTGATGATTGGTAGGTAGTAGGTATTCAACTAATATGAAATCCAAAAAAGAATGCTACACATAGGTTTTGTAAGGCAGAGGGCAGAGGGCAGAGGGCAGAGGGCACAAAGGCGTTTAGTTAGCCGCATGTAGGCAGAAGAAATTATCCTCACGACATACCTTACTCATCTGTAGCAGACATGATCGTATTTAATATAACGACTAATGACCTGAAACTAACAACCTGAAACAGTAATTTTTGCTGGGTACTTCGTGAGGTCAGTTATGGCATTACGCATTTGAGTTAGGACAATGTTGGAATGCTACCCCCTACCTACATGCGGGCAAGCCCTTTGTACCTACGAGCAGTCAAATAAACTTGTCCTAACTTAACTTTGTACGGCTATAGTAACGGTCTTCAAGATTTATCCCCTCATTTACACAACAAATTCACTAGTATTGTGATCGCCCAGTGCAACCATTAGGCTGACAAGTACATGTTTTTAAGCTGCAATGAATTTTAGCTACCTAATACTGAATTTATTGGCTTGCTTAGTTGCGTTCCGCACTGGATACAAAAACTGTGATCAGCTAGATTCTTGTGACCGCAATTGGGACAAAAATGATAATTGCCAACTGTATTAGTAAATGTGGTCGCACTATTTTCCTGGAAAGGAATCACATTTTCAATATCTCTGCTAACTACCGAGGATTTCGCCACTTTGGCAATAGCATCAACCGCAAAATCAATATCAGTCCGCGAAACATCCAGATGAGTAACTGCCCGAATTGAGTTGCCAACAGCTCCCATTTTCACCCCACGCTCTTGTAAGAGATTGAGAAACATGGCTTTGTCGAGTCCTAACCTAGAAACATCAAAGAAAATAATGTTTGTCTCTGGCTTTGTATCTTTAACTGTAATTCCTTCGATTTCACTCAGTTGTTGAGCCAGATAAGCTGCATTGTCGTGGTCTTCTTGTAAACGTTCAACATGATGATCCAGAGCATAGAGACAACCTGCTGCAACAATGCCCGCTTGACGCATTGCACCACCAAAAATATGTTTATATCGACGGGCTTGGGTGATGAACTCCTTTGTCCCCGCAAGAACAGCACCGATTGGCGCCCCCAGTCCTTTGGTAAAATCAATCCAGACAGAATCAACACCAGCAGCAAAATCCTTAGCTGTCGTTTGAGATGCCACAACTGCATTTAAAAGTCTTGCCCCGTCCATGTGAATGGCTAAACCTTTTTGACGGGCGAATTCACAAACCTCACGTAGCTCATTGAGTTCCCAAACCGAACCTCCGCCAAAATTATGGGTTTGCTCAACACATAACAAGCGTGGCAGTGCAGAATATAGATAAGGCGCTGTCGCTACCCTTTCAAGCGATCGCTCAAGGTCATCAACTGTAAAAATTCCTCTCTCGCTCTTGATCGGTTCGAGCAAGACACCAGAAGTCATTGCCGCCCCCCCCGATTCGGCTCGAATAATGTGTGCCATTTCTTCTGCCAGCACCACATCCGCAGGACGAGTATGGGTTTTGATTGACACAAAGTTGCAAATGGTTCCACAGGCAAAAAAAATCGCGTCTTCTTTGCCTAATAAATCTGCAACCCTTTCCAGCAGTTGGTTAACGGTGGGATCTTCTCCCTTTTGCTCATCTCCCACTTCAGCATTGGCGATCGCCTGTCGCATCCCTTGTGTCGGCTTGGTTTCGGTATCACTTGACAGCAAAATCATCTCTCACTCCTGGAGTAGGTAAGTAGCTAGGCATAAATTATTGTAAAACTGGAAGTTGGATCAAATCCAATAGTTATCTTAATTAAAGGTTAATTACCTTCGAGGTCTTTATTTCGCTGATCAAACTCGCGCGTTCCCTTGTCCCGAGTCGCATCTAGCGACGCTCTGCGCGAATGCGCTATGAAGCTGTGGGTCGCTCGTCAATAATTCGACCAGGGATACCGACTACTGTAGAGTTTGGCGGGATGTCTTTGAGGACTACGGTAACAGCACCAACACGGGCATGACTGCCGATCTTAATATTGCCGAGAATTTTTGCTCCCGCGCCGACAGTAACATTACAACCCAAGGTGGGATGACGTTTACCGCTTTCTTTGCCCGTCGCGCCTAGGGTTACACCCTGGTAAAGCAAACAATAATCTCCTACTACTGCGGTTTCGCCGATAACTACTCCCATGCCGTGGTCGATAAAGACACCTTTGCCAATTACAGCCCCTGGATGAATTTCAATGCCTGTTAAAAAGCGAGCGAAATAGGAAATAAAACGAGGCAAAAAGAAAACGTCTAACTTGTGCAGCCAATGAGCTAGGCGATACAAGATTATTGCTTGAGGACCAGGATAACAAAATAATACTTCTAGCCAATTGTTCGCAGCGGGATCACGCTTCATCGCGATCGCATAATCTTCGACTAAAGTCCCCCAAGCCTGCTTAAGGGTAGCCCAGCTTTTTTGATAGGAATAAACACTGTTTGATAATCTGTTGTAAGCAGTCATAATTAAAAAGCTTTTTATTATGGTTGTTTATGGGTTGATCGTAATTTTGAGTTGCTCCCAATCAGAGATGCTCATTCAGTCGATGCGATTAAAGGTGGAAAAGTTGTGTTCCTGTGACTTCTTAAGGGGCTTGTATGCCCTGTGAAAACTGTGGGCGATCAATACACGAGATTGCCTTGACAATACGAAGGATGCCAAGGCAATTCTAATTCACTGGTTATTTTGTTCTAATTTCATCCATAACTTGGGCTGACTTTTCTCCCACAAAAGTGTTATTCAGCATTGTATGGGAATCATCAGCCGGACCTACCTCAGAATCGGGATGATAGATAATGATTCTTAAGCAGTCATCAATGGCACTGAAGCTATGTAACTTATTTTCTGGAAGACAAAACACTGTTCCCGCCTCCATCTTGAATACTCCTTCATCCACAGTACAAGTTCCACTACCTGAAGCGACAAGCCCAATTCGCAATGAAGGGTGAGTATGGGCAGTTTGGGAGATACCTGGAGGAACGTAGAGGAAATTTAAGCAGGGTTCTCCCAGTTTTAAAGGATTAATCAGAACCGTTGCCGAGCAGCCATCAATGTATTTTAGTCTGCCAAATGGTTCAATAGGTCCTCCAAGGTTGAAAAATCCAGTGTAGTTAAGGAGGGTTGCCACTAGAACTTGTCCCGAACCATCTAAAGAAAAGTTACCAGGAACTGTAGCAAAGCTGTTTTCTCGCAATAAAAACTCTCCGTTATTGCTTTTTAGAGTAACTTCGCCTTCGGAAATAAATAGAAAATGCGTGTCCTGTTCACTATCATTAACTTCAATAGAATTGATAACCCAGCGGGCGATCGAGGGATGACCTGCCATAGTGTAATCTAGTTGAATCGTCTCTAAGAACTTCTGACAGTAAAACCTTTGTATTGCTTTATTATTTGATTTTTCAGACAATTGGTTTAGGTAAATACTGTCTTTTTCGACCTTATTCTGAGATTCAGAAGCATTTTGAACTAAAAAAGCTGGTTTCATTGTTTTATTATCCTGTTAATGGTGTATATTAGGGTTTTATGCTCGCTTTTTAGTATTATGTTGAGCTGTTTTGAGATATGCAGGTATTTGTTCTAGCTTGAGAAAATTTCTCTTTAACTATTTTGTTTAAGCTAAAGAGCGATCGAGAAGAACTAGGGATAAGGCAACCAAAGTAAAGCAGGACAATCAGAGGAGTTAGTTTGCGGGTTTTAATCGAGAATTAAGATAGTTTTTTCGGTTGAAGAGCGAAGCAGTATGTCAATTAATTATGATTTGTATAAGAAGTCTAATACTGACCAAGTATCTTCTAACATTTTGGCTTCAGAAAATTTTTGTACCGCAACTTTTGCTGCGATCGCCATGGATGCCATCTCAGCAGGATGGGTTAAAGCCCAGTCGAGTTGTTGTTGCAGTTGTTGACTATCCCCTGTGCTGAAAAGCAGTCCGCTTGAAGAGTGAGTTATCATTTCAGGAATTCCACCAGTATCGGATGCGACTATCGGCAAGCCAGACACCATGGCTTCCAAAATAGCGAAAGGTAAGCCTTCTTGATAGCTAGGAAACAAAAATAGATCGGCAGCAGACAAAAGATGCCAAATGTCCTCACGGTATCCCAGAAAAGTTACTTGGGTCTCTACTTTATATTCTCGCAGCAGATTTTTTAAATGTGCTTGATATTCGCCATCGCCTACCCAGACAAACTGCACTTGCGGAAATTTAGCAATAATTTCAGGGATAATTGGAATTAAATAATCATGTCCTTTTTGGGGATGAAGACGAGCAACGGTCAATAGTAACTGGCTAGTTTCTGCTAGCCCCAGTTCTTGTTTGATTTTCGGGCGTAATTTATTTTGCTCGGTCTGAGATTTAATAATAGGAGATCTTTGCTCGATACCATTATAAATACAGTAAAATTCTTCAGGAGCCAGATTGAATTCTTGGGCTAAATATCTGCGATTATAATCAGAGATTGTAATCCAGGCTTGGTTTCTTGCTTTTGCCCAATGATAGGCTCGTAATTTGCTTTGACTAAATGATATAGAAAAAGGAATAAGATGAAAAACAACTGCGGTCGGGACTTTTAATAATCCACATGCCCAAAGAATGATAAAACCTAGATGATGAGCAGGAAGATTGAGTAATACGACATCAGGTTTAACTGTCAACAACAATTTACCTATTCTTAGTAATCTGAACAAACTTGCCCGAACTAAAGCCAACTTACTGCCTTCTACATTGCCAATATCTAGCGGATGATACTTTATATTTTGTTGGTTAAAATCATTAATTAAAGAAGCGGTATCAGAAGTACTGGGAAATGCTACCTGTATTTCTACTTCTGCTTGTAAAGCTGCTTTAGTAATTTTGAGAACATATTCTTCAGCACCTCCTCTTTGAGTTGAAGGAAGAATAATTAATAATTTCATTTTCTAACTAATTTAATTCACTTATTTAATACGTTCTACAAAATTTTTGCTCATGTCTTTTAAGCGATGTATTTTGGCTAGAATACGACTTTGTTGCGGATGAAGATAGTGCCACAACTCTCGATCAACTACTGGTAAAACTTCAGTATTCTCGAACTGTATTTGCAAATAGCTTTTTAACCATATCAAAAAAGTTTTTCGAGCTGTAAAGTAACCTCGATCTGTATCGTGAGTTTGAAAAGTACAGGCTTGAGGGTGTTGCCGATAAAGACACCAGCACTGATCTGCGATATATGCCGAGAAGTTCAAACACAGCTTGGCGTGAAACACTTGATCTTCATACATCCCAGGAAAAGAATCATTGTATCCTCCTACAGTAGCGATCGCTTTTTGTCTGACTAAAATGTCATGAAGTGATGCCCATTCGTTGGTTAAAAACAATAGTAATAACTGAGGAGGCTCAATCAGGGCATCCAGGGGCAAATCTAAAGTCTGAATAAAGTCTCGCTGCTTGTCTTCTGGCTTACCAGTCCATCCATACCACCATTTAGTCCTGCCACAGACCAATGCCGCATCAGGTTGAGCTTGCATAATAGCTACCTGCTGCGCGAGTTTTTGCGGTAGCCAGACATCGTCCCCGTCTATAAAAGCAATATACTCCCCCTCAGCTTGCTCTATGCCCAGGTTACGAGAAGCACTCATGCCGCGATTTTGATGATTAGGATGTTGGAGGTATTTAACCACAGAAGAGTATTGTGCGCTATATTTTTGAGCAATACTACTACTGCTATCTGTAGATCCATCATCTACCAGGAGTAACTCCCAGTTATCATAAGTTTGAGCTATGACTGAGGCGATCGCTTCTTCGATAAATTTTTCTTCGTTTAAAAAGATTAAAACGACTGATACCAATGGTTTGACAGGCATTTTAGTCCTTTGATTATCTGTTGGTTCAACCACAATCACCTCTCTAATAAAAAGCTGCACACGGCTTAGTCTTTGTATTATGTGCAATTTTTCTTTTTTTGTTAAGGATTAAAATCTCATACCAAATCCGATTGACAAAAGATATTAATAGATTTGAAGTGCTAAATCAACTTAAACCCTTCTACATTGTACCTTCCATAGCATCACGTATCAGCGTTAAGACATTTTAAAAAATTATAGTCATTCTTAATAAGAACCATACGAAAGTATTTACTAATTGAATCCCCAATCCCTGATTGCAGAGCTAGCCGTAGGCATCCCTAACGGTGCGCGTACATGCGGCGGTTGCGTTTGCGAAGCAAGTCGTCAGACTCAGCCTTCTCGAAGAGTACCCAAAGGGGGGGCGCACCGCAATTCCCCGAACAAATTACTGAGATGGTAGGTCAATTGGTTAGAACGACTATACTACTTACTACGTAGCTTATCTCTACAGAGAAGATCACAGCCTATTAATAGAATTTCGCAACAAATCTAAAATTTTTATGACGACAATGCAAATTTGATTACTTCGATAGATCTATATCTTAAGATTGATTGTAGATCTTTTTCTTTTATAGCAAGAGCTGTATAGATTTACATGAGTTGACTTTACTAATAAATTATGAGATTATCATTCTCAATAAACAGAAAATATTTACAATAAGCGTTAGTTAAGATATTGAAGTAGCATCTTTTACAAACATGAATTAGTTCTAAGTAGTTTTTTATAGCTGATTATCATGATTTGTAAGATCTGCTTTTGGCTTAGCAATCCATTTCTACTGACTAACTAATTAAACCAAAGAGCGAGAATGTCTAGTTCCCAGTTTTGTATTGAACAACGCCAGAAAGAACGACAGCAGCTAAGAAGATTGCTAGTTTATGGTTTTGCAGGTTCTGCTGTACTTCATGGAATACTGGCTTATGCTCTGCCTCGTTGGTCATTCGAGTCTCCAAAGCATGCAAAAGAGCCAATTGAATTAATTATTGTTGATAAACCAAAACCCGAGCCTAAGCCTAAGGTTGAATCAAAGCCAATAGTAGAACCGAAGCCAAAACCTTTACCGAAGCCAGAGCCAGTTAAAGCACAAACCCCACCACCGCCAGTAAAACCACCAGAGCCAGTTAAGGCACAAACTCCACCGCCAAAGCCTGTTCCTCAACCACCTGCCCCCGCACCAAGCCAACCGATAGTATCTGCACCTATTAGCAATACGGCTCAACCGTCTTCTTTAAGCAGTAGCTTTACTGCACCCAGTAGTTCATCGGCGACTTCTAGTCAAAGTATTAGTAGTAATCCAGGTCTGCCAGGTTCAGCAGTAGCTACCAATAGTGCGCCCCCACGTCCAGAAAGTAATAGCGAACCCGCTGAGGGAATTAGCTGTGTTAGTAATTGCCAACCAGAGTATCCTTCTGCATTGGAAGGAGTTGAAGGTAGCGCGGGAGTTAAGTTGACTATCAATCCCAACGGTAATGTCATTGGTGTAGAATTAGCTGATGCCGATAGCAATAGTCAAGTTAACCGTCAAGCATTACTGGCTGCTAGACAAATGCAGTTTAGCTCTCCTGGTGATGAGGCTGCATCAGTGCAGGTCAAGATTGATTTTACCGTAGAAGGTTCGGAATATGACCGCCTTGCCCGTGAAGAACAAGAGAAAAAGGAACAAGCCGAGAGAGAAAAGAAAGAGCAAGAAGCAGCACAACAGCAGCAATTAGAAGCCGATAAACAGGCGCGACAAGAACAATTGGAACGAGAACGACAAGTTCGTCAACAGCAATTGCAACAACAAGAATCTACTCCACCAGCAGTAGATACTAATCCTGACCCTAAACCTTTACCTACTCTTTCGCCAGAAGAATTAGATGCAGAAAGGTTGAGGAAGTTTAACGAAAGAATGGAGAACTATTAGGGAGACTTGGGGAGATTAATAAATAAAATAATGAACAGGCAATTTAATTTGGTTAGTAAAGTAATAGTTTTTTTGGCAGTGACTTCTAGTATGGGGCTAATTGGCAATTTCCCAGCTGTAGCTGAAAAGGTAGAAGTAAGTGGTGGCGGTCAGTGTGAAGGAGATATTACGACAGATAATCTTAATGGTCAGGTGGTTTGCACCTATAGTAATGGCGATCGCTATGAAGGTCAGTTTGTCGATGGTAAAAAGCAAGGACAAGGTACTTATACCTTTGCTGATGGCGGTCAGTATCAAGGTACATTTACCAATGATGCGATCGCAGGATCGGGTGTTAGAACTTACCCAAATGGCGATCGCTATGAAGGAGAGTTCCAGAACGGACAACCCAACGGTAAGGGCGTTTATATTAGTGCTAATGGTGGACGTTATGAGGGACAGTTTACTAATGGCGATCCCAGTGGTAAAGGTACTTTTGTCTATGCCAATGGAGACAGTTGTTCGGGCGTAGTTAGTAATGGTCTGCTCAATGGTGAGGGGGAATGCACCTATAGCAACGGCGATACTTATCAAGGAAAGTTTGCTGACGGTAAACCAGCAGGACAAGGAACTTATATCTTTGCTGATGGTGGTCAGTATCAGGGAACTTTTGTAGCAGGAGAGTTTAGTGGCAAAGGCGTCAGAAAATACTCTAACGGTAATAGCTACGAAGGAGAGTTTGCTAATGGCAAACCATCAGGCATGGGGGCATATACTTTTGCTGATGGTAGTAGCTACCAGGGTCAGATGAGTCAAGGTAAATTTTCAGGACAGGGAACGTTTACCGAAACTTCTGGCAACCGCTATGAAGGAGAGTTTGCTAATGGGAAGTATCAAGGTGCAGGGGTTTATACTTTTGCTAATGGCGATCGCTGTGAGGGAACCTTTAGAGATGGACAGTTAAATGGTAGTGCTGTTTGTGACTACTCTAGTGGCGATACCTATCAGGGAGAATTTAAAAGCGGTCAGAAGCACGGTAGCGGAGTTTATACTTTTGCCGATGGTGCAGTAGTTGAGGGTACTTGGAATGGTGATCAATATCAACAGTAGTTTTTGGCGTTGCTGATTTAAAGTATGAAAGCTAGAAGTAATCTGCTCGTAGCTATCAGCTTTTTAATTAATTTGCTCGGTCGTGAACGTCATAGAATCATACCTCGATCCAGCAATGCTTAGTTTTTTAGTTTTATGAGTAAAAGCTGTAGGGGAATAGGTGAATAGAAAGTAAAGAACAGTATATGTGTTCTTACGGTTTCTATAAGGACATGACTGTCGCGATCGCTCTTGTTTAAAAAGCGATCGCCAATAAATATGCAACAGTTTTGAGAATTTGTTAAACAATCTATCTTCTGCGTCTTCTGCTACCAAAGCTACGACTTGGTCGTCTTCTCACACCGCTACTGCCAAAGCTGCTAGGGCGTTTAAGCTGTTTTGCTCTATTTTTGCCAGAAGAACGGAGATTACTAGAACCAACGCCAGAACCCGTAGCCCGACTATTGTTTCTCAAAGTTCGACGTGCTTTATTGTTAGTGGCATTACGAACACTGCCTGTAGTTCTCAAGGTGCGTCGGTTTCTAACCGCTGCTGGAGGCTCATTGTAACGCTCTTGATAGCGATTGACTGCCTGGGAATAGCTGCCTCCATAACCACCATAACCCGTCATGATTCCACCTGGACTGTATACAGGGGGAACATAGTATTGGGGTCTAAATAACATGCTGCCAATCGCCTGACCAGCCAATGCCCCAGCAAAAGGAGTCCAGAAACTTGATTCTCTTCTCACTACTACCGTTTGTTGCTGACCAGTTTGCGGATCGCTTACTGTATCAGTAACGTTATGAACATATTCAATTTTGAAATCTTCGGTTAAATATATCACAGGCTGACCATTTTCTACCTGGAGGTAGGTTTTTTCTCCATTGGCAGCTTCATCTTCATTGATGCGAGCCATCTGAAGCTGTGCTGTTTGCAACACAGGAGGGCTTCCTGCGGGGGTGTTTAATAACATAAGGCTGTATTCACCACTAACATCATCATAGGTAGCCTGCTGAACAGGATATTTACCGTCGCTGATGGAAGTTGGGGCAGCGGGAACAGTAGCATTATTATTAAAATTTGGTTGTGTTTGCACGGAATTCGATGCTCCAGAACAGGCAACGGTCGTCCAGCAAAACGACAATGACATTAATAGAATTACGATTTTGCGTAACATAAAAAAATTCTTATTTTAGATCTGTGTTGTGATTGTAAAACTTTCTACCCCAATTAGATTGGTGGAAATCACGATTAAAAATTTGAGCAATATATTCTCAACTTATCTGATGTAATACACGAGCGAAAACTAGTGTTGTTTTATGTATCGCAATATGTGGCTCTGTAAGAAACTGAGACAGGTAGGGAAATCCGCATGAATACAGGTGGGGTATCCAAGAACAATTTATTCGCTGCGATCAGACAATATCAGTAAAGTAGTTCATGACTGATACTGTAATTACCAATATGGCTGTACTTGAAAAAGGCAACATTACGATCCATACCGAGAATATCTTTCCCATCATCAAGAAATCTCTCTATACAGACCATGAAATTTTCTTGCGGGAATTAATTTCTAATGCTGTTGATGCCATCTCGAAATTAAAAATGGCTTCTTTAGCAGGGGAAACCGATCAGGAAGTTGGTGAACCTGAAGTTAAACTAGCGGTTGATAAAACTAAAAAAACTCTCTCCGTTTCCGATAATGGCATTGGCATGACCGCCGATGAAATCAAAAAATATATTAATCAGGTCGCTTTTTCTAGCGCCGAAGACTTTATTAAGAAATATGAGAAAAATTCTAATGATCTGATTGGTCATTTTGGCTTAGGTTTCTACTCTGCTTTTATGGTTGCATCTAAAGTAGAAATAGATACTCTTTCTTATCAAGCAGGAGCAACTGCGGTACATTGGTCTTGTGATGGTTCTCCTGAGTTTGAACTTACAGAAAGCGATCGCACTACTGTAGGAACCACGATTACTCTAACCTTGATGGATGATGAGGTAGAGTACACTGAACCTCAAAGAGTGCGACAGTTGGTAAAGACTTACTGTGACTTTATGCCAGTCAAAATTGTGCTGGATAATGAGAAAATCAATAAGCAGGATGCACTCTGGAAAAAATCACCCCGCGATTTAACCGACGAGGATTATCTAGAATTTTATCGCTATCTCTATCCTTTCCAAGAAGATCCTTTATTATGGGTGCATTTAAATACTGATTATCCTTTCTTGCTCAATGGGATTCTTTACTTTCCCAAGTTAAAACCAGACGTTGATTTTTCCAAAGGACAAATTCAACTGTTTTGTAATCAGGTATTTGTAAGTAAACACTGCGAAGAAATTATTCCTGAGTTTTTGATGCCTTTGCAGGGGGTAATTGATAGTCCTGATATCCCTCTTAATGTTTCTCGTAGTGCTTTGACTAATGATCGCACAGTACGACGTATAGCCGATTTTATTTCCAAGAAAATTGGTGGTCGTCTCAAGTCGCTTTACAATGAGGATCGTGCTAAGTATGTTAGTACTTGGTCTGATGTCGGTACCTTTGTTAAATATGGTGCCATCAGAGACGAGAAATTTAAAAAGCAGGTGGAAGATTTAATTATTTATCGCACTACCTATCAAGCAGATAGCGTGCCTGTAGAAGATCAACCCAAAGTGGAAGTGCAGTCTGCGGGGGATGATGCCTGGACAGATGTGGCAGATGAGAATAAAGATCATGGCACAACAGAACCTTATACTACTCTCAAAGAGTATTTAGAACGGAATAAAGAAAAGCGGGAAAATCAAGTTTACTACTGTAGTGACCCTAGTACTCAAAACACCTATGTCGAGCTGTATAAAAACCAAGGTGTAGAAGTTCTTTTCCTCGACTCTTTTATTGATGCTAATTACTTTATTCCTTTCCTAGAAAGAGAATATTCTGAGGTTAAGTTTGCTCGGGTGGATTCAGAACTAGATGATACTTTAGTTGAAGATGATAAGGCACAAGAAATTGTCGATCCTACTACCAACAAAACCCGTAGTGAAGTGATCAAGGAGTTGTTTGAAACAGCACTAAATAAACCCAGAATAAATATCAAGACTCAAGCAATTAAGTCCGATAATCCTGAAGCAACTCCTCCTGCAATGGTATTGTTACCTGAAGCAATGCGTCGCATGCAGGAAATGGCGGCTTTGATGCAGGAAAAAGCTATGGCATTCCCTGAAGATCATGTTTTGATGATTAACACTGCCCACCCTTTAATTCAGAATTTACTAGATCTTAATAAGAGTACTATTATCCAAAGTGGTGATAATTCCAACTCGATGGTTAATTTAATGTGCAATCATATTTACGACCTAGCGTTAATGTCACAAAAAGCTTTTGATGCTGAGGGAATGAAAGCCTTTGTTGAGCGTTCAAATCAAGTACTCACTAACTTAACTAAAAAGTAAAATTATCAAATAATCAAAATTACTAGAACGGGCTGCTAACTCCCGTTCTTTTTCTTTCGTATTGATAATCAAAAAATAGCTGATGATTACCTCTCCAGAATTTGCCCAAGCGATCGCCCAATTTAATCAGCAACAATTTTATGCTTGCCACGATACCTTAGAAGCTATTTGGGTTGATGCACCTGAAACAGACAAGCGATTTTATCAGGGAATTTTACAGGTGGCAGTGGGTTGTTATCACTTGAGTAATGATAATTTGCGAGGGGCAATCATCCTCCTAGGAGAAGCGGTAAGGCGGTTATGCGATTATCAACCCGATTATGAGCAGGTAAACGTAGAACAGCTACTAGAGCAAGCTATGGCTCTTTTACAAGCATTGCAGCAGCTTCCGCCAGAACAAACCAGTAGTTTTTTTCAGCAACTACAACAAAAGCAAGCAGGTACTGAGAATGGTTCAGTAGAAGATCTGCCAGAATCTAGCTTAAAATTGCTTGATAGCTGCCAAATTCCCCAGATCAATCTGGTTAATAACTAATATCGAAATCTTGATTTAAACTTTGTACGACCACAAGCATACCTTTACAATAATGAATGCAGACCTTCATTGCAGATAATTATTTTCAACTACCTATGAGCGATACTATTTTTGGCAAGATTATTCGTCGTGAGATACCTGCCGATATTGTTTATGAAGATGATTTAGCATTAGCTTTTAAAGATGTTAATCCTCAAGCACCAACCCATATTCTGGTAATTCCTAAAAAGCCTATCCCTCGTCTTTCAGAGTCTAGTTCAGAAGATCAGGCATTGATGGGACATCTTTTAATGACTGTTAAGCAGGTTGCCGAACAGGCTAATCTAGGCAATGGTTATCGTGTTGTGATCAACAATGGTAATGACGGTGGGCAAACTGTAGATCATCTACATTTACATATTTTAGGCGATCGCTCTATGGGATGGCCACCAGGCTAAAGAATGGCTGGCAAGTTGTTTATGCTGCCAAACACCTTGATAGCGTGGTGAGAGTCTTGATTAACTAAAAAGTGGTTCGCACCTTTGATTGATGATAAATCTTAGTTGAATGAGATGGTGACTGGGTTTTTTTATAGGCAGTGTGCAGAGAAAAATCTATTACCGAAAGTAAGATAAATTTAATAAGTATTCTTATATCTTAGGTGGAAACAACTTGAATGTTCTTCAGGCTGCTGAATTACTAAGAATAAAAGCAAATTCAAAGCTGAATCCAAAAGTTAAATCAACATTAGGGCAGTTCTTTACTCCTCGTCCTATAAGTTTATACATGGCTTCTTTGTTCAACAAAATTGAGGGGGATATCTCGCTATTAGATCCTGGATGTGGTTCGGGTTCGCTGACGGCAGCTTTTATTGATGAGTCTCTGAGAAGAAATAAATTAACCTCGATAAATATCGATGCTTTTGATATAGACTCATTCATCCAACCTTTTATTGATGAAACGTTAGCACTATGTGTTGAAAAATCTAAAAAACATGGTGTTTCAATTGACGAAAATTTTATCTTAGATGACTTTATTTTTAATAAGACAAAAAATGTAGGGTTATTTGCCAATAAAGGTGGCTACAGTCACGTCATTATGAACCCGCCCTACAAAAAAATAGCTACCAAGAGCGAACACAGACAAGCTTTAAAAAGCGTTGGCATAGAAACGGTAAATCTTTACGCGGGTTTTGTTGCACTTGCCATACAGCAACTAGATCGGGGCGGTGAATTAGTAGCAATTATTCCCAGATCGTTTTGTAATGGTGTTTATTATCAACCGTTTCGTGAATTTTTGCTTCGTGAAACAGCCATTAAGCAGATACATATTTTCGATTCACGTTCGGTTGCATTCGCAGATAGTGATGTACTCCAAGAAAACATCATTATTCACTTAATCAAAGGAGTTAAACAACGGTTCGTTACAATTACATCTAGCCCTGCTGCCGACTTTAAAATTGATGCAGAAACTCAACAGCGGAGTGGAATAAGCTGGGGAAACCCCAGCATTTCCTCCGCTCAAAGCATTACAGCAACAGATCAAACAACTCGCACAGTAACATTTACCTCAATAGTTCAATCTAAAGATCAACGAAAATTTATTCACATTGCAGCTAACGAGCGAGACCAAGCAATAATTAATAGGTTATCTTGCTTCAACTCCACATTAGAAGATCTGGGAATTCAAGTTAGCACTGGTGCAGTAGTAGATTTTAGATTGAAGGATGATTTACGACAAGACTTAGAAAGTGGTGCTGTTCCTTTGATATATTCGACTCATCTAGATAGAGTAGTAAATCACCCTATAAATTCTAAAAAGCCCAATGCAATATTAGTGTCCAAGCAATCAAGAAAATGGCTTTGGCAGAATACGGGTAATTTCGTAATTGTTAAACGGTTTAGTAGTAAAGAAGAGAAAAGGAGAATTGTCGCTGCACATTATGATGGTTCATTACCTGGTGAATTAATTGGTTTTGATAATAAGCTAAATGTTTTTCACTCTGCAAAACAAGGTTTTGCCAAAGATCTTGCTCTTGGTCTTTATGTTTATCTCAACAGTACTTTGCTAGATAAATATTATCGATTGTTTGGTGGGCATACTCAGGTAAATGCCACTGACTTGAGAACTATTAGTTACCCAGATTTGAAAACGTTGAAGTTGTTGGGGAATAAAGCTCGTAGTGCAAATTTATCACAAAAACAAATAGACGAAATATTAGAAGAAGAACTGGCAAAAATGGTAGGTAATACCGATAATCCTCTGGCTGTTCAGGAAAAGATTGACCAAGCATTAGAGATACTAACCTTATTGGGAATGCCCAGAACACAGCAAAATGAGCGTTCTGCACTTACCTTATTATCTTTGATTGACCTCAACCCTAATGGTTCGTGGGCAGATTTGAAACGACCAATAATTGGTGTAACCCCGATTATGAATTGGTGCGAAGAATTCTATGGCAAAAAATATGCTCCTAATACTCGTGAAACTTTTAGACGGCAAACGCTTCATCAGTTTATTGATGGTGGACTTTGTTTGTACAATCCAGATCGACCAGACCGCCCTGTGAACAGCCCCAAAGCTTGTTATCAAGTTACTATCGAACTTTTTGATGTTTTAGTTAAATACGGTACTGATGAATGGGAAACAACTTTAGCCGATTGGCTGGAACACAGAGAGACTTTAATATCTCAGTATGCCAAAGAACGGCAAATGGAGATGATTCCTTTGACTTTGGATGATGGCACGGAGATTCAGCTTAGTCCAGGGAATCATAGTCAATTGATACGCGATATTGTAACGGAGTTTGGTCCTCGTTTTGCCCCAGGTTCGGAAGTAATTTATCTGGGTGATACGGGAGCAAAGGAAGATTTTTTCAGAAAAAAAAGGTTGGCTGAATTAGGCGTTACAGTAGATCGCAAAGGGAAGTTGCCAGATGTGATTTTGTACTGGTCTGAGAGGGACTGGTTGTTGTTGATTGAATCTGTTACCAGTCACGGTGCGGTAGATAGCAAACGTCACAGCGAACTATCAGCACTTTTTGCCGAAGCAACTCCTGGTCTTATCTACGTGACTGCTTTTCGGGATCGTAAAATTATGGCTAAATACTTAGCAGATATTTCTTGGGAAACGGAAGTTTGGACTGCCGATGCTCCAACCCATATGATTCATTTTAACGGCGATCGTTTCCTTGGTCCTCATGAACAATAAGCGTAAATTAATCATCAAAATAGAAAGAAAAGACATTGAATAAACAAGAAACTTTATTAGATGAGTTACAGGCAGCTAGAAAACAAATAAAGACTGATAGCTATAGTATGTCTATTGGTGAAATTATCAATTTGTATCGAGATGAAGATTTAATCCTGAATCCTGCTTTTCAGCGTCTATTTCGTTGGAATGATGACCAGAAGACTAAGTTTATTGAGTCTATTTTAATTGGAATACCCATACCTCAGATTTTTGTTGCTCAACAATCTAGTGGTCAATGGACTATTGTAGATGGAGTTCAAAGAGTTTCTACTCTGCTGCAGTTAACTGGAAATTTAAAGGATAAAGAACCTTTAAAATTAACTGAATGTGAATATTTACCATCAATAGTGGATTCCAAATGGGACGATTTGCCCCAAGATTTACAAAGAATATTTAGACGCTCAAAATTAGATATAAACATAATACTTACAGAAAATAGCCTCCAGTCTCAATATGAATTATTTAAACGTTTAAACTCAGGAGGTATGCACCTAGAAGATCAGGAAATGAGAAATTGCCTGATTATCATGCTCGATGAAAGTTTTTATGATAAAGTCAACGATTTAAAAGAATATGAAAATTTTCAAAAATGTTTGGGCTTATCTCAAGATAAATTAGACAAAGAATATCATATGGAATTAATCCTGAGATTTTTCATTGCCAAGCATGGAAAAACAAACTACGACGAATATCATATGAGTACAAGTCTTTTAAAGGATTTTATTGACGATCAAACAGCAAAATTAATCAGCGATCCAAATTTTGAAATTGATGAAGAAATAGAGACTTTTAAAAGAACTTTTGATTTTCTCAAAAATACACTTGAGAGCGATTCATTTCAAAAATACAATTCTGATAAAGATAAATTTGAGAGAGGATTTTCCAATGCTAGTTTTGAGTTAATAGCCTCTGGAGTTGCCAATAACTTAGATAAATTAGAACAAATCGGCAAAGATAATTTTATTGACAAGGTTAAAGAACTTTATCAGACTTCAGAAGCACAGGATTTACTAAAAAGAGGAATGAAAGCTTTACCAAGATTTAAAGGATTAGCTGAACTTTCAAGTGATTATTTTTCTAGATGAAGATTGAAGAATTTGAAGAAGCTTTGCAAAAAGACTTAGCATGGAGAAAAAAGGAAGTTTCTGATTTGTGGTTAATTTGCCAAGAAAAAAACATAGAAGTCATTCTTAAATCATTTTTGTTGATGTTGTATGCTCATTGGGAAGGTTATATTAAACAGAGTAGTAAATCTTATTTAATATTTGTTTCTGAACACAAACACAAACATCAAGAATTAGCCTTAAACTTTAAAGCAATAACACTTAAGGGAATAATCCAGAGCTGTATTAAAGATAGTGAAAGTTTCAGTTTGGCTAATGAAGTGCAATTGCTTAATAAATTAATTGACAAGGAGAAGGCTAAATTTTCAGTTGATAAAAATTTCTATAAAGATAAGGATAAAACCATTATCGATACTCAATCAAACTTAAAACCAAAGGTTTTCAATGGAATTTGTAAGACTTTGGGCTTAGAGTATAAAACTTGTCTAAAAATCAGGGAGCATTACTTAAATGAACAGTTAATCAATAATAGAAATGCTATTGGACATGGCAGTCAACTTGATTTAAGCTCAATTAATGATTTTGATTTAACGTTGGAAAGTTTAGCTAGACTAAAAGATGTAATTTTTGCGATTATTGATTCTTTTAAAGACGATCTTCTTGAGTATGCAACTAAAAAATATTATTTAGTAGAAAAAGCTGAAAATAAACGCGCATATGATGAACTAGCTTCTCAAGAGCTAGAAAAAATTTTTGGAGATATTGAAAGTAGATATAGTTCTCAAGACTTTAAATAAATAATCCTACATCGACAGAGAAAAGCTCGGCTAAAGCTTTTGCCTGTGCCTTGCTAATACTGCGTCTACCATTAGCTACTTCCGATACACACCTCTTGAACCAATCATGCCTATTAAGCTTTCCTGCTTGATTTCCGATGCTTCCATTAGATGCAACAGCATAGAATGGGGTGTCCCTTCAGGAATGGAATAATTTTCGTATTCAAATTTTCCAATGAGAGTAACTAATAATTCGAGAATGATATCTTCTTCGTTACTTCGATTGACTTTGTGTTCCAATTCCTGTGCCAATTCAATGGCGAGAGCTTTTTCCGCCTCGGTTTCAACGCTCCTGCTACACTAAATGAATAAAATTAGCTACAGCTTACTTATCTAATTACAAATGAAAGGTAAATTATGAACAATGATCTGGTTCCTTTTTTAGCAGGTGTCGGCTTATTAGTCGCCTATTTAATTTTCTCTGCCGCTACGGAAATGGGGACAAAATTACCCTGGAAAAAGTAGTTTAAATTTAATCGACTTTACGCATTACCTGCTACGAATTGATCTTGTTTGTTAAATATCCACCAGCTTATTAACCACTACCTGCGAACTATAGCTAAATGAGCATTTAACATTATTATTTAAAATGGATAAAATATGGGGGTCAAGGTAATGGTAATTAACCAAAACAAAACGTTGAGAGGAATTCCTACCCGCATAAAATCACTAAAGCGATAGCCGCCAGGACCATAGACCATCAAATTGGTTTGATAGCCAATTGGGGTCGAAAAGCTAGCAGAGGCCCCAATCATAATCGCGATCGCAAAGGGGGTAAAGTTGACTCCCAGATTTTGAGATAGCGCTAAAGCAATGGGGAATACTAAAGCAGCAGCAGCGTTATTGGTAATCACCTCAGTCAAAAGATTAGTCACGCCATAGATAATAGCTAAAGCTAGCCAGGGGTTATCTCCTGAAAGTTGAATCAAACTACTGGCGATCGCTCCTGCTGCCCCAGTAGTCTCTAAAGCTTTACCAATACTTAAGGCTGCGCCAATTACCAGTAGTACTGACCACTCGATGTTGCGGAAGGCTCTAACCGAGGAACAGCAGCGGGTTAATATCATTGCCACGGAAGCTAATATCGCCGCCTTCAGCATACTTAAAACACCAAAAGCAGCCAGCAATACCATCATGAGAAGAATCAGCATCGCTAAGGGCGCTTTTTCGTGGCGCAAAGGTTCTGAGTCTGGAATGCCATTTACCAAGTAAAAATCATTAGAAATGCGTTGTTGAGAGAGGAAATTTGCGTTAGCTTCTAGTAACAGGGTATCTCCAGGAAGCAGACGAATGTTACCAATTTTTCCAGTCAAACGGTATCCATTACGCGCTACGGCTAGTACCACTGCATTATATTGAGTTCTAAACTGTCCTTCCCGAATTGTCTTGCCCACTAGCGGACAGGTATTAGATACTACTGCTTCGATTAAACAGCGTTTGTCACGAGGAGTATCTAGCTTAAAAACTTCGTCGGTAGCTGGCTGTAGTCCTCGCAGACGGTGCAGATCGACAATGGAATCAATCATGCCAATAAAAACTAAGAGATCGCCACCCCGTAACACTTCTTTAGGGCTAACCGCAGGAATAATTAACTGGTTACGAATAACTTCAACTACATATAGTCCTGGTAGATGTCTCAATCCAGCTTTTTCAATACTCTTGCCAATTAAGGGGCTATCTTTTGGCACCACCATTTCTACGGTGTATTGACGTACATCGTCAGATTCACTAATAACAGGTTGACGACTAGGTAAAAGCCAACGATGGGTAGTAAATAAATAAATTATTCCCACAATCGCGCAAGGTATTCCCACCAGCGCTAAATCAAATAGTTTTAAACCTGGTAAATCTGTATAAGAGACTAAAAGACCGTTGACTACTAAATTAGTACTAGTTCCAATTAGGGTGCAAGTTCCACCAAAAATTGCGGCGTAACTAAGAGGAATCATCAATTTGGAGGGACTAATTCGCAACTTTCGCGACCAATCACTAACCACAGGAATGAACATTGCTACCACTGGAGTATTGTTCAAAAAGCCACTTAACCCCATTACTGGTAACATCAACCGCAGCAAAGCCTTGTTGTGTCCCTGGGGCAGCCCTAGAACCCGCTGGGAAATCCAGTTTAAGCCTCCTGTTTGCGATAATCCAGTAACTACGATATATAGCACTGCCACCGTAATCATTCCAGGATTGCTAAAACCTGCTAAGGCATCTTGTTCCGATAAAATTCCACTAACAAATAAAACTGCCGTTCCGCCCAAGAAAACTACTTCCGCAGACACATTTGTTAAGGCATTAAACAAGAAAACCCCAATGGTAATGGCAATAGTTACCCAGGCACGCCAATCGAGATCGAAATTAGGAGAAGTTGCCATCATGGAGAACAACCCCATTAAACAGGCGATCGCAAATCCCACAAAACTCATTAAAGCCCAGTGTTTCCAGGTTTTACGAGCTAAAATTCGCTGAGAAAGAGGTCGTGCTTCCATACTATAGATTCTCTTAATATTAGCCACTTTAGACGCCAGTGTATCATAAAAAAAAGTGAAATGTTTTGAAATTAAATTCAAATACATATTGAAGTAAATTTAAATTTTTCTTAAATATTGGCTGGAGTTATGGCAAACTCGCACTATAACAAAAATTTTTAAAAATGAATAAATCATCAAAAGCTCCCAGCGAGTCAGAGTTTGTAGATAATTTGATTCACCATAATTTTTTATTTAAAGATCTTGATTATGGTCTAATTGCCAAATATATTGACCCCGAAGAATTGATCAAGGAAAAACTATATTCGAGTCGTCCTGTATATACTGCATTCGGTACTGATACCGCTTTAGAACATCTTTATCTAGTGGTTAGCGGGGGTCCGATTGTGGTTCGCAGCACCCCTTTAGACCGTATTATTGCCATTACCTACACTAATAGCTGTTTTGGCATGCAAAATTTGGCTTTGAGCTATGGTAATTATTCTGGGGCTTTCCCCAGTTTAGTGGAGGCTTATAAGACAACTGATGTCGTTAAAATTCCTTTAGAAACAATTCGCTTGATCCATTTAGAATCCGAGTTGTTTCGTCAACGCTACGGGTTGATGTTTGAATTGCAGGAAAAGTTTCAATATCATTTGCTCAACTGTAGTACTTATCCACCCCAAGCAGTAGCAGCGCTGCTGCGAGCTTTAATTTATCAGGAAAGAGAGCTAGGTAATCAACCTCAGGACAATGAATATGTATTTGATTTGCCTATCGAAGTTATTACTAAAGCCTGTCAGTTAAATCATCGTACTGTGGAACAAGTCCTAAAAGGAATGACTAAGGTGGGACTGTTGAAGAACTCTAAGAATAATCATGATTTGATCACAGTAATCAATCCCGAGGAACTAAAGGTAGTTTATGGCACAACTCGCGACAAGGTTTCTTGGTGGCCGCTGCGATAGAATTTGTCAGCAGTTATGGCAAGGTAATTAAGTTTTACAGTTGACCAGCATGTGATACTGAATCCCTGGTATAGGGTATCTGTGAGTCTTTAATTGTTAGTCATTGGCACAGAGTAAGCGAGCAATTAAATATTACCTCTGTCAATCGGATTTGTTATTTAGTTAAAAGTCAGCTGAATAATGCTATTTAAAAATTATGATTGATAATACAAAACTGGCGATCGCAATTAGCAGTAACCCGATTCTTCTGAGATAACGTTGGCGATCAAAATCTGGAGAGCTATTGAGCTTTGAGTGATGATGGGACACTAACATTTCTTTGGCATCAAAGTCGCTGAATATAGGAGCTAGATTTGCTTTAGTGATGCCAAAATCAGTCGCTTGACTACTTCTAGCTCTAGTAAGCAAACGTTGTTTGTGTCGTTGATGAGAACGGGGCTTGTAGATGCTGGCTCGATATTTTCTGAGATAAGTAATTTTTTGCTGATGCCTGTCAATGTTTGCTGCTGGAATTTTCGCTGCGCCTCGATTCAACCTTTTAAACATAATCGGGGCAGTATTACAGTCCTTGCTAAGAGCGTAAATTGCCTGAGTAAGCTCATGAAGCAGACTGTTTTTGAGCAAATAACCCGAAGCCCCCGCCTCAATCGCTTGAGCGAGATAGTCATCGTTCTTGTGGCTGGTCAGTACAATTACTTTGGTGTCGGGCAGACATTGGCAAATGTACTTAGTTGCGGTTATCCCATTCATTTTGGGCATTTCGATATCAATCAAAACAATGTCTGGCTGTAATTTTTTGACTTGAGCGATCGCACTTTTACCATCTTGAGCCGTACCTACTACTTTAATTTCAGGCTCCTGTTTAAGAATTGCTTTAATACCTTCTCGTATTAAGCGTTGATCGTCTGCAAGCAAAATTTTAATGATCATAAATTTATTAAATTTACAGGCTTAAGAGAGCGTGATTTCACGCGCGACTAACTCGGTCGCGGCTTTGTGTCAAGCCGCGCTGCGAGCTAGCGTTGCTAAAAATAACGGATAAGTTGTTAGCTGGCATTTCCTTGACCTGCTCTAGCCTTAGCTTGGCATCTGCTGCTGCATCTACTACCGCCTCTAGATCCCTAACTCCCCACAAGGGATTGCGATCGCGTAGTGAAAGATCAAAGCTAGCATTACTAGGGGCAGTATGTTCACCATTACGCCGATATGGACCATATAGATAAAGGATTCCCCCAGCAGGTAGAATTTGAGCTGCTCCTTTCATTAGCCCGAGACAAGCTTGCCAGGGAGAAATATGGATCATGTTGATGTTAACTATGGCGTTAAAATCTCTCTCAATTAGTTGCTGATGCCAATCTGGTTGAGTTACATCAATTGACAACGGCAAATCTAGATTTTCGATGGGACTAGAGTTTTTCCAAGCAACAATGCTTTCGCGAGACTGGGGATTAAGATCCGAAGGAGTCCAGCGGGATGATTGTAACTTAGAAGCAAAGTAAAGGGCATGCTCTCCTGTACCGCTAGCAATTTCTAGAATATTGCTTTCAGGAGGTAGAATTTCTAAAAGCATTGCCAAAATTGGTTCTCGGTTACGTTGAGTAGCAGGGGCGTATTGCTTGGCAGACATTAGTTATTTGGTTATGAGGAAAAGTGAGGGTTTTTATTCTATATTAAACGAATTGAATTTAGTCAATTTATCGAAGATTTATACATATATTTTAGAATTACCTCAAGTAAATTAAACTAAACTCGTAGAAATATTGATCCAAATCAAATGCGTGCTTGTTTTAAAGTTTTTAATGAATAACGTTAAATTTACCAAATAGTTTTTTAGTTGATTTTTGTTTATATATTTATTGAATTTAATAGAATTTCCAGACAGTAATAAACAATAATTTACGAATAGTCGCCGCAACTGGAGCAACTTTAGAACATTATTTTTCGTCACTGTACCTTTCAAACGGTCACCGTCGAGTAGTTGACTTCACTCAATGGATCTTCAATAATTTGCGATCGCGTTCCGCGCACGCCGTTTGCGAAGCAAGCCGAAGGTCCAGGCATCGCAATGCTGTGGTAAGTTGACTGAAATTTAGCTTGATTAGCAAAAGTGCGATCGCTTTGTCGAAGGTAAAGCTATTGTAGAGATTGTTAGAGCTAACGTTAACTTGCCCATTGCGATTGAAGTTGAGCAGATCTAGGTCTAGGTCGCCATCGCCATCACGATCTGATAGTTTGACCATAGAGATCAAACCTTTAGTATCATAAAAGTTTCTGCATAGCAGTGTTTCTGTTCACTTGAAAGCGATCATATCTACACACTGCTATCCTCAAATTTAGATCAGCATAAGTTGTGTATAAAATTTTTCGACTCACACCACTATTTGTCTATTTGTACAACAGATAAGTGGGTAGGCAAAATAATTTACAAGACTCAAATGTGAAATTTTATTCCTAGCTCCTAATCCCTGATACTAAAATATACTATCTTATAATTAATTACACCCACTTATTTATATTGCCTCTTAATTAAGTTTTAGTCTTTTTTGTAGCTCATCATTCAAATTATCAATAGATGTATCTATCTGTTCACCTGTTTTGAGCATTTTGATTCTGCAACTATTGTTTTTATATTCCTCTGAACCAATAATCAAGCAAATAGAAATTCCCAGTTTATCTGCTTTTTTTAGCTGTTTCCCAATTTTTATGCTCTTAAATTCCGTTAATACTCTAATTCCTTGATCGCGCATTTTCTTAGAGATTTCCAGATAAAACCCTATTAACTCTTCTTCCAGATTCAGCACCATAACTTGAGCTGGATTTGCAGACATCGGAGCTAAAATATTGTTATCTAAGAGTTTACGTAATAGACGAGTTAGCCCTATAGAAATTCCTACACCAGGCATTCTTTCCCCTACAAACATACCTACTAGATTGTCATATCTACCACCAGAACAGATACTTCCTATAGATTCATGGTCGATTAGAGTGGTTTCATAAATTGTTCCTGTATAGTAATTTAGTCCACGAGCAATTGATAGGTCGATGCAATACTGAGTTTCAGGCACATTTAGTTTTCTGATTCCATCTATTACACTCTGTAGTTCACTAACTCCTGCGGCAAAAATACTTGATTTTTCTATAATGGATGATTTCTGCTTTAAAAAATTTAGTACCTCATCTACAGTTCCTTTTAATTCAATAAAACTAATTATTTGACCAGACTGCTCTTCTGAAAGACCTTGTAATTGAAGATCTTGTTTTACTCTTTGCTTGCCCACCTTTTCTAAAGTATCAATGGTTTGAATGCAAAGTTTGATTTTTTCTGCTTCTACTTCAAAAAATTCAAATAGACCCTGAAGAATTTTTTTATTATTAATCCTGATAATAAATTCTCCAATGTTTATTCTCGAAAAAATTTCAGCAATTATTGCTGGCATTTGAGCATCATAAAAAATACTTAAATCTTGCCTGCCAATAACATCAATATCACATTGCCTAAATTGTCTATATCTACCTTTTTTTGCTCTTTCTCCTCGAAATACCATATCCATTTGATATCTAGAAAATGGAAATACTAAATCATTGAGATGTCTGGCAATATAAGCTGCTAAAGGTACAGTTTGATCAAATTTCAAACCCCTGTCACTTTTTCCTGGTTTACTCTCATCATCTTCCGATGATGTAACAATTGGATTTATTTCATATATGATATTGTCTCCTTGATTTCCTTTCGCTTGAAGGATTTCTAATCGTTCAACTGCGGGAGTTTCAATAGGAGTAAATCCGTAACTTTCAAAAACTGTACTTATGATATTTAACAAGTGTAATTCCAGACGTTTTTCAGAAGGAATTAGTTCTATATCAAATCCACTTGGCAAATTATAATTTAAGTCTTTATCTTGTTTCATGCAAAGTACAATTGAACTTCCTATGGTAGCTTTCTATTTTTGGCGTTGCTGATTAAGTAATGTCGTACAAAAGATTACTGTTCGCAGCTATAAGCTCTAAGCTATAAGCTTTTTTTATGACAGTTTCTTATGAAAGAGACAGAAGATCGCTCAACAGCATTACAATTCAGCAACGCCCTATTTTCTACTACGTTATGGTTTAAACGTTTTATTATACGATTAAAGTCCCCTTTGGGAATAAGTAGGTAGGCGTAATTAATTTAAAGATGTAAGGAAGCAGGGGAAGCGGAGGAAGAAATAATAGCCATCTATTTTATATTTAATTTTACTCAGCTACTTAAGAGAACGAGATCAACGAGAATCGTAAACTTAGAGATCGCCCGTATAAACCTCATGGTACTCAAAATTTCTAGTTTTTAGCTTTCCATTGTTTAATTTTGGAATATTTGAACATTCATGCGGATTTTTCGGAGTTTAACTAATGATATCTCCATTTTATGTCAGAGTCCTAGTATCTTTAGTAATTTCGGAGCAATCATAATAATCATTATCTATTAAGTAAGTGGGTGTAATTGAATATAAGATGATAATTTATTTGGGGACTGGGAATTGGGAATTGGGGATTGGGGATAAAATTTCACATTCGAGTTTTATAAAATATTTCGCCTACCTGCTTATACACTTTTTAATTTTTGAGTGGTAATAACATCCGCGATTCAATACCCGACCAAGTGGCAAAGGAACAAGAGTGAGTCCTCACTTAGAAAAATGCTGTCTATTACTTGTTGCCAACGAATCATTTGTGAATGCGGAAAAAGACATTGAGATTCTCACAGGGTTTAAGATTCCTCATAGTACACAACATCGTTTAGTCAATAATTATCAGTTACCAGAACCAAAGATGACAAAGAAGGCTAAATCGTTAAGCGTAGATGGTGGAACAGTTAGACTAAGAACACCATTGGGAGAGAAAAGCGAATGGAGAAATTACAAAGCGGTGAAAATTCACGACCGAGTAGGAACAGCATTTTTTTAGAATAATCAAGGTTTACTCAATTGGGTTAATCAACAACCTCTTAGTAGAAATGTAACCTGCTTGGGAGATGGTCATGACGGAGTGTGGAATGTAATTGAGCAGATTGGAACGACACAGCAAAGAAGAGAGGTTCTAGATTGGTATCATTTGATGGAAAATCTTCACAAAGTAGGTGGGAGTCTTGGGAGATTAAAGCTAGTTGAAAATTATCTCTGGCAAGGTTTTGTTGATGATGCTATTGCTGAATTTAATCACCTCAATAAAAAACAAGCAAAAAACTTCCAGAACTATCTACGTAAACATCATTCAAGGATTCCCGATTATCAACTTTATCAAGAGTTGAATATTTGTATTGGTTCGGGTTCAGTTGAGTCTTGGATCAAACAAATAAGTTCGAGAGTCAAGATTATTGGCACGCAGTGGAATCGGAACAATGTATCCCAAATATTAAAACTGCGCTGTGTTTACCTCAATAGTAAAATTAGCTTAGGTATTTGTGCTTAATGTAAAACTGGGATGCTCCCTAATGGTTCAATAGGCAGATTTTCATAGTCAATATGCTGCGCGATTAAAAATTCTTGAATCGTCAGATGGGAAAAAGAATAAATACTTTCTGCTCTCTCGACTAATAAACCATGCTGTACTTCGATATCTCTCAATACATGATTACCGTCAACAAATTTCTCATCAGGTAATAATTCGGGCAGCAATTTTTCTATTTGTTTCACTACTGTCCGCCTGGAGAAAAACAATTGATCTTCGCTAAAAGTATCGTAGGCAATCTGAGACAGAATTAATTCTTTGCGCTTGGTATCTAAACCTTTATAAAGTTGCTCGATGGGAATTTCCTTAGCACCATTCCATTCTTCTAATAGTACTCTTAAGGCTCGTTCATAAAGAGTGCTGCGGTTAGTAGGAAATTGTCCTGATCGCTGATATAAAATACAGACAAGGGTTAATAGTAGAGGAGTTTGGGTTAATTCTTTGGCTGCTTGATAATCACTACTGTTCAACCTGGTTAAACATTCTTTTCCTCTCTCTGAGTTAGATATAAACCAGTTAGTAATAAAGCTCTTGATTTGCTGATCATCAAAATCGGCGATCGCTACATCGGTAAAACGTCTAAAATTATTACGATATGCAGCAATGCGACAGGAAGTTATAAAACGGTTATTGCTATGGCGATCAACAAAATTCTGGATTGCTATCACCATCTCATTCATCCTCTGGGTTGGTACTTCATCTAAACCATCCAAGAGAATTAATAATTTACCTTGTTCTAAAAACTTGTCCGTTAGCTTTTGATATTCAAGTAAACCACAGTTGGCAAACTCAGCGGCGATCGCTTTTTCAAAATTTATCTCCCCTGTACGAAAAGTTTTTAACTCCAACAAGACAGGAATACAGTTAGGCTGATAATCTCCCTTGTTTCTTTTCAACGCTTCTAATCCCACTTTCCGCAAGAAAGTAGTTTTACCCATCCCAGGCGCACCCAACACCATTAAGTATTGCTCTTTATTCGCAACCTTAATCCCTGGTTGCTTAGGACATTCCTGTTGAAAACCCCGTACTTTATTCTCACGAAATACTGATTCCAAAGCCCCAATAGACTCAAAAGTTTGTAAAGCTTCGGGATTTAATAACTGCACCGTAGTATAAACAGAATCAAGACTGATAGGTTTCTGCATTCCCAGAACTTTAAGTATGCCATGACGCTCTGTATAGTTTTCCACATACTTTTTAGAAATCCGAAATAGTACATCTTGTGCAGCTTGAGTTAGTTTTCCTGTACTATCTACTAACTGTTCTCCAGTACTACCAAGAAGCTTAATCCCAGTTTCCCCCGCAACCTTTCCTATGGCTGTCGCTAAACCTTTGGCTGCGGCTTCTATAATCGCGGGATCAATTTTGTCAATTAATTCTGGGATCAATTCCATTCCAGTCATTTGGATTGCTGCTTAAACATGACTAATAATAATCATAGAGTAAGTTTTTTGGGAAAAGCGATCGCTTGCTCTACAAATAATCAAAATTGTTTGATTTAGTAGACCAAACCCATCATCGATAAAATGAGAACAAGACAGTAATAGAGTAAAGATAAAGCATAAGGAATGAGCGATACTAACTCAAATCGGCACTTCTCAATACTCGACCAAATGCCACTACAGCAGAAGCAAACGGCTTCGATTGGTTCTAATACAATGGAGGTGAAGTTAAACATTAATGGGGAGCAATATGAGCTACAACTTGAACCCTGTGTAACTTTGCTCGATACACTGCGATCATATTTGGGCTTGACGGGCAGTAAAAAAGGTTGTGACCACGGACAATGCGGTGCCTGTACGGTTTTGATTGAAGGAAAAAGAGTTATTTCATGTCTTGCTTTAGCAGCAGCCCATCAAGGGGAATCAATTACCACCATTGAAGGTTTGGCAAAAGATAATAAGCTGCATCCAGTGCAGGAAGCTTTTATTAAACACGATAGGTTTCAATGTGGTTACTGTACTCCAGGACAAATTATGTCTGCCGTTGGTCTAATTGCCGAAGGAGAGGCTCAAACCGATGCGGTCGGGAGTTGATGAGTGGTAATATCTGTCGCTGTGGGGCGTATTTAGGCATTTTAGAGGCAATTAAAGAAGCAAAGGGAAATAGCGAGGTACTAGCTTGAAACATTTTACTTATGAACGAGCCAGAGATAGTGTTTCAGCTATTATTCAAGTTGCCGAAAACCCCCAGGCTAAGTTTATTGGAGGGGGGACAAACTTCATGGATATGTGGAAAGAAGGGGTGGAAACTCCTGAAAGTCTAATTGATATCCGTAAGCTTCCTGGAGAAATTACGATCAAAGATGGTGTACTGCGCCTTGATGCCTCCACCACTAATTCGCAGGTGGCTTATCATGCCGAAGTACGCGATCGCTATCCCGTATTATCTCAAGCAATTTTGGCTGGCGCATCGCCTCAATTACGCAACATGGCGACTACTGGGGGAAATTTGATGCAGCGCAATCGCTGTTCTTATTTTCATGATGTTTCTTTTGCCTGTAATAAACGTGTGCCAAACTCAGGCTGTCCCGCTATTGAGGGCATCAATCGGATGCACGCTATTTTTGGTACAAGCGATCGCTGTATTGCGGCTCATCCCTCGGATATGTGCGTTGCTTTAGCAGCCTTGGGTGCAGTAGTGCAGACTCGTAAACCTGATGGGTCAAGCAGAAGTATTGCTTTTGAAGATTTTCATCTTCTTCCAGGAGATACCCCAGAAATCGAAACAGTATTAGAAACATGGCGAACTAATTGAAGCAGTAGAAATCCCTGCTTTACCCTATGCCCAGCGATCGCATTATCTGAAAGTGCGCGATCGCCATTCTTATGCATATGCTCTAGTTTCAGCGGCAGTCGCTTTAGAAATAAAAGGAGACAAGATTGTTAACGCTAGAGTCGCGATGGGAGGAGTTGGCACCAAACCATGGCGATCGCCAGAAGCGGAATCGGCTTTAGTTGGGTCAATGGCAAATGAAGAGAGTTTCACCACAGCCGCAGATGTAGCCTTACAGGGAGCGAAACCCTATCTCCATAACGCTTTCAAGATCGATCTGGCTAAATCCACACTGGTACAGGCATTGTTAACAGTTAGCAATGAACAATGAACAGTGAACAGTTTTGAAGCTTTGCTGATAAATGATAAATGAAATGACCAGCACTCAAGATAGAACTAACATTCAATCAACAACGGGCAAAGATGTTGATCGTGTCGATGGCAGACTCAAGGTGATGGGAGAAGCCTGTTACGCGGCGGAGTATCCCTGGAAGGAATTGCTCACGGTTATTTGATTCAAAGCACTATCTCTAAAGGTAAAATTACGGCGATCAATACTGGCAAAGCCGAACAATTACCAGGAGTATTAGCAATATTTACTCATCAAAACGCACCCAAGTTTAATTCCCTAGAAGGTGCTGATTTTATGAGCGGTCATCCAGGAGAAAAGCTGTTACCCCTACAAAGCGACGAAGTTTATTTTGATGGTCAATATATCGGGATAGTTGTCGCTGAAACTTACGAACAAGCTAGACTAGCTGCTGCTGTAACTGAAATAACTTACGAAATCGAAGAACCCATATTCGATTTAGAACAAGCCTTAGAACAGTCAGAAAAATACGATGCGGGAGCAGGATTACAGCCAAGGTTTATCTTTATGCCTGTCCTAATTTAGAGGTCAAGCACACCATAGCGCGGGTCAATATTGGTACGCCTACCCCCATGCGAGGATCAGGAGAAACCTCGGGTAACTATGCTTTAGAATCAGCCATGGACGAACTGGCAGACAAAGCAGGTATCGATCCGTTGGAGTTTCGTATTATCAACCATGCCGACAGACATCCTCAGTCCGACAAACCCTGGTCAAGCAAACATTTAATTGAGTGTTATCGTCTTGCTGCTGATGCTTTTGGTTGGCAAAATCGCAATCCCACTCCTGGTTCGATCCCCATTCTGGTCGCTTAATCATTCACAATTTAGCCGATTACCATGTCCCAATCCATGTCGATATTCCCGAAATTGAGGCGATATTTATCGAAAAACCTGATTATCATCTAAATCCTTTAGGAGCAAGAGGTATAGGTGAGATTAGCACCGCTGGCATACCAGCAGCCGTTGCCAATGCAGTCTATCATGCCACTGGTAAGCGAGTTAGAGATTTACCAATTACGCCAGATAAACTGTTGTGATAAATAGATAAAGGGCAACGCGGGCGCCATTAGCTACGGTTAAATAGAGTCTTGAACTCTAACTGATTGAAGACGACTGTTGAGAAGAGGTCATGCTTTCGTACTCAGTAAGGCTTTTAGCAGTCACTCCCTAGCTAAAGGCTAAAGGCTTTAAGATCAAGTCATCCCTGTTGTTCAGTTTAAATTTAAGACAACAAAGCAATAAGGGAATCAAGCATTTGAGCATTTCCTCCTTTAAGCTCAAATCCATCTTAAGTTTTTGACTATAGAAAGAAATTAGCACGATGCCAGACAATTCTGCGCTAGAACATTCATTCTATGAATAATCAACACGTTGTTCGTTTATATAGTTAATAGTAATGAAAGAACTACAAGATATTATTGCCGTCTGGAAACAGCTTGAACCAGAACAAACCGCTGCTTTAGCTACTTTAGTTAAGGTAGAAGGCTCGGCATATCGTCGCCCTGGTGCAAAGATGCTAATTACCGCTGATGGTCAGCAGGTGGGAACAATTAGCGGTGGTTGTTTAGAAAGTGATGTAAAAAAAGCGATCGCAAATCGTCCTGGAAACTGGCATACCCAGTTTAGTTAAATACGACACGACATCAGAAGATGACATAATTTGGGGTTTGGGTTTGGGCTGCCAGGGTGTGGCTTATATTTTGATTGAGCGATTAAAAGTAGATGAAGTAAATGCTTTGAGTGTGATCGATCAATGTTTATCCACCCGAAAACTAGGCGCAGTAGCAACTGTATTTAAAACAGAAGGTATAGCGACGGAGATAGGAAATAGCATTTTAATAGATCCCAGCGGTAGCATTGTTTCAACTATTACCAATCCCAAACTTGAAAATATGGTGCGAGACGATCTGCAAGTTGTTCTTAAACAGCAAAGATCAGTAATGCAACTATATAGTTTCTCTGAGTCAACAGCAGAAGTTTTTTTAGAAGTAATTCAACCACCTGTATCATTAAGCCTACAATCGCTTAATCGAAGGTTATCGTTTAAACCATTATTGAAGCACAAGAAATAGTCGAGCATTTTCATCAGGTAATGAGAGGTCAAACAAAACTAAATTCTAATTATCCTCGTTTAAAAGCGATCGCAGGTGTTAAACATTATCCAATTAAGGTTAAGTGTGTTACTCTAGCTTGGCATGTTCTCAAAAAAGTTATATCTGATTGATTTATCTTTGGGCATTGCATAGCTGAGAAATGATTATGAATAAAGGCAACTAATTACTTCCCTCATCTTTTTATTTTCTGATCCCTCATCCCTCATCCCTCATCCTTTCGAGCTAGTAAATTAACTTGTCCGTCTTGGTGCGCGTACATGCGGCTCAAGCCTTTGTCTTGCGCCTAACGGCGAACGGCGCTAACGCGCCATCGTCAGCTGAGTCTTCGACTTGCTCCGCAAACGCTGACTCTGAGGCGGTAGCCTCTGTGGGTCGCACCGCTAATATAATTTTGTACGGCTATAGTCTCCCATCCATTCTGATTTTGGATTAAGAGAAAATAAAAGTATTTTAATCAATGAAATAACAATACTTTTATGCATCAATTGTTGGCGTTGCATTTTTCTTTTCTTGCTTTCCCAAGTAAAATACATCTCCTCATCAGCGATCGCAATTATTTCTACTGCTAATTTATTCTTAACCTCAGATCGCCAATCAAGAAATGAGTCAAATAATAATTTTGGCTCTTCATTAAAAATTTTACACATAATGCGAGGTAAGCATAAGAAAGCATAAGCAATTGCCTTATTACTGGTTGAAGAATTATTGTTGGTAGCAGCAAAAAACCAATCTTGCTCAAAACCACTAACTATAGAGCAAAAGCTTGAAGTTCCTGCTAACATTCCCACTTCTGCATAACAATTATATTCGGGATAATAAAATAAACGAGCCATTCCTTTTATAGAAGGAGAGGTATAGTCAACTAACTTTTTAAAGCCGATTCTGTTTAACTCTCTACAATAACAATTGAATAGATATATGTCTATATTCAAATGAGTATGCTCCTCTAAATTTGTCTTATTTATAATTAATGATGGTACAGCTTTAAATAATAAAATTTTAACTACGACTTCTATAAATAAAATCCAAGTAATTAGAGTAACCAAAGGAATTCCCAATCCCAGACCGATAAAGATCGATTGGATGTTGTTGAGTAATATAATCGTAACAATTCCAATAATAAAGGAGGTGAAAAACTTCTGCATTACTCACAATAGAATTAAATAAAACTAAGCTTATTATTCCCAAAGCAAGCCTATATATAGAAGTATAGTCATTCCTAAGAAGAACCATACGAAAGTATGTACTAATTATCTCTCCCTAATCCCTATTCCCTAGTCCCTAAGGGTGCGCGTACATGCTGCGGTTGCGGTTGCGATAGCAAGTCGTTAGACTCAGCCTTCTCGAAGAGTACCCAAAGGGGGTCGCACCGCAATCCCTCGAACAAATTACTGAGATGGCAGGTCAATTAATTAGAACGACTATAAAATTGAATCGCTATTATATATACGATCTTTAGGTTTTGGTATAGCTGAATTTATTAATCCAAACTAAAAACCTAAATCTGCCTTAGCAACTTCTGCTGCGGCATATACCTCTTCATTTGGCATTTCCTCCCAATCAGTACAGCCAATCTCACGGTAGAATTGAGCATCGTATGCCCTAGTTCTAACTACCACAGGCATCGGCACCGCATGACCCAGAATTAAAGCTTGTTGTTTAGAATCTAATTTAGCCAAAACCGATTTTAAATTTGCGCCCCCAGATACTCCCGTAAAGATGGCATCGATATCTTTTTCGTCGTTGAGTAAACAGGTAACGCGAGTACCAATTTGGGACATGACTTCATTATCAATCCCAGAGGGTCGCTGATCAACCACTAATAAGGTAACAAAATATTTTCGCATCTCACGGGCGATGGTACCAAAGATGGTTTGATGCACCACACTTGAATCTAAGAAACGGTGTGCCTCTTCGATAGTGATTACTAATTGACGGGGTTTATCCAGAGGATTCTTGGTTTGCAAGAAGTGATCGGCTTTTTTGACGTAGCTAGCATGAATACGACGGGTAATCATGTTGGTTGCCAGCATATAAGACAGCATATTCGATTGAGAACCAAATTCGATAATTACATTTTTACCCGCAGCTAAATCTTGGATTAACTGATCGATATAGTTATGGGGACAAGCTGAACGAATATATTTAAGACTGTCAAAGCGCATTAGTTTACGCTGTAACGAAGAAATAGAGCCTTGATGTCCTTGTTTTGCTTCACAGAACATCTTGATATCTTCATTAGTCATGTTGACTAACCGCATGATCCAAGATCTACCATATTCGTTATAAAGAATATTGGCATTATCCATTGCTGCTTCAGAAAGACCCAATTCAGAAGCAACCAGCTTAAGATCTTCAATTTCAATCTGATCGTAACTCAGATACAGTTCCTGAGCATCCCTTACCCCACGACGTTTGGTAGATTCTGGATCGAGAGTATACATTACTACTTTTCCTGGGAAAAGCTGGCGCAAGCCTTTAACAGTACTTACCTGCTTGCCTTCTTTCATAGCTTCCCAACCATACTCAGAGTGCATGTCAAACATCAAATTGACCGCCGCATCCTTACGAATCACCCCTGACAACAAAAGGCGGGTCAAAAAAGATTTACCTGTTCCCGATTTACCAAAAATACCATTACTGCGCTCAACAAAACGATCAAGATCAATACAGACAGGTACATTCATATCAAGGGGTTGACCGATCGCAAAATTACGGCGTAAAGGGTCGTCTTCCCAACCAAAGACACTGCGAAAGTCATGTTCAGTTGCTTCATAGACCTGACTAAAGTGAGCAGGAATGGTTTTGACAGGCAGTAATTCCATCTCGGCGCTAGTTTGTGGCTGTAATGAACCCAGACTGGTATCTGTATCTATATTTGGCGCAATAGGGAGACTAGAAAAATCGCTTTGAGTAGCAGTAGGAGTGAACATCAGCATTGGCGAGAGATCTACAGTGCCATAAGTACCGCTTCCTGCCAACACATCCCGCAAAAAAGTATCTTCAATTGGCGGAGGATTAGCAATAATGCGATCGCTCGAACAACCTAATGAGACATCAGTCAAGAGGCAAAAGAATCGAGATCTAGTTCCCTGCACCACTAAGAATTTACCGACACGCATATCTTCGACTGATACATCAGGATGTAATCTTACTTCTAAACCTTTGGTTAGAGAACCTTGAATGACTGAACCCAAGGGAAGTTGAGAATTCATATTTTGCTAATTAAATAAATTAAGAACAGGAAGTAGCATCAATTTAAGTACAAACTATATTTACAAGTATTTTTGAGTATCCGTTATAGCAATTGTCAGATTCATATAGTACAAATATGAAGGTAGTTATAAATTTTTTATGGTTGCGATTGTAGATCTTGGCATCATTGAACTCATGTTGAAATTGCCAGTAGATAAATTGTTGCTTTCGAGACTCAACTACCCAACATAAATCATTGAGATCTTCCTCCGTTGTTTTTGAGACAACATTCTATAATCTGAGGCAAGTTACTGCCGAGTTCCGACCTATTTTGTTGTCAAATTATACTTAATTTGGCTAATTTTAGTCGATTAAGTTGATAATATCCTATCAAATTAAAATAAAAAGCTACGACTTTGGGTACTTATATACAAGGATCAAATTTTCATGGGGACTGATTACGCTATAGCTTGCAGAGACTGTCTAGAATTTATCGACCTGCATAAATGGTCTATTCACGAAGAAGCGGGGCGTTGCCTCGTAGCTGCTCACAATCTGTCTCATGATCACCAAAAATCTTTTACACCTCAAAGGATTCCCAGCATATCCAATCAACTTGTTGTTCCAATTACTGCTCAACAACTTAGAGATTGTTTAGGTGACTTTGTACCCTGTCAGCCCTATATTGAAGAATTATTACCTTTTGTACGCGATTTTATAGTATCTCATCAAGATCATTTTCTGTTCCTTAGTTGCGATATTGGAGAATACCCCTGGGATTTCGGAGAACCTAGATGTTTTGACTGGAGAGAAATTCAAGCTAAGTTTAATCATAATGGTCAATTCTTACCCAAAAACCTGATACAAGACTTCGGGTTTCGTCATTGGGAAGAAGTATTGGAATACTATCTTAAACACAAATCTTGGTTTTTATCTGAGCAGATGAGAGATGACCTCGAAGCATTGAAACAAGCTTTTGAGCAAGAAGTATCAGCTATCGATTGAAATTAATAATAACGATAGTGATATCGAATCCTAGCGCGCAAAGCGATCGCAAATTTATTCATTCGGTCTATTTTTTTGATAAAAGGACTATGAAAAATTACCTAAAATTAGCGAAAAATGGCTGTTAGCACCTACTAAATTATGTCAACGCATGATGGGACTACCATGATGACTGACAAGGTACCATTTTTGTGCCATCTTTTGATAAACGTTAGTAGCTAATGAAGTTGCTTTCATTCTTCTACCCTGATTGGACTGCAATACAACTTCTCGCAACACTACATATGCCAGTGCTTGATCTACTTCAACATTAATAATTTCGATGTCTATTTCTAAAGAAGCAGTATTTTGAAAAATAGCTTGCCATGAATTTCTAATATCTTCCCAGCCTAAGATAGGAGAACTACCAGGATGGATACAAATGCTGGTTGAACCCTGCCACCACAACAAATTCATTGCCGAGAGATCTCGATTAGTAAAAGCATTGTAAAAAGCTTCATTTGCCGCTAAGACAGCTTCTTTATCAGTTGGATTTGTCATAAAAAAAGTTTATCGAACATCTATAGAAAAAATCTATAGTGCTTATCGTCTTCATTATATTTTCTGAACTCGCACAAAAAACTATAATAGTCAGGCAAGATTTAATGATGCTGGAGAAATTCTTATGGCGCGGATGTATTATGACGAGGATGCCAATTTAGATCTGTTAAAAGATAAAACAGTCGCAATTATTGGTTATGGCTCTCAAGGACATGCTCATGCTCTAAATCTCAAAGACAGTGGGGTTAATGTAGTTGTAGGCTTATATCCTGGAAGCAAGTCAAAAGCTATAGCTGAAGCTGAGGGGTTAACCGTACACCCTGTAGAAGATGCAGCCAAAGCAGCGGATTTAATCATGATCCTGCTTCCTGATGAGGTTCAAAAGCAGGTTTACACTCAGCAAATTGCTCCTCATTTAACTGACGGCAAGATTTTGGCTTTTGCCCATGGGTTTAATATTCACTTTGGTCAAATTATTCCTCCCAAAGGCGTGGATGTCATGATGGTTGCCCCCAAAGGACCTGGGCATCTAGTGAGACGTACCTATAGTCAGGGACAGGGCGTACCTTGTTTATTTGCAGTATTTCAGGATGCTACAGGAAAAGCACGCGATCGCGCTATGGCTTATGCCAAAGGTGTCGGCGGCACTAGAGCAGGTATCTTGGAAACTACTTTTAGAGAAGAGACTGAAACCGATTTATTTGGCGAACAGGCAGTACTTTGTGGTGGTCTGAGTGCTTTGATTAAAACAGGGTTTGAAACCTTAGTTGAAGCTGGATATCAGCCTGAGTTAGCTTATTTTGAATGCTTACACGAAGTTAAATTAATCGTTGACTTGATTGTCGAGGGCGGTTTAGCAAAAATGCGTGATAGTATCTCTACTACTGCCGAATATGGTGATTATACTCGTGGACCAAGAGTAGTCAATGAAAGTACTCGTGCTGAAATGCGTAAAATTCTTCGAGAAATTCAGCAGGGAGACTTTGCTCGTGACTTTATTTTGGAAAACCAAGCTGGTAAGCCAGGATTTACTGCCACTCGTAGATTAGAAGCAGAACATCCAATCGAAGAAGTTGGGAAAGATGTCCGCGCGCACTTTAGCTGGCTAAAAAACGATTAATTATTATTTTGAGTAATGCCTAGGGTTTATCCTCAAGGAGAATAAGCACCGCTTAGTTTGCTGCTATACGGAGTTTCCTATCTTGATTGGCTCAAGAGATTAATCCCATAAATATATTAGTGAAGGAGAGTTAAAGTTAACTCTCCTTTTTGTTTTTAAAGCTCTCATAATTCATAGGATGCGATCGCGTCCTCCTCTACATCTCTTGACTGAAAGGCAGGATACAAAAGAGTTAACAGAGATTTTGCCTTGTTACATTCTTGGTTATCACACAGCCTCTTATAAATGATTGTTCAAGAGATAAATTCAGACTGTTTGACATTTTTATTCTTGAGTTTTGCATAACCCCTTATTAGCCAGAAATACAAAACCACAGAATACAAAACACACTATCTCAACTCAATCATGAAAAAACAAACACACAAAGATACCAAGAATTTGATTTTAGGCACTGATGACAATGACACTCTAGTTGGAACCAAAGGTAATGATACTATTATCGGCAACAAAGGTGATGACCTTAAAATCGGTGATTATGGCGATGATCGCTTTATTTGGAATAATGGTGATGGTAGCGACACAATGGAAGGCGACAAGGGTTATGATATCACTGAAGTCAATGGTGCACTTGAAGCTGGAGACGACTTTGAATTACGCGCTAATGGTCATCGCACCGAGTTTGAACGGTTAAACTTAGGCAACTTTACCCTTGATGTTGATAATGTCGAACGGTTTGAAATTAACGGTGGCGGCGGTGACGACACTCTCAATGTTAAAGATTTGACTGGCACTGATGTTAAAGAAGTTATCTTCCGTGGTGGCGAGGGTAACGATATATTTGATGCTACTGAAGCTAATGTTACTACCGTTGCTTACGGAGATGCTGGTGATGACTGGCTTAAAGGTAGTAGCGTTCCCGAAATCGCTGATACTCTCAAAGGTGGCGAGGGTAACGATACGGTCATCGGTAACAAAGGTGATGACCTCAAAATTGGTGGTGCAGGAGATGATCTGCTGATCTGGAATAACGGTGATGGTAGCGACATTATGGAAGGTGACGAAGGCTATGATATCACCGAAGTCAACGGCGCAGTTGAAGCGGGAGACGACTTTGAATTACGTGCCAATGGTCATCGCAC
>JBCDDK010000038.1:0-53181 GCA_039180345.1 Cyanobacteria bacterium P01_G01_bin.39 | reverse complement strand
GTTCAAAAGTCGTTTTGCTCTATTTTTACTTGTTCAGGTGTAATGGCCGAAAACCTTAATTTATATGTTATCGCTAGGACGGCCAGTGTGCAAAGTATGACATTTTTGACGAGATCTCGTTGGTGCGAGTGCACTTGGAGAGGCTGTTTTCTCTATTCCCCTTCCTGATTCCTGTTCAAGCCACTTGTCGCCCCCACAGAAATATCCCTTAATTAATTTGCAGTTGCTTTTGGTGACAACAGATATTATTTAAAATCTAATAATCATAAAATTAGTAGCTTAAAATATCTGAGATATAAATATAAATTTTAGGCGAGAAAAATTTTTTTATAAATCGCGTACAAAAAATTAAAAATGGTGCTATACTACAAAAAGCTCGAATAAAGGAGTTCGCAGAATCAATGAATACAGTTACTTCAAAATTTAATTTCACCAATCGCGAAGCAAACCTATATTCTTGGCAACTCTTTATACTGCAAGCCCTCCATCAAATGCAGAGTTTATGTTGTTACCTACAGCATCAGCGAATACAGAATTTACAGTTAGTTTAGGCTTTTTCAAATTCGGTTAAAAATTCATAGATATCAAACTGCTTTCGGGAAGTAGTGCATCTGCTGTAATTTTTTTTAACGGTCAATATTTCAAGCTAGACAACTATAGGTTTGGTTAATTTTTCCAATGCGAATTATCGATTGAACCATACACTGTGTGGTCTTGCCAAAGAAGCTAGTTATAAAGCTATAAGCTTTTTATATGTTGCCGAGTGACTGAAATTAGTAAAGTGAGCCATTGATCAAAATTGGTTCAACCTAATTTCTATAACTTTTCTGCTGCTAGCTGATATTTAGCTAGCCAGGCTGAGTTTGATGTTTTTAACTGTCGTCATGAGTAGATCGTTTTACATCTCTGAATAAAGAGAGAGTTGTATGAAGAATTTTCTGTTCCATAGAAAGGAATAAGTTTTACTGAGAATATTGTTACTCAATCGCATAGATAAATATGCAATAACGGTATTCGTAAAATATCAGCAATTCTTAATTTTGTAATACTGCGTATATTACAGTTAGTTTATGCTGGCTAAAAAGCCAGTTTTTACTGCTAATTAATTACTAAATTAACTAGCTTTATTTTTGATATATATAGCTAAAAAATGAACCTTGAAAATTAAATATTAGACAATATATTCTTTTTTGCATCGGTAGCCAAGTCGGTTAAGGCGATGGTCTGCAAAACCATTAATCGTGAGTTCGAGTCTCATCCGATGCTTGCAACAGCGTAGCATAACGGTCAATGCACCAGCCTCATAAGCTGGCAGATGTGGGTTCAATTCCCACCGCTGTTACTGCCCTCAAGAGCTTCGGATAGTAGAGCATCTATCTAAAGTTCAGAAATTGAGGGGCTAATGGGGAGTCGCCTAACGGTATGGCATCGCACTTTGAATGCGAAACAATGCAGGTTCGATTCCTGCTTCCCCAACTTTATATGCTCCTGTAGCCCAATTGGTAGAGGCAACAAGTTTAAGCCTTGTTTTGTGTGGGTTCGAGTCCCACCAGGAGTATTCGGGATATTTACCCGACAAGCCCTTGTAGCCCAATTGGTAGAGGTAGCGGTCTTAGAAACCGATGGTTGCTGGTTCGAGTCCAGCCAGGGGTATTATGTCTATTTAAAATAGATGTAAACATGGTGTCTGAAGTCGAAGCGGTGAAGCAGTGCGGTCTTGGGGGTTTCCCTCATGAGCAACTGCTGAACCCTTTAGGGTGGAGACGCTTGTTTGTGAAGCAAGTAAATAGCGGGTTCAACTCCCGTCGGACACCCTCTAAAAGAGATTGCTAAACTGAATCATCTGTCCAACCACATTCAGGACAATCAAAATGAACTGAGTTTTTACTTTGGCTCAATTGTCTATTTTCAAGACATGTCTAACTATTACTGATTTTTTTCTTGATGATGGATGTTAATATTTTGCCGATTGTTTCTGCATCTTCATGCAAAATTGTTAGTTTCTCTTGATTAATTATTTCAGATTCAGTTAATACCTCTAGCCAAAAAATTGTTTCATAACATTCTTTTCTACTAATTCTTGGTTTATGTATAAAATCTGTGTTACTCTCAGCATAAAGGCGCTTAGTGGGTTCCGCATATTTTACTTTCATAAAGATTTGCTTCTAATGTACTAGACCTAATTAACTAGTGGCTTAAGGTTCGTTTAGTTCCTGGATTTTGCTCAATTCAGTTGCACAACTTAACTATTTTTATTGCAAACTTTTTACTAAAACTATATATATCAGTATTTGATTTTTTCACTAGTAGAGTAAGGCTTAAATAAGGTATCCATTAGGCAGTTAAAACGTTACCTTTGTAAGTCCATTTAAAAGGTTTTGCCATCTTGTCGTTATAGTAAGCAATAAAATCAAGAATCTTAGCTGCTAAATCTCCTCGACTATCGAAGCTGTTCCGTTTGAGAAGTTTACGCATCAAGATACTAAACCAAATCTCAATTTGATTTAACCAAGAACAGTGCTTTGGTGTGTAGTTAAACACAATCTTATGTTGAGGGTTACTCAAAAATTTGGCTCTGGTTGCCATTGACTGAAGTATCCCAGATTGACCTTTTTTGCCTAATGCTACGGCAGGGATTCCCTCTTTGAGTGCGACCCAACGAACTAAAGATTCCGATTGGTGGATGTTCCAACAGTTCGTAACTAAATGCCATTTGACAGTCTTTGGCTCGGCTTCAACCATTTGCTGTACATGAGTAAGAAAATCTAGTTCTGTCCTTGTTTGACCCAGACTTTTGGTATCTCTATTTATGCCCATTACTACTAGTATCCCTCTTATGTCACTTTCCGAAGATTAAACTACAATAAAAAAAGATCTTGTTGGTTGTGAGGCAGAGGGAGTAATGGATATAGAGTTACAGATTCTCAAACATTTGAAAAGAGATGCTCGACCAACAGTTTCCGTTATTGATGAAACAGGAGATCGCAAGAAAGGAAACAAAACAGATTATGTAGCAAGGCAGTATTTAGGCAGCGTCGGCAAAATAGATAACGGCATTGTCACAGTAAATGCTGATGGAGTCTATAAAAACATAACTTTTCCTTTAATCTTTAAAGTATTTAAGCCGAAAGGAACATTGTTGCTATTCAAGAGTTTTCAGACTGGAAGCATGATAATGTTGAACGATTCATAAACTACCTCAAAGAACATCCAGAGCGAATTATCAACTACGATTATTTTCACACCGAAGGTATTTCGAGCGCTTCTGGGGCGCTCGAATCATCTATCAAGCAGCTCGGCAGAAGAATCAAGATTTCTGGTGCTCAATGGAATCGTGAAAATGTAGCTCAAGTTCTTCGACATCGATGTGCATATCTAAATGGTTCTTTTTCTACATAATTTTCAACAAGTATTTTTACTTATTGCACAACTGAGATGCACTCCTTTTGAATTATGCTTTCTTCTACATTTTTCTTATTATTCTAGTCAAACTCATCGTAGTAGTTACAAAGTCATGCTTACTTCAAAGTTGGAAAAGGGATACGATAAATCAGATATTCAACTTTATAGAGCGTTTGAGGATTCCCAAGAACAGGCAATTGAAAATGCAGCTAGACTTTGGGATAGCCATAATGAGAAGATAGTCAGGTATACTGATGAGACTGACAAGCTGATTAAAAAGCACAACATCAATCCTTCTACAACCGTTCATTTACTAGTTGAAAAGTTAATTAAGTATCTTTAAAACACGATCGCACTAAAATCAAAAGAAGAGAGATAGGCTATCGCATTATTTATCACATTTGCGACCGTCTTTGGTTTTGTTGCTTCTATTTTGATTGCTTTATTAGTTGTTCTTAGTTGGTATTTATTGTTAATTCCCAATAAGTCAATAGATGACAGTGAATTTATTATGTAGCCAGCAGCACACAAACGAATTGGACTCAATTCCATTTCTGTACTTTGATACAGTGACATCCGTGTCAATCTATCTGCGTCTATTCCTATGATTGACGCTAATGCTGTTAGTGGCAATTTACGCTTGCCTATAATAGGAGTATAAAGAATTTAGTCATCAGGTAAATAGAAACAAAATTGATTCAAGACAGCCTAGTTACTCAGATGCAGCAGCCTAGTTTTTATCCCCATGCGGTGCAGGAGAATATTGAACTAGTGCAAACTCATGCTTCTCTGATTTTTCTAACGGGTGATTATGCTTATAAAGTAAAAAAAAGCGTTGACTTTGGCTTTCTCAATTACTCTACTTTAGCCAAAAGAAAACATTTTATTGAGACAGAATTACTTTTAAATAGGCAAATTGCTCCAGAGCTTTATTTAAAAGTTTTGCCAATTAGTAGCAATGCTCAGAAGTTGATTCTTGGTAGTTCCAATAATGTTGTGGAGTACGCTCTAAAAATGCGTCAATTTCCTCAAGAAAATTTATTTAGTAATTTACTTAAAGCAGGAAAATTGACTGCTAATCTCTTAATTGAATTAGGACAAATTGTCGCTCAGTTTCACAAGAGTGCAGCAACTAATGAATATATCAGCAGTTTTGGTAGTGTAGATAAAATTAGTGCTACTTTTGCAGAAAACTATCGGCAGTCACAAAGATATATAGGTATTGTTCAGACCAAAGAACAATTGATAGCAACCAAAGCCTATACTGATTATTTTTTTGCTGAAAGAAAAAACTTATTTATTGATAGAGTAAAGCATCATAAAATCAAAGAATGTCACGGAGACTTGCATCTCAAAAACATTTGCTTCTGGCATGACAAAATTCAACTATTTGATCGCATTGAGTTTAACGAATCTTTCCGCTATGTAGATACGATGTATGATGTCGCTTTTACCGTTATGGATTTGTCAGCGAGAAGACAGCCTGAATTTGCCAATGCTTTTCTTAATAGCTACCTAGAATATTCGGGTGACTGGGAGGGATTACTCGTATTCCCCCTATATTTAAGCAGACAGGCTTATGTTAGAGCCAAGGTCAACTCATTCTTCCTCGACGATCCTCAAGTTTCTGAAACTGATAGAAAAAAGGCTCAAAAAGCTGCCACTAATTACTATCAGCAGGCTTATCAGTATACCCAAAACAAGTCAGGTAACTTAATTATGATGTCTGGCTTATCGGGTTCGGGGAAAAGTACCGCAGCCAAAAGTATCGCCAAGAACAAAGGTGCAATTCAGATTCGTTCTGATGCTGTTCGTAAGCACCTAGCAGGACTAGCTTTAGATGAGTCGGGAACAGATAATATCTATACAGCAGAAATGACCAAGAAGACTTATGATCGTCTTTTAAAGTTAGGCGTGATGCTTACCAAAGCAGGATACACCATAATTCTAGATGCTAAGTATGATCGCCTTGACCAACGCCAGCCTGTAATAGCTCAAGCTCAATCTAAAAATATTCCCTTAAAAATAGTTCACTGTAGCGTACCCATATCCATATTACGCGATCGCCTTAACCAACGCCAGAATGATATATCTGATGCTACTGCTGATCTGATTGACATCCAACAGAAAAATGCTGAAGCTTTCACTATAGCGGAACAAGATTATGTAACCACTGTGGATACTTCTCGAATAAATTGGCAAGAAAAACTGCTGAAGATTATTTAATTTGAATTATTTTTTGCTGATTGAGCCATACCTACAATTGGGTGGCTTTCAGCTTCTAATTAATTTATCCTTAGATTTAAGCCACAATAAGCTGTAATAAATCTACAATGAACAATAATTATCTAGTCTGACACATCATAAACAGCTATCTCAAGAGAAGGATAAACAATCGCTATGACAACTGTTGAACAAGCATCCACATCTTCCACAATGGATGTTAACAAAAAAGGTTTACCCGTAACTATCATTACAGGCTTTCTGGGTAGTGGGAAAACTACCTTACTTAATCATATTCTGACTAATCAATCAGGGCTCAAGACCGCAGTTTTAGTCAATGAGTTTGGCGAAATTGGGATTGATAATGAGCTGATTGTGTCCACCGATGAAAGCATGGTGGAGTTAAATAATGGCTGTATTTGCTGCACAATCAACGAGGATTTAGTCAATGCAGTTTATAAAATTCTGGAACAAGAAGCGAAAATTGATTACCTGGTAGTAGAAACTACTGGTTTAGCCGATCCTCTTCCTGTCGCATTGACTTTTCTGGGTACCGAATTGCGTGACATGACTCGTCTCGACTCAATTGTTACTATGGTAGACTGTGCTAACTACAGCCTGGATTTATTTAATAGCGAGGCGGCATTGAGTCAGATCCAATATGGAGATGTGATTGTACTTAACAAAACTGACTTAGTAGACAAAGCCGATGTAGATGCTTTAGAAGTAAAGGTTCGCGATCTCAAACAAGATGCCCGTATTTTACGAACACAAAAGTCTCAAGTATCTTTACCCTTAATTCTCAGCGTGGGTTTATTTGAGTCAGATAAATACTACGACCAAACCGAATCAGCAGAACACGATCACGATCATGAACATCACCATGACCATGATCACGATCACCATGACCATGATCACGATCATCATCACCACGACCATGACCACCATGATCACGATCATTCTCACCATTTAGAAAATGATGGTTTTTCTTCAATCTCGTTTCAATTTGATAAACCCTTTAATATTCGCAAATTCCAGTACTTCCTAGACAATCAGCTTGATGAAAGCATTTTTCGTGCCAAAGGTATCCTCTGGTTTGACGAAAGTCCCCAACGTCACATATTTCACCTCAGCGGCAAACGCTTTACTCTAGAAGATGAAGAATGGCGAGGAGAACAGAAAAATCAGCTAGTTTTGATCGGTCAGAATCTTGATGAAGCAACCTTGCGCCAACAAATCGAAAATTGCGTATGTCTGCCAAAAAGCGATCGCAGTAAGGGTTTCGGTACGTAATCACTAATCATCCAATATTAAATGTATGCGTGTTATTATCCAGCGGGTAAAGTCATCTTCAGTCGTTGTAGCAGGGCAAGAAATAGCCAAGATAACTCAAGGTTTAAATCTTCTAGTAGGAATTGCTGCTACTGATACCGAGGCTGAACTCGACTGGATGACTCGCAAATGTTTGGAGTTACGTCTGTTTGAAGATCATGATCAATCCTGGAGTAAATCCGTATCGGATATTAACGGAGAAATTCTAGTAGTCAGTCAGTTTACTCTCTACGGTGACTGTCGTAAAGGTCGTCGTCCTTCCTTTAGTAATTCCGCCTCACCAGCGATCGCCGAACCGCTTTATAATTTATTTGTAGATAAGCTTAAGCAAAGCGGTCTAAAAGTTGCTACGGGCAAATTTGGCGCCATGATGAGTGTCCAGATTGATAATGATGGACCAGTCACTCTAATCTTAGAAAAATAGTTTGATGATTTGCAGTTTTAGCTGAGGATATTTAGACCTATCTATACTTTATATTCGTTATTTTTTTCAGCAACCTTCATCTGAGAATTATAATCTTTTTTTGCATCAATTAGAGATGCTTGATTTTTCCGAATACTCATAGAATTCATTTTCCACCAAAATTCAGATTGGGCTTCTAAAGGCAAAGCATCAATAATCTTGATTAAAGTTGCAACATGTATATCTTTTTTATTAGTCTGGTTAAGATAACGAGATAATTGACTGTTATGTAAGCCAGAACGCTTGCATATTAAAGTTTCCGTAAGATTGTACTTTTCCATTAAACCAGCGATTATATCCCGTACTTCCATGTTTAGATTTGCTTCATAGTAGCTTGCGTTAGTTCCTCGAACATGGAACTTAGTCCATGTAGAGTATTTTAACTCTTCGGTAAAAATCCATAAGTTGCCGTTCGGTAAATTTTTTTTGTAGTATGTTAAATAATGAAATATTTTTACCGTAAAGTAAAAAGGGAGAATGTTCATAGTTGATAAAGAAGAGAAACTGAAAAAACTTCAGGCAAATAACTTGAAGCTGTTCAAGGAAAAAAATACAAATCCTGCTGAGTTCTTTCTAAATGCCAGTTTAGAAGATTTATATCAGGCTACATCTATCAAAAAATCTAGATGGAGTCTTTATTTCAATAAAAAAAAGAATATGTCAGAGGAAACAATCAAAAATATAAGTATTGCTCTTGGTATATCTGCTATTGAAGCTTTTTCCTTGATTTCACAGCGAAGAGAGATGATGATTGACAAACGTAAGAAAAAACGGTAAATAAATAATAGTTTTTACCGTACAGTAAAATAATGTTGACTTCTGAACAATCTAGATTACAGCTTTTCAAAGCGCCCATACGCCACGAGGAGTATTGTGTGTCGGTGACAGATGGCTATGGAACCCAATTTATAGTCATTCTAATTAATTGACCTAGCTTCCAAGTTATCCTTCTTGGGTAGTAGGTCGCGGGTATTAAATAGTAGTATCCACGCTTATCGTCTGGTTTCTATTTGGAATAACTATACAGTTCTCGATTGTGCAATTAGTTAAAACCTAATTAACTCGTAAAATTATCATGATTGACCCTATAAAATGCAAAAAATTTATGGCGCATCATGAGGGAGTGAATCACGAACAACTCTCTTCAGTAGCAATTTACGATCATTCTGACCAGGTTGTATTCGTCATTGATCCTAAGACCAAAAAAACTTATGAATTTTATCAAACTAGCAAAACTTTAAAACTATGGAACCAATCGAAACCAACAATATCAAGGTCAATGACCAAATAGAGAGTCTTACAACTTATCGCTTAACAGATTCAGACTCCATAGAAGAAATCCTCTTGAATCCTTATACTCAAACTGTTAAAGAATTTATGCTAGCAATGATTGATGCTGGTTATAACTATGAAGACAACAACGAGCTATGTATCATGGCGATTCAAGCAACAGATAAACTAATTGAAAAGATCAGCAATCAAGAAAATTCCCAGCAGTAAAATTGCCATGGCTAGAATTTTTAATCTTAATGTTAAATCACTCTTCCTATAACTCTTGTATATTAGCTAACCTGGGAATGCCTTCAGTTAGCTAAATCTCTGTTAAATTTGAGTAGCCAAAAATAGACTCTTTGGTCATAGTCATTTGAAGATAATATGGCTTGAGGCTAATTATTCCCACACCGACTTTACTAGCAGCTTCAATAATCTTTGATTCACTATATTTAGTATGCAGTCGCACGATTAAATGAATTCCCGCATTTTCTCCTAAAAGCCATCTACCTTCAGTTGAAGTTCCTCAAGAAGTTGCTAAATTAATTGAAAGTTTTATCGCAAATTCATAACTACATAACCCACTTTACATAATTTTCAGACGCGAAACATATTCTCCATCTCGATTCTAGTCCCAGAGGCGACCGCTCTTTATCTCGAGGAGGCTATTTTATCTGGGTACTCTACACTTATGTTTGGTATACATGACAACTGTGCCAGTTTCACTCCTTATTATAAAGCTTGGCTGAACTATTTTTGAAAGTTGTCCCCCAAATAGTACTGTTTAACTAGGGCATTATTATAAAGTTCTTCTGCCGTCCCAGATGCTAATATTTGACCATTTCGCATCACGTAAGCACGATCAGTAATTGCCAAAGTTTCCCGAAAGTTGTGGTCAGTGATCAAGATTCCCATTTGGCGATCGCGCAATTGGGCAATAATTTCCTGCATCTCAGCCACAGCAATAGGATCGACCCCAGCAAAGGGTTCATCTAATAGCAAGTATTTAGGACCATCTAAACCTGCTGCTAAAGCCCTCGCCAATTCGGTGCGTCTTCTTTCCCCACCTGAAACTAGAGAACCTAAAGTATCTGCTACCTGTTCTAAACGAAACTCCCGTAATAGCTGTTGCAGTTTAACTGGTCGCGCAGGACGAGGGATTCCTGTTTGTTCTAGAACTAGCAAAATATTATCTCTAACGCTCAGATTACGAAAAATACTTGCTTGCTGAGTCAAATAACCCATTCCCAGTCGCGCTCGTTTGTGTAGAGCTAAGGAAGTTATATTACGTTCATTTAACTTAACGGTTCCCTCATTAGGCTTAACCAAACCTGTAGCAATATAAAAAGTAGTAGTTTTGCCCGCACCATTAGGACCGAGTAAACCGACAATTTCTCCAGGAAAAACTTGTAAATTTACTCGATTAACAATGTTTTTTTTGCCGTATGACTTGTGAATATTCTCTAAAACTAAAACCAAAGATTAATCAGTAAACAGTAAACAGTTAACAGTCTAGTAATCGTGATTGTTGATACTAACTGCTACTCTTAGCATGTTTATGTTTATGCTGCCTCCACCTAATTAGTAATCAGTAATCATTCTGTGGTTTCTTGTGGTTCAGTAATAATATAAGTTGATTCCACTTGGCGATCGCTCTGGGGAGTAGCAATAAAGCGTCCTTCATCAATTAAGTAAGTCATTTCTTCAGCACGCATACTATTTCCTGATTGAATCACATATACATTACCCGTCAGAATCAAGCGACGTTCGCGACTATAATATTGTGCCTGAGTTGCAGTTGCCTGAATTTCTCTGGCAGGATAGTCAATCCTGACATTTCCTCTAGCGGTAATGATCCCTGTTTTAGCATTAGATTCCTGGACATCTGATTTTAGAGTAATGGAGCCTGGCTTAGTTGATTGGCTCCGAGCCATCTCAGGAGCGTTTAGCATTATGGTAGTAAGAGTGGTAGCTAGAATCAGCCTTAGAAAACGATTATAAGATAACAAAATAGAACTCCAGCCAGATAATAATTAACTAAATCTAAAATAACTAGACTTCTTGCATAAATCCTTCACTTAGTAGAGTTTTTAACAAATAATGTTATGCCCTTGTGGTACAGATGATAAGTTACAAACAAAGGTGACAGTGGGTTCCGCATTTACTATTAACTTCCGCGGCTAAAAATTATTCATGCAAGAGGTCTACTATAATTCGCTTCTGATATTAACAATTTCTTAGACGAGATTTATTTATCAGAAGTTGCCTCTATGATAATTCTCAGAGAATCAGACTGGGTATATTCGCCGATACTATGAAATTAACGGTTCAGACTTTTACTGTCCATAAAAAATTCGCCCTACAAATTAGTCGCGGCACTACTGCCCAGACGACTAATATTTGGTTAAAGGTTGAGCAGGAGGAGCTTGAAGGTTGGGGAGAAGCCTCACCTTTTTCGGTGATTAAAAACCAAAGCAAAGACACTGCTAGTTTACTGACAGAATTAGAGCAGTTGATTCCACGACTAGAGCAGTTTCATCCCCTACAGCGTCAGGAAATTAATCTTAAATTAGAGCAACTTAAAGTGTCTTCTGCGGTTAGAGCAGCGGTAGATATGGCGCTTTATGACTGGCTGGGTAAAAAAGCAGGTTTACCTCTCTGGCAAATTTGGGGCTTAAATTGCGATCGCCTGGTACCGATTTCGGTCACTATTGGCATCAGCACTCCTCAAGGGGCAGTAAATAGACTAAAAGACTGGCAAAATACCCTAGAAGTCCAAATGCTCAAGCTCAAGCTAGGTAGTCCCCAGGGAATAGATGCAGATCGCTCAATGGTAGCAGCGATCAAGGCAGAAGCACCTCACCTGAAACTTACCGTCGATGCTAATGCTGGCTGGAGTTTTGATGATGCAGTCACTATGTCTCAATGGCTGGCTCAACAAGGGGTGGAGTATATTGAACAACCGTTACCTGTAGCCCAGGATCATCAGCTAGCAGCTTTATCTGAGCAGTCACCATTACCAATCTTTGTTGATGAAAGTTGTTTTACTAGTGCCGACATTCCGCGACTAGCAAATTCTGTAGCGGGAGTAAATCTTAAGATCATGAAAACAGGAGGACTTACTGAAGCTATGAGATCAATTCAGGTTGCTCGTGCCTGTGGCTTGCAGGTCATGTTTGGCTGCTATTCTGATAGTACTTTGGCTAATACTGCTATGGCTCATCTTGCGCCTTTAGCAGACTATTTAGACCTTGATAGCCATCTCAACCTGCTTGACGATCCTTTTCAGGGAATAACTACCAAAGCAGGATCTTTAGTACTCAATCATCAACCAGGATTAGGAGTAACAAGATGAAGTTAACAGCTAATACTAAAGTGGCAATTCTCTTAACAGAAGGCATTAAGGGAGTTCATGGCAAAACTGGACTGGCTTTTCTCCGTTATAGCCAGACTAACGTGGTAGTAATAATCGATCCTGATAGTGCAGGGGGGTCTTTGGCTCAACTAACGGGAATTGAGCGTAATGTGACCATTGTCAAAAATGTTCAGGCAGCTTTGGCATATAAACCCGATACACTATTGATTGGGATTGCTCCTTCTGGAGGACAACTCCCCGCTGATTTACAAGCAGAAATTGCGATCGCCGTTGCCGCAGGTGTTTCCATAATTAATGGCTTACATACCCAGCTCAAGCCTCAATTTCCTAACCTCAAGCCCCAACAGTGGATCTGGGATCTGCGACAAGAACCCTCTGATTTAACCATTGCTCAAGGCAAAGCGCGATCGCTTCAAGCGCAAAGAATCTTAACCGTAGGCACTGATATGTCGATTGGCAAAATGTCCACTAGCCTTGAACTCTATTACGCCTCCCTTGCTCAAGGTATTAAAGCTCAGTTTATCGCCACAGGACAAGCAGGAATTGCGATCGCAGGAGGTGGGATTGCCTTGGATGCAATACGGGTAGATTTTGCCGCAGGGGCAGTGGAGCAAGCTGTTTTAGAAGCGGCACCAGATCAAGAGCTAATCTTCATTGAAGGGCAGGGATCACTATTGCATCCAGGCTCTACCGCTACTCTACCTCTAATTCGCGGCAGTCAACCGACAGCCTTAGTTTTGGTTCATCGTGCAGGTGCCACCCATATTCGGGATTTTCCCCAATTTGCCATTCCTGCCTTGCCAGAGGTCATTAAACTTTACGAAACTGTAGCCAGTGCTGGAGAAACTTTTGGTCAGATCAAGGTTAAGGCGATCGCACTTAATACTTGGGGCATAGATCAAGCCCAAGCTAAAGAAAGAATTAAATCTACCACAGAGCTAACAGGATTACCCTGTAGCGACGTGGTTCGGTTTGGCGCAACGGAGTTATTATCTGCCATTTATGGCAAATAAATCTAATAAATTGCTTTTTAAAAGCCAACTGTGTTATTGTTACTAAAGCGTCGCGGGATAGAGCAGTCTGGTAGCTCGTCGGGCTCATAACCCGAAGGTCGGTGGTTCAAATCCGCCTCCCGCCATTAAATTAAACTGTGTCTAGTTTGAGCGTGGGGTACGGGGAATTTAGTTCGCCATGTACAACCACGCTGTTGAAACCTATAGTTTTTTAGCTAACTATTTTGAGTAACGAGTAATGAGTAGCGAGTAATGAGTTCCCATAGATGAATAGACCAAAAGTTTCTCTTGAGTGTCTTCATCAACCAGCAGTCTTAGGCTCAAGCTCAACTCCTCTCTCTTCTAGATAGCGACGTTCTGCCTCTGCATCTTGCTGTATTACTTCTTGATTTGTTTCACAGTAAGCTATTGCTTCTTTAACTTCATCTATCGACAAATCCCAATTATATGCTGCTTCTTCAGGAGTCATTTTTTCTACCAGCATTGAACTCCAAACTGTAGCGGGTCTGAGTCTTCTTCCTTTAAAGAAAAGCTGTTTGTGCCAAGAGTTAGGACGTGATTCTAAGTATTGCCATTGTGTTTGGGAAGTATTGATCGTCATTGAGGTATTAGGGCGATTTTTCCAGCTTGAGGGTATTTAATATTTATTTTACAAACATTTTCTGAGTAAAAAGCGATGCAGCGCGGTCTTGAGGGTTTTCTCCATGAGCGACTGTATCAAGAAGCGATCTCGCCTGAGCGTTAAACTGATAAGCCTCCAGCTTTGATAATGAGATGGGTCAACCTGCGTCAGGAAGTTTGGTTTTTGATAGCTGGGAGTTGGATGCTGCTTGATAGGACTGAAACAATTCCTGGTGATATGACGAAAATATTACTAATGCATAACAGTTATCTTTCCCTGTTTTGATCGCTTATTTTATTCGCTAGATAGCGAAATATTTTAACTACTTTGTTTCCACCTACTACAATCGACTTTCTGTTGAGGATCAGAAGCTTTATCTTGTTTGATTTTTTCTATGTGTTCTTGATTAGCTTTTTCATCAATTATCCATTTCTCAGTTTCTTTATCCCAGTAACCTTGGTAAATAGCTTTTTCCCAATGACAAGCTGATTTTATTTGAGAGTGAGTGATGTTTTCAACTCCGATCAGATTGGTAAGACTGAGATTAGCATCTGTGAAGTTAGCACCTTCGAGGTGGGCAAGACTGAGTTTGGCACCTGTGAGGTCGGCACCTGTAAGGTTGGCACCCAATAGGTCGGCATCTATGAGGTTGGCAACAAAAAGGTTGGCACCTGTGAGGTTGGCAACAAAAAGGTTGGCACCTGTGAGGTTGGCACCCAAGAGATCGGCACCTGCGAGGTGGGCAATGCTGAGGTCGGCACTTTTGAGGTTAGCACTTTCGAGGTTAGCATTTCTGAGGTCGGCACCATAGAGATAGGAATCTTTGAGGTTAGCATCTTCGAGGTCGGCAATCTATAAGATTGGCATCTTCGAGGTCAGCACCCAAGAGATAGGCACTTTTGAGGTTAGCACTTTCGAGGTTGGCACTTCCGAGATTAGCTCTTTCAAGGTTATATGACTTCATACTCCTTTTAGCGTTCGTTAGCCTCTCTAAAGCCTCAATTCTGCCAGAACAATTCGGTATCTTCTCTGGACACTCTTGAATTAATTGATGAGCAGCATTTAGCTGTATTTCTCTGACCAAAAAATATCCGCCAATGACTGTTCCAATTAGAGGAATGATTAAAAAGAGTCCCAAAGATTTTACGCGCTCATTTCTTTGATGCTTGCTACTTCTGGCAATAAACTCTCTCGCTAAGTCAGACAAGGGATATTTTTGATGTTGCTCCTGTTGAAATTCTTTTGCTGCCCCTAATCGTTTATTTTTCAGAAGATAATCAGTATTTTGCCTATTATCGTCCCACTGTTTAGCATCATCTTCAATAGATCGTTGTTTATTCAGATTTTCTCTATCTTCATTGAGCCATTGACCTAATCTTTTCCAATGACGAATTAGAGCTTCGTGAACAACTTCCAAGGTTTCTTGTTCATGATTATCGAGGCTAGTTACTACCAAACGGCTGTCAGCTAATCCACCTTTGCGGGTAACTAAATCCCAATTGTTTTCCCCAAGCTGCTGGCGATTGACTCGCCTTCTGGTATGGTTATTATCTTTTCCCAGATTTACTAATTGCAGGAAAATCTGTCGGGCTTGGACTTGTTCTTTATCTCCCAGTTTTTGGTATTCTTTCTCAGCGTATTTAGCTAAAGCACCTCGAACCTGACCAATAGCATCATAAGCTTGATGGGTTAGTTGATTAGTTGTTCGCTTTTGCCACAGTTCTGTTAAGGTAAACTCCAGTAAAGCCAGATTTCCAGGTTCATCTTTAACATCATTTAAGATGCGATCTACTAGTCCTGACTCAAATCCAACTCCTAGCATTGCCGCAGGTTCAATAATTACCTTGGAGAGATTTTCACGACTCATTGCCCCAATCAGTTGGATCTCGGTTTTTAAAACACCTGCCAAAGGACTATAAGAGAGGGCATTGCCTAAAAAATCGGCACGCATCGTAGTAATTAATACTGGGGGAATCTCCAAATTATTGGCTGGAGATTTAAAGACAGCTAATAAAAGATTGAGAAAACCATGACGAATTGCTTCATCTGAACATAAGGTAAACAGTTCTTCAAACTGATCGGCAATCAATAGTAGCTTTTGGTTGGGAAAATTAATTTCAATCTCGGCAAAAACATCTTTGAGGGGAAAAGAACCAGTTGCTAATTTTTCTCCTAGTTCGCGGGAACGTTCTGCTTTTTGAATACGATTTAAATCTGGTTCATAAAGAGGGATCAGTGCTTTGGCTAGTGCATGAAAAGGCTCATCACCAGGACGAAAATAGGTAAATTGCCAACTGCCTTGAGCTATTAATTTGGGGACTAAGCCAGCAAAAACGATTGATGATTTCCCACTACCTGATGCTCCCAGTACTGGAATAAAATTTTTAGTGTGAGTGGCTTGAACAAGTTCTGCAACTTCCTGCTCACGTCCGAAAAAAAGCTCGGCATCGTTAGGACGAAAATGAAATAAACCCCGATAGGGACAGGGAAGATGAGCGACAGCAGCATTAACTGGGTCAGATTTTACTTCTTTTTTATACTCGTAATAATTATGGATATGAATGACTCCAGCAACTTTTGCGTTCCCTTGAATCACACCACCATCCATCTTGCCGATGCCAAAGTCATCTTTCTGTTCGCTGTAGTTACCTTCACCCATATTGATAGCGCGATTACGCGACCCGTAGCTTTCAGATCGCCAGTGACATTTTTAAATCCTTAAAATGCTAGAAAGCTGATACTAATCACTTTAGAGGCAATTGTACTACATTGATCACTACCAGCTACATTTCTTAAACCTTAACTATAGCTGGCATCAAAAATAGACTTAGCAATCAATTGTGAATATCAGTCATAAAAAATTTTGGTATCTATTTATACTTCGCAGGGCTTGAAGAGCAGGTAATTTAGATAGATAAAATGTCTACAAAGTTCTGGTCAGAGGCAGGAACTGAGTCCACAAGTAAAAATCATAACTTTTGGCTTGATAACTTAACTGCTGCTTGGGGCAGACCAACTTGTAACTAGTAAACCTACAATTTTTATCCTATGGTAGCGATGGGTGTGTTTCCAGCCATCTACTCTACTCTGTCTCCCCAAGCCCTAATTGAAGGAGTACTAACAGAGTATGAAATAGGGGCAGTTAATCGTTGTGTGTTTTGGTATCGCGGTCTGAGTGATATTTATCTGATTGAGACAGATACTCAATGCTACATTCTTAAAATATCTCATCATCACTGGCGTTCTCAGTCCGATATTCGGTTTGAATTGGAATATCTTGATTTCCTACATCACCATGATTTGCCTGTTGCCAGCCCGTTGGAAACTGTCTTAGGCGAGCTTTTTGTAACCATTAGAGCAGTAGAAGGCGATCGCTATGCAGCTCTTTTTCCTTACGCTCCAGGGAACATACCTCAAGGTGATTTGAGTATTGAACAAAGCACGCTCTTAGGTGAGACATTAGGAAAAATCCACCAAACTTCTTTGCAGTTCGATAATTCTACTCCTCGTCAACCTTTAGATATCGAATATTTATTGGATGATTCATTAGACATAATTTCTCCTTATTTTGACAGTTGTTGCGGGGATCTATCCTATTTGAAAGAAAGAATATCTAAGATCAAACAGCAGCTAAGTTGTTTAGAAGCTAAAGCTCCCCTTTGGAGTGTATGCTGGGGAGATCCTCATAGTGGAAATGTTCACTTCACTTCAGATAATCAAATCACTCTGTTCGATTTTGACCAGTGTGGCTATGGCTGGCGGGTTTTTGATTTAGCCAAATTTTTGCAGGTTTCTTTAAACGCAGGAATTAATCGTAAAGTCCGAGATGCTTTTTTTGTCGGGTACCAAAATGTCCAAAAATTAACTGAAGCAGAAACTTCCTCTTTACAAGCGTTAACTCAGATGGCTCATATTTGGTCTTGGGCAATCAGCATCAAGGCATCAGCAGTACATAATTGGTCTAGGGTTGACCATTTTTATACTAATAAGCATCTAAATCAGTTAAAAAGATTAAGCAGTAAACAATGGCAGCTATTTTAATAGACTTCTTGTATAAATATCATCAACTTGAGTTAAGTAGGGTTAAAGGGTAAGGGGTAAGGGGTAAGGGACAAAGGGCTAGCCTGCATGTACGCTGACCCTTAACTTTCTACTCAAGTAGTTAATTATGATTTGTGCAAGAGATATAATTTATTTTAGTGACGTGATCTAATAACATCTATCAACGGTGATTGAGTCCTAGGGTTTTGCAAGTTATGGTCAGGCAGCGCAAGACGATGTATTGTATGATCTTATGATTTAAAAACTATGCTGTGACTCACAATCAAAGTAGGATATACAGATGGATTTAGGTTTTACTAAGGCTTCTTCCCTGGCAATAATTGATCGTCAACTTGAGGACATCGCCAGAAATATTACTCCTGCTCAATACGAAATCATTCGACAAGTTATTTATGTCACTGCCGATCTTGATTATCGATCTCTTCTTAAGTTTTCTGATGACGTACTAGCTCTGGGAGCTAATGCCGTGACAGCAATGACTCCAATTATTGTCGATGTTCCAGAGATCCAGGTCAGCATTGTCCCTCAACTGCAAAAAACTTTTGGCAATCCTGTTTACTGTTGCGGGACAACCAAAGGTGATGTCATTAAAAAAACTACTAAAGCCGCTCAAGGATTAGAAATATTGGCAAGCAAATATCCTCAGAGCATTTTTATAGTGGGTCAAGACCAGGCGGCAATGTCCAGTCTAATTACTTTACTGCAAAACAAAGTAGTTGAACCCCGTTTAGCGATCGCAACTCCTCCTACTTTTGGGGATAACAGTAAACAACGTTTAATTGAGTTTTTAGTACCTTATATTTGCCTTGAGGATGATAAAGGTGGTGCTGGTGTTGCTGCGGCAATTTTTAATAGCTTAGTTAACCTAACCTGGCAAATCTCGTCTGAAAATAAAGAGAATTTAATTAGTAATCAGTAATTACTAATTTATTAAAGTGTAATTTAATTAAGGTTTTCTCTGCCATTTGCCAAACTATGACCTTGACGACACAAATCAGACAAAAAGTTACTCAATTGAGAACACAATTACAGCAGGCAGGTTATGCCTATTATGTTCTTGATAATCCTATTATGGAGGATGGGGTATATGACCAGCTATACCGACAGTTGCAGGATCTTGAAACCCAGTATCCTGAATTAGTTACCCCAGATAGTCCCACCCAGAGGGTTGGGGATCGTCCAGCATCGAGATTTACATCCGTAAAACATAATATTCCCCTCTACAGTTTGGAAAATGCCTTTAACTTGGAAGAATTGGCTAAATGGGAAACACGCTGGCAAAAACAATTGGAAGAGATTCCTCAATTTTCTTATGTCTGTGAATTGAAAATTGACGGTAGTGCGATCGCTTTAACTTATGAAAACGGTATTTTAGTAAGGGGTGCTACCCGTGGTGATGGGATAACAGGAGAAGAAATTACTCAGAATATTAAAACTATTCGCACTATACCTTTAAAGCTAAAGCTAGATAATCCTCCTGTCAAAGTCGAAGTTAGAGGAGAGGCATTTTTACCCCTAGATGTTTTTGACGCTATTAATCAGTCAAGAGCTAATTCAGCAGAAGCTTTATTTGCTAACCCACGTAACGCTGCCGCAGGAACTTTAAGACAGCTTGATTCAAGAATTGTTGCCCAGCGAAAGCTAAATTTCTTTGCCTATACTTTACATTTAGAACCTGCCTCTAATCAAGATAGTACAGTTAAATCCCAGTGGGATTCATTAGAGTTACTACAACAAATGGGATTTTCAGTTAATCCTAATCGTAAGCTATGTAAATCTCTAGAAGAAGTGCAGGACTATTTTCAAAAGTGGGATACGGGCAGAAAAAGACTCCCCTACATGACTGATGGGGTTGTAGTCAAGCTAAATGAATATTCACTACAACAACAGCTAGGGTTTACCCAAAAGTTTCCCCGTTGGGCGATCGCTCTTAAATATCCTGCTGAGGAAACTCCTACTGTAGTCAAAGATATTATCGTTAATGTGGGGCGTACCGGGGCAGTTACACCAATGGCTGTTATGGAGCCTGTACAACTGGCAGGAACAACTGTACAAAGAGCGACTTTGCATAATAGCGATCGCGTTGCCCAATTGGATATTCGAGTTGGAGATACGGTAATCATACGCAAGGCAGGGGAAATCATCCCTGAAGTTGTCCGTGTGTTACCTGAGCTACGTCCTGACAACACAGTTCCCTATCAGATGCCCTCTAGTTGCCCAGAATGCAGTGCCACCCTAGTACGTCACAGACGACTCACGGGGGCGAACTTGGTTCGCCCCCCGCGTCTTCCCCAAGAGTGCGCGGTTACCCGTTGTGTTAATAGTTCTTGTCCTGCAATTTTGCGGGGTAGTATCATTCACTGGGCTAGTCGTAATGCTCTAGATATCAGAGGTTTAGGGGAAAGAATTGCCATTTTACTCATTCAAAATAACTTAGTTGCTTCTGTTGCTGATTTATATGCACTTACCGTAGAACAAGTAGCTGGTTTAGAAAGAATGGGAACCAAATCTGCCGCAAATTTAGTAAGTGCGATCGCTGAGTCTAAAAATCAAAGCTATGACAGGCTGTTATATGGTTTGGGTATTCGCTATGTGGGCAGCGTCAACGCCAAGATATTAGCGGAGAGTTTTCCTACTATTGAACAGCTATCTCAAGCTTCTTTTGAAGCTATCGAGGAGGTATATGGTATTGGTGAGGAAATTGCCCAATCCGTGTTTGAATGGGTTAGAGTTGCCGCTAATCAGACTTTAATCAAGCAGTTACAAGCAGCAGGATTAAACTTTGCTGTCACAGATTCTAATCATGATCTTGATCAATCTGAGCAAATTTTGACAGGTAAAACTTTTGTCATTACAGGCACACTTCCTAGTTTGAAGAGAGATGAGGCAAAAAAACTAATCGAACAGGCGGGAGGAAAAGTCACTGGCTCAATTAGCAAGAAAACCGACTATTTATTGTTGGGTGAAAATGCTGGTTCTAAATTAGCCAAAGCCGAAAAACTAGGTGTTGCTCAACTAAGTGAGGCAGAATTATTAGAGTTACTTAATCTTGCTTGAGGATAGTTATTTAGGGATTAGGGATTGGGGATTGGGGATTGGGTACTAGGGATTGGGGATTGGGGATTGGGAATAGATACTCGCTATTGTGACAATTTTTATTATGTGTTTATTTAGCAATGGTTCGGACAAAATTTTATCAATAACGAAAGAATAGGTATTTGAGCCTTACGTTGGACTGAAATAATCAACTATAAATTAGGCTTTCATAACTTTTGTCAAAAACTGTCCGAACTATTGATTTAGGTGGAGCCACTTAGAGCTATCTAAATATAGGACTTATGTATTCAATTCTTGGTGGAGACTGGTAAAAGGTTAAAGGGTAAGGGTTAAAGGTTGGTTTTTTCCCTTTGTCCTTTTCCCTTTCCCCTTGCCACAATCTTGATTTTTCGTTTCACTGCGTAAGTCCTAAATAATGATATTGTGAGCATAAATCGCTGTGACGATTAATCTTATGTCTGGCGGGTTGGGCATTAATGGAGGCAAGGAAATTGAGCTTCTCGGAATCAGCAGCTACTTTGGATGTTGATATGTTGTTTACCTGGTATTCTGACACTGCTAAAGGAAACTGTCATTGCCGCCTAAGAATTTATAAAATGGCGTTCAATCAAGCAATAATCATTGTTTCAGAACTACCTGATAATCCTGGTCGTTCGATTACTGATGAAGCGTCAACCTTAATTAATCTTGTCTGCTATAAGTTTGGTTTTGCCCCCTATAAGGTGATGTGGATCGAACATTACCCACCTGGATACCTCAAAGATGTTGAAACCTACGATGAGGTGATACTAGGAGTAGGGCATATTTCCTCCAGAAGAATTAAAAAACAATCTTTGGAAAAACTGTTAAGGATAATTATTGACTAATACCAAATCCGATTACCAAAGTATATTTTTAGATCTAGAGCTTTAATTACGCTCAAATCCTACATGCGGCAAACAGTAGTCTTTGTAACTCTTGACTTTTGACTTTTGACTCTTGACTGCATGCGGGCTAGTCCTTTGCGACTACATGCGGCTCAAGCCTTTGTCACAACTTTTAAGTGTTGTCTGGAAACAGGATTTAATACCAAACCTCTGTCTCAGATTGTTTCAGGCTATTGACAATATCTGCTTTGGATTGCTCCATGCAATCGCAATCAAGCGATTAGAATATAAATCTGCATAAAAAAAATCAGACAACCGTATCTAGAGAATGTAAGCAAAACACACTCTTATTGATTTTAACTAGATACACAACCATGAAAAAATCCACTTTAGCTCTTCTAACTACTGTTATCGCTTTTGCTCCTTTAACTGCTTTTGCTCAAGACGCTCAAACCAGTATTCAAAACAATGTCAACTCCGCCTCTGCTGTGGGGGATGCTAACTTTATCCAGCAAGAGGGGATCCAAACTAGTATTCAAGACCAACTAGACTTAGGGGCATACGGTATTCCCTCCGCACCTGATGCTCAAACTTCAGTCCAAACCAACGCTAACGAAGCTGCTGCAATTGGCAATTATAATATCATCGACCAAGATGCAACCCAAACTAACATCCAAGACCAAGTTGATCTAAATCAATATCTGCCTCAAGGATACGGTTACTAGATTCGCACTAAATTTTTACTAAATTTTCCTCTGTCACTAGTTTTAGACCTAATACTCAAGTCCTGGTTTATTTTAGCCAGGGCTTATTTTTATTAGACCCGTGTGTCTTGAAAATAGAAGATAGAACAAGGGTTCTTAGCCATTAGCCATTAGCTTTTTGTAATTAAGGAAAAAATAATAACTGTAGAAATCATCCCATAACTGTGCAACGTCCTATTTTCATCCCTGGGTTGTAAACGACAGTTCATGACATCTCTTGCATGAATAGCAGATTAATGTTTTTTCCCTTTACCCTTTGCCCTCTTTCTCAAGTAGTCAATTATGATTCGTGCAATAAGTCTATTACTGCGATCGCTAATTGAATTGTCATCAAAAGGCAGATCTAGATTAAAAAATGATGAATTGTAAGGCTTTTTGTAATATTTCATAGTTTTATCACTGTAAACAGACTCGAAAAATCAAATTTTCAGAATATAGACTATGACTCACGACATATCGCCTGGAGAAATTTTAATTATCTTAATTATGCAATCTGGGGTGTATGAGAAGAACAATATCCTTGAGAATGGTTAGCGACCTGATGGCACCATTGGTTTGATTGAGTCAGTCTATTAAAAATCTGGCTCCCCCAAAGTTGGGGGGTGGGGGCTTGAATGAACGATATTGAACCCCGTCTCGTAATATAAATAATTCCCCTATAGGCATAGAGATACGTGCAAAGTAAAGCCTTACCATGGGGCGTATGATACTAAATCAGATTTACAAGGGATACTTAAGAAAAAACCTTGAAAGTAGCTTAAACCTTTTACCCTTTACCGCCTGTAGATGGCATATTTAAACAGGATGTAGTATGACTCTTCGTGCGTGGTGTAACGATGAGCAGAATCTGAGAATCAAAACCTGCTGACAGTTGATGACCTAGAGGGAAAAAATCTTAAATTATTAACAGTTCAATTAATGTACGACAGCCTGTCTTTTGATGTGAGTAATTTCTCATGATATATTAAGGCGCTATTCATAATAGTGAGATAAGCATTTGCTCGTCACGGTCAAAACAACGTTGTGTTGCTTATTTTATTCGGTTACTAATTTAGAAATATTCAAAACGAAGAGTGAAGCAACAATTATATAAGGGGATTATCTTTAATCTGTTAGGGTTATTAGTCTTAGTTAATGTTCCTAAGCAAGCCTATGGAGTAGAAGAGCAAGCAGAACTCTCCCCTGCGACCACAGTTAAACAGTGGCAGTCGCAGTTAAATAATTCTGTGGCGAAGATAACTAAAATTGAAGTACGAGAGATTCCATCATCAGGAATTGAGGTTATTTTAAATACTGACCGAGGTGAAACACTTCAAGGGATTACTTCTACAGAAAACAATAACCTGATTGTCGATATTTCTAATGCTCGACTTGAGTTACCACAGTCAAGATTTGTGCGCCGTAATCCCGCTGAGGGGATATCTCAGGTTAAGGCGATCGCCAGATCGGGAGATCGCATTAGAGTGTTTATTTCTGGGGTTGAAGGGGTACCGACGGGAGCAGCAGTCACAACTGAGCAGGGTTTAACTATCAGCGCCACGCCCCCCACACCAGTGGCAAATACTACAGACCCAGATCAAGTAATAAATATTGTGGTAACTGCCGAGAAGAAGCCAGAAGAGATCCAAGATGTTCCCATAAGTATCACACCCATTACCGAACAGGAAGCCGAAGACGGAGATATTACTTCCTTTAGAGATATTGCCGAAAATACCCCTAACTTTACGACCTATACTCCCAGTCGCAACTTTGTCAACTATAGTGTCCGCGGCTTTAGTAACTTTAACTTCATTTCCCGCGATTCCGTTGCTTTTTATATTGATGATGTTCCTTATGATTTCACTAACTTTCTGGGGGTGGAAATCTTTGATATCGAACGAGTAGAGACATTGAGGGGTGCCCAAGCCACTCTTTATGGTAGAAATGCTCAGGCAGGGGTAGTTAATATTATTACTAAGCAACCAGCCGAGGAGTTGGACTTTAGCGGCAGCATTGGTTACGGTAACTTTGATAATTTTAACGTGCAGACCAGTGTTAGTACGCCGATTATCGAAGATGAATTATCGTTTCGTCTTTCAGGAAGCTATGAAACCAGAGACGGCTTTACGGAAAATACTTTCTTCGATGAGGATCTTGATACCCAGTCGGGCTTGACTGCCAGAGGTAAACTACTCTGGACTCCCGCAGAAAATCTCAGCGTAGCGTTTAACGCTTCGGTGGACGATTACAATGATGGTCCCCAACCTTTTGTGGCACTCGATAGCGAAGATCCTTTTACTGTCGAACAGGATTTTATTGGTTTTAGTAATCTCAATACTGATACTCAATCTGTGAGAATTAATTATGACCATCCTGCATTTCGTCTAACTTCTATTTCCGCTAGACGTTTTTCCAGTTCGGATTTTCAACACGATTTCGATATTTTTACTCCTGCTACCGAAAATCTAGCTATTACATTTTCTGATACAGAATCAGAATCTATTAGTCAAGAAATTCGGTTTCAATCTCCTGAGAGCAGTGATCGGTTTCAATGGTTGGCGGGAACTTATTTTGAATTTAGAGATTTTGAGATCAATGAAAGTGGCTCGATTACTGCCTTTGGCACAGAATCTACTGAAGCAGAAGTCGATGAAGATACTTTAGCTTTCTTTGGTCAAGTTAGCTACCAGCCCATTGAAGCCTTAACCTTAACTGCGGGACTACGTTACGAAGGCTTTGACAGCAAGTTAGATAAGGTAGGTACTTTAGCTTTTCCTGGATTCGATCCCACCGTCACCAGTGCTTTTGATGATGTGGAACAAGATGATGATATTTTGTTACCTCGTTTTGTGGCACAATACCGCTTCAACCCTAATTTAATGGTCTATGGTTCCATCGCCAGGGGCTACAAACCAGCAGGAGTCAATTATTTTGCAACTACAGAAGAAACATTAACCTTTGACACTGAAACTTCACTTAACTACGAAATTGGCTTAAAATCTTCGTTTTTAGACAATCGCTTGCAGCTTAGTGTTGCGGCATTTGTTAGTCCTGTAGAAGATTTTCAACTAATAGCATTTGATCCTGTTTCATTTGAAACTCTAGTTGCCAATAGCGATGCTGATATTGGTGGTTTTGAAGTTGAGTTAAGATCAACTCCCTTTAAAGGATTTGAAGCGATCGCTGGTTTTGGGTTTGTTGATGCTACTTTTGATGAATTTAGCGACCCGTTTGATAGCGAAGAGATTGACGATAACAATCTCCCCTTTTCTCCCGACTATACCTTTAATCTGGCTTTACAATATCGTTTTCCTATGGGTCTTTTTAGCCGAGTAGAGTTACAGGGATTTGGTACAAGCTTTTTTGATAATGAAAATGAATTTCAGCAAGATGCCTATGCTTTATTTAATGCTCGTATTGGTTACGAACTAGATAATTACGGCTTTTATGTCTTTGCTAACAACATTTTTGATACTGAATATCTGACAACAGCATTTAATTTTGGTTCTTTTGGTGATGTTGCCAGCTTTGGCGCACCAGCTACCTATGGCTTTCAAGTTAGGACTAAGTTTTAAAACAATGAACATTGAACAATGAACATTGAACATTGAACATTGAACAATGAACAATGAACATTGAACATTGAACATTGAACATTGAACATTGAACATTGAACATTGAACATTGAACATTGAACATTGAACATTGAACAGTTTATTTTCAAGCTTGCTGATAAACAAATGATAAATGATAAATGATAAATGATAAATGGGTCTTACTCGCTAGCTTATATGTGGCACAGTTTTTGCCAGTGGCTTTCTTTGGGCAAACCTTACCCGTATTCCTGCGACAACAGGGGGTTTCTTTAGAGTTAATTGGCTTGACTAGCTTACTTAGTTTGCCTTGGACCCTTAAGGTCTTGTGGTCGCCGTTGATAGATCGCTATGGCTGGACAAAATGGGGACACTATAAATTCTGGATTGTCCTGATGCAAAGCCTGATGGCAATTGCGATCGCCATTTGTGCTTTTCTCAATTTTGAATCAAATTTTACTCTCTTACTAGTAGCTATGCTACTGGCTATTACTTTTGCGGCAACTCAAGATATTGCCACCGATGCTTTAGCAATTAACCTGCTTAAACCCTCCGAAAGAGGTTTTGGAAACAGCATTCAAGGGGCTGGTGGTTATTTGGGTTCAATTTTGGGCGGTGGGATTATCCTTATTTTATTGGATACCTGGGGCTGGAATAGAAGTTTATTAGTAATGGCATTGGGTGTGTTGTTATTAATATTTCCCGTTTTGTTTCATCGTGAAAATGCAACTAATCCTAAAACTGACTATAAACTGAGTTGGTCGGCACTAGGGGGATTTTTTAAACAGTTTGGGATATCCAAATGGATCTTGATTCTGGTGATTTATATGATGGGCATAACCATCGCTAGTACTATGTCGCTACCCTTACTAGTAGACTTGGGCATGTCTATGACTGAGATTGGGGTAATGAACGGTATTGTCTCCTTTGGCGGCGGATTTATTGGCTCTATTTTAGGCGGATTTGTGGTCAAACCCCTGGGGCGTAAACGGGGCTTGATTATATTTGGTATTTTGATGGCAGTTGCGATCGCTATTTGGACTCTGCCCATCTTGGGATTTACCAGTTTACCCGTTTTATATTTGGTAGCTACTGGGCTGCATTTTACCTATAGTATGGCTTGTGTCCCGATGTTTGCGATCGCCATGGATCATAGTCGACAGGGAAATGCTGGGTTTGACTATACTCTACAAATGACTATTATTTTTATCGGTAGTTTACTGGCAAGCAGCTTTAGCGGTTTTATCACCGAAGCCTTTGGTTATCTTATTGCATTTGCGATCGCATCCTTGTTATGTCTTTTGGGAGTTTTATTGGTAACAACTCTTGATGAAAAACTCGTTTCATAGTATCCGACTCCCATAAATGTAATTCTCTAATTAACGTCAGTTCGGGTTAACAAGATTAGTCTGCTTAGTTAGCTATAAGCTCTAAGCTTTTGAAGTATTGTTTATTAGTTCACAAAAGAAAGTTTAACGAGAAAACAGTGTTTTTGAAATACTTGTGTGGTAAGGGTTTTAGCTTATCCCGAGCTGACGTTAATTAACTTTGGATACGCTTAATGTGGATTAGCTTCGTTCTAGTTTACTGGTTTTTAGCTCTTAGCTCTTTGAAATAAAACACCGAACTATTTAATCTTAGGATGATTTATGAGGCTTCGATTTTTGAATAACACGAATTGTTTGATTTTCTTTTGCTTATAGCTTATAGCTTACGGCTTATAGCTCAAAATAAACTATCCTAATTTTCAATTCACACTAGACGTTTTTAATGGTTCTAACCCTCATTTTTACTCCGCCATCAGGAGTAAAAGTAATACCGCGACGCAAAGCTTTAAGGGGCTTTTTATCTAATAACTCTAACTCCACTTGTGACAATATGGTGGCTAAAACTAATTTCATTTCATACAAAGAAAAAGCCTCTCCCAAGCAGCGACGATTACCACCGCCAAAAGGGAAATATTCGTAAGGAGAGAATTGTTGTTCGAGAAATCTTTCTGGTTTGAATTTTTTTGGTTGAGGATAAATATCTTCTCTTTGGTGAGTCAGATAAATACAGGGAGACAACGATACACCTGCTTCAAACGTGTATCCTGATAACTCGAAGGGATACTTCAAAGTACGGCTCACAAATGCCAGGACAGGATTAAGTCTGAGTGTTTCAGAAACTACAGCATTAAGATAAGAAAGTTTGGCAATTGTCATCAAATCGGCGTTCCCATCCAGTGAATCTAATTCAGCTTGGCATTTTTGACCTGTTTGAGGGAGGTAATGTAGCCAGTAAAAAGACCAGGCTAATGTATTAGCAGTAGTTTCGTGTCCTGCAAATAGCATAGTCATTAATTCGTCTCTTATTTCGACATCTCCCATAGGCTGACCATCCTCATCGCGAATCGAAAGCATTAAGCTTAAAATATCTGAGCCTAGAAGATCTTGATTGTTTCTACGGTTATTGATCTCTTGATCTAGAATTTCATGAATGATTTGTCTTTGCTTAATAAATTTGCCCCAAGGACTCAAAGCGCCTAAATCTTTTTGTAATATAGGTAAAAACAGTAAGCAAGACTTCAAAGGAGAGTTTAAAATCTCTAACCAATCAAGTAAAATGTTTCTTAGACGATCATATTTTTGACCACTCTTTAACCCAAAAATAGTTTGCATAATAATTCGTAAAGAAATTTCTTGGGTGTAGTCGCGGATACAAATAGTCTGACCGACTTGCCACTGACCTATAACCTCTTTAGTAGCATCAACCATTGTCTGACCGTAACTTTTCATCCTTCCACCATGAAAGGTCGGCATCAACAATTTACGCTGTCTTCGATGTTCCGTTCCATCAAGCAAGATTAGAGAATTTTCTCCGACTAGAGGGCTTATTGGTGCGTCAGCTGGATTTTTTAGTTCAAAAAACTTCGGATCAGCGGTAAAAACTTTTTCAATCGCTTGAGGATCGCTCAGTACTACCGTAGGGGGAAATAGTGACGATTGCGCCACATAAAAAATACTTCCGTATTCTTGATATCTTTTATCTAATAAGCCAAAGAGATCAAGAGTGGCTTGAATATTATCTATTAAAGTGAATTTTGGACCATCAGGTAGTTTGGTTTTGGTTGGAGATGAATTGGTTGTCGCCATAGTGAATTGTAGTCATCTCATGACATAAAGGAAAACAGATTAAAAAGTATTTATTTGAGCAAGCCGTAGATCTGCAACTACAATAAATAGTTGGACAAAATTGCTGACAAATCAAGTAGTAAAGGTGATATAGCAATTCTCTCATTAGAGAGAAATACCTCGGTTATGTTTGGGTAAAGGGAACAGGGGAAAGGAAAAAAATAATGTACCTCATTCATTTGAGAAACGCTATATTAAACTTGATTGCGTAGTTGGCAGTTACTGCTTACAGAAACAGTTGAAATCAAAATAGTATGTTGATTTTACAGCTAAACATTTTTTGAGAGCTAGTAGCTTTACCGAAGACTAATTACCTATATTTTTTTGTTCTTTGTTATACAAAAATAGAGATATTTGTATATCTTTTGTACAACATTAAGTAGCTCGCAGTTCCTCATCAACTCACTGATTAACTCTAATGTGTTGAAGTCTTTACTTGTTAATTACTTTTAAAGTATTTTGATAAATTTTACAAGTTTGACAGCCCGTCGTTTGACTTAAATGCTCCAAAAAGTAGATACTTACTGAAGCTAAGTTGGTAATAAGTATTGATAATAATGATTAGGTTAAAAAAAGTTAAGCTAAGTTGTAATTTTGAATGAAAGGCTTATTTTCCCAAAGTTATGAAAAAGGCATTTTCTAATATTCAGACAATAGCTATCATCCATTTTTAAATCAAAGTAATAGCTGAGTTAAACAATAACAAAAATATAATTGAAGGCTTTAAAAGGTTCCAAAAGACAATACTACAAGAAATAGTTATTAAGGAAAATATGAAAGTAGTTGCTCCACCTTTAAATCAGATTGGCGCTCAAATTTTGCATGCAGACGTTGCCTCAACAACTCCAGCAGAAATCGAGTCAATCAAACAACTTGTATACGATTACAAACTGGTAATTTTTAGAGAGCAAGATATTAATGATGCTCAGTACCTAGAGTTTGCTCAAAAAATTGGTACTCCACAAGTTTATCCTCAAGACAATTACCATCACCCAAAATATCCAGAATTTTTTGTCTCATCTAATGTTCCCCAAGATGGTAAAAAGGTTGGAGTTCGGGGAACGGGTCGTTATTGGCATACGGATTGTGCGTTTCTTCAAGAACCATTGCCTTTAACAATGCTCTATCCACAAATTTTGCCCAAGTCGATTAGGGAGACTTACTATATCGATATGCAGCAGGTTTATCAAAAGTTACCGGCACATTTAAAAAGTTATGTCGAAGGCAAATATCTAATACATGAAGGAAAATGGCGTTATAAGGTTCAAGAGTGGGATATTGATCGAGCCATTATCGATATTTTGCACGATATAGAAGCCAGATTTCCTGCCGTTAAACACCCAGCCATTACAACACATCCCGTCACTGGGGCAAAAATTTTGTATGCCAGTTCTGGTTTTACGACTGGGATTGAGGGTTTAGATTATGAAACCAATCAAAAAATCTTGAAAGAACTATTTGTCTTTATCGAGGGTGAAGAACATATTCATACCCACGTTTGGCAAGATGGAGATCTTATTCTGTGGGAGAACAGGACGCTAAATCATATGGCATCTACAGTAGCAGCAGGAGAACAGAGTGTCAGCTACCGTATTGGGATTTATGATGGGCTACCTTTTTATACTTCTGACCAGAAGTCAGCCGAACAGTCATTGCTGGCACGGTAGTCAAAAAAAAAGTGAGTGGCTTTTATCTTAATCAGGTTATTAATTATTGGTTAATTATGAAGATTGAACAGGAATTTATCAAGGTAGATAATATAGATCAGGATTTGTTAAATAGATTTATTAAGCCATATAAAGAACACTGTAAATATCTTCAGAAGGCTCAATTTCAATATCCCAAATCATCCACTCAAGGACGTTGGTTTGTCCAGGGAGAATTTTCAATTCCTGAGTCTTGCTATATTGCCGATACAGGACATTTTAATGCAGTTGAGTTCAATATCTGCTTCAATCAGATTTGTTATGTAGCGATCGCACATTTAATTCAAAATAAGCTAGCAGAGGCAATGATAGGTTGGGATCTTCAAACTTATCAACGTCGCCAGCTTAGTGATTTTTTAATTGCTAAGTATTCGAGTGCTTTTAAAAAGCCAATCGATGCGAGAAATTTTCAAGGCACTCTTGCAATTAAGAAATGTAGCGCCCGTGGCAATTTAATTATGATGAAAACTTCTTGTGCTTTTTATAATAATCGCCATGATGGTTGGGCAGAAGGAGACGTTACTATTGCCATCTTAAATGATGAATCTCAAGCAAAAATCGATAGTGGCGTTGCTGATTCAGGTAATGAGGAACAAAAGAATACTGTTAGTAGCTATTAGCCATTAGCCATTAGCCATTAGCCATTAGCCATTAGCTATATTTAATCAAATTTTTCTGTGATGAATGCTCAACTTATCGATGCCAAGACACTTAAAAACATAACTAGACCTCTTGCACGAATCAAAATTATTGGTTGAGATCGAAGTCAGAAGTCAGGAGTCAGAAACTAATGTTTAGAATCGAAAAAATATATTTATGCAAGAGGTCTACTGAAAGCGAACGTAGAAAGATTTTAGTTAGTTATTTTCAGGAGCAAATCGCCAAACTGGTAGGTATCGAACCATCTGATGTAGAAGAGCAACAACCTCTGCAATACTTAGGAATTGACTCTTTGATCGCGGTTAAGCTGAGAAATCGGCTGAGAAACGATTTAGCAGTGGATATTAGTGCGGTTAAGTTTATGGCAGATGCTAGCTTGGCTGATTTGGTGTCGGCGGTGAGTCAGCTTTTAACTGAATCCCAATCAGAAATTTCAGCCTCTAATACTTCCCCACAAGATCAGGAGAATATTCCTAAATCTTATCCTCTAACTTATGGACAACAGGGTTTATGGTTTCTCTCTAAATTAGTCCCAGATAGTGCAGCTTATAATATCGCTTTTACTGCCCGTATTTGCTCTTCATTAAATATTGGGGCATTACAAACAGCGGTGCAAAAACTAGTTGATCGCCATCCAACTCTACGGACGATTTTTAGACAGCAAGATGGAGAACCTGAGCAGGTAGTTAAGGAACGGCAGAAAGTTAAGATCCAGCATATGGATGCTGCAACTTGGAATGTGGACGAACTGCGAGAACGAGCGATCGCTGCTAACCGTGAGCCTTTCGATTTAGAACAGGGTGTTTTGTTACGGGTGAATCTGTTTGTTTGCGCCCCACAGGATTACGTTCTTTTGTTGAGCGTACACCACATTGCGATTGATGGTTTCTCCTTGGGAATGATGCTCGATGAATTGCGATCGCTTTATCAGGGAGAAAGTACGGGAGAAGCAGTAGCTTTATCACCGATTAATCGACAATACGGGGATTTTGTACGGTGGCAAAGGTCAATGTTAGCCAGTCCTGTGGGAGAGGCTCACTGGAACTACTGGCAGCAGCAATTGGGTGGTGAGTTGCCGATTCTTAAATTGCCTGTTGATTATCCGCGTTCGATGGTCAAAAATCAGCGGGGAGCATCCTATACTTTTGAACTAGACTCCTCGTTAACGGAAGGATTAAGGGGGATAGCCAAGGAACAGGGTGCAACCCTTTACATGACTCTGTTGGCTACCTTTCAAGTGCTACTGTATCGCTATACAGGTCAGTCAGATATTATCGTTGGTTCTCCTGCGGGGGGTAGGAGTCAGTCGGAGTTTGAGCGCACTGTCGGCTTCTTTATTAACATGCTTGCTCTGCGAGTCGAAATTACGGGGGAGCTTACTTTTTCGGCTCTTTTAGCCCAGGTACGGCAAACAGTATTAGCGGCACTCGCCCATCAAGATTATCCTTCCCCTTTACTGATCGAACGGTTGCAGGTTAACCATGATGCGACTCTGACTGGACTGTTTCAAGTGACTTTTAATCTGCTGAAATTGCAGGATATGGGAGCAGATTACGAATTATCTGTGTCAGAGAAAGCGCCAGCTCGTCACAACTGGGGTGGGTTATCTTTAGAACCATTTGTGATTCCCCAACAGGAAGGACAGTACGACCTCAGTCTCGATCTGATGGAGACGACTGAATCAATTTTTGGCATTTTCAGGTACGACACAGATTTATTTGAAGCGGCAACTATTGGTCGCCTGGCTGGTCATTTCCACAATTTGCTGTCGGCAGTTGTCGAAAATAGCGATCAGGCGATCGGTTTATTACCTATGTTGGGGTCAGCAGAGCAGCAGCAGGTAGCAGCCTGGAATTCGACGCAACGAGATTTCGATTCTGTTGGTTTTAGGCAACTGTTTGAGGCTCAGGTAGAACTTACGCCCGATGCGGTGGCGGTAGTGTTTGAGCAACAGCAGATGACCTACGAAGAATTAAATCGCCAAGCTGATAAACTGGCGCGGCGTTTGCAAGCTTTGGGGGTAAAACCAGATGGGTTGGTGGCTATTTGCCTTGATCGCTCTTTAGAGATGTTGGTAGGACTTTTAGGCGTGCTTAAGGCTGGTGGGGCTTATGTTCCTCTCGACCCTGCTTATCCTCAAGAGCGTTTGGCTTATATCTTGGCAGACAGCGGAGCGAATATTGTTTTAACCAAGGGGTATATAGTCCCTCGCTTACAGCAAGATGGTGTTTTAGATAGTGAGGTTCAGTTGCTTTGCTTGGATGAAAATTGGTCAGAGGATGCTGATTCTCCAGTTGAGCCAACTATCAATAACAAAGTACAGCCCGAAAACTTAGCTTATTTAATCTACACTTCTGGTTCTACAGGTAAACCAAAAGGGGTTTGCATATCTCATCAGTCTTTGGTTAACTTCTTGCTCTCGATGAAAGAGCGACCTGGAATTAGCTCAGAAGACATTGTGCTGGCGGTAACAACCTTATCCTTTGATATTGCGGCACTAGAACTTTATCTGCCCCTAATTGTTGGCGCACGGGTGATTATTGCCAGTGGCGAGGTGGCAACTTCTGGACAAGAGTTGAGCAATTTAATTCAAAATTCAGGGACAACTATCCTACAGGCAACCCCCGCAACCTACCAGATGCTAATGGCTGCGGGCTGGAACAGTAGTCAGATGAAAATTCTTTGTGGTGGGTCAGAATTACCTCCAGAATTGGCTAAGAAACTACAACAAAATGCCAGTTCGCTTTGGAATATGTATGGTCCAACGGAAGCTACTATCTGGTCAACGGTTTATCAAGTTACGACTCAGGATAATAGGGCAAAATCAGCAGTGCCAATTGGTCAAGCAATCGCCAATACCCAGGTTTACATTCTCGACTCCTATTTACAAACAGTACCAGTGGGAGTTACGGGGGAACTGTATATCGGTGGTGCAGGTTTAGCCCGAGGTTATCACAATCTGCCCAAACTAACCCAAGAGAAATTTATTACTAATCCCTTTTCAGTCAACAGTCAACAGTCAACAGTCAACAGTCAACAGTTAAACCATGCCCTACTCTATAAGACAGGGGATTTAGCAAGATATAACGCTAATGGCAATATTGAGTTTTTAGGAAGGATTGATCACCAGGTAAAAATTCGCGGTTTTCGCATTGAACTAGAAGAAATTGAAGCAGCGATCGCAACTCATCCTCAAGTTCAAGCAGGGATAGTAATAGCGAGATCAGATACAGAGGATAATAAGTATTTAGCAGCCTATGTTACCAGCAGCAATGGGGACTCAGTTAGCCGTCGCCAACTGCGGAGTTTTCTGCAACAGAAACTACCTGAGTATATGATTCCTGGGATTTTTGTGGTGCTAGAGGCTTTTCCCCTGACCCCCAACGGCAAAATTGATCGCCGCGCCTTACCCATACCAGATCTAGAACATGACCGCCTGGAAAAATTTGTCCCTCCCCGTACACCCACAGAATCAGCGATCGCCGAAATTATGGAAGTGGTTCTAGAACTTGATCGCGTTGGCATCTATGATAATTTCTTTGAATTAGGGGGACACTCTCTCTTAGCGACTCAGGTTATTTCCCGTTTACAGCGCATTTTTGGGGTTGAGTTACCAACACGAAGTTTATTTGAATCGCCCACAGTAGTAGAGTTAGAGACAACCGTCTTAGCTTATCGTCGGGGGCAAACAGAATTAAGCGAGCCAAAGATAATTCCTCGCCGATTAAAGTCAGGAAATATACCTTTATCCCCGGCACAAGGAAGACTATGGTATCTTGAGCAACTCAGCGATCGCAATGCTAGCTATAACATGTTCCTGGCGGTTGAGATGCAGGGAGAAGTTCAGGTAAGTATACTTGAGCAGGCGTTAGCGGAAATCATCAGGCGACATGAGGTGTTGCGTACCCGCTTTGAGTTGGTTGATGACGTGCCAGTGCAGATTATTGAGCCTACAGTACAGGTAACGATATCCGTTGCCGACTGTCAAGTAAGTGAGGTGCCAGGATTAGCGCAGCAAGAGGCAAATAAGCCCTTCGCACTCCATACTTCTCCTTTACTACAGGTAAAACTATTACGATTGAGTAATAGTTCTCATGTACTGCTGATAACCGCTCATCACATTATTTCTGATGCCTGGTCAATGGGGCTTTTAATCCAGGAGTTATCAAGCCTATATCAAGCATTTTTGGCGGGTAAACCGTCTCCCTTGCCAGAATTACCGATTCAGTATGGCGATTTTGCTGTGTGGCAACAACAGCGAGTAAGAGGGGAAGAGTACCAAGCCCAAATCGATTACTGGAAACAACAATTAGCAGGTGCGCCACCTTTATTAGAACTACCGACGGATAAAGCACGCCCTCGGGTACAGACTTTTAACGGGGCGACGCGCAAATTTTACCTTGATCGGGATCTTAGTGAGCAACTAAAAACCCTGAGCCAAAAAACGGGAACCACCCTATTTATGAATCTGTTGGCGGTTTTTGTGGCACTACTCTCTCGCTGGAGTAATCAAGAGGATATTGTGGTGGGGACTCCTATAGCCCGTCGCAACCAAGAGCAAATCGAAGACTTAATCGGCTTTTTTGTCAATACTTTGGCTTTACGCCTTGACCTGACAAAAAATCCCAGTTTTTCAGGACTACTGGCTCAAGTGCGGCAAGTATCCCTAGATGCTTTTGATCGTCAAGACGTACCTTTTGATCGCGTAGTAGAAGCCATCAAGCCAGAGCGAAATCTGAGTTATAGTCCTATATTTCAGGTCATGTTTGCCTGGCAGAATGCACCCATGGGGACATTAGAATTACCAGGATTGACTCTCAGTACTTTAGAAATCGAAGGGGAGACAGCAAAATTCGATTTAACCTTAGCTATGGCAGAGGCAGAGACAGGATTAATCTGCTGGTGGGAGTACAATACAGACCTCTTTGAAGCCGAAACAATTGCCCGCTTAGATAGCTATTTCCAGACCTTATTAGCCGCTGTTGTCTCTACCCCCGACCAGCCAGTTAGCCAATTACCTGCATTACTAAGCGATCGCCAAAGACATCAATTACTAGTAGAGTGGAATCAAACTCAGAGCGAGTATCCCCATACTAAATGTATTCATGAACTATTTGCAGACCAGGTAAAGCGATCGCCCGATGCCGTAGCGGTGGCGTATGAAGGTTCTAGACTGACTTATAAGGAGTTAGATGTTCGTGCTAACCAGCTTGCTCGCTATTTACAAGGATTGGGCGTAAAATCTGAATTTTTAGTCGGAATTTGCCTTGATCGATCTTTAGAGATGATTATCGGTGTGTTAGGGGTACTCAAAGCAGGAGGGACATATTTACCTCTTGATCCTAATTATCCTCAAGAGCGTCTGAGCTTTATTCTGGATGATGCTAAGGTGTCGATTTTATTAACTGATGAGCCGCTTGTTACCCAACTACCCCAACACAATGCAGCGATCGTTTTATTAGATCGAGATCAACAGGCAATATCTCAGATGGGTAAGGCAAATTTAGCAGTTACAGCCACACCAGATAATTTAGCCTACACCGTTTATACATCTGGTTCAACTGGACAAGCAAAAGGCGTACAGATAATGCATCGTAGTCTAGTTAATGCTTATCAAGGGTGGTCAGATGCTTACCAACTGTCAACTCTCACCAGCCACCTCCAGATGGCAAGCTTTTCGTTTGATGTCTTCAGTGGGGACTGGATTCGGGCTTTATGTTCGGGGGCTAAGTTGGTTTTATGTCCTTGGAATTTTTTATTGGAACCAGAGAAGCTATATCAACTGATGCAGGAGGAGAAGATTGACAGTGCTGAATTCGTCCCTGCGGTTTTAAAAAACTTAGTGGAATATGTAGCCAGTAGCCAGCAAAATCTCCACTTCCTAAAATTACTCGTTGTTGGTTCGGATACTTTATATGTAAGAGATTGGCAAAAGTTTCGCTCTGTCTGTGGTGAGCAAACACGGTTAATTAATTCCTACGGAGTGAGCGAAGCAACTATCGACAGCACCTATTTTGAAAGCACGACGCTAGAGTTATCCCAGTCAGATGTTGTTCCCATTGGCAAACCCTTTGGCAATACGCAAATTTATATTTTAGATAAGCAACTGCAACCAGTAGCTATTGGAGTTGTGGGGGAACTGTATTTGGGGGGAGAGGGTTTATCTAGAGGATATCTAAATCGACCAGATTTGACTGAGGAGAAATTTATCCCGAATCCCTTTTCATTGAACAGTGTTTCCTCTGACCCCTCCGCCTCCTCTGGTCTACTCTATAAAACAGGCGACCTCGCTAAATACAGACCCGATGGCAATATTGAATTTTTAGGGCGGATCGATAATCAAGTTAAAGTGCGTGGTTTCCGTATCGAAATAGGGGAAATAGAAGCAGTCTTGAGAAGTCAGCCACAAGTAAAAGAAGTGGTGGTCATAGCCAGAGAAGAGCGTTTAGGTAATAAGTATTTAGCAGCATATGTGGTAGCCCCATCGGGAACTATTAATAGCCATGATTTAAGGGAGTTTATTAAGCAGAAATTACCTGAGTATATGGTTCCTGGGGCTTTTGTATTCCTGGATGCTCTACCCTTAAACCCCAATGGGAAAATTGACCGCCGCGCGTTACCTGTACCAGATTTAGCCACTGAGTCCACCGCAACCTTGGTCGCGCCCCGTACTCCAAGCGAAGTTGCGATCGCCGAAATTATGGCTTCGGTTCTGGAATTACCGCAGGTAGGGATTTACGATAACTTCTTTGAGTTGGGAGGACATTCTCTATTAGCTACTCAGGTAATTTCCCGACTGCGGCGCGTCTTTAAGGTTGAGTTTCCTCTCCGTCGCCTGTTGTCATATCCCACGGTAGCAGGATTAGAACGGACGCTATGGGAACTACGTCAGGTTGAAAAAAGTGAGCGTAATTCTTTTGTTCCCTTACCCAATATAATTCCCCAGCCCGATCAACGTTATCAACCCTTTCCCCTCACAGATATTCAGCAAGCTTATTGGTTGGGACGTAGCGAAGCTTTTGAACTGGGAAATGTTGCTACCCATGGCTACTTAGAAATAGAAGGGTCGCAGATCGATCTTGAGCGATTGAACTTAGCCTGGCACCAAGTCGTAATGCGCCACGACCAGTTAAGAATGGTAGTTTTAGCCAACGGACAGCAGCAAGTATTAGAAGATGTACCAAACTATCAGATCGAAGTTTTAGACTTACATGGGGAGCCAGCAGAGGAGATTGACCGCCAGTTAAATAGTATTCGCGATCGCATGTCTCACGATATGTTATCTCTAGATAGCTGGCCTCTATTTGAAATTCGTGCCACTGTTTTAGACACAGGACGCACCAGACTGCATCTTGGTTTTGATGCGACGGTGGGGGATGCCTGGAGTATGTTTATTATTTTGCGGGAGTGGCTGCAACTTTACGAGAATCTAGAAGTGGTATTGCCCAGTTTAGAACTTACTTTCCGAGATTATGTCTTAGCTAAGGAAAATCTGCAAGACACCCCTCAATATCAGCGTTCTCAGCAATATTGGTATGATCGCTTAGATACATTATCCCCCGCCCCAGAATTACCTCTGGCTGTTAGTCCCAGTTCGATTAAGCAACCTCAGTTCAAACGCCGTAGTGTGGAAATTTCTGCATCTAAATGGCAAAAGCTGCAAGAGCGGGCGAAACAAGCCCAAATCACCCCTTCAGGACTGTTACTGAGTTCTTTTGCCGAAATTCTTAATTTATGGAGCAAAAATCCTAAATTTACCATTAATCTAACTCTGTTTAATCGCTTTCCTCTCCACCCTCAAGTTAATCAGATTGTGGGGGACTTTACCTCGATAACCCTGCTAGAAGTTGATCGCTCAATTCCTAATTCATTTACAGAAAGTAGCCAACAGATCCAAAAACAACTCTGGCAAGATTTAGACCATAGCTACATCGGCGGCTTGAAAGTTCAGCGAGAACTCAATCGACGTAGATCGAGCTATCAAACCATGCCCATTGTGTTTACCAGTACCCTAGGTCTAGACTCCATAGGAAGAGATGTGTCCCTGCTGGATAATTTAGGAGAAATTGTTTATAGTATTAGCCAAACCTCCCAAGTCTGGTTAGATTGTCAGATTGGGGAACGCAATGGAGCCTTGACCGTTACCTGGGATGGAGTAGAAGCACTATTTCCAGACGGTTTGCTCGACGATATGTTTGGGGCTTTCTGTAATTTACTGGAGCTTCTGTGTAATATAGATGCAACTTGGGATAATACCAGGCGATCGCTACTTCCTGAAAATCAATTGTCACAAAGAGCAGCGGTAAACAATACCGAGGCACCAATTAGCGAGCAGACTTTACACGGTTTATTTATCAGTCAAGTGGAAGCCTGTGCTAACTCCACCGCCCTTATTAGTTCCGAACGCACCCTTACTTATCAAGAGCTATATGACCAAGCTAATGGATTAGGGCACCAGTTAAAGCAACTAGGGGCAACTCCTAACACCTTAGTTGCGGTTGTGATGTCCAAGGGATGGGAACAAGTTGTAGCGGTCTTAGGGATTTTAATCTCTGGGGCAGCATATTTACCCGTTGACCCCACGTTACCCCAGGACAGACAGCAATATCTCCTCGAACAAGGAAAAGTTAAGTTAGTTGTCACCCAGCCTCATTTAGAAAGTGAATTGTCTTGGCTCAATGAGAAAGATTATAGCTGCCTGTATGTAGAAGATGAGATTGGTAACTGTAGTCCCTTAGAATTAGTGCCAAGGGATCAAGATCTGGCATATGTAATCTATACTTCAGGTTCGACTGGTTTACCCAAAGGAGTAGCAATTGAACATCGCGGTGCAGTTAATACTATTCTCGATATTAACCAGAGATTTAAAGTGACAGCTAAAGATCGCATTTTGGCTTTGTCAGCATTAAACTTTGACCTGTCAGTCTACGATATTTTTGGCATCTTAGGGGCGGGGGGAACTATAGTTATTCCCCCTGTGGATGCACTCAAAGACCCTGCTTGCTGGCTAGATTTAGTTGAGGCTCACAAAATTACCCTGTGGAATACCGTCCCCGCTTTGATGCAGATGTTGGTGGAATATCTATCGGTATCTCCAAGGGAATCATTATGTTTGCGTTTGGCTTTACTAAGTGGAGATTGGTTGCCCCTGAGTTTACCAGCACAAATTCAAAACTATTTCTCTGACATCGAAGTAGTGAGTTTAGGGGGAGCAACCGAGGCTTCGATTTGGTCGATTTGCTATCCCATTGAGCAGGTTAACCCGAATTGGAAAAGTATTCCCTATGGCAAACCTCTAACTAACCAACGCTTTTATATCCTCAATGAGCTAATGCAACCCTGTCCGATTTGGGTACCAGGACAACTTTATATTGGGGGGGTAGGATTAGCATTAGGTTATTGGCAAGATGAAGTGAAAACCAATGCCAGTTTTATAACTCACCCAGTAACAGGGGAGAGATTATACAAAACTGGAGATTTGGGACGCTATTTACCCAATGGCAATATTGAGTTTTTGGGACGGGCAGACTTTCAGGTCAAAATCAATGGCTACCGTATCGAATTAGGGGAAATTGAAGCCACACTAAAACAACATGCCGCGATTCAAAATGCTGTAGTGAATGCCGTAGGAGAATCAAACAATAAGCAGCTTGTCGGTTATGTGACCATCGATCAAGAAATAGCATCCACTGAAAACCCAGCAGAAGCTTATCAGCCTAATCAACTTGAAGGGGTAGTACAAGATCCCATAGAGCGGATCGAATTTAAGCTAAAACAATCGGGATTGCGACAGATAGAAGCATCTCAAACTAGTATACAGTTGCCCCAATCTGATGAAAACTTGACCGATACTTACCTCAAGCGTCAAAGTTATCGACAATTTCGATCACAACCTATTTCTCTATCACAATTTAGTCAGTTTTTAAGCTGTTTGCAGCAGATGCAGCTAGAGGATTATCCTCTGCCGAAATATCGTTATCCTTCTGCGGGAAGTCTCTACCCAGTTCAAACATATTTATTAGTTAAACCCAACGGAGTCGAAGGGCTAGCAGCAGGAATATATTATTATCATCCATCACATCGTTTGATCTTAGTGAGTGCTAACAGGGAAATTGATGGGAGTATTTATCAGGGTAATAAAATAATTTTTGACAATGGTGCTTTTTCACTATTTTTGATTGCCGAATTGAATGCTATTCGCCCAATATATGGAGAATTAGCAGAGAATTTTTGTCTAATAGAAGCAGGACATATCGGTCAGCTATTAATGCAATCTGCACCTCCAAGAGAAATAGGATTATGTCCTATTGGTTATTTAGAATTGAGTGCCATCAAAGATTTATTGAAACTGCAATCAAGTCAAATTTTGCTGTATAGCTTTGTGGGCGGAAAAATAGATTTAGCTCAAACTAAACAGTGGCTAGCGGAGCAACCCTTACGGGAATCTAAATCTATTCCTGACCAGTTGAAGAGTTATTTAAATCAGAAATTACCAAATTACATGCTACCTGCTGAATTTATCACTTTAGATAAAATACCGCTAACTGCTAATGGAAAAATAGATCGTAAAATGTTGCCCATACCTAATATAGGTGAGTCTAAATCTAAATTATTAACAGCTCCCAGAACAGAAATAGAGCAAAAGATAGCCGAAGTTGTACAGCAACTTTTGGAGATAAAAGCTGTAGATGTGGAGCTTAATTTTTTTGAATTAGGAATAGATTCATTGAAATTAGTCCAGTTGAGAAACAAGTTACAAAATCAACTTGAAGTCAATATATCGATGAGGCAATTACTGAGTGAAGCAACTAATATAGCCGAATTAGCTATAGCTGTGGTCGAACAATTAAAACTAGTGAAAATAAAACAAAAAACCTTAAATACTGAACTTGATGAAGACGGAGAAATAGAAATAATAGAAATATGAATAGAAATGAACTTTTAAACGAACTCGATCGCCAGAATGTCAAATTATCGGTTAAAGACGATCGCTTAATTATTAAAGCGGCAAAAGGAGTATTAACGCCAGAATTACAACACTCTTTAAAAGACCATAAACAAGATTTGATACGGTTATTGCGCCAAACCGAAACTATTACTCCTTCGGTAACAGCGATCAAGCCAGATCACAGCCAGAAATACGAACCTTTCCCCCTAACAGACATTCAGCAAGCCTATTGGATTGGGCGCAGTGGCATATTTGAACTAGGAGATGTTGCTATCAGTGGGTATGTTGAATTTGAAACTGACAATAATTTAGACTTGTCCAGGCTGTCTATGGCTTGGCAGAAATTAATTAAACGTCACGACATGCTGAGGGCTGTAGTACTCCCGACAGGAGAGCAAAAGATTTTAGAGCAGGTTCCACCCTATGAAATCTCAATCTTAGATCTGCGAGGATTAGAAAATAGCGCCAAAGAGTCTCAGCTTACCGCCCTGCGAGAAACATTATCCCATCAAATATTACCCTGCGATCGCTGGCCTCTGTTCGATATTCGAGCTAGTCGTTTAGACGAACAGCGGGTGCGGATTCACCTCAAAATCGACCTATTAATGATGGATGCCGCCAGCATTCAGATTTTGTTTCAGGAATGGAATCAACTTTATCAAAATCCCGCAATTTCTTTAACGCCCCTGGGAATATCCTTCAGAGATTATGTAGTTAATCAGAAAATCCTGCAAGATCCAGAATCGACCAAGCGATCGCGCGGTTACTGGTTCAAGCGTTTAGACTCTTTGCCCCCAGCACCAGAATTACCTTTAGCTTGTTTTCCGAGGGAGTTAAAAAACTATCAATTTAAACGTCATCGGGCAGAATTAGAATGCAATATCTGGGAGCAATTAAAACAGCGTGGTCAAAAAGCTGGCTTGACTCCTTCTGTAATCTTACTGGCTGCTTTTGCCGAAGTTTTAACAGTTTGGAGTAAAAATCCTCGCTTTACGATTAATCTGACTGTGTTTGAGCGTCTGAATCTCCATCCCGATGTGGAGCGTATTATTGGAGATTTTACCAACACTACTTTATTAGCAATAAACAACTCAACATTAGGCACATTTAGCGATCGCGCGCAGCAGCTACAGCAGCAATTGCTACAGGATATGGATCATCTTCATGTCACTGGGGTGGAAGTATTGCGGGAATTGATACGTCGTCGCCAGACTGGATTAACCGCAATCATGCCCATAGTTTTTACTAGTCTTTTGGGTCTAAATTCAGTAAATAAGCGAGATTTAGAACGAAATTTTTTAGGAGAAGAAGTTTACAGTATCAGTCAAACTCCCCAGATTTGGCTCGATCACCAAGTTACAGAGCAAAATGGGGCATTAATATTTAATTGGGATGTGGTAGAAGAACTTTTCCCTCCAGGTCTGATTGACGATATGTTTGGGGCTTATTGCAATTTACTTAAGGATCTTGCCACCTCAGAATCGCCTTGGGTTGAGACAAAGCGCCAATTATTACCACCAGCTCAATTATCTCAACGAGATCGGATCAACAATACCAGCGCCCCAATTTCCCAGCAGACCTTACACGGTCTGGTTATCGAGAGAGTAAAAACACAACCTCAATCTGTGGCAGTAATTGCCCCTGACTGTTCCTTAACTTACGAGGAATTATACCAACGAGCCAATCAATTAGGACACCAGTTACAGCAATTAGGAGCAACTCCTAACACTCTGATAGCGATTGTGATGTCAAAAGGGTGGGAGCAAGTTGTCGGGGTCTTGGGAATTTTAATCTCTGGGGCGGCATATCTACCCGTTGACCCCACGTTACCCCAGGAAAGACAGCAATATCTTCTGGAACAAGGTCAAGTTAAGTTAGTTGTTACTCAATCTCATCTTGATCAGCTATCTTTGCCGTCGGGAGTACAGAGAGTGTGTGTTGAAGAACAACTAAAAACTAGTCCTCAAATCCCTGATAATTGTGTTGATAATCGAGATCTGGCATATGTAATCTATACTTCTGGCTCTACTGGTTTACCCAAAGGAGTAGCGATTGACCACCGTGGGGCAGTTAATACTATTCTCGATATTAACCACAGATTTAAAGTAACATCGAGCGATCGCATTTTAGCTTTGTCGGCATTAAACTTCGACCTGTCGGTCTACGATATCTTTGGCATCCTCGCGGTGGGAGGAACAATTGTTATACCTGCGATAGATGGACTTAAAGACCCTGCTTGCTGGCTAGATTTGATTGTTGAGCAGGAAATTACTCTGTGGAATACCGTCCCCGCCTTGATGCAGATGTTGGTGGAATATCTATCGGTACAGCCCCAAAGGGAATCATTATGTTTGCGTTTGGCTTTACTGAGTGGAGATTGGTTACCAGTAAGTCTCCCAGAACAAATTCAAAATCATTTCTCCGATCTCCAAGTAGTGAGTTTAGGGGGAGCAACCGAGGCTTCGATTTGGTCGATTTGTTATCCCATTGAGCAGGTTAACCCGAATTGGAAGAGTATTCCCTATGGCAAGCCTTTAACTAATCAACGATTTTATGTCCTCAATGAGCTAACCCAACCCTGTCCGATTTGGGTACCAGGACAACTTTACATTGGGGGGGTAGGATTAGCATTAGGTTATTGGCAAGATGAGGCGAAAACTAATACCAGTTTTATAACTCACCCAGTAACAGGGGAGAGATCATACAAAACTGGAGATTTGGGACGCTATTTACCCGATGGCAATATTGAGTTTTTGGGACGGGCAGACTTTCAGGTCAAAATCAATGGCTACCGCATCGAATTAGGGGAAATTGAAGCAGTCCTACAGCAAATGCCCCAAGTCAAACAAGTGGTTGTCAGCATAGTGGGAGAAGATAAAGCCAATCAACGACTAGTTGCTTATGTCGCCAGTGAAGAACCCTCCTTGAGCACTACCCAATTACAATCCTATCTAAGACAAAAACTGCCAGATTACATGGCGATAGACCACTTTGCCATCCTCAAGGCTTTACCTTTAACCCCCAACGGCAAAATAGACCGTAAAGCTTTACCCGCAGTCGAATTCAACCCCGTTCAGGCAGAAGAAATTATCCCTCCCCGAGATGCGATCGAACTACAGCTAGTTCAGATCTGGTGCGATCTGCTAAATCTCACCTCAGTAGGAGTTAAGCAAAACTTCTTTAACTTAGGAGGAAATTCCCTACTAGCAGTCCGTCTCACCACGGAAATTCAAAAACAATTCCAGAAGACGTTAACCCTAGCAACACTGTTAGCCCATCCCACCATCTCGGGTATAGCACATCTGCTCCGTTCATCAAACACCTCAATTCCCTGGTCAGCCTTAGTCCCCATCCAGCCTCATGGCGATCGCCCGCCGCTATTTTGTATTCACCCTTTTGGAGGTAATGTTCTCTGCTATCAAGATTTGTCCCGTCATTTAGGTAACAAACAACCCCTTTATGGATTACAGGCAGTCGCTTTAAATCCCGAACTAGAACCTCATACCAACATCGAATCAATGGCAGCTCATTATATCCAAGCCATAAAGACTGTTCAACCTCAAGGTCCCTATTACCTCTGTGGCTGGTCGATGGGTGGTTTAATCGCTTTTGAAATGGCACAACAACTCAATCAGCAGGGAGAAGCGATCGCAAAATTGGCAATTCTCGATTCCTGTACTCGCGTGATCATCGACCCCGCTATAGAGTCAGGGGATCTCACTCTATTAGTCCTGGGCTTAATTATAGAGATCAACACAAGTTTAGAACGCCTACGCCCAATGACCCCAGATGAACAGCTAATCTATGTCATGGAGGAGGCGAAGCGCAACAACACAATCCCCGCAGATTTTGATTTAGAGCAAATTCGTCATCTTGTAGAAATGGGCAAGTTAAATTACCAAGCCGAACAAGATTACCAACCTCAATCCTACTCAGGAAGTCTGATGTTGTTTCAAGCTAAGGAGACAGATATCGACCTGAAAGCTACCTGGTCAGAACTGGCGGCAAACGTAGCAGCAGAAGAGGTTCCTGGTCATCATGGTAATATGCTTCGTCCACCCCAAGTCGAGGTTTTAGCCCAAAAACTTCACCAATATCTCAACGCAGACAATCTAGTAGGAACAACCTAATGATACATAACGATGAAATTTTAACTCTAGCGGATTTATCCCGAACACAAGCCCGCAAAAAGCCCCATGCTAAAGCCTTGATATTTAAAGATCAAGCTATCACCTATCAACAGCTAGATCAAAAAAGCGATCGCCTGGCTAATGCTTTACTGGCAAGAGGAATTAAAGCCCGAACGCGAGTGGCTATATTGGCACAAGATTCCCCAAAAAGCTATGAGATTTTATTTGCCTGCGCCAAAATCAAGGCGGTTTTAGTCTCCATAAATTGGCGGTTAGCTGCTGCTGAAGTAAGTTATATTCTCAATGATGCTGAAGTAGAATTGATCTTTATTGGCTCAAAATTTCATAATTTAATTAACTCGATTGAAGGTGAACTGACTAAGATCGAAACTTTTATTTCTTTAGACCAAACCGTAGAAAATCACCTCAACTACGATCAATGGTGTCAGCAATATAGCACTGCCAGTCCCGAAATTAAGATCTCGCCTGATGATGTCGCTATTCAACTCTACACCAGCGGCACCACAGGGCGACCAAAAGGCGTGCAACTAGGACATTATAGTTTTTTTGCCGTAGCCAGAGAATGGACTCGACAAGGGCAAAATTGGCTGAACTGGCAGCAAACCGACAAAAGCTTGCTGGTTGTGCCTTTCTTTCATATTGGAGGGTTATGGTGGGCGATTCGAGGTTTTGTAGCTGGAGCGGAAAATATCTTACTCCCAGCTTTTAATTCAATTGAAGTGCTGTCAGTCATCGAAAAATATCGCATCACTAAAGCAGCGATGGTGCCAGCCATGATTCAGGTTGTACTTTCAGAACCTCAATGCCCAGAAACCGATTTTTCCTCTTTAGAATATGTCCTCTATGGTGGTTCGCCAATAGCCGAATCGTTATTAAGATCAGCCATGAAAACCTTCTCTTGCGATTTTGTCCAGATTTATGGCATGACAGAGACGGGGAACTGCGCCGTCTGTTTACCAGAAGCAGCACACACTTCTAGCAATACTGATTTATTAAAATCTGCGGGTAAACCTTTGACTGGGGTAGAAGTTGCAATTGTCGATAATCAAAATAATCAACTTGCTCCCTTTCAAATTGGAGAAATAAAGATCAACTCACCTGCTAACATGCTGGGCTATTGGAAATTGCCCGAAGCCACAGCTAAAACTCTAATCGATGGCTGGATTCATACAGGAGATGCTGGCTATCTAGATCAAGAAGGCTACATCTATATTTGCGATCGCCTAAAAGATATGATCTGCTATGCTGGGGAGAATGTCTATCCCGCAGAAATTGAAAATATTTTGTACGAACATCCCGCTATCGCAGAGGTGGGAGTTATTGGCGTTCCCGATGAAGATTTTGGAGAATCAATTAAAGCGATCGTAGTTTTAAAATCAGGAATGCAGGTAAAAGCACTAGAAATTATTAACTTTGTGCGGGGTAAACTTGCCGACTTTAAGCTACCTCGAAGCATTGAGTTTGTGCAATCCTTACCCAGAACCCCAAGCGGAAAAATCCAAAAAGCCAAACTGCGAGAAAAGTACTGGAAAGGCTATCAACGCAAGGTAAATTGAGAGCCGTCTTTATAGTCGTTCTAATTAATTGACCTACGATTCTAATTTATTCGTTCGTGGGATTAGGGATTGGGGATTAGGGATCGGGGAATAGATAATAGTACATACTTTCGCGTGGTTCTTATTTGGAATGACTATAAATAGCAAAATAGCAGTTAGTAATTTATTGTCATTTGTCATTAATTGTTTTTATGAATGACGAAACACCGCTACAGCATAATTAAATTTTCTTCCTTGTCCCCCTTGTCCCCTTGTCCCCCTTGTCCCCCTCTACCACTCAATTTAAAATTGTCCGATTACTATGGCAAGATCGAATCCCCCTCAAGATCAGCAAGTTCCTTTTTGGCAACCGTTAAAAGTTCGTAGCTTTCTGCTGCTATTTATTGGTGAAAATATTTCTCTTCTGGGCAACCAATTCTATTTAATAGCACTACCTTGGTTGACCATACAGTTAACCGATTCTGGGGTTAGCGTAGGCACAGTCTTGATGGCGGCGGCGATTCCTCGTGCTGTTTTATTATTATTAGGAGGTGTCGTAAGCGATGTCCTGAAGCCACGCATAGTAATGATAACGGCTAATGCTCTACGGGCAGTAGTTGCTATTGTGCTGACAGTAGTTGTCGCACTGCAAGCTATACAAGTATGGCATCTTTATGTATTTTCAGCCTGCTTTGGCATCTTAGAGGGCTTTTTTATTCCTGCCTCTAAAGCGATCGTACCTCGTTTAGTAAAAAAAGAGTTGTTAGTAGCTAGCAACACCTTGAATCAAGGAGTAGATCAGCTAATTTTGACCCTAGGGCCTGCTTTTGGGGGCTTACTAATCGCGGCTATTGGTATTGAAAGCGTATTTGCCATCGATGCAGTAACTTTTATCTTGACAACGATCTGTTTGCTGTTTATTAAAGATTCGATCAAGCCGAGTACAGAACCTGCGGCAACCGTTAATGATTTAACTCCCAAGAATTCAAGCTTAGGGGGCAAAATTAAGAATTTAATGGCTGGTATTGGCGAGGGCATCAATTATGGGTGGCACAACTCAGCCCTGAGAATAGTATTACTAGTCGTTATGGTATACAATCTCGTTTTTATTGGACCATTGCAAATTGGGGTCACGTCACTAGCCCATAGTCGCTTTACTGGCGGTGCAGTTGCTTTAGGAATAATGAACTCCGCTTGGGGTGGAGGTGGATTGTTGGGAGCATTAGCACCATCAATATTGCCCAATATTCCCCGACTGGGAATATTGATGTTAATTCTAGGAACGATACAAGGCGCGAGTTTGATGTTGCTTGGTTTTGTCCCAAATGTAGCCTTGGCTACTGTAACCATTATTATATTAGGATTCTGTACTGGCTGTTTTATTGTGACGGAAATAACCTGGATGCAAAAGCAAACTCCACCTGAAATATTGGGAAGAGTGATGAGTTTAAGAATGCTCTCTTCCTTTGGTATTGCTCCCTTCTCCTTTGCTTTAGCAGGTTTATTAGTCGATTTTAATCTGATAACTATCTTTGCCCTTCCAAGCTGTATCATTCTGTTGCTCATGGCATGGTTAGCCGCTAATCCATCTGTACGCGCGATCAAGTAATAAGTAGGTAGGCACAATTAAGTTAAAGATGAAGAGGAGGCAAGGGAGGCAAGGAAGGCAGTTTTCAGATAACTATACTTTTAGCGAGCTTGCGATTGTAAAACAAGTTTACCTTCTATCTTCAATAACATAAACATCAGGACGACTGTAACCTGCTTGATTGGGTTTGTGCATCGAAACGGAAAAAACTGAGGGGCGAAACTGGCGTGATTTCAAAAGACGGTAAGCATCAATGCAAGCCGTATCGACACCAGCTACCAGAGAAGACATTTCTAACACTTTAGCTAAAGCTTCGCACTCTTCGATTAACTGCTCGAATGCTGCGGCGTTTTTAGCAGCCCCTAACTTAAGATAACAACTTCCCCTAGCAGCTTCTGATCCTAACCCATAGTGACAGATAGCCAACCCAATTAATCCCGTATCATCCCAGATCAACAAAGTGTCTCCGAGAGAGCGCTGTTTTACCAAAAGAATTTCAGAACGCCAATTCAATCCCTCATAAATGTAGTCTGTTAACTGATAGGCAGCATTTAAACTTACGACCTGTCCTTCAGAGTCCAGTTGGGAATATCGTTCGGCTTTGAGGGTTTTTGATTGCATATTGTCAAGCGCTTTACTACATAAAGCAATCAAAAATCTGGGTTCGGCACCAAATTTGCCATAAAGGTGCATATGTTTAGAACTGTTAGCATGAGTACAGAAAAGAATTTGTTGGCTTGACCATTGATCAAACTTTGACCATGAGACATTCATTAATTGAGAAGCAATACCCTGATCCCAATAATCAGGATGGACAACGATTGGACCAAATCCCGCACAACTGCCCCAATTAGCTACCATACAGAAGCCAATCAGTTTGTCATCAGCTTTAGCTGCAAAAGTAGATAAAGGATCTCGATACCAACGTGATATATATTCTGCCCCATTCCCAAAGTCCATTGGCTTTTTTAGTTGCAAAAAAGTACCGAAAGAAAATCGTAAGAGTTCTTCTGCTTTTGGTAGCTCGCTTTCTGGCAATAAACTAATCTCAAAATTCATAATTCCCTACCGTTGAGTAAATTGGCTTTTAGTTGATGAAAATTACCGATGGCAATTCCTGTATTTTAGATGCTCACCAACTTTGCGCACTACATAAGTATCAATTATGACTACAGTAAAAACATCTTTAACCGAAAATCAATTACCCCATGGCGACCAAGCTCCTGCTCCCTTGCAGTTATTCAAGTGGATTGCTCAACCATTTGCATATTTAGAAGAATGTAGTCAGAAATACGGCGATATTTTTACTATGAGGTTATTTGGGTTTCCTCCCTTAGTATTTATCAGCAATCCTCAAGGAATTAAGCAGATTTTTAGTGCTGATGCTCAATGTTTTGATGTGGCACAGACAAACGATCTGGCTCGTCCTATATTGGGTGATAACTCCTTGCTCTTAATGGATGGAAATCGTCACAAGAGAGAACGTAAACTACTGATGCCTCCTTTTCATGGCGAAAAAGTAAAATCCTACTGTTCATCGATCTGTGAAATAACGGAAACAGTAGCTTCTCGTTGGGAGATTAATCAACCCTTTATTGCCAGAGATGCCACCCAAGAAATTACTCTCAAGGTAATTATGCAGACAGTATTTGGCTTAAGTGAAGGAGCAAGACATGAACAACTTAGATCCCTTTTAGCTGATTGGATAGAGATTACTGCTTCTCCAGCGCGCTCTAGTTTTATCTTTTTAAAATTTCTGCAAGTAGACTTAGGAGCCTGGAGTCCTTGGGGTAATTTTATCAGAACCAAACAAAAAATTGACGATTTGCTTCAAGCTGAAATAGAAGAAAGACGAGCCAAACCAGAACAACTTGGCAATGACATCTTGAGTTTAATGCTATCGGTAGTTGATGAGGATGGTCAGCCAATCAGTGATGACCAGTTAAAAGATGAACTAATTACTTTGTTATTTGCTGGACACGAAACTACTGCTACTGCTTTAGCTTGGGCTTTTTACTGGCTCACAAAATTACCCGAAGTCAAAGAAAAACTCCTACAGGAAATTGATAGTTTAGGAAAAAATCCCGACCCTCTTGAGATATCTCGCCTGACCTATTTAACTGCTGTTTGTCAAGAGACGTTAAGACTTTATCCTATAGTACCAATCGCTATGGGGAGGTTAGCTAAACAAGATATAGAAATAATGGGTCGTAAATTTAAAGCGGGGACAACATTTGTTCCCTGTATATATTCGACTCATCACCAAGAAGATTTATATCCCAATTCCCAACAATTTCGACCAGAAAGATTTTTAGAGCGTCAATATACCCCTTATGAGTTTCTACCTTTTGGTGGTGGGGTGAGACTTTGTTTGGGTTACGCTTTGGCAATGTTAGAAATGAAATTAGTCATAGCTTCAATCGTATCTAAATACAATTTGGAATTAGCTGATAATAAACCCATCAAGCCAATGCGCCGCGGGGGTACCATCACGCCATCCAATGGAGTGCCTTTAGTTGTGACTGGTTTTCGTTAACTATTGATTGTTGGCATTTTGTGGGAATAGAGTATTTAAAATATTTCTCTACCTCTGATCCTGATCGTCTAACTTAAAAGTATTGTGGCTGAAACTAATGCTCACAAAAGGTTTAGGGTCAGATGACTTTTTAATAAACAGATCATTACCCTACGCTTGATTAGACTTCTTCCACGAATCATAATGAACAAACTAACCAAGAGGTAAAAGGTAAAACATATTAGTCTGTTATTCATGCAAGAAGTCTATTTAACATGAGCGTCTAGCCAAGTAAAAAATAAATCTGCATAAAAAAAATTAAGCGCCCGTATCTAGAGAATGTAAGCAAAACACACTCTTATTGATTTTAACTAGATACACAACCATGAAAAAATCCACTTTAGCTCTTCTAACTACTGTTATTGCCTTTGCTCCTTTAACTGCTTTTGCTCAAGACGCTCAAACCAGTATTCAAAACAATGTCAACTCCGCCTCTGCTGTGGGGGATGCTAACTTTATTCAGCAAGACGCTACTCAAACCAGTATTCAAGACCAACTAGACTTAGGGGCATACGGTATTCCCTCCGCACCCGATGCTCAAACTTCAGTTCAAACTAATGCTAACGAAGCTGCTGCAATTGGCAATTACAATATCATCGACCAAGATGCAACTCAAACTAACATCCAAGACCAAGTTGATCTAAATCAATATCTTCCTCAAGGTTACGGCTACTAAACTTTCTATCTCGAATGACAAAAGAGGACTGCATGCGGGCATAGCCCTTTGCGTTAACCTCCTATCGTCGGTTTAACGGCGAGATGAATTTTGTCCAGTATACAAAATATATTTTAGCCTAATTTTATATTTTCTACACATAGTT
>JBCDDK010000037.1:0-53360 GCA_039180345.1 Cyanobacteria bacterium P01_G01_bin.39 | reverse complement strand
GTTGATTTTGATAAAATTTATCTAAAGTATATTTCTAATTACACAGCAGTAGAATACTATCTCACTATTCAGGATGAACCATCTACTAATGCTACTAACTTAGAAAAACTCAGTCGATACCTAGAAGCATTTCATCATCTTTGTGAACCAGAAGATTGGGAAAAAGCACTGAAAATATTCTCTTACCGCCTTGATACCCCTACTAATGATGAACTACACAATCAACTTCATACTTGGGGGTATTTTAAAGCAGAAATCGAATTGTATCAAAAGCTTTTAGGCAAATTAAATCCTGAAATAGAGACAATTATTTTAAATGGATTGAGTAATATTTATAACTCTCTGGGAGATTATCAACAAGCTATATCATATCAACAACAACATTTAAAGATTGCTGATCAGACTAATGATCAATTAGGTAAAGCGATCGCTTTAGGAAACATCGGCTTAAATTATTATTATTTAGGATATTATCAAGAATCTCTCGAATACTCTCGTCAGAGTTTATTGCTTGCTTGGGAGTTTAAAAAATATAAAGAAACCAGTGAAGCTTTAGGGAATTTAGGATTGGCTTATGAGGCAATTGGTGAGTATGCAACAGCAGTTGAATATCAACAACAACGTTTAGAGGTTTCCAGGCAAATTAAAGATCCCTGGGGGGAAGCACAGTCTTTAGGAAATTTAGGAATTCTCTATCAAACACTGGGAGAGTCAAATAAAGCTCTTGATTATCATCAACAAGGTTTAGTAATTGCTCAAGATATTGCAGCGCGGTTACTAGAAGCACAGAGCTTGAGTAATTTAGGTATAACTTATCAAAGTTTAGAACAGTATGATCGGGCGATTGATTGTTACCAAATAAGTTTAAAAATTGCCCAAGAAATTGGCGATCTGCGAGGAAAAGCTCAAACTTTAAGCTGTCTAGGAAATATTTATTATCGTCAGGGAGACTATACTCAAGCGATCGACTTACAAAAACAAAGTCTAGTAGTTGCTCAACAGATCAAAGATCGCAGTACTGAAGCAGTATCTTTAAATAATTTAGGCAGCATTTATGACACTATAGACAACTACGATCAGGCTCTTAAATATTATCAAAATAGTCTGACTATAGCTGAAGAAATTGGCGATCTTAAACAACAAGGAATTGGCTATGGCAATTTAGGGAGTATTTATTTCTCTTTAGAAGATTATCAACAGGCGAGCAATTACTATCAACGAAAATTTAAAATAGCACAACAACTAAAAATACCTTCAGAGGAAAGAGCTGCTATATCGAACTTGGGTAATATTTATTTTGCTGTAGAGCAATATGATCAAGCAATAGATTATTATAGACAAAGCTTAGAAATTGCTCAAAAAATTGATCATCAATCGGGACAAGCCAATATTTTGTGCAATCTCGGAGCTGCTTTAATTAGATTAGAAAAATATACTGAAGCTTGGTCAAATTTACAAGCCGCTTTACAAATTTGTCTTGATACCAATAATTATTATCTTGCTGCTAATACGATGCAAAATATAGCAGCAGTATGTTTGAAAATAGGTGAGCATGATTTAGCGTTACAGTTTTGCGATCGCGAAGCGTACCCTGCGGGTAATCGCGCTTTAGCTTTAGCTATAGATCTCAAAATACCTTTGGCAAATGAATGTCAAAAATTTAAGGAGCAATTATTAAGTTAATTAGTGTTATGGGTTGAAGTGAATAAGATATCGGATAATCTAACTAAGTTTTCCCATTTTGTTAAAGATGGCGATAAATTTAAGGATAGATATTAAAGATAAAATTAAGAAATCATGGAGGATACTGAGCAAGGTCAGTCGGTACTAGTCATTGCGGGAATGCACCGTTCTGGCACTTCCTTAGCTACCTCCTTATTACAAAGCAGCGGCGTTTTTATTGGCGATCGCTTGATGGAAAAAGGGACTGGTAATTTAAAAGGACATTTTGAGGACTGGGACTTTGTCGATTTGCATCGAGATTGTCTCACTGCTCAAGCAGTCAACCGCGAAGGTTGGACAACCCAAGCCGATTTTAGCTTTTCAGGAGAGTACTTGGCACGAGCGAAGACCTTGATTGCCGCCAGGAGTAAGTATTCAATTTGGGGGTGGAAAGATCCGCGAACCACTCTTTTTCTCAAGTCATGGCAACAGCTAATTCCTCAGGCAAAATTTGTCTTTGTTTATCGCTCTCCTTGGGACGTGGTAGATTCATTATTTCGTCGGGGAGATTTGGTGTTCAAAACCGCTCCAGAGATTGCTATTAACACTTGGATTAGCTACAACCAAGCTATTTTAAAATTCTGCGCTCAAACGGATCGCCCTTGGTTATTACTAAGAGTTGAAGATGTAATTCAAGACCCGCAATTTATGATCAACACCGTTAATCATCAACTGCAATTAAATTTGCGATCGCCACAGAGTTTATACGATCAGTCTTTATTTCAGGTTGGGACAAAAAATTTTCATCGAGCGGAGCTAATTCGACACTATTTTCCCACTGCCTACGAACTCTATCTACAACTCACTCAACAGGCAATTCTGGCACAGAAAGCTGCACTGGAAATGGATACTCAAGTTCCCTTACCTTGGTTATTACAAAACTGGTTCCATCAGCCTAGAGCTAAGGCTCGAACTATAAGATCTTGGTATCGATTAAAGCAAATTGCAGTTAAAAGTTTGCCTAAACAATAGCAGTAGTTGGCTCGAAAAAATTCAGTTGCCGATTTTATAAGTTACAGTATCCTATTTAAGATGCTGTTTAAGATAGCTAACGATCAAATTCAGACTAACTAAGATTTTGTCGCTAATTATCCTAGACTTTATAACTAAGCTCAACTAAGCGTAAAGATTAGCCATGGAAGATACTGTCCACAATCAAGCTGTCATTATTATGACGGGAATGCACCGTTCTGGTACTTCATTGACCGCATCTTTATTACAAAGCGCAGGAATTAATATAGGCGGTCGCTTGATGGCTGAAGACCAAGGCAACGCCAAAGGACACTTTGAAGATCTCGATTTCGTTGAATTTCATCAAAATGTGCTGCAATCTCAGGGCATTAGCGTTGCAGGATGGACTGAGCAAAGACAGATTCAGGTTCAGCCACAGTATTTAGCCTTAGCAAACAACTTAATTGCTGCTCGTCACCAGCAGCGGCTCTGGGGTTGGAAAGATCCCAGAACTACGCTATTTTTGGATTTTTGGTCACAACTACTGCCCCAGGCTAAATATGTTTTTGTCTATCGCTCACCTTGGGATGTGATCGATTCCTTATTCCGACGCGGTGATGTGATATTTCGTACCAATCCCAATTTTGCTGTTCAACAGTGGTGTAACTACAATCAGGCAGTTTTAGATTTTTATCAAAGTCATAGAGAACAATGTCTACTGTTAGAAATTGACAGCATAATTAATGATTCTAAAGTAGTAGATTTAGTTCAGCAAAAATTTGGTTTAGAATTGCGATCACCTGAGTCGCTGTACGAACCAGCTTTGTTTACCGTCGATCCTAATACCTACTATCGTCAAGCTTTACTTAACAAGTTTTTTCCCGAAGCCATAGATCTATATCATCAGTTAGCAGAGCAAGCAGATGTTAGTAGTCTTGCTACCAAGGTGAATCACCAAGAACACCAGCTAGTTACTTCTAGTTGCGAGTCTTGGATCTTACAGGATTGGGTTGATCTCAGGCTCAAGCAAACCGAGAACAAACAGCTCCAGACTACTTCTGCTGAACTAGCTCAGACTCAGCAGCAATTACAGACTACTTCTGCTGAACTAACTCAAGCCCAGCAGCAATTACAGACTACCTCGGTTGAACTAGCTCAAACCCAGCAGCAGAAACAACAGTTACAGCAAGAATTGGATCAGGCTAAACAGCAGATCCAGACTAGTACAAAAGAACTAATTGAAGTTCGGCAGCAACAGCAACAGTCACAGCAAGAATTAGCTCAATCCCAAAAACAGCTACAGATAGCTCAAATGCAAACAGAGCAGTTTAAGTTATTAGTAGCGGCGATGGAAACCAGTAAATTCTGGAAACTAAGGAGATGGTGGTTCGATCTCAAGCAAAAAACTCATGTGGCAGGAATAGATACGGTCTATCAAAATTATCTAATTTCTCAAAATAAGCTGCCTCTATTAGAAGAACAGACTGCGGCAATTGTCGACCCCGAGATTCCCCAGAGCGACAATGTTCAATATCAGAAGTGGTTAGAGAATAACTATCCCCGTAAGGCAGAACTGAGTAAGCTTGGTGAAGATAGTTCCAAGCTAGCTTATCAGCCTTTAATTAGCATCATTGTTCCAGTTTATAATCCTGAAGAGAACTTTTTACGTCAGGCGATTGAATCAGTTTTGGCACAAGTTTATCCCAATTGGGAATTATGTTTAGCGGATGATTGTTCAACTAAACCCTATGTCAAATCAGTACTAGAAGAATATGCGCAACAAGATTCACGAATTAAAATAACTTTTCGTCATGAGAATGGTCATATCTGCCATACTTCTAATTCCGCACTGTCATTAGCAACGGGAGAATATATCGCTCTGCTTGATCACGATGATTTATTACCCCCTCACGCTTTAGCTAGGGTGGTGGAGTTATTAAACAAGCATACCGAAGCCGATTTTATCTATTCTGATGAAGATAAAGTTGACGAACAAAACGTTCATAAAGATCCCTTTTTCAAGCCAGATTGGTGTCCCGATTCCTTTTTAGCCAGAATGTATACTTGCCATTTAGGAGTTTATCGGCGATCGCTAGTTACGGAAGTGGGCAACTTTCGGGTTGGTTTTGAAGGCAGTCAGGATTACGATTTAGTGCTGCGGGTTACGGAAAAAACAGATCAGATTTACCATATTCCTGATATTCTCTATCATTGGCGTATTCATCAACAGTCTACTGCTGCCGCTTCAGATGCCAAACCCTATGCGGCTAATGCAGCGCAAAAAGCCTTAACAGAAGCCATTCAACGACGGGGAGAACCAGGTAAAATTAAGACCCGTGCTAATCTTCCTGGGGTATATACAGTTAGGTATGAAATCAAAGAGCCAAAGTTAGTCAGCATTATTATTCCCACCAAGGATCTCGCAGATACCCTCAATGTTTGCTTGAAGTCAATTTTTGCCAAGACTACTTATAGCAACTATGAGGTGATCGTGATTGACAATGGCAGCACTGAGGTCAAAACGAAGCGCTGTTGTGAATTTTGGCAGCAAAAACAACCAGATCGCTTCAAATGCTATAAATACGACATTCCCTTTAACTATTCTCAAATCAACAATTATGCCGTGTCTCAGGCTAAGGGAGAATATCTGTTATTTCTCAATAATGATACCGAAGTAATTACTCCAGACTGGTTGGAGGCTATGGTAGAACAAGCGCAAAGACCTTCTATTGGTGCTGTAGGCAGCTTGCTACTTTATCCCGATGATACGATTCAACATGCAGGAGTAGTACTAGGGATTGGTGGTGTTGGTGGACATAGCCACAAACATCTTCATGTCTCTCAGCCTGGATATATTTCTCAAGCAGTTTCCATCAATAATTACTCGGCGGTAACTGCCGCTTGTCTGATGTGTCGGCGATCAGTATTTGAAGAGGTAGGAGGTTTTGAAGAAAAATTAGCGATCGCATTTAATGATGTTGACTTCTGCATCAAGATTGCAACCCATGGCTATCGCAACATCTATCTTCCCCACGTCATGCTGTATCACTATGAATCCAAAAGTCGGGGTTATGAGAATACTCCTGCTAAACAAGCTCGCTTTGCCCAGGAAGTAAACTACATGAGGCATAAATGGGCGCATATTTGCGATCGCGATCCTTGCTACAATCCAAATCTGACAAAAAGCAGAGAAGACTATAGCCTAAATGTTTGATTAGGTGATTAGGTGATTAGGTGATTACTGTTAACTAATTACTAATACTTAATGATTGTTGACTGTTAACTAATTACTGACTACTGTTAACTGTTAACTGTTGACTGTTAACTGATATTACCCATGTCCCCTGCACTTTTCCCAGACAAGTTAATTAAATATTCGATTGTCATTCCTATTTTCAACGAAGAAGCAATTTTACCCGAATTATGGCGACAGCTAAGACTAGTAATCGATCAACTTGATGGTGCTTGTGAGGTTATTTTTATTGATGATGGTAGTAGCGATAATTCTTATCAAATACTATTAGAATTGCACCAAAAAAACCAGGAAATTAAAATAATCCGTCTTTCCAGAAATTTTGGACATCAACCAGCTTTAACGGCAGGAATCGAAAAAGCATCGGGCAAAGCAGTAATCTTGATGGATGGAGATTTGCAAGACTCACCCCAGGCTATTATTGATTTTATCGCCAAATGGCAGTTGGGATATGATGTGGTTTATGCTGTGCGGGAAAAACGCAAAGAATTTTGGTTAAAAAGATTAGCTTTTGTGAGCTTCTACCGTTTATTAAACTTTTTATCAGGCATGAAATTACCCATAGATGCAGGGGTTTTTTCCTTGATGGATCGTCAGGTGGTAACTGCCATGTGTCAAATGCCAGAACGCAATCGTTATCTTAGTGGTTTAAGAGCCTATGCTGGTTTTAAACAGACAGGAATCATAGTTGAAAGAGGTCCTAGATATCAAGGTCAGCCCAAAGTTACCTTGAGCAAACTGTTTAAATTAGCTTTTGATGGTATCTTTTCCTTCTCGATTATTCCCTTGCGAATTGCCACTATTTTTGGTTTAGTTTCCGCAATTGTATCTTTCCTGATCGGAATTATTGGTTTGTATTTCAAGCTGATCTTGGGTAGAACTTTTTTATCCTGGGCTTATGGCTTAACCACTACTTTTTTTATGGGCGGAGTACAATTAATTTTTCTTGGAATTATTGGCGAGTATATTGGTCGTATTTACGACGAAGTCAAGCAAAGACCTTACTATTTGATTCGCGATACATTTGGATTTAAAAACAAAGAGCAGAAACTATATGAAGAGATTTCCCATTAAGTTACTGGCAATTCTACCCGCCCTAGTCTTAGGATGGTTAGTCTGGAGATATGGTGTTAATTTACCTGTTTGGGATGAGTGGGATACCCCAGGCGCGGCATTGATTCAATCAGCTACCGATCAAATAACCTGGGGACATTGGATCAGTCAACATAATGAAAGCCGAAAACTATTTCCTCGGTTGTTGTTTGTTCCCTTAGCCAGTTTGACTAGTTGGAATATGAAAAGCGAGATGTTTTTCAGCTTTTTACTAGCATGCTTGATATCATTTAATGTCTACCGTCTGAGCAAAATAACTTTAAATTGTGATCCAGTAACCCGAATTGCTTGTCTTTTTGTAGCGAACCTGCTAATTTTTAGTCCAATGCAGTATGACAATTGGTTATGGGGACTACAAGCTATTACTTTTGTGCCTATTGCTGCAATTACTACTTCTTTAGTCATTATCTTCTCGCGAAATCCCTTAATATTAAAGTTTCTGTTGAGCGGCATTTTTGCCACAATTGCTACTTTTTCTTTCTCTAACGGTTTGCTGAGTTGGATTATTATATTTCCTTCGCTAATATGGGTAACTTGGAACACCAAAAGCCGTAGAAAAGTTAGCTTAATGGCTGCTGGATGGTTATCATTGTTTGGCTTTAACTTGGCAGTATATTTTAATGATTACATCAAGCCACCAGGTACTCCTAGTGTCTCCGAGTCATTAGTTAATCCCTTCAAAGTCATCGCTTATTTCTTGTCATTTATTGGCTCTCCTTTAGGTTTTCATGATTTATTATCAAACCAAATAATTGGCTTGGTTATCATTACTACATTTGCCTTAGCTTGTTTCTACATCTTAGGAATCAAACAAAATAGACATTTATTAAGCCAAACTATGCCCTGGTTTTCGATTGGTGTTTACACTATAGCCAGTGGCACCTTAACTACTGTTGGCAGAGCTGGTTTAGGGCTAGAACAATCTCTCGCATCAAGATACGTTACTTTTTCGAGCTATGCCGTAGTTTCTTTAATTTATCTCTTAACTATTATTAGAGAAAATATTAAACAGCAAAACCTAAAATCGAGTCGGTTTTCGGGATTTTTTAAGAAAGCAATAGTTGTTCTCTGTGTAGCTTTTTTCATGATTTACCCTGCTAATTTTGCCTGGGGAACCAAAGAAATTATGGCGGTCAATAAAAATCGACTCTTTGCTAAAGCCTGCTTGATTTTCGTCAATCAGATTGATAATCCAGACTGTCTTAGGTACGAAATATATCCAGACCCAGAATTTTTACCTCAAAGAGCTAATGAGCTAAATAGCCTCGGTTATTTACAGCCAGCCCTGGCAACCAGCGATCGCCTGCAAGATATCAGCAGCGAAAATTTGTTGCAAATAAACTATGGTAGTCTTGATGATTTATTACTGGATGAAAACGGCAACTACTTAGTATGGGGCTGGGCTGGGTTGCCCAAGTACAATCGACCTGCTCATGCTGTGGTTTTAGCTTATCAAACACCAGATAATATTGATCATGCTTTTGCTTTGGCTAGAACCGAGTCAGAACGCCAAGATGTAGCTGAGGCAATAGCAAAACCAAATTATCGTTTTTCAGGATGGAGTAAATCTTTTGCTCCAGATCTAATCCCTAAAGATGCTGTTGCCATTAGTGCTTGGGCTTTTGACAGTAATATTGGTAGAGCTTATAAACTAAATAAGGTTCAACAGATTGAACCATAGTCAGATAGTTCTGGAGAGTGGCTGTAGCAATTATCAAACAAGCACATAATGTTCCTTTGATTTATCTGAATATATTTCCGATTGTTTCAGACAACTGCTAAATTGACTAAAATTTCACATCAAGAATCATGAGCGAAAAACTACAGGTTGCCTTTAAAGATTTTGACGAAACTAAATATCTGCAAGCAAATCTAGATATAGCCCAGGCAGTAAAGAGGGGCGATTTTGAGTCGGGCTGGGATCATTACTTAAGAAGTGGTAAAGCCGAAAACAGACTTGATCTAGTCCAAGAATATGCTGCATTTGACGAGGCTCAATATCTGCAAGCAAATCTAGATGTAGCCCAGGCAGTAAAAAGAGGCGATTTTGAGTCGGGCTGGGAGCATTACTCAAGGACTGGCAAAGCCGAGAATAGACTGGATCTAGTCCAAGAATATGCTGCATTTGATGAGGCTCAATATCTACGAGCAAATCTAGATGTAGCCCATGCCGTTAAAAGGGGCGATTTTGAGTCGGGCTGGGATCATTACTTAAGAGAGGGCAAAGCCGAAAATAGACTGGATCTAGTCGAGGAATATGCTAATTTTGATGAAACTCAATATCTGCGCTTAAATTCAGATATAGCTCAGGCGGTGGAGAAAGGTGATTTTGAGTCGGGCTGGGATCATTACTTAAGAGATGGCAAAGCCGAAAATAGACCTGGTTCCCTCAAACAATATGCCACAGTGAAATTGTTATCTGGAAATACTACTTCGATACCTGTTCCTCCTCCTGATTTGAGGGCAAGAGTACATGGTGCAGATGAGTTAGCCCCGTTCCATAAAATAGGTGAAGTAGTGGCGAGTGATCTTGACAAGACTATTAAATCTCTTGATCTAGAATTAAATGATCGCAGCAATATTTTGGATTTTGGTTGTGGTTGCGGTCGTATTGTTAGCTGGTTTCAAGATTTACACCCCAACAGTAAGTTTTTCGGTAGCGACATCGACAGCGAAGCTATAACTTGGTGTCAAGAAAATTTATCCCATCTGGGTAATTTTTCGGTAAATCCAGCGATGCCAACCCTGCCTTATCAAGATCAATTCTTCGATCTGCTATACTCCATCTCGATCTTTACCCACTTACCCGAAGAGATGCAGTTTGCCTGGCTCAAAGAACTACAAAGAGTATGTAAACCAGGAGCCTACTTGTTATTGACCGTACATGGATCACATTTGTTTCCTAAAAATGCCGCAGAGTCAGCAAAAGCTGAATTTAATCAGCAAGGATTTTATTATCAGGTCGAAAAGTATTCCAACGGTTTACCCGAATTCTATCAAACATCATTTCATACAGAGGCTTATATACGCGATCGCTGGAGTGACTTTTTTAAAATTGAGCAGATTATCCCCAAAGGGATTGCTAATCACCAAGATTTAGTTATTTGTCAAAATATTGTTTAAAGCAATATAGCGATTCTTAAATAGATGAGATACATAATTATTAGGGATTGGGGATTGGGGATTGGGGATTGGGGATTGGGGATTGGGGATTAGGAAGGTTCAGTCCCCAATCGCGACGTGAAATGTACCTTACTAATACAAGAAACGCTATACTTAAAGCACAAATGACTAAACTAAATTTATTAAGTTCCCAGGTAGTTTTAATTACAGGTGCTTCTTCTGGTATCGGCGCCGCTTTAGCTGAAGTTTTAGCCGATAAACATCCTGGAATTAGTTTAGTCTTGGCATCACGCAATCAGTCTTTACTAGAAACCGTTGCCGTTAAATGTCGCGAACACAATGCCACGGTTTTAGTCGTCCCAACAGACTTGTCTGTGCCAGAGCAAGTAGAGTTATTAGCTCAACAAGCCCTAGAACATTATGGACGGCTTGACATTTTGATCAACAATGCGGGGTATGGGCAAATGGGTCCAGTGGAATTAATTCCCCCGACCGCAGCACAAGAACAAATGGCGGTCAATTTCCATGCCCCTTTAATTCTGAGTCAGGCACTAATTCCCGTAATGCGATCGCAAGGTGGCGGCAAAATCATCAACGTTAGTTCTCTGGGGGGTAGAGTTCCTTTTCCTAGTGCAGGGATGTATAGCTGCTCTAAATTTGCTCTCGAAGCCTTAAGTGACGTGCTGCGAATGGAACTCAAGGCATTTAAGATCCAGGTAAGTGTCATTGAACCAGGACCAGTAATTACAGATTTTTTTCGCGTGGCATGGCAGAAAGTACAGCAAACTATTCCTAATTATGATCAGACCCCTTACGCACCTGTGTTTAAAAACATCGAAGCCATAGATGAGCAGCTAGATTTATTAGGTTGGAGTGCCGCAAAAACCGCCAAGGCGATCGCTAAAATCATTGCTAAACCTCAGCCTAAACCACGTTATGTTTTAGCAACAGGAGGAAAAACAATGATCTTTATCATGAATAATATTCTGCCAACCTGGGCAAGAGATGAATTTTGGCGACGTTTCTACGGACTCCATCGCATAAATAGGAAGTAGGAAGTAGGAAGTAGGAAGTAACAAAGGCGCTTAGTTAGCCCCATGTAGTAGTAAATGTCCTAACCAAAAGACGTACTGCTATAACTCTCCTAATCTCAGTCTGTAATGCTATAAAAGCGATCGCTACTTTATATAAGATTAATCTACTGTGCCAAATCTTGATAGACGATGCTCTGAAAATCTTCAGGTTTAAGAAATCCCTGCCCCCAAGCCTGATCGAATTCTGCGGTGGGGTTAGAAGCGATGAACTCTTCTAAAGTTAAACCTTGAGCGATCGCAGATTCGGTTTTTGCTTTTACCGCCTTCAGCATTTGTTGATAAGTTTCCAATTCAGCGCGGTTGGATAAAGCACCATGACCAGGAATTATTTTAGTATCCGCCCCAGCTAAAGCAAGAATTTTGTCTACTCCTTGAATCATGCCCTCAATTGACCCTCCACTAGAGGTATCAATAAAAGGATAAAGACCATTAAAATAAATATCTCCAGTGTGAATAACATCTACATCGGGGAAATGGATTACTGTATCACCATCGGTATGAGCTGATTTAACATGAAAGCCTAAGATAGTTTGACCATTGAGATGAAATGTCGCCGTATCATTAAAGGTAATCTTGGGTAATGCTGCGGGAGGAGAGGCAGGGACATCACGCCCAAAGGCTTCGATAAATTGATCGGTACTCATTCTAGTATACACCTGATCATGGGCTACAATTACTACTCCTGCGTTACCCAGATTTTCATTGCCACCAGTATGATCGAAATGCCAGTGAGTATTAAGCAAAAACTTGATCGGTTGCTCACTAATTTGCTCTACCGCAGCCTTTATTTTGCCAGTTAGGGGGGCATACTGGTCGTCAATCAACAACACTCCATCATCCCCCGCAGCAACTCCGATATTGCCGCCTTCTCCTGTTAGCATGTATACATTTTCCGCCACAGGAATAGTTTGAATTTCTACCTGAGTAAAATCTTGATCTTGAGCATAAGCGATGCTGCCCATGCTATAAAAACCAACGCTAAATGCGGCAACCATCAATTGTCTAATAAAATTCATAGCTGTTTTATCTCCTGTCTCCCCAACTGTATGAGATATTCTGACTTGAGCAATACAAATTGCCTCAATATTTTACTAGGTGTTTGTATCGCAAGAGATAAATTTTGGGCGTTGCACAGTTATGGGATGATTTCTAAAGTTATTATTTTTTCTTAATTACAAAAAGCTAATGGCTAATGGCTAATGGCTAATGGCTAAGTGCTATAAACCGTAACACTAAATATGTCATCTTTTTCATTAGCAACGCCAAATTTTGGTTGAAAAGGAGATCTAATGCTTAAGTGGCAATTCCTTTTCTACTGCTACCAGCAATTCATCAATAATTCGATTGTGAAAAAAATGAGGTGGATTCCATCTAACCCATTCCGAGTCGCTGTGTTCGGTCATCACAATTTCTAGTTCTTCGCTGACCCAACCAAAAAAAATAACTAAAGACTTTTCTACTTTTTGACCACCAAAACGGCGATATCGCGGATAGTAAATAGTTTTGAAGCGAAAATCAAGTTCGAGGCAAATCTGTCGATTAGTAATTCCTGTCTCTTCAAATAGTTCCCTAAGAGCGCACTGTAACTCTGTCTCTCCTGGTTCGATATGACCCTTGGGTAAATCATAACGATACGATCGCTTCATTAGCAAGAATGATGGATGCTTGGTTCGAGTAAAGCAAATTACGCCACAAGATTTTACTTTTTCCATGGAAAGCGATCGCACATACAGAGACGATCTTAAACAAGATAATTAAAAATAGCCATAGTCTACAACTATAATTCTTCTGGCAGATTAAAGCTACCATCAGCATTACAGGGAAATACCATTGCGTTGATTACAGCATCAACAGGCAACACACCATAGAGATGAGGATATAATTCTACACCCCCCTCTAGATTTTCCTCAATAATTCTGCTATTTATTTTGGTTTGATCAATCAATAATACAACAAGTCCGCCCTGTCCTCGATAAAATCTATTAGCTACTGTCAAGAGTTGATGACGATAAGAACAGTGAATAAACTGCTCGTCAGCAAAAGTTTGTGGTTGATATTCACCTGTAGTTAAAGCCTCTTGCCATTGTGCTAGAGAAGTAATGTGCAATAGCAGGTTACTCAATTCTACTCCCCATTAATATGAACCAAGACCTCTCGATAGTTGCTCCGTTGGCGGTGTTCCCAAAGATAGAGTCCTTGCCAAGTGCCTAAAACTAATTGTCCACTAGAGATCGGAATTTGTTCAGAGGTACGAGTTAATGCAGAGCGAATATGAGCAGGCATATCATCTAATCCTTCGGAACCATGTACATATCTTGTGGCATCTTCGGGAACTAATTGGGAAAAAAAGTTTTCTAAATCGATTAAGACATCAGGATCAGCGTTTTCTTGAATTAATAAAGATGCTGAAGTATGACGCACAAAAATAGTACATAGTCCTGTGGTTACGGTAGATTTAGCAACGGCTTGCCGTACCTGATTGGTAATTTTGTGGAGAGATTTTCCTGTGGTTTTGATTTTGAGAGCTATCTGATGTTGTTTCATTGGTGATGGTGTTTAGAGAAACGAGGAACGAGGAACGAGGATATTATTTTTCTTCATTCAATAGTTACATATAGATCTTTATCACCTCAAGATTACTCTACATTTAGATTTGTATATGGTGTATTTAATCAACCATTTCGCGATATGTAGTAGTTGAGTTTGAGCAATTTTTCTTAACTTGTCACAATTGGCTAATGGCTAATGGCTAACAGCTTTATTATTAGGAGATTTAGGATTCTGATCAACGTTAGGCTGATTATTAGGTGGATTTTGCGCTGTATTGGATGAGTTTTGCTGTGCTTCGGCTTCTAATTCTTCTACAGTGGGATTGAGATTACAGCGGGCAAATAAAGATTTAATTACTTTTTGTGATTCATCTGGGAGGGCAAACCACCATGGTAAATGACCTACAGGGGCTTGTTTGGGTTCAAAATCAAGCTGATCGTATAGTAAATAACCGCTGCCGCTGGCAATTTCGCCTTCTTTCCAGCCCACCTCAGTAGCGAAACGCCGCCAGGTTTGGGTAGAAAAGTCACCCTTTTGGTTAACGCTTTGCCAGATCTCCTGTTGGGGGCTAAAGCCAAATTTATTATTGGTATATTTTTTCCACAAAAAATCCGCAGTTCTAATATCGGGACAGGCGAACTCAGCTATAGTTTTTAATTCAATAAAGACGTGCTTGTTTTGCTGCTTGGCAGATTTTACGACTTGTTCGACTAACTGATACGTAAGAATATCAGCTTCTGACCACTTTTTATCCCGCAGCAAATTTCGCAGCTTAGTATAGTCGATGCCAGTCTTAGGGGAGATTAGGGAAATTTTTCTAGTAGTAGTAGGCACATCAATCTCTTCTGATTCGCCTTGCTGGGGCTGAACAACTACCTCTGGTGGTTTTTGGTCTGTGTTGGCTTCTGGATCTGGGGTAGAAGCCTCTGGTGGTTCTGAGGTTGCTTCTGCTTCAGGTTGAGTAGGTGTAGGTTCAATTTCAACTGTTGCTGATGCTTTTTCGTCGCCAAATTCAATAATTATCTCTGGCTTGATGTCCGTTTCGGCCGTCTGGGCATCAGAATCAGAGCTAAATGTTGGTACAGAAGAAATATTATCTGAATCTAATGATGAGGATTCCTGCGAGGGCTGGTCATCGTTAATAGCTGCCGTGGGAGTAGTCGGCTTTTTTGGTTCTGTTGGTTCTGGTTCTGCTGGTGGCTGTTGAGCTACTTCAGGTGTTGGTTTAGGAGTTTCAGCCTCAGGTAGGGGTTGAACTACTTCAGGTATTGGTTTGGGAGTCTCAGCCGTAGGTAGAGGTTGAGTAACGGTAGGCTGAGTATTTAATTTTGCGATCGCGTCTTGGTAGCTGCTAATGGGGATGGCGTAGTTAGAAGTACCCCCTGAAAAGGCGTGAATATTGGCTTCGCCGTGAACTCCAATCATCAAACCGTCTTTATTAAATACAGGACCTCCACTCATACCAGGGAAAGCTTCGCCATTGTAGATCAGAGAATAGCCATTTTCGGTTGATTTTGGCAATATACCCACTAGATTAGCCGTGAAAAAGCGATAGTAGCGATTATCTTCACGGCGCAGTTCTCCAGGGTAGCCTGCAAAATAAACAGTTTGCCCTTCACTCAAATTATTAGAATCTCCTAATTCCGCAGTCTGATAATTTTGGCTGCTGGAAAACTGCACCACGGCTAAATCTAATCCAGGCAGACGTTTAACTGAGGCAGGAATTGCCTGGTGTTTTCGACCATCAATAGTTTGGACAACATAATTACCCTGATTTTTGACTACATGCCAATTAGTCAACACGGTATACACATCGTCAGCATACTCAATAATCGAGCCTGAGCCGACGCTAGCTCCGTCGATCCGCACAATAATCTGTTTAGCACGCAGATTGACTTCTTCAGGAGTTAGAGCCTGAGCCAACTGTATAGCCGCCGATTTTGCTTGTGCTGCGTCTGTCCCTCTAGGTAATAGATTTAAAGCCAGAGTGTTAGCCACCGTGCCTGCAATCATCAAGGGGATAATCTTATTACTCGCAAATTTCATGTTTAAGTTAATTAAATATAGCTGTCTAGATTGCTTAATTGAATTTAATAAAAACTATTTGATTCTTAAATTACATACTAGCCTGTCACTTCATTTATCATTGAACATTTATCATTTGTTTGGCAGTAGGCTTAAATCCAAAAATGCTCAATGTTCAATGTTCAATGCTTAATGCTCAATGTTCACTGATTATCTCGTCCATTTTTATCAATACTAGGAGCAAAAACTCTCAAACTACCAGGCAGACACTCAATTTTTAAGGGGGTATTGCCGATGATTTCACCATCAAGAACCACCTTCTGTGAAGGGTTAGCGGCAATTTTTACTTTCGGCGATCGCAAATGCACAATATTGTCTAATTCGGCACTGGTTCTAATTAAAGCACCCCCTAACATGCCTAACATAGTGGTTACTGCCTGAATTTTATTATCGACGGTGGCAATAGTGATATCGAGTAAACCATCATCAGCCACTACTTCTCCAATTCCCTGAGCTAAGATTGATGTCGGTGGCGCAGCATTAGCGATGGTAATTGCCCCCGCTTGAAAAGTTTTAATTTTTCCGTCAATTTCAATTTCTGCTTCAAATAACTGCTGTTCATCTAGCTGTCGCCAACCAGCCATTAAATAAGCTAAAGTACCCCAACGGTTTTTTGCTTCGCGATCAGCCCTTTCAATCGCTCCCGCTTCATAGCCAATTCCCGCCAGCAGAATTAAGGGTAAATCATTACAACGAGCCGCATCAATAACTCTAATTTTGCCCGCCAAAATGATCTCACAGGCTCTTCTTAGGGGGCTAATTTGCTGCGTAATCCCTAACGCCATGCCAAAAGCATTAGCTGTCCCCCGAGGAATAACTCCCAAAGGAATTTCAGTCCCAATTACTGCCCCTGCCACTGCCGAAACTGTACCATCTCCCCCAGAAGCAATAATCATGTCCGCACCTTGAGAAATGGCTTTACAGGCTAATTCTTGGGGATCGACCTCGGGACTAGTGAAATGAACTTCCAAATGTAAATGAGGCTCTAACATTTGCCTGATAAACTCCAGATCTTGCTCACCATTACCGCCCCCAGATACAGGATTAAAGATTAAGTGAGCCACTATACTCTGAGCAAAGCTATTGGCGATCGCTTCTGCCGTTCCCAAATTTGTTGCCAGAGGTACTAAATGAATATTGCAAATCCGTAATAGCGCCTGAGCATCTGGTTCATGATGTTGAGCATTCAAAGAATCCAGCAAGAAAATAACCGCAATTACTTCTCCTTCCACCACCTTCGCGGCAATTTGAGCATCTCCACCCAGCGCTCCTGATGCCATCAGATCGATGCTAAGATCAGTAGCCTCTTGAATTAGCTTGCCTGTAGTAGCAGTAGCAATCAGACGATAACGAGATAGCAAAGGTTGATGACGAATCGCAAAATCCACTAAATCGTCTTTTTTATTATCATGAGCAATTAGCGCAATAGTTCGGGCCATAATTCATTCTTGACAGGATTGCTTTGGTTTGAATATAAAGAGCGTTCGGTTTCAGTTCGGTTTTATCCAGTAAAACAAGCTAAACCCTGGTAGATAGATGCGTTAAAATCATTTTACTAACCCCGACAGCAAATTAATAATCAAAGCTTATCCATTGTTTATTATTCAATTTGTTGAGTAAATAACAATATAACGTAAGAGGTTATTCGTTCCCTGCTTTTAAAACACAGAACGTCTAGATAACCATATTTGGCAGCAACTAAATTAGAAAACTATGGATTCACCAATTCAAGCAGTGCAAGCTCCCTACAGAGGAGGCGGTGGTAACTACCGTACTCCCCCCCCAGATCTACCTTCGCTACTACTCAAAGAGCGCATTATTTATCTTGGACTGCCATTAGTCTCTCCTGATGAATATAAAGACCAGATGGGGGTAGATGTTACCGAATTAATCGTGGCTCAATTACTGTTTTTACAGTTTGACGATCCAGATAAACCGATCACGATGTACATCAACTCTACAGGTACTTCCTGGTATGGCGGAGATTCCATCGGTTTTGAAACCGAGGCTTTTGCCATTTGCGATACGATGGACTACATCAAACCTCCAGTTCACACCATTTGTATTGGTCAGGCAATGGGTACCGCAGCCATGATTCTTTCCTCGGGGGCTAAAGGCTATCGAGCTAGTTTACCCAATGGCACCATTATTCTGCATCAACCTCGACAGGGTGCCAGAGGTCAGGCTACCGATATTCAAATTAGAGCTAAGGAAGTTATTGAAAACAAACGTGCTGTACTAGAAATTTTTAGCCGTAACACTGGTCAAGAAACAGAAAAGCTAGAAAAAGATACGGATCGCATGTTGTATATGACCCCTCAAGAAGCCAAAGAATATGGCTTGATTGATAAGGTTCTAGAAAGTACCTCTGATCTGCCTACTCCCGTAGCAACACTGACTTAATCGTATCCTTCAGCAAAACAGACATTCATAGACATTAATAATTCAAGGTAAAAAATCCTATGCCAATTGGTATTCCTAAAGTTCCTTATCAACTGCCTGGTCAGCAATATAGCGACTGGATTAGCATTTATGACCGCCTTTATCGTGAGCGCATTATTTTCTTAGGAAGAGGCGTTAATGATGGTTTGGCAAATCAGATCATTGCTATCATGCTTTATCTCGATTCAGAAGATCCAGGTAAACCAATTTATTTATACATAAACTCTCCTGGTGGTTCGGTAACTGCTGGACTAGCAATTTATGACACGATGCGTCATATCAAGTCAGAGGTGGTCACTATCTGTGTCGGCTTGGCGGCTTCTATGGGAGCATTTTTGCTCTGTGGTGGAACTAAAGGTAAACGTTTGGCGTTACCCCACTCGCGAATTATGATTCATCAGCCTTTGGGTGGTGTTCAAGGGCGTAGACAAGCCACAGATATTGATATCGAAGCTAAAGAGATTTTGCGAATTCGCGATCAGCTAAACCAAATGATGGCTGATAACACAGGTCAATCCATCGAGAAAATAAAGAAAGATACTGACCGTGATTACTTTATGTCAGCTTATGAAGCTCAAGAATATGGTCTAATTGATCAGGTGATTGAAGATAAACAGTAGTCTTGATTAATATTGTGTAGTTAAATCGAATAATCAAATCATAGTGGCAAGTTTCAATAGCTTGCCATTTTTTCAGCAATAGAAGCTATATTTACAGAAAAACAAGCAATACAATCAGCAACAACAACCATGACACAAATAAACTTTGGAGATATTTTAGAAGCAGCCGAACAACTTTCCGTTGAAGATCGAGAAGATCTAATTAGGATTTTGCAAAATCGTCTTAGAGAACAAAAAAGAGCCGATGTAATTAGTGATGTTCGCGAATCAGAACGAGAATTTGCTCAAGGTAAATGTCAACCAGTTACCCCAGAGCAACTAATGAAGGAAATTCTTTCGTGAAGTTTGTTTTATTGCGCTCAAGTGTGTTCGTGAGAAATGCTCGCAAGATTATTAAAAAACAATCTCAGCTAGCTCAAAATATTCAGCAGACTCTAGAAAAGCTATGTTCAGATCCATTTCAAGCAAGATTGAGAACCCATAAGCTAAAAGGAGAGTTGAAAGATTCCTATGCCTGTAGTGCAGGATACGATCTAAGGATTATTTTTAAATTTGTCGAGTATGAACAAAAATCAGCAATTCTTCTAGAATCAATTGGAACTCATGATGAAGTCTATTAAGGAAATCTCTTTATTGAGAGAGCGATCGCCTGTAGACTGTAAGAATGGGTCATGACTACTTGATCAAAGATTATTTTTCTCAAAATCTTCCGCATCACAAATCCATACCATGTCTTGACAAGCAAAAAACGACCCTCTCAATTAGACAATCTGCTGCGATGCTAGCCGCAATCAACTCCATTAGGCGCTCTTGAACTATTACCCGCAACAGGAGTTGCAGTCAAAGTAATACTGCCGTCTGGTCTTTTAATTACCCCTCTGGCAGGAACAATATCACCAATGCCAGTTGGAATAGCATAACCCTGACTTGAGTTAGCTTCAGTTGCGCCATCAACCGTAATAATTTCTGAATTCATCGGCGCATCTGGTGTGGGCAAAATCCCACCTTTGCCATCAATCACAAAACTACTAGCTGTCCTAACACCGCGATTATTATTACAGGCTTGTGCTACCGCTTGATTTGGTTCCACAATGTTACTTGGTAGTTCAGTTGCTCCCTGTATCGGATTAATATCAGGAGTAAAAATAGAGATTGTGCCATCTAAGCCAAAATCCGAACTCGCATCAATATCATTTGTTCCGTTTCCTTCGATAGCCTCTCCTTCGCTAATGCCCAGTAAAGACTCAGCGGTAATGCTAATATTACCTCCATTTCCATCTACTGCGCTGGCAATAATATCGCTACCGTCACCTGGTATTTCGTTGGGAAAAGCAATGATCAAGTTAGTATCGATTGTTAAATTTCCACCGTCAGCATCTCCAAAAGCTTGAGCAGAAATCAAACTATTATTTTCTAAAGTAATATTATCCGCAACTTGAAGATTGATATTAGCACCTTCTCCAGTTTCAGATTGAGTAGCAGCGTCAATTCTTCCTCCATTCTCTAAAATTAAAGAATTAGCTTTTATGTCTAGAGTTCCTGGCGAACCAGAACCAGGAGTGCGTGGAACAAGATCCCCAAAAACTATCTGGAAACTGCCAACTCCGATTGCTGCCTTATCTTGGATAATTATTTCATCAGTTGATATAGAGAGATTACCACCATTTCCAGAACCCTCAATAGCACTAGCGAATATACCGCTTGGAGATGTACCATTTGGTGTTGTACCTATGATTTCAATTAGTTTTGCATCTTGTATAACTAAATTTCCCGCATTACCATCTGAGAAGGTAATAGCATCTAATTCTCCTCCACCTTCAAGCCGCAATTTTTGAGTACTAATTGTTAAGTTTCCTGCATTTCCTTGTCCAAAAGTAGTGGCACTTATAAATCCGTTATCTTGAACTGTCAAAGCAGGGGTATTTATATTGATATTGCCACCATCTCCCACCGCTTGAGATTCTACTGTGGCGGAAATTTGACTGGGAACCAAGTCAGTAGCACCAGGGAATGCCGAAATCCCCTCTCCAGATAAAATTACATTTTCACTAGCATTGATATTGATATTGCCAGCATCGCCTATATTTTCTGCATCGGCTAGCAATGCAGAACCATTTTGAAGCAATAAAGAGGTAGTTGTAATGTTAATATCACCACCAAAACCATTACCACCACCTTCAGAAACTTCAGATATAATACTAGAGTTCTCAAGATTAATTCCGTCAATTACTTGCAAATCGATGTTACCAGCATCACCGAAACCTGAAGTATTACTTAAAAGTTGAGCGCGATTAGTCATCGAAAAAGAATTAGCAATTATTTCTATTCCCCCAACACTTCCGATAGCATCTTGGGTAACAACGCTAAATGCTCCACTAGGAGAATCGCCCTGATCACGACCATCAAACGAAACAGAATTAGCATTGATAGTTATCTTGCCAGAATTTCCTTCTCCTCTAACTAAAGATTGAATTTGTCCTCCACGATTGACTGAGAGAGAATCAGCCATGATACTAACTCCTTCAGTGTTGCCAAGACTACCAGATTCAACATTACTGACGATAGAGGTAAAAGCGTCATTATCTCCAACTTCCAATAACACTGCTTCCGTAGCATTTATTTCTACTTTGCCTCCATTCCCATTTCCCAAAGTACTAGAACTAATTCTAGAACCATTTACTACTGAAAGATTTTGAGCATTTATTTCTAATATTCCAGAATTGCCAGTAGCCGTAGAATTGACTTGGTTAAATATCCCAGTAAAAGCATTCTCGTTATTAGATGCACCATCAACCAAAACGGATTCATTAACATTAATAACAAGATCTCCTCCGTCTCCTTCTCCATTTGTGCTTGTGCTAACTTGTGCGCCATCGGTTACAGAAAGATCGGTTGCAATGATGCTAAGTGTTCCCGCGTTACCTAATGAATCCGAGTCTACTTCGTTAAATACTCCTGAAAAATCACTATCTTCTATACCGTCGATTAATATACTTTCCTTAGCCTGAAGGTTAATATCTCCTGCTTGAGCATCAGGGGAACCTAATCCACTAAAAATTCCTGCGAATAAACCACTTCCTTCTAGGATTTCAATATTGTTGGCGGTAATTGTAAGATCCCCCCCACCACTTCCCATCACTAAAAAGCCTGCGTTATTAATCAAAGAAACATTTGCTCTGGCTAAGTCATCGGGAAAATTAAAGCTAATATTATCATCCTCAAAATTTATTCCTAACGTTCCAGATTCTCCTACTGCACCTAACTCGATTCTTCCACCAACTGCAACTATCCCCCCACCATCTGCTGTAATGTCTCCTCCTGCTAGTGCAAAAGTTTTACCATCAGGTACTCTTATGCCAAATAAACCATCATCAAAAGAAGTTTCGGGATCAAAATCTGCTGAAGCAGTAGAGCTATTTTCAATAGGAGCAGGATTATCACGGAAATTCAACCCAATTGGCGCATTAACAGTCAATAAAGGAGGATTATCTAAATCCGTAGCGCTAAGTACTCCATCCTCAAATAAAATACTGTCGGCAGTTGTACCTAGAAATGAACCACCAATATCTAATTGTGCGTTGTTGCCAAATAATATACCTGCGGGGTTAATCAGGAATAAATTAGCACTGCCGTTAGCTTGAATTAAACCATCGATATTGGAAATATTGCCCCCAGTAACGCGGCTAAAGATATTAGAAACATCCATAGCATTATTAAAAAACGCCGAACCGTTGGTAGGGACGGAAAAATTGCTAAAACTATGAAACAGATTATTGCCAGCGCGATCGCCTTGTCCTATAGTAAAATTATTGCCGTCGACATCGACTGTAGTGTTAGTGGTTCCATCGGCTGAAATTTGAGCTGTAGCTGGATTTGAGAGAAGAGAGTTACCCAAAGTACAGCAAGCAACAGGAAATAGCAACGACCAACCTTTTTTCATCTTAATAAACTTCCAGTTTGTAATATGTGAAAGTATTATATAGATGTTTCGTATTATGTAATCGATGGCATCTAATTTATCTTTACAAAAATTGTTAATTTAGCACGGTTTATCGGTGAACGATGACAATAGAGGTTTATTTGAGATATTTAGTATTTGATGATAATTAAAATTTAATAATTTAAATCTCAAACAAAAGTAATTTAAATTACATTTATTAGGCATTTTTATGCAACTAAAATTTTAATTTGCGCCTACAAGTTGGAAATATAATTTTGTCTCAGATGTTGGAAACTCTACTGCGTAGCTGAGAATGGCGCTAACGGCTAAGGGAATATAGCGATCGCTTAGCTTGGTTTCATAATCACAATTCTGCATTATGTTTTGATCGTAGTGGCAGTGGACGTTTTGATAGCAAAGATGAGGTGGGCGTTCTTTTATTAACTATTAGCAAAAACCAAGGTCTGGACAATACCGCATTAAGATGAAAATCGCTATACTACAATATTGCTATAAATTATTTCGAAATTGATCCTTGACGTTTAATCAAACTACGACGAAGTAGGTCAAGGGCAGTACAAGCACTTAAATAGCGAACCAACTCTCTACCTCGGCGATCGCCAAAACGATATTCAAAACTTAAGACTTGATTATCAGGGTCAGCTAATCCCAGATAAACTAGCCCCACAGGTTTGGTTTCGGTATCTCCACCAGGACCAGCAATTCCCGTAATGCCAATTCCCCAGTCAGTATTTAAGCGTTCTTTGATTCCCGCCGCCATCTGTTTAGCAACTATATCGCTCACCGCGCCCTGTTCTTCAAGATCTTGCGGATTGACGTTTAAGAGAGCAGTTTTAACCTGGTTAGCATAGGCAATTACTCCCCCCAGAAAATAGTTAGAGCTGCCTGGAATTTCTGTCAGCATCGATCCTAACCCGCCTCCTGTACAGGATTCAGCGACACTGAGGGTTTGTCCTGCTTGAGATAACAATGCCCCAACTACAGAAGCTAAAGTATCTTCATCACTACCAAAATAATTTAGTCCGGCAATATTCTTAATTTCTGTGGCTACAGGTTTGATTAACGCCTCGGCTTGGTTTTTATCTGCTGCTTTAGCTGCAATTCTTAACCGCACCTCCCCTTTTCCCGCATAGGGTGCCACAGTAGGATTATCCGAATCAAATAAATGTGCTACTTTTTCCGCCAAAGCCGATTCTCCAATGCCGCGAAAACGCATCATTTCAATATAAATTGCATCTTTCCCCCAACCTTGGCTTATCAGAAAAGGAACCGCAGTATCCTGCCACATACGATGCATTTCTGAAGGAACTCCAGGAAAAGTCATAATGGTGAGATCGTCTTGGGGTTGCCAAATGATTCCTGGTGCTGTTCCTGTAGGATTAGGTAGAGATATTGCTCCTTGAGGGACTAAGGCTTGTTTGCGATTACTAGGAGACATAGTTCTACCCACTGAAGCAAACTTGTCTTTAATATCTTGAATAATAGTGAGATCTTCTTGCAGGGGAATATCAAAAAAGCTGGCAATTGTCTCTGTGGTTAAATCATCGGGAGTGGGTCCTAAACCCCCAGTAAAAATCAAAATAGAGGAACGCCCTCTTGCGATATCTAAGACCTGGTGAATACGCTCTACATTGTCGCCAACCACTGTTTGATAGTAGTGGGGAATCCCTAATTTGGCTAATTCTTGTGCCAAATACTGACAATTGGTATTTAAAATATCTCCTAAAAGCAACTCTGTCCCAATACAAATAATTTCCGCGCTCATCAATTTTGAATTTAAATTTCAAATCTATTAATAATATTAACGATTGCTACTACGGGCTCGCCAGACTTGCCAAACCTGCCAAAACTGCCAGATTAAGAGCATCGTAGCACCGATCGCATATCCCCAACCGCTGGGAATATTAGAAAAACCTAGTGCCAAACTACCCACCCAGAAGGTCAAGGTGTAAATAAACAGTACCGTTTGACGCTGGGAGATTCCAGTTTTAAGCAACCAGTGATGTAAATGGCTTTTATCAGCAATGAAGGGAGATTTTCCTTTACTAATCCGCGAAAAAATAACTGCCGACATGTCTAATATTGGCACCGCTAAGATCAAATACGGCAAAACTACGGCGGTGATGGCAGTAGTTTTGACCAATCCAATTACCCCCACTGCGGCTAGAGTAAAGCCCATAAAGTATGCGCCACCGTCTCCCATGAAAATTTGAGCAGGGTTAAAGTTGTAGCGTAAAAAGCCCAAAGCCCCACCTGCCATGGCTGCGGCAATTAAACCCGCCGCTGACTGATCCATAAATAGGGTCACTACCAGCATCACAAACGCGGCAATTCCCGAAACTCCCGCAGCTAAACCATCCACACCATCAATCCAGTTGATGGCATTAGCCATACCTACCAGCCAAATGACGGTGATCGGTAAACTAAGCCAATAAATTTTGATCAGAGAATAGATGGGAAAAGACACAAAATCGATCCGTACTCCTAAATACCAACAGCCTGTAGCTACGGCAATTTGCATTAAGAGTCGTGATCCAGGAGTGAGATTAAATAAGTCATCAGCAAAGCCAATGCCGAAAAACAGAATGCTGCCAATAATTACCGCCCAAACTTCGGTTACTTTCTGCGGGCTAAGAGCAGAAAATCCCCCCAGCAGCCAGACAATAATTAATGCCGTAATGGTTCCTGCAAAAATAGAAACCCCGCCGACACGTACAACGGGGTTTTTGTGAATCTTCCTGGAGTTTGGTTGATCTACTATACCCAACTTTAAACCTAAGGTTTTTACATCAGGGATAGTCCACAACACAACAGTCACAGAAATCAGAAAAGCAATCAGATGATACAGTTCAACAGGCATCTGAGTTTATTAGCTAGGAGGAGTAAGTGTGAGTAGTGAAATCACTGGGCGGTCACGGGGCATACAAGCTGCCGACACAGGTTCGGCAGACAGCCCCTCATCAGCGCGAATTTATTTCGCGCTTACGCCCACTAGAAGCTTAGAGTAACTGAGAGTATTACAAATATTTTGTTTCTCTGAGTGGCTCTAAATTTTGGCAGGGACGGGAATCTGTAAATAGGGATACAGAGGAAAGCGATCACATAATGCCGCTACTCGGTTTAAACAATCATTTTGTACGGTCTCATCTTCTGGACTTAGTAATTTGTCAGCAATAATGTTAGCAATTTCTTGGAATTCTGTCTCCCCCATGCCTCTGGTTGTCATTGCGGGGGAACCCAAACGTAGACCACTAGTAACAAAAGGCGATTCGGGATCGAAAGGAACCGTGTTTTTATTGGCGGTAATGTTTACCTGACTAACTAAAGCATCGGCTTTTTTACCCGTCATACCAATACTGCGGAGATCTAATAGGTTTAAATGGTTATCGGTACCATCTGAGACTAGCTTAATATCTCTAGCTTTAAAAGCTGCTGCCATTGCTTGAGCGTTAGTAATTACCTGACCTGAATAGGATTTGAACTCTGCTGTTAAGGCTTCGCCGAAGGCTACTGCTTTACCTGCAATTACATGTTCTAAAGGTCCGCCTTGACTACCAGGAAAGACTGACTTGTTTAGTTTTTTACCTAATTCGGCATCACGAGTGAGAATCAGCCCGCCACGAGGTCCTCTTAGTGTTTTGTGAGTGGTGGTAGTAACTACATCACAATGAGGTACGGGATTAGGATGATGACCTGTTGCTACTAGACCAGCAATGTGAGCAATGTCAGCTAGTAAATATGCACCCACCTCATCAGCGATCGCTCTAAATTTGACAAAATCAATGGTACGGGGATAAGCGGAGTAACCACAGATAATAAGTTTAGGACGTTCTTTTAAAGCCAGTTCTCTGATTTGGTCAAAGTCTAGCTGCTCTGTCTCTTGGTTCACGCCATACTGCACTACATTGAACCACTTACCTGAGACGTTCACAGGAGAACCGTGAGTTAGATGTCCACCATGGGACAAATCCATGCCCATAATGGTGTCTCCAGGCTTTAATAAGGTCAAAAATACGGCGAAATTCGCTTGGGCACCCGAATGGGGTTGAACATTCGCCATTGCTGCCCCAAACAGCTTTTTAGCACGATCAATTGCTAACTGTTCAGCACGATCAACAAATTCGCAGCCGCCATAATAGCGCTTACCTGGAAGTCCTTCGGCATATTTATTAGTTAAGACTGAACCCTGAGCTGCCAACACCGCAGGGGAAGTAAAATTTTCACTAGCAATTAGTTCCAGATGCGATCGCTGACGACCCAATTCTAGATCGATAATTTCTGCAATTTCTGGATCTGTTTGCGCAAGGAAATCTAAATTAGTTTGAGTCACGATCTGAATTCTATATATTTTAAGAAGTATTATCTATGCTATCTAATTCAGTGTCCCCTGGAAACCTTCATATTTTTTCCCATAAATAAAATAAATAATTTAGTCTGTCCTAAAATCATATTACTCACTACATTTATGTAGCGAAGTCTGGACTTGACTAGGTTTTAGATTTCGATTATTAGCTGTACAAAATTTCTGCTACTGCTTTTTAGTTCTTCTTGACGTAAATATTATCTACTCACTTAATTTACCTACGGAATGTGGTACCCAAGCTTGTCAAAAATAGATTACCGCAGCATATAGTAATAAAATCCTTGACATGCTTTTAAATCTTCGTGTGTACCTTGTTCTACTATGTGACCACGATCCATAACTAAAATTTTATCAACAACACTACTGCAAAAACTTGATAAAGGATGGGTTGAAGTAAGAATAGTAGTTTGACTTTGAAACGCTTTGAAATTGTCGATAATAATTCTTCTTAAATCCAAATCAAAAGAATCTAAGCCATCCATGATAACAATTCTTGGATTAGTTAAATAAATACGAGAGAGAGTAATTTTTTGTTTTTGTGTACGAGATAAATTACTTCCTATTTTATCTACTGTAGTTTGATATCCTAGTGGCATTGCTCGAATAAAACTATCAACTTGAGTTAGTTTGGTTACTTCGATTACTTGTTCTAGAGAATATTGAGGTCGACATAGCGTAATATTTTCTAAAATTGTTCCAGGAAATAAGTGACAATCTTGAGAAAGAAACCCGATTTGAGAGCGCAATGATTGAAGTGAGATATGCCTAAGATTATTACCGTCAATCAAAATAATACCTGTACTAGGTTGATAAAGTCCTTGTAACAACTTTACCATAGTGGTTTTACCCGAATTATTTTGACCGATAACAGCAATAGTTTCGCCTCGTTTAATATCAAAACTAACATTTTGTAAGGCATTATTTTCGCTTTCTATGTTATGGCGAAAAGTAACGTTGTCAAATGCCACTTCTCCCTTGATTTCAGGGAGTGTCAATAAGTGATTGGCAGAAATTACTTCTGGCTCCGCTTTTAAGATTTCATTCAATTCTGTCTGTGAAATTAGTGCCTCTTGCAGTTTTAACCAATGTTCAGATAGAGATATGACGGGTTCAAACATTTGCCTCAGCAAAATACCTAGCGCTACAAATTGACCAATAGTCAATTGACTATAAATTATTTGGGTTGCACCAAACCACAAGAAGATAGAACTACCGATCACTCTAACAAAATTATTTGCAGCTTGTAGATTAATTGCTAATCTTTGACTGCGGAACTGAGATTTTAAAAAATTAGTGATTTGGATTTTCCAGCGCCAATGTAACTCTTTTTCTAAAGCTGTAGTTTTTATTACATCAACTCCTCTAACTATTTCGATTAAAGCAGAATTTTGTTCTTCTAATTGATTAAAGCTTTTTACAAAAATTTTACGTGATAAAGGAGTTGTTGCAATGGTTATGCCAGCACATAATATAGCAATTATCACTGCCAATGTTGTTAGCTTCCAACTGTAATATAACATCAACGCGATATAAATAAATCCCATCAATAAATCCAAGCAAAGTGATCCAATTTTATTGATTAAAAATTCCTTAACTTTCTTGTTTTCATTAATTCGCGTAATGATATAGCTTAAATGATAAGATTCAAAAAATCGAAGCGGTAATTTTAAGAGATGACTGATGAAATATTCAAGCTTTTCAGTATTAAAATTATTGGATAAATAACTAAGTAGATATTGACGGAAAGCAGATAAAATAATGCTGACAAATCTTAAAATAAATACTCCTAAAACAAGAAAAAATAATACATTTAAATTTCTGTCTACCAAAACTTTATCAAGGATAATTTGGATGGATACAGGTAAAGCCAGACCAAAAATTTGAATGAAAAAAGTGGCTAAAAGAATTTGTATACATAAGAATCGATTTTGATCGAGTAAGCTCAGAAAATTATTCGATAACTTTTTCTGTTTCGGCTCCAAAAGAAGAGCATATCCTGTCCAGTTTTCCAAGAATTTACCACGATCTATGTAACGTTTGCCTATACTAGGATCGGCAATCAGAACCTTATTTTTTTTTATTCGATAAACAACTACATAATGATTTGCTGACCATTGAGCGATCCAAGGCTTATCTCTGTCGATTAAGCTACTCAAAGAAGCTCTCATCGGGTGAATTTGATGTCCCAACCTTTCAGCAATACTTGTAAGGTTTTTGAATGAAATTCCTGACTCTCCCCAGTCTGCTAGATCATTAAGAAAATTAATACTGACATTCATCTCCCAAAATAAGCTAATCATAGCTAAACAGGCGATTCCTGGATCTGAAATACTGTCTTGCCCTACAAAAGGATAGCTTTTCCAAAATCGAAAAGGTGAATATGAAGATTTTGACTTATCAACCAGGGACGAGGAAACTTTTATTTGATCCAAAGGTGATATAATTATTTTCTCTTTTTTTTTTCAGCCTCTGGATCGACAATCTCAGCGTTACTTATCAATCCCTGGTCTTGATGAACATCGAGTCTTTTCAACGATTTTTTGATTAGTTGGTCTCTAAGTATAGATAAATCATGAGGCGTAGCTCCCATGTCTATAAGTAATTTAAGCTGCTTTTCAACGGCATCAAGCTCTAGTGTCCAATTTTCTATCCTCAGCTTTTCAGCTTCTGCTGGCTCACGATAAACTCTATCTTTTCTCTGCTCATGCCGTAAATTCAGATAATCTAGTATTACCGTCAACGGACTAAGCTTACCCAAAAAGTCCCAGAAACCAGGAGAATGAAGTTCTACACCATGAAGTTTTAAACGATCTTCGTCGGGAACAAATGCAGCAGTTATTTCAGGATTAGGCGGCCACCAACTTGCCCAAAGCAGATTTCTCAACGGAATAGGGAGCTGCTGATTACTATATTGTTTAGATAATTCTTTTGCTTGTTGAGTAATGCTCTTCAAAACATATGCAGAGTTGTAGGCATATTCTAAATCATTTAAACATTTATAAATATCTTCGACAAGAATCCCGCCATTTCCTTTAATACGAAGAACATAACCTTGATCGTGCTTTGCGGAGACAATTTGAGCAACCATAAGTAATTTTTGCTACTACTGATTTGTAGTGTACTACAACCACCTTGCATGCTTCCTTCTTCTACCTAGGTAGTTACAATTATTGTTTAAAAGAAATTTTACTTAAAATAATTACAACAAAGCTCGCGTGCTTTTGCCTAAAATAAGACAATTAACGCGCGAGTTTCATTTTGTTGATATGTTGATATTAATAATTAAACAGTTAAGTTTTAACTAGCTGCATTAGCGGCACTGCCGACTGCACCTTTAATAGCGGCAACACCCTGTTCGATACTAGCCCAAATACCCATGTCAGGATCTTGACCAGCTATTTCTCTAGTACCGACGAAATAAAGTACACCTTTTAGCACTTCTTGGTGAGCGCGATTTTCAAAATTAACTTTGTTCAAAGATTCCATAGCATCCTGTGATTTGTCGTCCAAAGATTGAGCTACTTTATGGATAACTAAACCAGTCATTGTTTGCTGATGCTTTAATAGTTCAAACTGGAAAAACTTATCATATTTTGTCAGTTCAGAACCATCCATCATTTGACCGATTTTTTCGGCATGTTTTTGAGTAATGTCTCGAGGTTGTGCAGTATCACCAAATTTAGTAATAGCTTCTTCGATGTATTTCAAGTTTTTGCGATCAGTATCTAGGATCTTCTCTAATCTTTCTCGAATTGTCTGGTCATCTGTTAAGGTCATTAGCTTTTGTCCACAGTCAACTAAGACATTTTGAATAAGTTTAAGATCTGCAAGTTTGGTAGCTAGATTAGTTGTGCCTGCCATGGTTAATTTATCTATTTAAATTGTTATTCTCAACTGCAATATTTAAAGATTGCCTATGTTTAAGATCACACGATATTGATAAACTCCCCTCCGTCTGAAGAAAGATTCAGGGGAATATTTTTGCTAGCTGATCTAATTGGGAACATATTATAGTTTTTTGCGATTGCAAAACGTACCTTATGGGTAATTGCCTGGATAAATAGTAGAATTAATTGAATGATCTGATTAATTGGGTGGGTATAATTTGTCAGGATTTAGTAGAGCTAAAATTGCTATAATCTCGCGCAGAGCCGCAAAGGCGCAAAGGAGCCTTTTCTTGTAATAGAAATAAGATCCAAGAAAATTATTTTGAAGATGATAAATATAAACTATGTTAGAGCAGCTTAAAATAGAGAATTTTAGATGTTTTAAGTATTTTGAGATTGGTCATCTCAGTAAAGTAAATTTAATTGTAGGAAAAAATAATGGTGGTAAAACAACGATTCTTGAAGCAATCCGATTGTTTAACTCTCAAGATATTTTGTCTTCTTTAAAAGAAATAACAACAATTAGAGGAGAATCAATTGGTAATCAGAATAAGATAAATATTACTCATGTTTTTAATAGTCACTATGTAGATTTAGACAAATATTTAATTATTTCAGGAATAAATTCCAATAAAGATGAATATATAAAGTTATCTATTGACAGTGCCGATAATATAGAAAACACCGAAATGATCAGGAAGCTAAAGCAACTTATTTTGCATGAAGAAGAGCAAGAATCACTTAATTTTAAAACTGAATTTAAAAACACCTTGAAATCTGTATCAGCAGAGCAAGGATTAATAAATATACCATCGATCTATGATTTCTCTACAGAAGGAGAAATTATCAAAAAGCTAGATTTTTTTATTGGAGATATGCCATTAAGATTATTAATTTTTAATAATAGCCAGATATTAAAAACAAAATTTATCTCTTCTTCTTCGTTAACTCCGCAAGAATCTCTAAAATTATTTAATCAAATTGTCTTAACTCCAGAAGAAGATTTGGTATATCAAGCCTTGCAAATTATTGAACCAAATATCGAACGTATTGCACCAATAGGAAATGAAATAAAAAATAACAATTCTCGTAGTGGCTTTTTTGTTCGTCTTAAAGATACTCAAAAACGGATTCCTATTGGCAGTATGGGGGATGGTATTTGGCGAATGTTAGGACTATCTTTGGCTTTAGTATCGGCAAAGGATGGGGTTTTGTTAGTGGATGAAATTGATACAGGTTTGCACTATACGGCTTTGGAAGATATGTGGAAGTTGATTTGGGAAACTTCTAAGAAGCTCAACGTTCAGGTGTTTGCCACAACTCATAATAGTGATTGCTGGAAAGCTTTAGAGGCATTGACCAGTAGAGTTGATGTCGGGGAAGAAGATATTAGTATTCAAAGGATTGAAAAAGATGCACCTCGCAGCGTAGCTTATAACAAAGAAGAGATTGCTACCGCAGTGGAAAGAGAAACTGAGGTGCGTTAGGTAGTGGCAAGAAATAAAGATAAAAATAGCTATGAAAATCTGCTATTGGTGGAAGGTGCTACAGAGAAACGTGCTATTCCCGAACTTATAGAGGCTAACGGTATTATTTGGGAGATATCACCAAAAAAGCCCGTTGTATTTATTGATGATTACCTTGGGGCGATACTAAAATATTGAAACCTGCGGTTATCTCTAATGAATTGAATGTAGCTAATCGTAAAGCCGTGGGTTTGATTATTGATGCTGATGATAGTTGTATAAATCGATGGCAAAGTGTTAGAAATGCCTGCATTAATTTTATTCCTGATTTACCAAAAAATATCCCACCAGAAGGTTTAGTTTACGATACAGTCAAGAAAAATGGTAAACCTGTAAAGTTTGGTGTGTGGATTATGCCAGATAATAAAACAGAGGGGATGCTGGAAACTTTTTTAGCTTATTTAGTTAAAGATGAAAGTGAAACTTTATGGCAGTATTCCCAGCAAGTAGTTTACGAATCTAAAAGTAAAGGCGCAAAATATAAACCGACACATGTTGATAAGGCGAAGATTCATACTTGGTTAGCTTGGCAAGATGAACCAGGGAACCAGTTGCATATTGCTGTAAAAAAAAAGATTCTCAATCCGCAACACCCGAAAGCAAAGACTTTTATTAACTGGTTTAAATCCTTATACAGTTTATAATTTTTGGGTTTTATAAAATTTATTACTAATTATTTTAAAGCGATCGCATAATATAAAACCCACTATGATTTTACTATTGCAGATATAGCCTTTCTCGAATTAGTGAGATATACCACAATCAACTATTAACAATCAACTATTAACAAAAATCAAGGTTTGGACTATACCGCATTAAAATGAGAAATCTGAAATATTTATCAACTTAACCTTCGCAAAAATATCGAATAACTCAGCTAGTTTTGTTCCAAGGGATTATCTTCTGAGGCTACTATGCGATCGCAAATATTTTGATACTCTAGTTGATGTTCAGCGGAATCGGTAACTATTTCTAAGCGGATTTTGGTATTTGCTGCTGCGGAAAATTGAGTAATCGCCTCTAATAGTTTATGAGCCGCAGGTAAATCGAGAAAGTGACTGTTGGTTAAATGAAGACGGTCATGATCATTTAACTCATTATATTGAAAACCGTTAACTTCTCCTGATCCAATAACGACTTCAGTCAACTGTTCGGGATTTTTGCCAATTCTTTCAACAATTAGTTTTTCTCTTCTGAGGGGTACCTCTACAATTTTGGTTTCAACTTGTTTACGAACAATAACTTCGCCAACCTTCTGTTTATGATGGGCAACCTGCAACTTTTCTTCTAGTAGGGGGATTGTCTCAATTTCTAATGAATCGGATTGTTGTTTGATGTCTATATCATCTTTGCTGGGGTTCATTTCGCAATCATCATATAAAGAAGATTGCGATAGTGCTTCCTTAATATGCGTGGGTACACTTTGATAAAGGGGTGAATTTTCTAACTGCCGTTGGGACAAATTGCTTAAAATTAACTTGTCATCCAAATTTATGTGACAAATATCAGTATGTTCTAACCTATGAAGATTTAATTGATTATTAATACTCTTTAGCTCAATCAATAAATTTATTTCGTTATTGACATCATAATAAATATCCTTAACTTCAGCTCTAGCTATTCCTTGGCGATCAAGAACCTGATAGGAAATTAACTGCTTATCCAATTTTGATAACTGAGAGTTCAAGTCAGTTTGTTTCTCGTTGCTATTGCTTAAAGTCATGGTATTGATATCAATTTTTTAAAATAAACAATTACAGGCAGAGTAAAATACCCTACCTGCAATAATTAACTGTAGAATAACTTAATACTTGCTTTAGCGATCGCTATTTACTACATCCTCACGATTCACTACCGCTTCATTATCGGTATCGATCTCTAGTTCTTCACGACGAACAGTTTCTCTAGCAGATACAGTATCTTTCTCTACTTCTTTGCGAACACTAACTTCTTCTCTGACAAATGCCTGCTTTTCAATATTTGCCGATTCTTCATAAACTTCTACTCGTGCTACTTCGCCTTCGTTGAAAGCGGCTGTACCAGGAGTCACTGCTGTAGTTTCAGTAGCGCTGGTGCGCTCAATAACTATTCTTTCTTTTTCTACAGGTACAGAAACACTGGCAGTTTCAGTCTCAACTCTTTTGCCTACGGTAACGGTACCAGCACGGAAACGCTCTTTATTAGCAATCAAGCGTTCTTCGTATAGCTTGAGGCTTTGACGATTATCCATGTCTTGATGAGCATAAAGACTTGGCTCCCGCTCATAATCGTAGGACTCTTTATTATAGGCTCCGCTGTCGTAACCTGCTGTGTTTCCTTCGTTGACGTAAACAGTATCTTTGTCGTGTTCTGCGCCTCTATAGACCATTCTGACGTTCTCTTCGTAATCGTAGTCGATGGTCATGTCGTCAGAGTATTCGGGCAAACTTTCAGCTTGTTCTTTAGTAAAACCATTGGCATATACTCTATGCTCACTGTAGTCAATGCTGGCTCTACCAACAGGTAATAATACTTTTTTGCCAAAGATCCAGAAGCCTGTATCGATTACCAAATAACGGAATCTACCACTGTCATCAACAATAATGTCGTGTACCGAGCCAATTTTGTCGTCGGTATAATCATAGACAGAAAAGTTTTTGAGGTCTTCGCCACCAAAAATATCTTCTTTATAGTCGGGATAGATGTCAGCAATTTTCACTAAAGCCATAATTTAAATTAATACTTACTCTTGATTTCTATTTGTTACTTTCAGGCTATTAATTATCTAAATTGATTTCATCTAACTTATGAGATAGATACAAATCATCATTAATATAGCTAAAGATATAGATTTTAAATAGCTGCTCGACATGCAATCTAGAATGATCAGCACCTGCTAGCAGTAGGTTTTAGAAGAAAAGAGTGCAGGAAGCAAGTACAGAATAACATTCAGTTAGTAGTCAATAACTTATTAAAACTCCAATATTAGACAAATATGCTCATTAACTAAATATCACTAAAGTTATAATCACTATTACTCTCTTTTACACCTTTAGATAGGTTGATTAATTCATGACATTTTGAATAATTATTAATGACAAAAAGATAATTAATTTGCTAATAGAAATATGAATAATTCACAAGATCACCCAACTGCTGATGACAAACAAACTCCTGTAGAACCAGGAGCGCGTCGCACAGGTACAGATGCCAGAACTAGCGATGTTCACGACGGTGCAGAAGCAGAAGCACCTGGAAACAAAAACACAGCTACTCCTGGAGATCCTAACCAAGGTACAGAAGCTCGTTAATTGAGTGGGCGTAACACATGCGGGCTAGACGGACAACTCACGGGGGCGAATTCGATTCGCCCCCCGTGTCCTCCCCTTTGTGGGGAAACCCCAGGCTGATGACCGCCCAGTGATTTCACCATATCTGTGACAATAGTTCATATAAGGTCGGTAACATCCTAGACTATGATTAGTTACCGACCATTTTGCTATCTTTATCTCCTTGACCGATAGTGAATAACAACCAAAAACATTCTTCTAACTCAAACAACAATGCTAATAACAGTGACAATTGGCGACAAGAATTAAAGGAAATCGTTAGTGGATCTTCTGGGGGTTTCTTGTTTGGCATTCCTTTGCTCTATACCATGGAAGTTTGGTTTATTGGCTCCTATGTACAACCCCCAATTTTACTAAGCATTTTTGGCATCACTTTTATCATTATTTTTTTGCTCAATCGTATTGAAGGTTTTCGCCCGCAAGAAAGCGAAACTTTGCCTGGAGCGATCGCCGAAAGTATTGAAACTTTAGCCATCGGTATGTCCTGCGCCGCTTTGATGCTGATCATTCTCAACCGTATCGATTGGCAAACCCCGCTGCTGGAATCATTAGGAAAAATTATTTTTGAAGGGGTACCCTTCGCTTTAGGAGTGGCATTTTCGCGATCGCTTTTAAGTGGAGATGCTGAGGTGGATTTGAATGGCAGAAGGACAAGCAAATCTCAATCTAACAATCGAAATAGTAATCAAATTATCTGGCGCGACACCCTAGCTGATTTTAGTGCAACTTTGATTGGAGCATTATTTATTGCTTTTAGTATTGCACCTACGGATGAAGTTACGGTTTTAGCCGCAGCCGCATCTCCTTTAAGGCTGATGATGATTGTTATTGCAGCATTATCAATTTCTTATGGCATTGTCTTTGCTTCTACTATTGCCAACTATCAACACCGCCGCCAACAACAAGGATTGTTTCAAACTCCTCAAAGTGAAACTATTATGTCTTATTTGATATCTTTGCTAGCTGGCATGTTGATGCTATGGTTTTTTCAAAAGATAACTTTTAGCGATTCATGGTTTATCTGGTTACGCCACAGTATAGTACTATCTCTTCCAGCAAGCATTGGTGGCGCAGCAGGACGGTTGACAGTATAGACAGCCTTTGATTAAGGACTCAAAAATGCCAAAAAAATCTGGGAGAGGGCGATCTCCCGCAGAAAGAGTTAGTTTGGGTGTTTCGTTATTGATCGTGGGGCTAATTATTGTCCTAATTTGCTACACCTGGATTACGGGAGACAACAACCCACCAATATTATCCGTCACTAAATCTCAAGTTAGACAAGTTGAGGGGCAATATTACGTACCTTTCACCGTAACTAATGCTGGGGGCAAAACTGCTGAATCTGTAGAAATAGTGGCACAGTTACTCTGGAAAAACGAGATCACAGAAATTGGCAGACAAGAAGTAGATTTTTTATCTCGCCAAGAAAAACGCTCTGGTGAATTTATCTTTAGCAAAAACCCACAGCAAGGTGAGTTAACCCTAAGAGTAGCAAGCTATAAACTACCCTGAAGGCAATCTTAATCAAGAATATTAACTGACCTTACGCAGTACATAGCAAAAATTAGCTTTGTTAGTCGTTAGTCATTGGTTGTTAGTTGAATACTTACTATAGCAGTACGTTTTTTGGTTAGGACATTTATTACTACTTCCTACTTCCTACTTCCTATTTACGAGCCGATATCTTGTATGTCTTAATCTAACTTTGTACGGCTATACCTACCGATTTTAGCTAGTTTGAATATCACGGTATCGAGCCTGGAGCAATAGATAAACTGCATAAGCCACCAGTCCCAATGCCATCAAAGCTAGTAAAAATTTGCCAAACGGTTGCTGCGCCAGAGTCAATAGTGCGCCATCCAAGCCTTTGACTTTTTCTGGGTTATATTGATGAGCCGCTTGGAGAATAAAAAAGCCAATCATCACAAAAACTACCCCCCTAGCAGCAATACCAAAACGACTAATATTTACGAGCCAGTTTGTTTGTTGTGAATTTAACTCATGTAGATCGAGTTTTTTGCGAAACTTAATTTTATAAGCCCGATATAGTCTCCAAAAACCAATTCCAATAGTTATAGCACCACCTACACCAACTAACCACCGACCAAACGGCTGCTCTAATACTGTAGCTGTCCAGTCTTGCTTAGAATTGCCGCCACCACCACCATTACTAGAACCCATTGCTAGTAAAGCAGCGTTGACTGCCACCCCTGTGTAAGTCAAACCACTTAGAAAATAGCCTAAGCGAGAAACCAATCCTTTGGCATCATTACCTTTATCTCCAGGATCGTTAACAGCTTGAATAAATCTCCAAATTACATATCCCACCAAACCAAAGGCAATCAGTGCTAGTAATATCTGTCCAAAAGGTTGAGCTGCGATCGTCTGCAAGGCTCCTGAAGTACCAGTAGTTTCTCCTCCACCGACACTAAATGCTGCCAGTAAAGCTAATATTCCGATGGCAGCATAGACAAAACCTTTGGCAGCATAGCCAAATCTTGCGAATGTCTCCATAATAATTAATTTTAAATAATTAGATTGTTGTAGTCTATTAAATTGGAACTATTCTTGAATCTATCCAAGTACATAGTTGACTAATCTAAACAACTAGAACTACCTAATTTAATCGCTTAACAAAAGTCGGAAACATTAGGTAAGATTAGCATTTACCATCATGATATTGCTGTTATATACTCCTTACTCCCTACTACATGACCCCATGCTGCGTAATATCAGTTAGGAATTTCTGGATCAATTGAATGACAGTGAAGAATTTGACCAATACAGTGTTGAGGATCTCTTCAATAAAGATAACAGCGATCGCAGTCCAATAACTCAACTAGCGCCAGCATCAGACGATCAAAAAAAATCGGAATATCATCCGTATCGGCAAAAATTTTATCGAGAGGAGATGGTAGATCAAAATGTACCTCACCCCACCGAGAATTGCTATATTAAGCCTTAAGCAACAATTGATTTTAGTCAGATTTTTTAGATGAACTAAACTCTTCCCATAAAAAGGTGATGGTATTTGATAAAGCTGGAGTAAGGGTTAGGAAAAAGGTTGATTTATTAATACTGTCAAGAGGAACATCAGCAGAAGCGATCAATACCGCACTTGCTGTACCCCAGGCAACTGCCATAACAGAACCAAATAGAAATGACTTGTAAAGCAGTTTCGCTAGATCTATCTTTTGACTTTTGATTAGCCATTTAAGAATGTCTTCTATAGTTATGGTCAATGTTCCACCTAGTAAACCATACCCAGCGGCGATTAATTTGATTTGGTCAAACTCTGTCGAATAGATCATAGATTGAGCCTTTTGATATTAGCCTGATATTTTACCAATTTGATTGATGATGCTTCCACTGACCAAAATGCTAATTAAAAATAGCTCTTTCTCATGTTAAATACAGTATTGTAGGATAATCTATTCTATGAGTATTTTGAAATTAGTTCGTAATGGCAACTCCAGGTAAAGATATTGTTAAAACTATATTAATAACTGCAATATTATGTTCTGCATTTTGGTATTTATTCCTGAAACAGGATAATGTTGATAATTCAAATATCATAAAACCACCCAAGATAGAAGAACAGCCTAAGCTTCCTAGTACAGATTCATTTAGAGAAGTTCAAGCACCTCGTGCCAATACTGTCTATTATAGTAGTAGTTCTTGGCTTGATATTGCTCGAATTATTGATGCCAAAATCACTGGATTTCATCGTCACTTTCAGGTAAATATCAAGCCTGTGGGTTCACAACAAGCAAAACAAAATTTAATTAATAATGCCAGTCAGGTTCCTTTTGTAGTTTCTTCCAGTCCATTAAGTCAGTCAGAACATGAGCAAGCAAATCAAAGAGGACTAGACTTACGAGAAACCGCAATCGCCCTGGATGGAATCGCTTTTGTTGTGAATGAAGAGCTGCCATTAACAGAGATAACAGTTGAGCAAATCAAGCAAATATATACCAGAGAAATCAGTAATTGGAGTCAGATTATTCCTGGTTACAATCAAGAAATTCTAGCTATTTATCCCGATCCTAAAACAAGAGGAACAGGTCGATGGTTTGAAAAAGAAATATTGCAGCAACAGGCATTTGAGCATCAATCTTGCAATATAACAGAACAACAATTATCAAATAATAATATTTGCTTTGTACAGGAAAATACTGAAGGAAAAAGAATATTAAAGAATAACGCAAATGCTATTTATTTTGCTACGGCAAGCCAAGTTATTGATGAATGTAGACTGACCAGCCTTAAACTCTCCACAGAAAATCTAGATAAATTTATAGCCCCCTATACAGTTAGCTCCCTTGAGGGGGGTGAATGTATAAATAAAAAAAATAGAGTAAATACTTCAGCTTTTAAGTCTCAGGATTATCCTGCTGTAAGATATATATATATTATTGCCAACTTTGATCGCGGGACAAATCAAGAAATAGCAGAAGCCTATACTAAAATGATTAAAACTAACGAAATTCAAGCTGAAATTGATCAAAACGGCAAGTTTCTCAGCATTATTAACTCTATTGAATAATTAGCATTCAATATCTCTTAAAAAATCAAAATATTTTATGCAAATGTACCTTTCTCCCACCAATTTTTAGTTTTTGACCAAAAGGTACGGGAAGCAGGCTGAACCAGAATCGTCTGATTAATTACAGCTAAAGCTTCATCTGCATCTTGATAACGTTGTTTCCAATCGTGATGAGTCATTATTTCCAGAATTTTGAATAGGCGATCGCTAACCAGGTTTTTGCTATTTCGCCATTCGTATGCCCCGTCATTGTAAGCTAATCCAGTAAGACCCAAAATGCAAATCATCCCAACTGAATAAATATCACTGGCTAATACAGGTTTACCTTTATATTGTTCTGGTGCCGAAAAAGGGGGAGTTACAATAATTGTGGGAGGAGAACTTTTCAAGCTACTAATCATAGTATTGATTGTATTTATTTCTTTAACCGCGCCAAAGTCAATTAGCATTAATTTTTGATCATGCTTTCTGCGCATAATATTGGATGGTTTAATATCCCTGTGGATGGATTTATGTTGATGAACAAAGACTAGAATTTCGAGAATTTCTCGCAAAAAGTTAGTAGTTTTTGTTTCACTCCAAGGTTGGTGAGCAATAATTTCACTATCTAAATCCTCTCCATCTATATATTCCTGCACTAAATAAAATTCATTATTTTCTTCAAAACAGGCAAAAAGAGTAGGAATTTGCTCGTGATTGCCTAGTTTATACAAACATTTTGATTCTCTCTCAAACAATTCTGTTGCTTTGGCTAAAAAAGTCGGCTCAATTCTTTGACGATTTAGCTGTTTGACGACACACTTATGATTGTGGGGTAGGTCCAAATCTTCTGCGAGATAAGTAACGCCGAAACCAGTATTGTTGCTAATTACACTGATGATTTGGTAATGGTCACGGAGGATTTTACCACTAGACAACAGATTCCTTGGTTCAGATTTCATAGCACTAATGCCCACGTCAATTCTTTGATATGCATTGATTAGAAATTATCATGGTTTTCTTAGCTGAGTTTTGAGTTATGCTTTTATTTAATTTTTTTTGCCTAATTTGTTTGAGATTGTGGCAAATGAGCTTTCTTCAGTAAACAATGTTGAGATAATTACATTTTTTCAAGATAACTATGATGATTGAGATGGAATGATGTAAACTTGCTAAATTAAAGTAACACTTTATTGAGTTTCTTCTCTAGCAGATAAAATACGTTTAGATAAAGATAGTTTTTGTTTGGGGTTTTAATGTAAGTCTTGGATCAACCGCCCTTCATAACAAAAAAGAAGAAAAAGTTAACTTGCTATAAGCCTAAGTAAGCATAAGATAAGATGTATTCTTATCGCTTCTTTGATGATCAATAGCAATCAGTAGATAACTTTATTTCATCCATCGGGTGAGCAACCCTGCTACGGGGCTGGTAAAGGCGGGACATCGATTCTCGTCGAAGCCCCTTATAAAACCACAGGGCTTCGGCGCTTTTGGTGAGAGGAGTTTAATCATTTTGAATCAAGATAATTATGTCAATTATTCACGGCAGTTGGATCGTTAATTCAGGAAAAGACTATTTTTTTATTTGGGGACAAGCTTGGCGATCGCTAGTTAATGAAGCTTTTACCCTCAATAAATCGGGAGATTTTATTCATCCTTTCAATGTGTCACGTTCTGAATTGTTAGATTTGTTTCACCGCCATGAATTAAACGTTGCTGATTTACTAGGCAAAAGCAGATGGCAAACTCAGTTGGTAGGGATGCCAACTATCGTCACAGGGACAGCAGAAAATAAAAAGGTGCAACCCGTGTTTGCGGGCAATGTAGTCAAGGAAGAGGCGAAATTAGATCTATATCTATGGGAAGTTGAGGGATTCAAGTTGACCCCAACTGAAACGATTGAGCTATTGCAGATATTATCTCTCTCCTCATTAAAGTCGGATACTGATTATCTGGCAGGTGATATTCGATACTGGTCGCATATATATCGCTGGGCTTTGGATCTGATTGTGAGACAGAAGTTTTTACCAGGTATTGAGGTCTATAAGTCTCGTAAAACCAGTTATAGAAGTATCTGGCAGCCTTTGATTGATAGTGAGGTTGATCTGATCCGCCTGGCAAAATTCACCCTGGCATTGCCTGAAGCTTGTTTAGCTTATTTAGATGCAGAAGAATCAGAATTAGACACCACCGACGAAGAGCTACTATTACGCTCTTTATCTTTGCTCGTCGATGCCCGCTTACGCAGTTGGATCGAATACAATGCCAATAGCTTCAAAGATCTTACCCTTGAACCCTGGTTGCGATCGCTTTCGAGTGATCCAGCAATCGAGGCCAATCCGCAAACGGCAAATCGTTTAGTCAATGCTGTCTATAGCTGGACTCTCCCTATTAGCGAATATTTAGTAAATCGCCAGAGTAATCTTGGTTCTAATCGCTACCGAGTCTGTTTTGTCCTAACTCCGCCCACGGGGGCGGTTGAGAATGAAGAACAGCCCGACTGGTCCCTCAATTATTATCTCCAGGCTTTAGACAATGCTGACTTTGTGGTAGATGCGCCATCAGTGTGGCGTTGTGGAGCAGAATTTTTGACTATTGGCGATCGCACGATTGAAAATCCTCAGGAAACTCTCTTAAAAGGTTTGGGCTTGGCAACGCGCATCTATGAGCCAATTAGAACTAGCCTGAACCGTAGTCAGCCAGTAAGCTGTAAGCTCAATCCAATTCAGGTTTACGAATTTATTCGGGCGATCGCCTGGCAGTTAAGAGATAATGGATTAGGAGTTATTGTCCCTCCTGGGTTAACCTCAGATAATAGCGAACAGCGCTTAGGCATCAAGATGACCGCCAGTGTCCCTCAAAGGAAAGGAGAACGCTTAAGTCTGCACAGTATGCTCAAGTATAAATTAGAAATTGCCGTAGGCGATCGCACTGTTTCTAAACGAGACTTTAAAAAGCTATTAGCCCAAAAGTCGCCGATTGTCGAGATTGATGGACAGTGGATTGCTCTCCAGCCAGCGGATGTCAGGGCGGCACAAGCGGTATTGGATCAGTCCAACGATCAGCTAGATTTATCTGTAGAAGATGCTCTGCGGTTGTCTACGGGAGACACCAAAACTCTGGCAAAATTGCCCGTGGTTAAATTTGAACCCACAGGAGTTTTAGCGGGTTTATTGGATAATTTATCAGACGACAAGTCGGTTGAACCAATAGCTGAAATTAAAGATTTTCAGGGAGAATTACGCCCTTACCAAGCTAAAGGTGTAGGCTGGTTATCTTTCTTGGAAACCTGGGGCTTGGGTGCCTGTTTAGCAGACGATATGGGTTTAGGAAAAACGATCCAGCTAATTGCTTTTCTGCTTAATCTCAGGCAACAAAAGCTGTTAAAGTTGCCGACACTACTCGTTTGTCCCACATCGGTGATCAATAACTGGGAACGGGAAGTAAGAAAATTTGCTCCCAAACTGAAGACCATGATCCATCATGGGGAAAAGCGTGAGCAGGGCAAAACTTTTGCCAAAACAGTCAAAGGAAAACAGCTAATAATTACTAGCTATTCTTTGGTGCATCGCGATTTTAAAACCCTCTCAGCTATTGATTGGCAGGGAATTGTCCTTGATGAAGCACAAAATATCAAAAATCCCTCAGCAAAACAGTCTCAAGCCGTGAGGGAGATTCCCGCTGGCTTTCGCATTGCCCTGACAGGTACTCCTGTAGAAAATCGCCTAACTGAACTCTGGTCGATCTTAGACTTTCTCAATCCTGGCTTTTTAGGCAATCGTAACTTTTTCCAAAAAAGATTTGCCGCACCGATTGAAAAATACGGCGATCGCGAATCATTAAATATTTTACGTTCTTTGACTCAACCCTTTATTCTGCGCCGCCTCAAAACGGATCAAAACATTATCCAAGATCTGCCAGATAAGCAGGAAATGAATGTCTTTTGTGGGCTTAGCGCTGAACAAGCAGAACTATATCAACAGTTGGTCGACAATTCTTTAGCCGAGATTGAAGATTCTGAGGGCATAAAACGTCGTGGTTTGATCCTGACGCTCTTGGTACGCCTTAAACAGCTTTGCAACCATCCTGAATTGTTAGATAAAGATCAAGATAACCAAGCCCTAGTTAATGCAGACGACTTTAGCGATCGCTCTGGTAAATTACTCCGCCTAGAAGAGATGTTAGAAGAAATTCTCGATGAAGGCGATCGCTCGTTGATCTTCACACAATTTTCCCAGTGGGGCAATATGCTCAAGCCCTACTTAGAGCAAAAACTTAAAGGAGAGGTTCTCTTCTTATACGGTGCAACTAGTCGCCAATCCCGACAAGAAATGGTTGATCGCTTTCAAAACGAACCCAATGGTCCCAAAATCTTTATTCTCTCCCTCAAGGCTGGGGGAACAGGGCTTAATTTGACTCGGGCAAATCACGTCTTTCACGTTGATCGCTGGTGGAATCCTGCGGTAGAAAATCAGGCTACAGATCGAGCATTTCGCATTGGACAAAAACGTAATGTGCAGGTACATAAGTTTGTCTGTACGGGAACTCTAGAAGAACGCATTAATGACATTATTGAAAGTAAAAAAGATTTAGCTGAACAAACTGTCAACGCAGGAGAACAGTGGTTAACCGATCTCGATACGGGTAGTTTACGCAACCTCTTACTACTAGATCGGGATGCTGTAATTGACGATGATGATTAAATTACCGCTCAGTATTCAGGAGGTAAAATATTGTAGAAATTTATGCTAAAAATACACGGCGTTGCTCAATTGTAATGCTGCTGATGGATTTTTTTATCTAGTCACGAGATAGACTCTTTTTTAAATAGCTTATGGCTTAAAGCTTAGAGCTTATGGCTTAAAGCAGTAATTCTTCGTACGACATTATTTAATCAACAACGCCAAGTACACTTTAAAAATTTTTACAACGTAAATTGCCGACTCCCTACTTATCCATAGGATAATAAAAAATTATTGACATTTTGCGTCTTTACACAAACTCATATCTTTGGATCAAAGATCTACATTTACACACTCACTTTAATTAAAGGAGACAATATTGGTTTCTACAACTTCCTTTAAAACGGCTAAATCAGAAGAAATTTTTGGTGCTGCACAGAAATTAATGCCTGGTGGCGTAAGTTCTCCAGTGCGGGCTTTTAAATCTGTAGGCGGTCAACCAATTGTATTTGACCATGTTAAAGGTGCCTATATCTGGGATGTCGATGGCAATCAGTATATTGATTATGTCGGTACTTGGGGGCCAGCTATCTGCGGTCACGCTCACCCCACAGTAATCGAGGCTTTACACGAAGCTTTAGAAAAAGGTACTAGTTTTGGTGCGCCCTGTGCTTTGGAAAATGTTTTAGCGGAGATGGTAATTGACGCTGTTCCTAGTATTGATGTAGTACGCTTTGTCAATTCTGGAACCGAAGCCTGTATGTCGGTGTTGCGCTTAATGCGAGCCTTTACAGGTAGAGAAAAAATTATCAAGTTTGAAGGCTGCTATCATGGTCACGCTGACATGTTTTTGGTCAAAGCAGGTTCAGGAGTTGCTACATTAGGGCTACCAGACTCTCCTGGGGTGCCAAAATCAACCACCAGCGCTACTTTAACTGCTCCCTATAATGATTTGGAAGCAGTGAAAAAACTGTTCACCGACAATCCTGATGAAATTGCTGGGGTTATTCTAGAGCCTGTAGTGGGCAACTCAGGGTTTGTAACTCCTGATGCTGGATTTCTCGAAGGCTTACGGGAAATAACCAAAGAACAGGGGGCATTGCTAGTCTTTGATGAAGTGATGACGGGCTTTCGTATTGCTTATGGTGGCGCACAGGAGAAGTTTGGCGTAACTCCCGATCTAACTACTTTAGGTAAAGTAATTGGTGGTGGTTTACCTGTTGGTGCTTATGGTGGGCGTGCCGATATTATGTCAATGGTAGCCCCTGCTGGTCCGATGTATCAGGCAGGAACTCTCTCTGGTAATCCCTTGGCAATGACGGCAGGTATTAAAACCTTAGAATTACTCAGAAAACCAGGCACCTACGAGCAATTAGATAGTATTACTTCTAAGCTAGCCCAAGGTTTACTAACCGTTGCCAGAGAAGCTGGACATGAAGTAAGCGGCGGTAGCATTAGCGCCATGTTTGGGATGTTCTTTACGGGGCAAGAAGTTCACAACTACGAGGATGCTAAAACTGCCGATCTCAACAAGTTTGGTCGCTTCCATCGGGGAATGCTGGAGAAAGGAATATACCTGGCTCCCTCTCAGTTTGAAGCTGGCTTTACTTCTCTAGCTCATACAGAGCAGGATATTGAACAAACCTTGGCGGCGGCGAAAGAAGTTTTATCTGATATTTAAGCTTTAACTTGGGCTTGATTTAATTCAAATAGAGTAGACGGGGAAACCCGTCTTTTTTTTGTTTGCTTAGGTTTTTAATAGGCTGGAAATAGAGCGTTTACATAACAAGGTACAACCTCTAATAAAATTATTTTGTCAAGTAATACTTGACAATTTAGTGAGCGAAAACGTAAAGTATTACTTGACAGAAAACTAAGCAAGAGATGAAAAACCGACTGAAGGAACTCCGAAAGCTATATAGATGGTCACAAGCTGATCTTGCTAGAAAGCTAGAAATCAGTCGTCAAGCAGTCAATGGTTTTGAATCTGGTAAATTCGACCCCAGCCTAGACATGGCTTTTAAAATTGCCAGCTTGTTAAATGTTGCGATTGAAGATGTTTTCATTAATGAGGCTAAGAATTCTATGCAGACGTTAGTTAAACAAGTTAAAAATTACTTTGGGTTCGAGTTTGGTTTTGAGCGATTTAACCCAAAAGCAATCAATGTAATTAATTTTGCTCGTAATGAGGCAGTAAGTCAGGGAAGCAGTCAAGTTGAACCAGAGCATTTATTAACTGGTTTGTTAGCAGATCCTACTACTACATCTGCTCGTCTTCTCAAAGGTAATGGTGTTAAGCAAAATATCGAAATCGACGAACATTCTTTGGAAAACTCTCACAAGCTAAAATTAAGTTCGTCAAGTAAATTTGTTCTAGAATTGGCTTTACAAGTGGTTCGACTTCAGGATAAAAAATCGATTGGAACCGAACATCTTTTGTGGGGTTTGGTTCGTTTATTGGAAACAAACACTACTGCTAGTAATAACTTATTTCAGCAATATGAAGTTGACAAAAAAACTTTGAATGATCAACTGACAGAAATAATTTGATCTCAATAATCAACGTAATCTATCTAGAAGTTCTCAAACCTTTGAAGTGACATGACTTGTATGAGGAACTATGTAATGAATATCTTTATGTCCAATACAATTCTGAATCGTCTGATGAATTTTTTTGATTATAGAGATTGAGTGAGCCAAGCAAATTGTATTTCAATTCTTTTAGCTCACTATTTTTACTCTTTGTATTTCTACTGTTTTAGTTTCTAAATTACTCCCACTCGATTGTCCCAGGCGGTTTAGAGGTAATGTCATAAACTACACGGTTGACCCCTTTAACCTCGTTAACAATCCGATTAGAAATTATTTCTAGCATTTCGTAGGGAACTTTTGCCCAATCTGCGGTCATGCCATCTTCACTAGTGATAAAGCGTAGCACTATCGGATGAGCATAGGTACGCTTGTCACCCATCACCCCAACACTGCGAATCGGTAATAGTACAGCAAATGCTTGCCAGTAGTCGTGATAAACACCTTGCTTACTAATTTCGTCACGGACAATAAAGTCAGCATCACGCAAAATATTTAATCTTTCTGCTGTTACTTCTCCGACAATCCTGATGGCTAAACCAGGACCAGGAAAAGGATGGCGGCGGACTATTTCTTCAGGTAAGCCGATCGCCCGAGCAACATTACGTACTTCATCTTTAAACAGCTTACGCAGTGGTTCAACTAGTTTAAACCGCAAATCTTTCGGTAAACCACCTACATTATGATGGCTTTTTATTTTGACCGCGACTCGCTCACCTGTTTTGGGGTCGACATTACTGTCGGCTGATTCAATTACATCTGGATATAGAGTTCCCTGCGCCAGATAATCAAAGGGACCCAGCTTTTTAGATTCAGACTCAAAGACTTTAATAAACTCATGTCCAATGCGACGACGCTTTAATTCAGGGTCGGTTACGCCCTCTACCTGCTGCAAAAAGCGATCGCGTGCCATCACATACTCGACAGGAATATGAAATTTGTTTTTGAATATTTCGACTAATCTTTCGGGTTCTCCTTTACGCATAAAACCCTGATCAATGAACATACAGGTTAACTGTTCGCCAATTGCCCGATGCAAGAGAAAGGCTAGAGTTGAGGAGTCAACCCCTCCAGAAAGAGCTAGCAAAACTCTTTTATCACCAACTTTGGCTCGTATATCACGAATTGACTCCTCGACAAATGCTTCCGTTGTCCAGGTAGGTTCACATTCGCAAACATGATAGACAAAGTTGCGAATTAGAGCTATGCCTCCCTCCGAATGCACTACCTCAGGATGAAACTGTACTCCAAATAGTTTTTGCTCTGGATTGGAAATTGCTGCACAGGCAGTATTTTTCGTATAGGCTAAGGTAGAAAAGCCATCAGGAAGCTTCGTACAAGAGTCCCCGTGACTCATCCACATAGTTGAGCCATGTTCGACGTTGGTTAAGAGATCTGTGGGGTCTTCAATAAACAGTTGCGCCTTACCGTATTCCCCTAGCTTTACTTTCTCTACGATGCCGCCTAGCTGCTTAACCATTAGCTGCATCCCGTAACATACACCCAATACAGGAATCCCTAAATTCCAAATTTCAGGATCACATTTTGGCGCATACTCGTCATAGACCGAATTAGGTCCTCCCGAAAGAATAATTCCCTGGGGATTAATTTCTTTTAGCTTGTCGGCAGTGGTGCGATATGACAGCACTTCTGAATAAACTTGAGTTTCTCGAATGCGTCGAGCAATTAATTCGGAGTATTGAGAACCGAAATCAAGAATGATAATTTTTTGGCGGCTAGCTTGATCAACTAGAGACTTAGGAGCCAAAGTGTCGCTGCTGGGGGAAATTGATTCTGTCTGAATAGTCACTGTACTCTAGGAAAACTGGGTAAGTAAGGTCGGTAACGAAATGTAAAGAAACTTAAGCTTTTAATACCAAAATTAGATTTGGCAAGTTATCATGCCTATGGAATGAGCTATATAAAATAGAGCTGAGTAAATATTCTTCATACCCTAACATAATTCAGATAGCAAAAGCAGCGCAGTTTCGCTTTTTTTGATCACTTGGCGATCGCGATCAAATAATACTGAGCCGATCTGAAGGTTTTGCTCGGTATATTTGTAGATATAATTTTCCGACTTACAATCAATTGCTTGGGCTATTTTACTATAGATTAAATCAACCCAACTAAATCGTTCAGGTTGCTCAGAATCTAGCTGGCGTAGCAGTTCTAGGGCTGATTCAGTAGTAGAACACTGCCATATTTGCTCTAAGTAGATTTTAGGTAAACCTAGTCTGGCACAAAAAGCCGTCATGATTTCTAGTCTGGCATCTGCCAGGTGATTATGAGTATGGAAGATCCCCCCTGCCAGCTTAATTAATTTGCCGTGATAACCAAATAGTAGAATTGATTTGACTTGGGCTGCTGCGGCAGTCACGAGCATGGCACCAAGCCAGTTAGCTGTTTTGATAATACGTTGAGGTTCAATACCTGATTTTTGTGCCAGATCGATACCGTTTTCACCGATGCAGAACACTAAAGAATCGAACAATTTGGCTTGATCTTTAATCTGCTGTTGATATTCTTCTAACTGACTCTGCGCTGTTAAGGGTGCAACTATGCCTGTAGTCCCTAGTAAAGAAAGTCCTTTAACTACACCAAAAGCCTCGTTGGAGGTGCGTTTGGCTAATCTGGCTCCTTCAGGCAAGATAATTGTAACAATTACTCCTTGATGCTCATCTAATAAAGGCTGAAGATTAGCGATGATTAATTCTTGAGCATAAGTGTAAATTGCCGCCTGGTTGTGATTGTTTTGTTGTCTGCCGATGCCTGCTCCACCTTGGAGCGTAATTTGCCGCGTGAAGTTGTCCACCAAATCGACCTTTGCCCAGATGGGAGTGTTACGGGTTAGATCCAGATGATCTCCAGGATCGCTGCGAGTGATAGCGATCGCCGAATCAGCATCAATTTTGGCTACCTGTTCGATTTTAATCTCAACTTGACGAGGAGGATTGAGTAAATTGACTTCAACCTGATCTACAGGGGAGGGTTGCTGGAGATGTCGTAGAGCAGCGATCGCACTGGCACAGGCAAAAACGGGGAGAGTATATCCAGTAGACATATTAAGGATTATTCTGGCTTAATCTCATATTCTACAACTCGATTGCGCCCAGTTGCTTTTGCTTGGTATAGTCCACAGTCCGCTGCTTTGATTAAAGTAGCCACTTCCGAATTAGGTTGAGGAACGCAGCAGGAGACACCTAAAGAAAGAGTTACATAAAGATCGATGGGGGAGTTAATATGAGGCAGCTTGAGAGCTTCAAGTCTGTGACGGACTTGTTGAGCTAAATATTTTGCTCCCTCCACCGAAGTATTAGGTAGCACCAAGACAAATTCTTCTCCTCCATAGCGAGCAACCAAATCAGCAGGGCGTTTTACCACCTGCTTAATTGCCTGTGCCACTGCTTGCAGACAGCGATCGCCAGCTTGATGACCATAAGTATCGTTATATAGCTTGAAATAATCGATGTCGCATAAAATTATTGATAGTGGATTTTGCTCCCGAGCTAATCTAGACCATTCGGAAGTAATATATTGATCGAATTTACGACGATTGGCGATCTGAGTTAAGTCATCAACCACCGATAATTTAGCTAACTCTGTATTAGCTGACTCAAGCTGTTGATAAAGCTGCGCTTGTTTGATCGCTACGGATAATTCCATAGTTACCCGCTCTAATAGTTTGGTTTCTTCTTTTGTCCATTCTCTAGTAATAGAACATTGTTCTACGCAAAGTAAACCCCAAAGTTGCTGCTCAGAGATAATCGGAATCAACATAATTGAGCAAGTCTCACCTTCAATGATCGGTGAATTTGCCTGATCTTGAGTGACAATTTGACCTGCTGCTAACAATCTCAGGCTGTTTTGAAATAAAATGGCGGGCAATCTGGGGGGCTTGCCAAGATCACAATTAAGGTACTCTACATTTAATCTCGACTCAAACAGGACGGTTAACTGCTGGTTTTGCTTAACTCTAATAATCTGAATTTTTTCGGCTTGCAAGAACTGATTTACTGCCACAACAGTTGTCTGCAAAATTTGGTCTAAATCAAGAGAAGCATGAATTTTCTGGGTAATCTCAGCCAAAAGGCGATCGCTAACGGCACGGCGAATCAACTGATATTCCGTTTTCTTGATCGAGGTGATATCAAAGCAGTAGCCTACTAAACCCTCAAACTCACCGCCTACAGTAAATTGAGATACAGCAGTGTTAGACATCCACAAATACTGATTTTCTTGAATTTGTAGACGATAGCTAATGGTAAATCCTTTATTTTGCTTTAAGGCTCGATCAAATTCCTGTTGACATTTGGCTAAATCTAAAGGGTGGATTTTGAGCATCCAGCTATTATTTGCTCCTGTTTCAATTTTTTGTCCAAAAAGTTTACTCCAGGCTTGGTTAAAAAAAGTACTGTTGCCCTGGGCATCACACATCCAAACTAAGGTGGAAGTATTATCAATAATGGCTTGAAATAAGTTTTTAGTTGTCAATAATTGAGAACTTAGCTCAATATTTTCATGACTAATTAACTCAGCTTCTAGTCTATTTTGATAGCGTTTACGTGCTAAGAAGATTGTTTTGGCTAATGAAGTGGCAGATAGTTCTGACCAGAGTAAACAATCATCTACTTCTACAGGCAGTGATGCTAAATTTAACCCGATAGCAGTTGAAACTAAAACTAGAGGAATGTTTCGGGTATTAAGTTCTGCAATCCTTAACAGCTGATGATCTTGCTGGTCTGCGAAGATGTAAAAAATTAGAGCGGGAGGATCTTGCTCAATGACAGGCAAAATACTATCAAAACTCTGAACTGTAGACAATTCAATTTTCTGAGATTTGATTTCAGATAAGAGACTGGTAACCAGTGCAATCTTAGTCTGATCGCTGCCGAGTAATAGAATTTTCACAGTAGAAGTAATAGCTTGCACAATCAAAATTGATTTATTTTGTGTAAGGAATAGATTGTATTAATCAACTCCAAGATAACCTTAGTTTTTGAAGATTTATGTTGAGCAAACTAGATCTTTGTTTTTTTTTAAGAACTCAAAATTTTATCAATTAAATCAGTGAAATCGGTGTATTTACGCCAGTAATTATGCTGATTTAATCAATATCTAAAAGTTTTAGTTGTCAATTTATCTAGGTAGTACAGCAGTTTTGACTTTTTGAAAACCACGTCAAAAAAGAGTTTGTCAAGTAAATCTTGAGGATGGTTAAAAATCAGAGTAGAGAAGACAATGAAGCTGATTACCCAAATACTGCAAGAGAGACGCTGTATTATCGCGCATTTCCTGACCTCAATGTCTCTACTTTTTTGTCAACAAACAGTTGCTAATTCTTTGGGGCAATAGATAAGAATTATTTTTGTTAGCGATTCCCCATCTGAGGACGTAGTATCGTTGAGTGCATCCCAATAATGCAGTAAGTAGTAATGCTCAGTGAAAAGACAGGATTGAAGAAGTATCCTGAGAGAAAAAAATAGTATAAAAAATGAGAGCAGACAAACTAGAACAAATTAAAGCTCATGCTCAGGCGATCGCT
>JBCDDK010000036.1:0-55629 GCA_039180345.1 Cyanobacteria bacterium P01_G01_bin.39 | reverse complement strand
AGAAGAGATTGGCAAAAGGCAGGAAAACACTGATGATTTCCACAGGTAGATTGAAACTCATATTTCAAGCTTAGTGATACACCTAAATTACTGTATCGTTGTTTAACCTCACTTTTCTCTCAAAATGGATAAAGTCGAGCTTAGTTATTGATCATTTCAAAAGATTCAATCATTCTTTCTACTGTCGGAAAATAAGTATCATAGCTTTCTGGTCTTGCGGTATAAGTCAAAACATATGCTTGCTTATCTTTTACCGACCAAGCTTGCATTCTGCGCACAGCGCTGCCGTTTTCCGACCCTTCATAAACTATTTTTCTGCCAGATTCTTGCCCTATAGTAATAGTCTGTGCCTCACCGACATTGGGATCGGAAAGTCTTTCGATTTCAGCCAAAGATTCTTCTGTATACTGCTCTAAAGAAATTTCGCCTAAATCTTCAACCAAAATACTAACTCGTTCTTTAAACTGATCGGAATCATTTTCTAAGGGAGAAAAAAAAACTACTCCCGTCGCAAAAAAATCATCACGATTCTGTTGAGACCAATCATCAGGATATCCTATTTTAAAACCTTGACCAGAATTTTCGTAAAGCGATAGTTCAACTTCGGGTTCGGCTGACTGACGTTGAAGCAATATCCATCCTCCCCAGGCAGCAGCTATGATTGCTAAGAAGCCTATAATTCCAGTAACAACAGTAGACTGAGCCTTGTTTGATTTGTTACCTTGAGGCGCATGATCAGGTTGAATTGACTTGCCTGATTCTTTAACTACTGAGGCTTGATTTACTAAATTGCTCGATGCTGGTGATGACTTATTGGTTATCAGAGTTTGTTCTTGGTTTATATTTGGTGATTGCTGAGTCTGTTGAGGTGAAGAATTGCGTTGGGAGACAATAACTGTCTCTTTGTTATTATTCTGGGCTACATCTAGCTGTGACAAATCTGCCAAAACAGCCCCTGCTGAACTATATCGCTCTTGATGACGGTAACGAACCATTTTATCGAGAATATCCAAAAAGCGAGGCTGATAATTTATCCGACTATTTAATCTACTCCGCCAAATTATTTCTCCCTGTTGGTCAACTGCCAGTTTTTTGGGGTTAATTCCAGTTAAAGCCTGAATAGCAATTATCCCCAAAGCATAAATATCGCTATAAAACCCAGGACGACCTATCATTTGCTCCATTGGCATGTAAGACTTGGTACCAACCGCTACCGTTTGTTTGACTTGTCCTGCGGCATCAATGATTTGAGTGCTTACCTGCTTGACTGAACCAAAATCGATCAAAATAATTTTGTCATCTTGAGAACGACGCATTAAGTTAGATGGCTTAAGATCGCGATGAATAACACTGTGTTGTTGCACAACTAGCAATACTTCTAGAACATCTCGTACTAAAGCAATTGTTTTTGATTCAGACCAAGCTTGTCCCGGAATTATTTCTTGGCTTAGGTCATGTCCCTCAATTAGCTCTTGTACTAAAAAAAAGTCAGTATCTTGTTCAAAATAGGCTAATAAACGAGGAATGCGATCGCAGTCTCCTAAGCGATTCATAATTTCTGCCTCGCGATTAAATAATCTCCTGGCAATAGTTAAAGTTTTGGGGTTTAGAGTTTTGGGCTTTAATTGTTTTACTACACACTGACTATCAAAGCACTGTTGATCGTGAGCCAAAAATGTGACCCCCACACCACCCCTTCCTAGCTGTTTGACGACGTAATAACGTCCCTGAATAGTTTGTCCTACAAGATTGTTATCCATCGACACAATTGTCTAATAAAAGCCGTAACTTAAGTCTCCATAATTCTAGTCCCTACGCAACTAATACGGAAGACAGGGTCAAACATTTATAGCTGGCTTCAATGTTGCTTTGTTACTAAGCTATTTAATCTTAATATTATTTAAAATCTCAAATCCCAAACTAGTTTACTGTTCTAAATTACTCACAGCATCCTGCTTAATAGCCAGTTGATTACGACCTGCTTTTTTAGCTCGATACAATAAGCTATCTGCTGTTTCAATGATCTTAGTAAATGGTTGCTGGCGATGGGGAATTCTGCTGGCAATTCCCATACTTAAAGTAACAAAGTTGCTAACCTGCGATTTATGATGAGGAATTTGCTTGTTCGCCAAGTTTCGCGCAATACTTTGAGCAAGATGTAAAGCACCTTGAGCATCGGTATTAGGTAAAATCAGGGCAAACTCTTCTCCGCCATAGCGTGCGGCTAAATCGGCTGGTCTTCGGGTAGATTTTTTGAGTATTTGGGCTACCTTTTGCAAACAGCGATCGCCTTGCTGATGACCATAAAAGTCATTGTAGGCTTTAAAGTAATCAACATCACAAAGAATTAAAGATAAAGGCTGCTGTTCTCTGGCTAGTCTTTGCCATTCTTTATCTAAAACTAAATCAAAGTAGCGCCGATTAGCAATTCCTGTAAGTCCATCCAAAATTGCTAATTGCTGTAACTTCTGATTGGCTGTTTGTAGCTGACAACAAAGTTGAGACTGCTGGATCGCAATAGTTACCTGGGTAGTCAGGCGTTGTAAAAAGTTAATTTCCCAGGCTTGCCATTTTCGAGTTTGCTCAAGATTATAGGCTACCAACATTCCCCATAATCCTTCATCTTGATTGCGGGACACAGTGTTTTTGATCATGGGGACGGTTAGGTCTTCATAGACATAGTCTAAGGATTCAGCCAACCAAATCGGTAGAATTAGATAAGAACGCACTAATTGAGGTTCTACAACTTTCAACTCGCTATGAGACGAGATCAAAGTATCTTCTACGGCTCGCACCGATGTTGATTCTGATAATATTGAGTGGAGAGAGCTTAAATTTACGGCGTTGATAAATCTTGATTCCGAAGGTTGATTCAATTGAGCATCAATCGATTGCGAAACCACAGTAGTTGATTCTGATTGTCCCGATTCACAGCGATAAATTAATGCTTGATCACTCTGTAAAAATTGCTGAATTACTCTGGCAGTAGTTTGAAGAATTGCCTCTAGATCGATGGAGTTACGAATTTGATCTAGCATTTTTTTCATTAATGCTTGTTGTCGGAGATTAAATTCAGTATGTTTTCTGGCAATAGCATATTGAATGGAACGATTTAAAAGTTTTCCTTCAAATTCACCCTTGATTAAATAGTCTTGCGCCCCCTGACGTAAAGATTGCATTGCTACCTTGGGATCATCAGTAGCAGTTAAAATCACAATTGGTAGTTGGGGTGCTTTTTGTTTGACAATATCTAAACTGGTTATACCTTCACTATCAGGTAAAGATAAGTCTAAAAGAATAGCATCAAAGCTATCTTCACCGAGTGTATCGATCGCTTCGGTTACTTTTTTAACGTGTCTGAGGCTGGACTTTTGCCAGCTATATTCTGACAGTGTTTTGCTGATCCAAGACGCATCGGCTAAATTATCTTCAACTAACAGGATTTTTAGAGCTTTACCTTCCACCGCTGTATTTTTGATTAGTAAGTGGTTGATTAACAGAAATTAGCTGTTTAACATCAATTTATGATCAAATACCTTAAGTGCTAAAAATATTGAGTTTGAATACAGCTAGCAATTGAGATTTTTTAAAGAGAAGTTATGTTAATCAAGCTATCATATTAGTATATATTTTTTGTTAAAAAAAAGTAGAGACGAATACCCTCTACTTATTAATTTATATTTGCTTACATGTAGCTGACTGCGGAAGCTACTCTTCTAATGATTCCGCCTCAATCGGTGGCACAGGGGCAACAGCAGCGATCGCATCATCTTTATCCAATCTTTGAACCCTAACCCCAGTAGCATTACGGGACTGTAGGGATATTGCCTCGACTGTCTGACGGATCATGATTCCTCGATTAGTGACAATCATTAGTTCATCATCGGGATTGACAATATCAATTGCCACTAGGCGATCATCTGAGGATTTAAACTTGATTGCTCTAACTCCCATTCCCGCCCGATTTTGCAGACGAAATTTAGAAATTGGCACGCGCTTACCATAACCATTATTGGTAATTGCCAACAGCCAAGGTCCTTGATCTACTGTTTCATCTAACAACTCTTCGCTATTGTCTTCTTCTTCGTCATCCAGATTGTCTATGGTAGCGACAATCTGGGAAGGGATAATGTCCATACTAATTAATTCATCATCACCCTTCAATTTCATGGACTTGACTCCCTTAGTCGATCGACCTAAAGGACGTAGTTGCTGATTGTTAGCCTGGAAGTGAATTGCCATCCCTTTACGAGTACCAATAATTACGCTATCTTCTTCTGTCGCCAAACGTACCCAGCGTAGTTCATCTTCTGGCTGTAGTGAAATGGCAATCAAACCATTGGAACGAATACTGGCAAAAGCAGACAGGGCAGTTTTTTTAATATTGCCTTTACAGGTCAGCATCACCAAATATTCATCTTCTGTAAATTCGCTAACCGCGATCATCGAAGTCACTTTTTCTGACTGGGATATGGGCAACATCTGCACCACAGGAATACCTCTGGCGGTGCGGGAGGTGGCAGGAATTTGATAAGCAGGGAACGAATAGACAACTCCGCGATCGCTAAAAAACAAGACTGTGTCATGGTCACAACAGGTCATGAAATGCTCGACACCGTCATTTTCCTTCATCTTGGCGGCGGCTTTACCTCTGGTGGCACGGCTTTGCGCTTCAAAAGTACTCACTGGCATGCGCTTCATATATCCTTGTTCTGTGAGCAGAATTACCGACTGCTCATTAGCGATTAAATCTTTATCTAGAAGTTCTCCTTCTCCTTGGACAATTTCAGTACGGCGAGGGGTAGCGTGAAGGTTTTTAATGGTAGTCAACTCTGACTCAATAATGCCTTCAATTCGCTCTTTTCTGGCTAATATATCGTTGAGGTCGGCAATTTGAGTTTGCAAGTCTTCATGCTCTGCCTGGATCTTTTCTGCTTCCAAAGCCGTCAAACGACGCAGTTGCATTTGTAAGATAGCATCAGCTTGAGTTAGAGATAGACCAAATCTCTCCACTAATTCATTCTTAGCTGTTGCCGTATCTGCCGCCCCGCGAATTAACTGGATAATTGAGTCAATATTGTCTAAGGCAATGAGTAATCCCTGTAGTAGGTGATCTCGTTCTTCTGCCTTACGTAATTGATAACGAGTTCTGCGGGTAATGGCCTCAACCCGAAACTCTAAGAATACTTCTAGAAAACGACGGATAGTCAACAGTTGCGGATCATTGTTGACTAATGCCAACATATTAGCCCCAAAATTACTCTGAACTGCCGTTTGCTTATAGAGATTATTCAGAACCACTCGTGGGTAGGCATCTCGCTTAAGTTCAATCACAACTCGCATTCCTGTGCGATCGCTTTCGTCTCGAATATCAGAAATGCCATCGATCTTTTTATCATTGACCAGATCGGCAATTTTCTCAATTAAAGATGATTTGTTGGTTTGGTAAGGCAGTTGCGTAATTATGATCGCTTCTTTGTCTGCCCGCCCTCGCTGCTGTAGGGTCTCGATTTCAGCCACCCCACGCATGGTGATTGAGCCTCTGCCTGTAGTATATGCCTCCTTGATCCCTGCTCTGCCGATGATTTGACCACCAGTAGGAAAATCAGGACCTTTGATATACTGCATCAACTCTAGATCGCTAATCTCTGGATTGTGAATCAGCGCGATCGCTCCTTCAATCAACTCACCTAAGTTGTGGGGGGGAATATTAGTCGCCATTCCCACCGCAATCCCTGAAGAGCCATTCAGCAGTAGCTGAGGAATCCTAGCGGGTAAAACTATTGGCTCCTGCTGAGAACCATCAAAGTTATCGGCAAAGTCTACGGTTTCTGCTTCAATATCTTGCAACAGGGAATCTGTCGCTAGAGCCTGCAAGCGACACTCTGTATACCGCATGGCTGCGGGGGGGTCGTTATCGATGGAACCAAAGTTACCATGTCCATTAATTAAAGGACTTCTCATAGAGAAATCCTGTGCCATCCTCACCAAAGCATCGTAAACAGCCGTATCTCCATGGGGATGATATTTACCTAGCACTTCCCCGACGACACGGGCGCATTTACGAAACGGACGGTCTGGGGTAAGTCCGAGTTCGTACATGGCGTACAGGATGCGACGGTGAACTGGTTTGAGACCATCCCTAGCATCTGGCAACGCCCTGCCGACAATTACGCTCATGGCATATTCCAGATAAGAGCGTGACATTTCGTTACTGAGATCGGTGGGGATAATCCTTTCCTGGGAAGTGGTCATACTTTAGAAAAACTCCAAATATATGCAATAATTTGGATTAATGGCTGATAAACTCGGCAAACTTCTCTTTTATAGCCAATAAAGCCCAATATGGTAGCATTTTGTCTTTAAATTCTAGCACATTTTCCGACTCTCTGGGGAGCATAAAAACCTTACTCTACATACCACAGAAGTCTCGGCAAGACACTCAAATTCTTAAGGTCTAGTTTCTTTTTAATCTGTGCCGTAATTTGCTAAGGAGCATAGTGACTTTTAACTGACTTATCCGTGTTCTGTTTAAGCTTGTAATATTGGGTGGATAATTTGCTTGCACATCAAAGAAATGATCTATTTCGGTTAAAATGACCCCCAACCGAGAAATTAAGCGCTCACTGCGATATTCAGCAATTAAAGACTCGTGAAACTGAGGCTGTTGTAGTAGTACTTGCTCAATTTTGAGTAGATCGTATTCTAAAGAATAACTCGCAATTTTATGACAGTTAAATCCAGGATCTAGATAATCTGATAACCCATGATTGACGCTAGAAAATACCTGACAGCCACAGGCTAGGGCTTCTAAGGGGGGTAAGCCAAATCCTTCGCTCACGCCACTGGTCGCCCAATATTCTGCCGAGTCATACAGATAAATTTTGCTGCGATTAAATAAACCTGCTAAATCGCTAACGTAACTATCAAGAATTTTTACGCGATGATTAGACTGCAAAGCGGGAATTAGCTGTTGCAGTAAATATTGAGAAGATTTGCGAGTTTGTACCAGAATGTCGATATCCCGTGGTTGATTTAGATTGCGAAATTCTGGAGCAATCTGGTTTGGTAAATAGTAAATTAAGTTACTAGCTGCCTTTTCTCCCCAATAGCCCATGGTATTGCGGCTGACTGAGATGATTGGAACCTGTGGCGGTAGAGCAAATCCATAGTTAGCACTATGGGCATGATAAATTACATTTTGTCCCCGAAGTTGATTAATAATTTTGGGAGCATCAAAACCCCACCCAATCATAAAAATTGTTGATTTTGGAGTAATTTTAGGCAGAAGCTCTGTTAAAAAAGCCGTTTCCTCTTCCTTCTGGCGATAAGTAACGAGTTCTGCCTGACAAATTTTCTGCGCTAAGTGATAGGTGTTTAATTCTGCCCATAGACCACCGCCACCAAACTTTCCTGTTGTTCCTGGCACTAAAAAATATAATTTTCGCATCAAAAAACTTCAATCTAGGTAATTCTCAGGCAATAGTTTCCAATGTTTAGTCGCCTTAATAAACAAGAGATGGATTAATTGTCTATAGATACTGGGAACCAGACAATCAAGGTCGTTCCTGGGCTGTCCTGAGATAAATTATTGGGACTAATCAGTTCAATTTTTCCCTGCATTTTAGTCACCAACTCCTGAGCGATCGCCAGCCCCAATCCAGTACCTGGAATATTTCCTTGGGCTTGCACTCCTCTATAGTGTCTGGCAAAAATTTTCTCTTGATCTTCAGGAGGAATTCCACATCCTGTATCTTGGATAGCTATGCCCACCAATGGTGGATTCCGATTTTCAGCCAAATCTAACTGCACTGTCCCACCACCAGGAGTATATTTCAAAGCATTATCAATTAAATTATTTAAAGTTTCTCGAACGGCAGCTAGATTAGCCTCAATTTTGGGTATTTCCGAGGGTAGATGATTAATTAGCTTAATTTCTCGTTCATTAGCGATCGCTTGAGCTGTAGTTAGCAAAGAATCTAAAATTTGGGACAGATTAACTAAATCAAGTTGGCTGAGGGAACTAGGCAACAGGAAACTGCTTTGATCGACATCTCGCTCTCTGGTTTCTAACAGAGGGATAGAATCATTGCCCCGAAGAACTCGAAGATTACCAGTGGGTAATTTTGAAGCTTCTGCTTCAAACTGCTCCAACAATGCTTTAAAGCGATCACCCTGGGTTAAGATGCTTTGAGCTAACTTACGATTCGGGTCATCAGCTAACATTCGCTTGAGCAACAATTTACCAAAGGTTTGTAGAGCAGTCAAAGGATTACGCAGCTGATGTAGTAAGTTATCAAGGCGATCTTGTTCAATTCTTCTCAGATTTTGTTCCATGGCTAATTCGTCTTGCGTCCATTGATACTGAAATTCAATAAAACGAGCGATCGCAATTGTTCTAGCTATTTCCTCTACTTGTTGTAGTTCCCTTGGCTGCCATTCTCTTCCTGAGCGACCTGTAACCAATAACCCAAATAATGTTTCTTGATGAATTAAAGGTAGTATTAGCTGTTTAGTCTCAGCTGATTCTGCCTGAGGGGGGTTTGTCGCATTATTCTGGTTGTTACTGGTTAAGTTGTCAGGTAAAAATTGTGTAATTGAATGAGACTGCAATGCCTGCAAAATTGTAGACAGTTTAACTGCTGGCAACTCTAAAAATTCTTGAGCCTGAGCTTGTGGATAAATTGCGAAGGGAAATAATTGAGATTGCCCTTCTTTATCAACTTCTTCTGTCAGGTATACGACACTCCACATTGCTCCTAAACTTTGAGATATTAAGGCTATTTGAGACTGACATAAATTAGCAAATTCAGTACTAGAAATGTGATTATTCGACATTAATGCTCCACAGACAATTTTTCTCCAAAAACAATACGGTAGCTACATATTGATAATCTTTAACTCAATTTATATCTCAATTCTTTGTAGGATGATTTTTCCTATCATCTCATCATAAAACATTAAACAACTCTCAATTAATTAGATCTGGTCAGAGAGACCCCGCGCAGAGCCGCAGAATGCTTTGTACTTAGATCGTCGTCTAACGACGACTGGCAACGCTACTGCGTTGCGCGCTCAGACACATGCGGGATAGGGCGAATGCTCACGACTGTCGATGCGATCACATCGCGTCCCTTTGTCGCTTTGCGAGACGATGGGGCTGACATCACGACTTCGTCAATTTATTAATTTGTGACTCAGTAAATACCTCAGTAAACAGTTGATTTTTTTTGTTCATTACGATACAATAAGAAGATAAATAGTAACTAATGACACACTATTATATCTACGTCAGGTAAACTTTAGGAGGTTAAGGGGTTGGCAAGGAAACGCAAACGCAAAAGCCGTCGTCGTCAAGAAGGTCGTAAAATTTTAGAGCTTGTTCCTCAGCATCATATCGAGAGTGGTGAAGACAAACCAGTTACTGCTGCTCGCAATCACATAGCCTCCCTCGGGATTGAACCTCCAGCCGTTTTGGTGGTTAAGCGAAACGAACATACCACTGATCGTTACTTCTGGGCTGAAAAAGGGTTGTTTGGGGCGCAATATGTTGAAGAGAATCATTTTCTTTTTCCTAGTTTGCAGTCAATAGATCTTCAGGAGTGGGATAGTGAAAAAGCTGTTGCCACTGTATCAACGCACTGAGGTTTTTGATGCAATAGTTTAGCTTAATTAAGCTATTTGATAAAGATGAGCAAATTAATTGCTCATCTTTACTTTTTTTTGCTAAGCCAGTTTACTAGTTAGTCCACTGTTTGAACTGACAAGTTCTCTTGAAGCTGAATTAATTCGTCTCTATGAGCCGTTATTTTTACCAAATTAGGCTGATCATTTTGAGTCACAACCTGGAGTGATATATTTTCCCAGCGCCCTGCTTTCTGCCAGTAAAATCTTCCTGCTAAAGGGGAAATTAAGACTAACAGCCAAAATAAATAATCAACTTGAGGAAACAATAAGAATAGAACCAAAACTAGACAAGATAGACCTACTACTGCTAAAAAGCTGAGTAATACAGCTAAGAAAATACTAGGCCGCACAAATCCTGTAAAAGCAACTTGCTTGTTCTGGCTATCCACTGAAACTAATTGGTAGGCTCTTGATTCAAAATAATCCTGCAATTTTTTAATTAAAATATCATCCGATTCAGCAGGAACAAGTTTAATTTGCTTAGTACGATCTTTGACTGAGGCACGAATAAAAAAGAATAGCCCAATCATCATTAACAGAGTCAGGAAAAAGGTTGAAGAAATAACTGGCAGGTTCACTGTAATAAGTATGCGTTAGATATTGTATCGATATATTACAATATCTAATGGCATTTAGTTAATTGCAATGTTGCCATAGCTCTCAGTTTTTATATTACGGTAAATAAGTTGCTATAGAGATTAATAGAACCTTGTTCGTTTCATGGAGTGCGCTCGTGATAAGGATATATGCAACTTGTGTATTATGTAAAGCTTTACATGAAGTTAGGGTATAGCAAACTTTATGTAGCTTCCCGCAAATAACCAAATTAATTTTTGATTGACATAGGCATATAAAGCCGTATGTACCTCAAAGGTTAGCCTCACAACGGTTTTTTGAACACCATATGCACAAACGAAACGGCTCATATGGTGTTCTTATCTGTATTCTTCGGAGACAGGCAAAGCTTCGCTTCTAGTACTTACGTCGAAAAAGCAAAAGTCATACTATAGTCGTTCTAATTAATTGACCTACCATCTCAGTAATTTGTTCGGGGGATTAGGGAGAGATGATTAGTACATACTTTCGTATGGTTCTTATTAGGAATGACTATAGTATCATGAATTCATAGCTATCAGATATTTGCTCCTCAGCCTAACCTTAATAACGAGAGAATTATCCCTTAAATTAGCAATACTTTTCGATAATTATTAATTAAGATTAATTATTGAAATCATTTGCGGTCAGCATAATAATGATTGTAATAATGATAAGAATTAGTAGTTCGATTAACCTGATTAGCTACTATACCTAGAACTGGCACATTAGACATTTGAATATTATCAATATTTTGTTTTACAAGAGAACGATCTGTCTTGCCAATTCTTACAACTAAAACTACTCCGTCAGTACGATTTGACAAAATTCTACCATCAGCAAAACCTAATATTGGTGGAGTGTCGTAAATAATTAAATCATATTTGCGGCTGCTTCTGAGACGTTCCATTAGGGAATACATTTTTTGAGATGATAGAAGACGAGTAGGATCGGGTGGAATATCTCCAGCAGTGATTACGGATAAATTCTCCCACTGTGGTACTTTGATGATAGCCTCTTCAACATCCAAGCCAGTGGCAAGAACGTTGCTCAAACCTTCATTATTCTCAATACCAATCCAGCGGTGAACCTGTGGACGCCGTAAATCAGCATCAATTAACAGCACCTTTTGTTCCATCGCCGCGGCAGCCTGTGCTAAATGACATGACACAGTAGACTTACCTTCAGAAGGTATTGAAGAACTAATGACAAATGAGCGGATTGAAGTATCAGAACCCAATAGCTTGATGTTTGTGTTTAAAGAGCGAAAAGACTCTAAAAAGGGAGATGCACCATACCATTTCTGTTTGCTGTCAAGAGAAGGTTCGTCAAAAGACTTAGAGGGACGATTTAAATTGAGTTTTGTGTTGCCAATTTGGAGCTGAGGTAGAGTTATTTTTTCTTTTTTTGGTAGTGATTCTATCTCGTCTAATGGTTTAAGGTCTTTTTGAATAGGAATTAAACCTAATATAGGTAGATTAATATGTTCTTTTAACTCTTGGGATGAGTGAAATACTGGATCAAGACGCTCGGCTAAAAGCGCAGCAGCGAAACCTAACATTAATCCTGAGATCAATCCTAAAGCAATATTGCGTGGTGGATTTGGCGAGATAGGATCTTCCAAGACGTTTGCTTGAGAAATAGTCTGCCAGGGCAGGGCTTGCTGCGCTCCTTTTAACTGTAATTCCTCTTGAGCCGTCAAAAATCGATTCAAACTTTCAGTCGCAACGGTGAGTTGTCGATTTAGGTCAGTATATTGACGGGCGATGACTGGCATCTGCTTAGTTAAATCATTTAATTCTGTGAGAGCTTCTTGTAAAACCTGTTCTCTCAGCTCAAGTATCTGAATTTCATTAGCAGCTTCGATGTATTTCTGGTTAAGTTCTAGACGTAGAGTACTGGGAGAAGTTAAATCAGGAGCATCTTCAACTGTATTTGAGAGGTTTTGCCCTAAAACTCCCCTGGCTTCCTGTTGTAATAGGTCTAGTAGACGAGCTTTTCTATCTTCCAAAGCTTGAACTACAGGGTTCTGAGCAGAAAAGCGTGCTGATTCTTTTGCTAACTCTACCTCTATTAGCTGAAGTTCATCTAACAGGTTTTGATACCGAGGCGATTCACTTAGGTAGCTAGCTGCTAGAGCCTGTTGTGGTTGCAGACCTAACTGTTGGTTGAGTAAACGATATAAGGATTTAGTTTCTTTTAATTGAGCCTGAGTATCAAAATAGTTTTGTTCAAAATCAACTTTCTGTTGAGCAAGAATCTCTGACTGATTTTCAGGATCAAGTAGGTTATATCTTTGACGAAACTTTTGCACCTCACCTTGTAAATCATCGACCCTGGCTCTTACTTCTGGTAACTGACTTTCAACAAAATCAATTCCCTGTTGTACCTCAATTCTTCTTTCTTCTAGAGAGTAACGCAAGTAAGCTTCGGATAGGTTATCTAAAACAAACTGAATCTTGTCTGGATTAGAATCGATATAAGATACTTCTAATATTTTTGTTTCGTCTAACCGCTCAATTTTTAGGGGAGATTTTCTTTGCTTAATTAACTCTCCATATTCAATTTCTGAATATTTAGCTGATAAATTTGCGACAATTGGATTTAAGACGCGAGGACTGCGTAAAACTTCAATTTGAGTTTCATAATCCAAACCACCAAAATCTTGCTCTAGTAATGATAGAGAGTCTTCCTTTTCTTCCGCTACTGGCTCTACCAGAAGTTTAAAACTCCCCATGTATTTAGCTTCCTGATTAAAAGTCACGATTGCTGTGGTCAGTGTAACGCCTGCCACAATAGCTCCAATTAAACGAAAACGATGTTTAACAATACTGGTTAACTGACGAAGATCAATGCTATCTCCTTCGGCATCAACTGATTGATTAACTACGGGTAAAGAATATGTATAGGTGTCATTACCATTTTTATAACCAATTCCATTGCCATTTTTCAAAGGAAGATAAGTGGAACTATCTGAGCTTCTATCGGGCATTATTTCACCAATCCTCACAACACGGATTTTTTTGTTAAATTAGTCGAATAATAACCCATTGCCCTAGCATTTTGCATGCAGAACAATGGGTTAGTAATATTAAAGAGTTAATTTAGAATAAAAAGTTGAGGAAACCAAACATCCCTCCTAAAGGACTGGTAACATTACCAATGGCATCGGAGGCAGAGGCAGTCCCAGAACGACCCACAACCACAACATCATTTTGACCTAGAATAGGGTTATTCTCCTCATTAACCTCAGCTCCCAAATCGACTTGAATCTTACGTTTGTCAACAGTGCCATTAGGCTTGAGACTAACTAGCTCTACTTCCTTTTTATTAGCACGGCGAGTGTCAAATCCCCCAGCAGCTAAAATTGCCTGATTTAAAGGAGTATTTGGTCTAACTTCTACTGGACCTGGTGTAACAACCTCCCCAACGACATTGACTGTAATTGTCTCAGGAGAAAAAGTACCCTCAGCTATTCTTTGAGTTCGAGCTTGATCAACAGCAGTAGCTTGAGGAATGATTACTCTATCCCCTTCTTGAAGAATAATATCTTGGCTAGTATCACCAGATTGAATTACTTCCCAAAGATTAACTGCAATCAGCTTCTCATCACCATTCCAAGAAGTTCGCTTAACCTGAACCTCTTCGATATCTGCTAAAGGCTTAATTCCATTAGCTGCATTTATTGCCTGAGAAAGTCTAGGAGGAATAGACTCTTGCTTGCTCTGGTTGGCGCCATTATTGGTATCACGACTTAACAATTCTGGTTGGATGAAGTGGGACCCTGGACGATATACCTCGCCAACTACTGCCACTTTAATCGGCTTATCAGATTGTAGTCCAAAACTAGCCTGAGCTAATCGATCAAGCTCGTTAGTGTTAATTTCGTCCGCTGTTGGGATAAAGATAGTATCTCCATCACGCAGCGAAATATCTTGTCTAATTTGATTTTGGGTCAACAAATCCCAAAGATTAGAATTATAAACTACTTCTTTGCCGCCACTTTGTCTAGCTACTCTGATGTTTCGCACGTCGGCAATAGTGGTAATGCCCCCTGCTTGCTCCAGCATGTCTGTAACTGTGGGAAATTGTGGGTTATCAGGCTCAAGAGATACTTCGTATGAACCTGGATTATCTACTTCTCCAGCAACCCCAATTCTTAGGGGACGAGGAGCAAGGAGACCAACAGTTATAATAGGTCTCTTGAGATAAGTCTTATACTCATCAGAAACCTTTTCCGAAGTTTCCTTGAGGCTTAAGCCGCTAACGTTAACTCTACCAACTAAGGGGAGACTAATCGTGCCATCTACCAGCACAGGATACTCTCCGCTATATTCTTCTACTTGAAAGATATCTAGATTAATTCTATCGCCTGCACCCAAAGTGTAGTCGGTCTCGCTAGTAGCAAATTCTGGATCAGCGGTCGGAAGTGGTGCAGTTTGTTGCCCAGGGTTTGAAGTAGGGAACTGTTGATCTTCTAGGGGAGGTAAATCTCGATAATTAAACTCTGGTTGCTCCGTTGGAGATTGACCTGGCTTTGCATCTTGCAGTTCAATAGTGTTATCTTGAGCAATCGCTGGAGTAGCCACAAGAGCTAAACCGAAAGATAAAACGAAAGCACTATAACTATTAACTCGGTCTAAAAATAATTGATACAAAACAGATTTAGATTTCATAAAAATATCACAATGTAAAAGAGTAGATTATTGCGACTAGACTAACATTATTATCTCTTGTGGTTAAAATGTCGAAAAAGCGAAAACAGAAGTTTCCCTATTTAGTTGGGTCTAAATGGACAGCAATACAAAAAACATGGGGCTGGAGACATTTTCAAGTAGTCAATCGCAAAAGTGAAGGAAAATGGGTATTTGCAGAAATGATAGCATCCTGCGATCCCCAAACTCGCTTTTGGTTAAATGCATCTCAACTTAAGGATGACTCTATTTGGCTACCTGGATGGAAAACAATCCAAGAGGTAGAAAAAATAGACAAGTAAGCTGATACTAGTCAATTTTAACTATAAAATTTAGTTATTTGTTTAAAGATTGAATCAAGTTTATATAATCTACGGTTAATAAGATAGTTTAAAAAAATAGTTCTATTACCTGTGGTAATAGTTGTTTACTTTAAAAGCAATTTTAAACGAGCAAAGAACAACATTGTCGAAAATTCATGAGTTTTGGACTAAATATTGCCTCAACAGGGAAAATTCAGCTCAGTATTATCGCACTTCAGTTCTTGAGCTGCGAGATTCGGTAATTGCTATCAGAGCGTTCTATGGTGAACAGTACCTCGCCACGTCCGACATAAACGACATGCGGCTAACCGAAGCGCCTTTGTGGGGAGACCCCAGGCGACGCGGACTCCTAAACGGACGACAAAGGGCTAGCCCGCATGTGTTGTGTTCACTTCGTTAAAGTTTCATCTCTTTCGTAAACTTCCCTGAGATTTGAATACCGTAATTCTATTGTAAACTCTTCATGATTGCTTATCATTATAGAAAAAGTTGTTATGTAATCGCGGTTGTGGAGCAAGTCCGCATAAAGGCAGCTGACCGCATGTACTCAGCGTACCCTTTGGGTAATCGTGGCTCTTGAGCGCAAAATAACTACACTTTTATGTTAAAACCCTTAAAGTATAACTATTGTCGAGCGATCGCTTTTGAACAGATTAAGATTAAATTCAAAAGTTAGTTTTTCCTGACTTAGTTGTAGTCAGAGAGACCCCGCCGCGTCCGTCACGACTGCCTGAACTTGGTTCAGGCAAACGGCGCTGATGCGCCATCGTCTGCGAAGCACAAAGGGCTTGCCCGCATGTGTGGGGAAGCGAAGCTTCCCGTGACTTGTAAAGCCCTCGATGTCGCCACCTGCGGGCGACATTTAAGAGGGGCGTAAAACGACGGGGCTGACATCACGACTTCGTCAATAGTTAACTACTATTGTCAGCTAACAAGATAATTAGGGAAAATTGGCAATCGTGATGCTGAAAAATATTTTGATTGGTTAACAGAACATTAATTACATTGGATCAAGATTTAAAAGTTGTGAATATCAACAGTGTCAATGATGAATCAATCTTTCAGTCGGCAATTGCTGCCGTTGAGGCTTTGTCTTTAGCAGAGCAAGCAGTATTAATTGATATTATTCAAAACCGTCTACAGCAAAAGCATAGCGAAATAAAGGAGAAAATCAAAGAAGTAACTCATAATAATGAGATAAATAACTCTGAGTTGGTCTCAATTGATGATTTTCTAGCTGAATTAGAGCTGTAGCTGACCGCAGTGGTGCGATGTACTTGTTTAGTTTTAGGTGATGCCGAAGCCGAAACTAAAACCGTAACTAATATTACGCAGCCTGGGATCATAGAGTAGCGAGTAAGGAGTATAGAAGATAGTGGAGATGGTGGAGAAATAGAAACTTCACTACTCCAATTACCCCACTACCCAGTCTTCACAGATCAATAAACGCGTAACATCAGACCGTAATTTTAAAATGATTGGCATCAGGAGAATAATAGACGATTTCTTAAATAGATTTTATTGAGATTGCTCCACAGCTGAGAACAAAAATTGACGGGTGAAGACCCCCACTCAGATTAGAACATGTCGGCACGGAGGAAAATAAATAGCATATAGCAGACAATGTCGAACCAGCGCTGCGTTGGGCAAAACTTAGCTATGGCAAATTCTGCGATCATTGCTTAATATTCGCCCTTGGCGTCAGAAACTGCGTGGAGGAGTTTTCCTAGAGGTTAGTCAAAGGTCAAGGTAACAATAAATCTAGAATAGACTGTAAAACAGTATATTAAGCCATAAGTCGGGTAGAGTATTAGCTATCGACAATGCGATCGAGTGAGGAATCAAAAACATGAAGATTTTGGCACTAGCTTGGGAGTTCCCCCCCCGTATTGTTGGAGGAATTGCACGTCATGTAGCGGAATTGTATCCAGAAATTATTAAGCTGGGACATGAAGTTCACTTACTAACTGTAGAATTTGGCTCGGCACCTAAGTATGAAGTTGTAGAGGGAATTCATCTTTACCGTTGTGGTGTGGCACATGGTAATGACTTTTTTCATTGGATTGCTAACATGAACGATAGCATGGGGAGCATGGGGGGACAGTTACTGAAAAAACATCATGACTTCGACTTAATTCATGCTCATGATTGGCTAGTTGGCGATGCGGCGATCGCTCTTAAGCATGCTTTTCGGCTACCTATTGTCGCTACGATTCATGCTACTGAGTATGGACGTTATAACGGTATTCACAATGTCAGACAGCAATATATCAATGGCAAGGAAAAGCTTTTGTCCCATGAAGCCTGGCGAATTATAGTCTGTAGTCAGTATATGCGTCAGGAAATCCAACGAGTATTTGAGTCCCCAGCAGATAAAATTGATGTGGTTTTTAATGGTATTCGTCCTGAAAAGAAACGCCACGGTCATGATTTTGAGAGAATTAAATTTCGTCGTCGCTTTGCTAATGACAAAGAGAAAATTATCTACTACGTCGGACGCATGACTTATGAAAAAGGTATTTCGGTTTTGCTGAATGCTGCCCCCAAAATTATTGATACTTTAGGTGGTGGAGTTAAATTTATTATTATTGGCGGCGGGGATACATCTCGCCTTAAGCACCAAGCTCAAAGTTTAGGGATTTGGTCACAGTGCTATTTTACTGGCTTTATGTCTGATGCTGATCTGGATAAATTTCAAACTGTTGCTGACTGCGCAGTTTTTCCTAGTTTGTACGAACCTTTTGGCATTGTGGCATTAGAAAGTTTTGCAGCTCGGGTTCCTGTAGTTGTATCTGATACAGGAGGACTTCCCGAGGTAGTGCAGCATAATCGGACGGGAATTGTCACCCGAGCTAATGACCCTGACTCTTTAACTTGGGGCATCTTAGAAGTGCTACAAAATTCTCTTTTTGCTCAAGAATTGGTGGACAATGCTTATAAATCTATTGCTGAACGCTTTAGTTGGGATGATTTAGCGAAACAAACTGTTGTCGTTTATGAGCAAGTCTCCAAGGAGCGATCGCAAGTTACCTGGTAATTATTTCTAGTGTTGTACCAAACAATATTTCTGGCAATCATTGATCAAATTTGCTAACTTATACATAGTCATAACGAGTATGAGTTAGCAAATTTAAACAGATGGTTAAAATAGTTGGTATTACGGGTAGCCTGCGTCCAGATTCCTATAGTGCGATCGCCCTACAGCAAGCAATAAGTAGAGTTGGAGCATTGGGAGCAGAAACAGAAATACTCGATCTACGGGAGATGAAGTTGCCTTTTTGTAATGGAGGTAGCGAGTATCCAGATTATCCTGATGTAGAGGTATTGCGAGAAAAGGTGAAAACTGCCGACGGTCTAATTCTGGCAACTCCTGAATATCATGGTAGCGTTAGTGGAGTAATCAAAAATGCTTTAGATCTAATGAGTTTTGAGCATTTATCGGGGAAAGTTGCAGGATTAATCAGTGTTTTAGGTGGGCAAAGCAATAGCAATGCTTTAAACGACCTAAGAATAATTGTCCGTTGGGTGCATGGTTGGGTAATTCCCGAACAAATTGCGATCGCACAAGCTTGGCAGGCTTTTGATCAATCAGGAAAACTTAAAGATGAGAAATTATCTCAAAGGTTTGATGCGTTTGCCCAGAGCTTAGTACAGAATACAAGCAAGCTAAAACAATAGCTGTTGATACTACATCCTGTTTAGATCTGCTATGGCGTTTTCATTTCAATGGAGTATAGTACAGAACTAAAGTTTTGTTGATTGTTAATAGTTGATTGCTGATTGCGGTGTGCTTCACTAATTCGAGAAAGGCTATCTTTACAGTCTGTTGAAGAATTGTTCTGGGAATATTGATTTTACAAAGTTAATATTCCCAAGCATTTGTAATTTGATTCTTTTTAGAAATTTGATTCTTTTTGAAGCATTTTTTCAATTTGAATATCAGGTTGCAGCTCGCCTCCATAAACAGTTCCGATAACTCGGTCTTCAAAGCGATCGCGAACTAATTTATAGGTTTCTTTCTCTAAAGGAACATAGCCGACAAAAGGAAGCCAATTTCTGACATCATCTAGGTAATATTGGACAAATTTTTGAAGTTCTGGCTTATTGTCTACAGTTTCCGCATTTACGTAGATAAATAAAGGTCTGGCTAAAGGTTGATAGCTTAAATTTTTAACTGCCTCCACGGTTGGCTGAGTCAACTGTTGTCCGTTATCTACAGCTAGAGATTTTAATTTATTCCAGTTGGCTGCGTAATAACCCAAGCCAAAGAATCCTAATCCATTGAGATCTTTACTGATTTCATCGACTAAAACGCTATCGTCTTCACTTTGAGTATAATCTTGACGGAGCGCACCATTTTCTCCCACAATTGTCTCGCTGAAATAATCATAAGTCCCCGAATCTTCTCCTGGTCCATAGAGCGTGAGGGGACGGTCTGCCCAGGTGGCACGAATCTGGCTCCAGTTGTTAATCTTTCCTGCGGCTTCTGACTGCCAAATCTGCTTTAATTCAGCGACAGTAATTTCCTCTGCCCAGTCATTTTCAGGATGAACAACCAAAGTAATAGCATCTAAAGCAACGGGAAGCTCGATATATTCAATACCATTAGACTTACAGCTTGCCATCTCCTCGGTATTAATTGGGCGTGAGGCATCATTAATGTCTGTTTCTCCCGCACAAAACTTCTCAAACCCACCACCAGTACCAGAAAAGCTAGAGGCGATCGCAGGAGCATCATTATATTCCTGTTCGTAACGTCTGGCTGCTTCATAAGAAATGGGAAAAACCGTACTAGAGCCGTCTATTTTAATCATGTTTCCAGTAGCAACTGATAAAACATTGATCGAACCCGTACCCAATTCTCCATCGCCCAATATGCCAGTTTGTGACGATCCTTGTGCCTGGGTCGAGCAACTAGAAGTTAGAGTCATCACACTAAAGACAGCAGCACATGTTCCTAAGATTTTCATCATTTCTGTAAAAGTTTTAATAGCTCAATTTTTATGTAATTAGCATTTCTCACTGTTTAACGTTTAAACCTCGTCTATCAAGAAAACTGTAGTTTTTGCCTTTAATCCCTGTTCTCCGTTCCCTATTCCCTCGAACAGATATCTTAAAACCACTGGTTTCAAAGTAGGTGCGGTTTAATTGCTACATCAGCTTTTTCAAACTTAGAGCAATATTATTCAGTAGCTCATCCATCCCTGTTTTTAATTCTTGCCAGGCTGACTCTGCTGCTTCGCGGATGTCTTTAAGTCTGACTTGAGCGTGCTCTAGATGTTCTTCTAAACGTTCTATTTCTTCGTGTTGAGCCTGTTGTAAGGCTTGCTCTTTTTGCGCTTTCAAGCGGTTAAGGGTAACTTGTGCTTCGTCAATCTGAGATTCTAATTTTTCGATATAGATTAATCTTTCATTCATAAGAAATACCTAATTCCGAGCGGTTTTTGTTTACTTCTAGAAAATTGCTGTCCCCCCTAAAAGCAAGCCTGGAATGACAAAAAATACGCCAATAATATAGGCAAAAGCGATCGCTTTTCTTTCACTAGCAACTGCTGCTAAATTTGTGGCGAATACAATTGGTAAACGGCACAGGAAAGGAATGCCATAAATTACAATGACGCCAAAAGTGTTGTAGAGTAAGTGAACCATGGCAATTTCCAAAGCGGGTACGGCTTCTGCTCCTGAAACTGAGGTAGCTGCCAGTAGAGCAGTAATACAGGTACCGATGTTTGCCCCCAGAGTAAAGGGATATATTTGCTCCAGCCTAAACACCCCCGAACCTGCCAAAGGAACCATCAAACTAGTGGTTGTGGAAGAAGATTGAACTAGAACCGTCATAAAAGTGCCTGCGGCAATACCCGCAATAGGACCTTTGCCGATTGCTGTATGAAGAACTTCTTTGGCACGACCTACCATCAATTTCTTGAGCAGTTTACCAACAAAGCTAATAGTCAAGAAAATTAGACCAATACCTAGAATAATTAATGCTATACCATCAAAAGGTGCAGGTAAAAACTGAGTTATCCCTTCAAATAAATGCACGACTGGCTTGGTGGAAGCCTTAACAAAGTTTAGATCTTTAACGCTTAATGAACCACCACCAACTAGATTCTCCGCCAGTAAGTGGGCAATTTTCTCCAAAGGATGAAATAAAATTTCGATGGGCAGAAAAATCACGACGCTAAGTAAATTAAAAAAGTCGTGAATCGTAGCAGCAGCGAAGGCTCGTTTAAACTCACTCTTGTCGCCAACATGACCCAAACTAACTAAGGTGTTGGTAATACTCGTACCAATGTTTGCACCCATGATCATGGGAATAGCAGTGCCTACAGGTAAACCTCCTGCAACTAATCCCACTACTATAGATGAGACTGTACTTGATGATTGAATTAAGGCGGTGGCAACCGTACCGACTATCAGTCCTAAAAAGGGATTTGTAGCAAAAGCAAATAGTTCTTCCGCTCTTTCTCCCGTTGCCGTTTTAAACCCCGTCCCGATCATGCCAACTGCTGCAATTAGTAGATATACTAGCAGTAGAACACTGATCCATTGTAAGAGCTTGTTGCCTTGTGTTGTTGACTGGCTTCTCTCACCCCCTTGCTCTGTAATATTACTCATAGGTTAATATCTGTCTAAATCCTGCCAATACGACATTTTAAGCCTCATACTTTAAGCTGAAATTATTTGCTGTTTATTGCTGTTTATTATATTGATAAGGCTTTGCAAGCTAGAACATGATAAAAACCATGGATATTACACCAATATAAGATATACGTATTAGGTTAAATATTTAGTTGCGACTGATCAGCTTAACTTTCTGGGGATTAATTTCTAATTTTAAGCGATCGCCGTAATTCAGCTGGGATATTTTGGGTGCAACCACCTCAATAATTGAATCATCTTGAAAATGTCCAATCTTAGTTTCAGGATGAGGATAGTAAATCAAGCCTTCATAGCTTTTATCTAGGTAAAAAACTTTACATGGAGAAAAAGAGAAAGTTTCGGCAGCATAATTTGGATGCCATTTAACTAAAGGAAAAGTGTATTGAGGCTGAATGAGTTTAAAAGTATATGGAGCAATCGAAATATTTAGCGTTCCCAAAAACAAGCCCGTTAGATCTAGCCCCAAATTCCGAAAAAAAGGTAGCTGCATTTCTAGAGTTCCTCGTTCATAAGGACTATTTGGGGCATTGCCTGAAGCCACCTGATGCCCTGGTTTAACAATACCTGTTACTGCCGTGAAATACGAGTTTGCCATTAAAGTTAACTGCTGATGATTAAGTATTTTGAGCAATATACAGCGATTCTCATTCTAATGCGGTGTAGTCCAGACCTTGGCTTTTGTTGATTGTGAGGGCGTAATTTTGAGGTTTTCTCGCAAAGGGCTGGCACGTATGCATGTTGACCGACCGAATAGTTGATTGTTGATTGTGGTATATCTCACTAATTTGAGAAAGGCTATACTTTAATATCCCTTAAGCTCTGATAGTTTAGTAAAGTAAAAATACTTAGCAATCTAAAGGAACATCGATCGCTAAAATAAAACTAATTTATATTGGCAGTTGAGCGATGAATACTTTTCCTGAAACCTTAGACATAGCAGTTGAACAAGCAAAAGAAGCGACTCTAGCTGCGATCGCTGATGGCTATAGGCTACTCCAAGTAGAGTTAGTTATCCCTGAAATTGCCCTCAAGTCTGAGGCATTAGCTTTTGAATTTGCTCAACTATTTGCTGAATCTGGTTCAGGGGTTAAAGTAATGTTTCCTGATACGGGGGCGGCATCTTTAGCTAAACGTAACTGGGGAGAACAGTCATTTAGCGTTACCGACATGGGTAGTCGCTTTACGCCGATTGAAACTCAAATTGCGCCAGAAGATGAAATATTTATTGTCGCTTGTCCTTCGGCGGTAGAAGTTGAACGTGCCGAGAAACTGAGCCAGGTAGCAGGCGATCGCCCTGTAATCTTTTTAATTCCTCAGTTAGAAGATGTAGCTGTAGTGGGTATTGGTTTGGCTGCCAGAAAATTGCGCGATCGCTTTATTAAAAATATTTATTCTTGTTATTATCTACGTCCTTTAGAGTCTGGGGCAATTCTGCGGCGTCATCCTGGCACCTGGCAAATTTGGCTCGAAGGTGAATCAGACTATCAGCTAGCAACAGAAGTATCAAGCAAACCAATGGGGGAAGAATTAGAGCGATTAATGTTCAGCTTGACAAATCCTGAAGGCACAGACAATAATTCGAGTGTTCAACGTCGTCAAAAGCCCAGTTTATTGGGCAATTTACAACAGTTTCTTAAAGCGCTAAGTCAATAATTTACTAGCTAAATGCTATACAAGAAATTGGGTCAAGAGACATCCAAGAGCAAATCTACTTTTGAGTTTGTTTTTCAATCTAATTTTCAATTTTGGTTGGCTGCCACTGTCATAGTTGCGATCTTGTTTAGCTTATCTGGATTGGGCATATCGTTAAAATCAGCCTATATTGTTCAGGATGATGCCCGACAGCACGTATTTTGGCTCCAGCGGCTGAATGATCCTGAATTGTTCAACAATGATTTAATTGCTAATTACTTTAGCTCAGTTGCTCCTGGAGGTTATAAGTTTGTCTATTGGTTAGCAAATTTATTAGGATTTGAACCGTTTTTATTTAATAAAATTTTGCCTTTGTTGCTGGGAGTGGGTACTAGTATCTATATGTTTCTGGTTACCACCAGCATTTTTCCTGTTCCTGTGGCGGGATTTTTAGCTAGTTTATTGCTGAATCAAAACTTGTGGTTATTGAGCGACCTAGTTTCTGGTACTCCTAGAGCTTTCTATTATGTATTGTTACTCGGGTTTATTTACTATCTGCTACGTCAGAAACTTATACTCTGCTTGTTTTTAATTGTATTGCAAGGCTTGTTTTATCCTCAAGTAGTTTTGATCACAGCAGGAATTCTCAGTCTTAATCTGGTTACTCAAAAGCAAAATAGATCGTTTTATATTATCGGGTTAATTGCCGCAGCTATTACTATGGCAATCTATAAATTGCAGGCATCTGAATTTAGCGATGTCATTACTGTAGAAAATGCCAAACAATTACTCGAATTTTATCCTGGAGGCAGAAGCGCCTTTTTTTCTGATAGCTATCTTGATTTCTGGCTAGTTGCAGAAAGAAGTGGCTTTTTTCCTTTGGAATGGCAATATTCAATTCTTTGTTCCTTCGGTCTTTTGTTAGCAATTCTGGCGCAATTTCCCAGTAAATTTCCTCTAGTTAAAAAGCTCAATTCCCAGGCAAAGATTGTTTGGCAGATGCTAATAACTTCTATCGGTTTATTTGGGCTAGCCCATTTAATGCTGTTTCGATTACATTTACCCAGCCGCTATACTCAGCATAATTGGCGAATTATTTTAGCTTTAACAGCAGGGATTACCCTCACCATACTTTTTCAGCAACTAACTCCAGTAATTGCTAAGTTGGCTAATTTCAAACAGCTAATTATTATTGCGATCGCCCTGATAGTTATGCTGTTTCCCACCATCGCGGTACAATCTTACGAGAAGCGTCTCAGTTATGTTGAAGGTCAAGCACCAGGACTATATCAATTTTTACAACAACAGCCGAAAGATACAGTCGTTGCTACTTTGAGTAAGGAAGCGGATTTTATTCCTAGTTTTGCTCAGCGAACAGTTTTTGTCTCCAGGGAATATAGTATCCCCTATCATTGGGACTATTATCAACAAATCCGCCAGCGAACTAAAGACTTGATTCAGGCTCAATATAGTTTAGATACAGAAACTTTAGAACAGATGCTGCAAAAATATCAAATCGATTTTTGGCTTCTGGATCACGATGCTTTCACTATCGATTATTTGAGTAATAATTCCTGGTTAAATCAGTTTCAACCTGAAATCAATTACGCCATTACATCTTTACAACAGGTTAAGCAACCAGCAATAGTTAGCAAAATTAAGCAGTGTACTATTTTTCACACAGCTCAACATAATCTGTTAGATGCTCAATGTTTGATTAAAAATAAATTTCAGTAATTGATCTTTTTTAAACATTTATCTAGCAATTCTCACAGTCATAGAGTACGCTATTTTTCCCTTTTCCCTTTTCCCTTTTCCCCTTAACCAAACACATCTGAGGTGTACCTCATTAATACGAGAAACGCTATATTTTAGTCTTGTAAACCACTGTGCAAAGTTGTAACTAAAGAGTCTAAAACTAGACCAGGAATAGTTTTTTCGGGCAATACTGCTAACCCTACTGGCAATTCTAAAGTCACATTTTCTATATTTTTGACTACCGTATTTTCTGGTGGTGGATCAAGTACATCAATCGGCATTACTCCAATACCTAAACCTGATGCTACCATTACTTTCAAAGCTTTAAAGCTCATAATCTCTAGACCAGAGTAGGGGTTAACACCACGAGCTAAAATTTCCTTTTCAAATACTTGTCGATAAGGACAGTTTGCTTCAGTTAGCAACAATCTTTCTGTTGCTAGATCTTGTGCTGTGATAGTTTTTAGCTGACTCAAGCGATGTTCCCGAGGGACTAACAAAGACATTGAATCATAAAATAGAGTAGAAAAATCTAAGCCTAACTTAGCAGTTGGAGGAGAACAAATTGCTATATCTAATCTTCCTTCTGCAACTGCTTGACTAATAACTTCGGTTACTCCCGTTTCTAAGGTCAGTCTTACTTTGGGATATCGACGACAAAATTGGACAAGTAAGTTAGGTAATCGCAAGCTAGCGACAGGTTCAATTGAGCCGATTCGTAGATGCCCAGTCTTACCAGCAACCAGCTCGATCATTTCTTGATGGAGTAGTGCGGCTCGCTGCAATAGAAAATTAGCGTGACTTTCGAGGGCTTTTCCTGCGGTCGTAAGCTGAATTTTCTTGCCCTGCCGCAAAAAAACCTTGACTCCCAACTCTGCTTCTAGCTGTTGAATATGCAAGGTGATTGTCGATTGAGCGTATTGAAGTTTTTCGGCTGCCTGTAAAAAACTTCCTGTCTCCAGAATAGTTTGAAATGTTTTTAAATGGCGAAATTCCATTAAAGCATATTGTAATTAGTTTGCTATCAGTAAAAATGAACCTGATTAACAATAATACTATATTTACAACAGTCTAGCTCACTTTTATGCTGTCTGATAAGCAAAAGCGTGTGTGAGAAATATTAGAAGTATTAAAATTAGATTTATATGGCTGAAATTACCTCAACTCATTGGCAAGAACAACCAAAATCAGAAATATTTACAGGTATTAATGCACATCAACTATGGCAGGGCAAGATAGGAGCCAAGGTTGTGGTTGTCGAAATTGAGCCTGGTGGTAAGTGGCAAGGGTTTGACGTCCATGAAACGGGTTCAGAAGAGATTTTTGTGGTCAGAGGAACTTTTAATGATGGTGAACGAGATTACCCAGCCGAAACTTTTATCCACTATCCACAAGGTTCTAGACATATTCCCCAGTCAGAAACAGGCTGTTTGCTGCTGGTTTTTAATCCTATATCAGAATAAAATCTGAATTTTAAAGTAATTGGCGATAGCCAGTAAAATATGTGATGTAAGCCTTGTTTTTTCATGCTCAATGGCGGAAAAACTATACAACTCAATATTAGGTAATTCCTGATGTAATCAGTCGCCTAATTACTATAAGTTGGCATAACATTGTAGCTAGAATTTACTGTCAAAACCCATGGAGCAACAAATTAGTTTTGTCAAAGGAGCAGTTTTTCATCAAGAAGAAGTAAGTTTGGTTGAGTTCAAAGAAATAACCTCACCACAGCCTGTAAGACCAATTGTTAATTATGTTGAAGAGTATGTTGTTGGGTATCTAAATGCTCAGTTGGAGGGTGATTTAGTGATTTATACGTAGGTATAGATGACTCTGGGATGATTCAGGGAGTGACTCTATCTCAGACAGACAGAGATGAAATAAAAAGCATAATTGAGAACAATGGTTTTAGAATTAATGATGCAAAAGTAAGACTACTATACAAAACCCAAAGACAAGAAGTTACTGGATTAATTGTCAATCAAACTGTTAACGTAAATCGAAAATATATTCGTAATCTTAAAGCTACTTTACATGCATGGGAAAAGTACGGTCTAGAGGCAGCGTCAGAAACCTACAAAGCAAAATATGCTAAGAAGAAAACTTTACCAAACAAGCCTATCGCGCCTTTTATGGACTCTTTACGGGGTAAAATAGAGTTTTTGGGAAGTGTTAGAGGTAAAGAAGATCAACTTTATCTAAAACTTCTAAGAAAATTTAATAATCTCAGAAACAAGAAACTTGATAGTTTAAAACTCATGGAAACTGAAGAAAGTCAAGTAAATTTTAGCAACTAATTCAGCTATCTACAGCAATCCACGATAGCGAATAAATAATAAGATCACCGCCCAAGAACCAAGGGCTACTTTTAATGCCACTAAAATATTTAAGATGGGAATGATGCCGCCGCTAAAGAGAGTTCCTAGTTCTCCTGGAGGCAACTCTACGCCAATGAGAGTAATCGTCGCTAAGACAATGAAAATAAGCACCGAAATCTTTTCCCAGGTAGCAGCATGCCACTTGTGGTAAATTGATTCCATCAACTGAGAAGAAGAAGTGATAGCAATTAAGCCGATCGCCGTACCACCTGCAACTCCTGCGGCAAATCCACCTCCAGGGCTAAGATGACCGCGAATTGCCAATTCAAAACTGATGATCGCGGCAATAGTTGCTCCTAAACGCGCTAAGACAATGGAGGGGCGATCGCTAAACTGATAGACTGTAGCAGTGGGAGTTTCGTTTGCCAGGAGAAACTTGACTCCTAAGATGGCGATGGTAAACACTACTACTTCAAAAATTGTGTCATAAAGTCGATTGCGAAAAATAATTCCTGAGACGGCATTAGAGACACCACTATCTTGAACTACTGATTCGACGATAGATATTTCCTCCCATTCGGCGACAGGGTTAGGCATAATTAGCATTTTGATAAATATGGCAATTCCTGCTACCAAATAAACCCATTTCATTAATGTTTCTCCTTCTCGTGTGATATAGGTGCATATTCCAGAATAGTTTCGGGGAAAATTAGCTCCTGTTGCCAAATTTCAAACAAACGACGAACTCTAATGGCAATCTTATAGATTTGATCGACATTAGTTTTTAGTATGTCATTGTCTGTGATTAAATCTGCGGTTGTGTTTGTCTCTTGCTTAATACAGGTGGCATGAATTTCTTTGTCTAGCAAAGCCTGTTTCAAGGCACTTAAATCTTGATATTCAACGATCTCCAGCTTGAGATAGTGTTGCTGTGCCACTTTTCTGAAACTAGTAATTAGTTCTGGGAAATAGTTTTCTTTGGTTTTCATTTCCTTAAGTACTCCCAAACGCACTACCAAAGAAGAACGCACCGCAACTACATAAAGGGTAATTGCTAACATGGTACCGACCAAAGCTTCGGTGAGAGCAACGTCTGCGCCCCCTAGAACTGCATATACGAGTGCAGCAACTGCCCCTAAAATAGCTCTAACTACTAAGGCTTGGTAAGGATTAGTCTGAAAGACCAACATCAGAGATACTAAAGGCAGCAGTGCCACTATGACGTAGGTGTAATTGTCGTAATTGTTAATCATTTTTACCTCCAGCACTTGAGCAATAGGCCAAGACATATCCCAGCACTGTGTTCCAAATTGCCAAGGTAATAATAGCCAATAGTAATAGGGGCCATTCGTTAGGTATTTTGAGCAGTAGCCCTACAACTATGGTCATTGACCCCAGAGTATCGGCGACAGAAAGGCTGTGAAGTTTAAAAAGTACCGAACGCTTGCCAATTAGAGGAAACGTTCCCCAAAACCAAAAAATAATACCAATTACGGTTAAGCTATAACTTAAAATGTCAATCATGCTTCGTTTAACTGTTTTAAAAGATGTGCAAGTAACATTAATCCAGCTTCGCCGACACTGAGAATAATGATTGCCACTACTCCAATTGACCAATCATCTCGTAATACTGAGATAAACAGCATCATAATCGAAGTTTTAGTAGCGATACTGGCAAATGCCAGCATTTTTTGCCAGATATTATTGTCTTGCCAAGCTTCATAAATCGGAATTAGTAAAGCCAAAATCATGGCGATTAAGATTGAATCCATAGTTGTTAATTATCAGTTAATTATTAAATTATTAATTGTTAATTTTTTCCTGTCCTCGATTTTTTTCGGCGTATGACTCGATGTACTTCATACCAACCCTGTTCGTCGTATTTAGTGACAATAGTTTTCGGGGTAAAGGTAATCAAAAAGATATCCAGAAATACTAGTCCTGGTGTTCTTCTGGGCTTGACTTCTTGTCGGACAATATCTTCTTCATTATGGGGACGAAGCATAATCTCAATTGCTTCTATATATGCTTGAGGAATTGCCACCACGATTTCCCACAGCACCCGCAGCCAGTCTTGTAACTTACCAGGAGATATATTGCCCCGAGGTAAGATCAAGGCGATCGCCACACCGAGGATAATATTTGCTAGGCTAAAATCGGCGGTAAGTAAAAACCAAATTGTTAGTCTGAGTATTATATTGAGAGCTGAGATCGTGTCCATATCGTCCAAAAGAGAAAAATCAACATGATTGCCATCACCCCAATTAGATGATTGAATTGTTCCATCACCCTGGGTATTTTAATGGCTAATTTTTTGAAAATTAACAAATATGCCAGCCAGCCGATAGCAATAGTTGCCAGGGGTTTGATGGTATTGCTCAAGGTATAAGCTTCGTAATAGAATGCATTGGCCGCAATCAAGCCCCCAAGTAAAATAACCATTGCCCACCAAAAGCCTGGCTTGATCTTGTGGTTAATCTTACTATCGGTTCGTTTATATTTTTGATGTGGCAAAAATATAAATTTGGCAAAGGAAATTGCCGTTCCCAAAGCAGCAATATTCATTGCCATCACCTGCCAGGGTAAAAGATTTTTAGTAGTCAAAACCTTGGCACCAAAACCCGATAGTAAGGGAAAGCCAGAGATGGAAAAACTGGCAATTACTAGGGCAATCCAGATAGGAGTATCAATTGGCTGATGCTGCAATTCTTTAAAGTTGCGGCTGGGTAAAACTCCTGCAATTAAAAACAGTGCCGATTTTACTAATCCATGAGTTAAAGCATAAAATCCTGCCACCACTGGCGCTGCCAAAACAAAACCCAATTGGGAAATGGTGTGAAAGGCTAGCATACGCTTGGTATCTTTGGACAAGACAGCAAAGCCGACTCCCAACAATGCCGTAGCAACGCCAAAAAATCTCACAATCGGATCGATAGATTCCAACAGCAAAGCGCAACGCACCATCGGAAAAACTCCCGCTTTGACTACTACTCCAGAGAGCATCGCCGATACTGGAGATTGTGCCTCAGAGTGAGTCAAAGGCAACCATAAGCCCGAAACAAAAATCCCTCCCTTGGCTAATAATCCTAGGAAGATTAAAGCGATCGCTTCTGGGGGAGAATTAGCCAAACCTGCATAGTTAAAAGAATGATTGGCTTGGTATACTAGTACTGCTCCCACTAAATAAAATAGCATTGCCGTATTGCTGACAAATAGATAGCGTAATCCTACCCAAATTGCTCGATCTGTTAGGGTATAGGCAATCAGGAGAAACGAAGCAATACTAATAACTTCTAAAGCTACATATAAACTAATAAAGTCAGCGCAGATAAAAGTAGCGTTTACACTGCCATGTAGAATCAGCAGCTGCATATAAAAAAAAGCTTTTTTGCCAGTCTGCCAACAGTATAGAATTACGGCTGTCGTTACCAGAGCATTGGTCAAGATAAAGAAGCCACTCAATTGATCCACGACCAAAGTAACGCCAAAGCTATCAAGTAACTGAATATTTAAAGGCGCATCCAGCAAAAATATCCAGCAAGCATAGCAAGCTGACAGCGAGGCGATAGCTAATGCTAGCCAGCGATCTAGCTGGGGTAATAAATAAATAACAAACCCAATAAAAAATGGTGCAGTAATCCAGGCGATGGTCATGTTGCTCATGGCATGGTGTTTTCGTCGATGGTATAACCTCTGGCAATTAGAATCGCTCTAGTATAAAGTTGAGAATTTTGGTACATAGACATTAAAAATAACTTTAAATATTCCATTGAAACTGCACCATCCAGAAGATCACAATCAGAATCAAGCTCATTCCTCCGATCAAATGATTAAATTGCTCAGTTACTCGTGGTAGCACTATGCTAAATTCCTCAAAGAATAGGAGATAGGCTACCCAACCAATGATTAGCGTTAACAAGGGCTTAATCAGATTCTGTAAAGTGTAAACTTCAGGATAAAAACCACTTGCGGCAACTAATCCCGATAACAAAATTACCATTGCCCACCAAAAGCCAGGTGACATTTGTCGGCTTTTAGCAGTTTCTCCTTTGATCTTTGCGGTTGCTTCAGAAATGGAGGCTGAGGCAGCAACAGTGCTTATAGAAGAGGATAATAAAGCATTTTGGCGGGGTAGAAAAATAAATTTGGCAAAAGTAATTACTGTCCCCACAGTGGCAATATTCATGGCGATCGCTTGCCAGGGTAAAAGGTTTTTGCTGGTTAAAACCTTGGCCCCAAAACCAGATAGTAAGGGAAATCCACAAATCGACAAACTGGCAATTACCAGAATTAACCATATTTTGGTATCAATTCCTCGTTCCCGCAAGACAGCAAAACTGCGACTCGGAAGATTTCCCGCTATGAGAAATAGTGCCGACTTAGCTACACCATGAGTCAAGGCATAAAAACCCCCAACCACTGGCGCAGCTAAGATAAAGCCTAGCTGAGATACGGTACTAAATGCTAAAGTCCTTTTGCTATCTTGCTCGCATGCCGCATAACAGACCCCTAGAAGCGCAGTAGCAACGCCAAAAATGCGGATAATCGGGTTAATATCCTCCATAAGTAAGGCACAGCGTACTAAAGGAAATACCCCTGCTTTAACCACTACTCCCGACAACATCGCTGAGACAGGAGTTTCTGATTCTGAATGGGTTAACGGTAGCCAAAATCCCGAGACAAAAATCCCCCCTTTTGCCAACAATCCTAGGATAATTAGAGCGATCGCTTCTGGTGGGGCATTGACCAAGCCTTCATAGTAAAATGAGTTATTAGCTTTATATACCAGTAATGCCCCCATCAGATAAAACAACATGGCGATGTTGCTGACAAACAAATAGCGTAATCCGACCCAAATCGAGCGATCGCTACGAGGATAAGTAATTAGTAGAAATGCCCCAATACTTATGACCTCTAAAGCTACATACAAACTAATGAAATCGGCGCAAACAAAAGTTGCATTAACGCTGCCATGGAGGATTACTAGCTGCATCAAAAAGAACGACGTTTTGCTTTGCCAACAGTAGAGAACAACAGCAGTTGTAACTAAAGCATTGGTTAAAATAAACCAAGCACTTAGTTGGTCGACTATTAAACTCACCCCAAAATTATCTAGTACCTGTATGTCTAAAGGTGCATCTAGGGTAAATATTTGCCAGGCATAAGCAGCGGAAACTAAGGCAATAGCGAGGGCAAATAACTTAGCCAACTTTGGTAATAGATAGATAACAAACCCTACCAAAAATGGGCAAGCAATCCAAAGAATGGTAATTTGACTCATGGCGTATTGTTTTCTTCGATCGCACTAGTTTCTAAAGTAGGATTATCTCTCGACAATTTCATAACGCAGACCAACATTAATGCCTGGATCGAAAAACCAATTACAATTGCGGTTAAGATAACTGCTTGGGGAACAGGATCGGCATAATTAACGCTTTCTTTACTACTAATAATGGGCGTAAATAAACCATCTCGTGAAGCTACCAATATGTAGTAAGCAATTACTCCTGTACTCATGATATCCATTGAGATAATTTTCATAACCAGATTCTGTTTGAAAATTATTCCCAGAAATCCGCATAATATAGTGGAAAATACAAAAGCTTCTAACATTTGTTATTAAACATTTAAAAGTCAAAGATTAAACGAGATTTTTTAGTAAAATCACCATCGGAAATATTAAAGCAAGACGTAATATAAGTCGAGAGGCAAATTGTAATTCTTGGTTATGAGGCTTGTCGATAGGTATTGCTTGGGAAGTAGGTTTAACTATACTAGGAACTAAGAACAAAGCCGTTATTGTATAAACCGTAAAACAAAACCACACTAAAGTATTTTTATCTGACATTAAGTAATTCATTATTTTTTGCTAATCTTAAAGGTGATTTGAAATTGATTTTAGCTGGTAAACAGCTAATTCCTCGAGACAATCGTGGGACAGAAATAGTCTAGATAGGAAATAGAATAAATGATCTCCAATCTAATTTTCTCCCCCACTAAAAGCGATTTACTACTAGAACTTTTCAGGAGATAGATAATAGATTAATTAACCTAGCACTATTCAACTAGCAACTATTAACTATCTACTGATGCTGATTGTTCCACCAATTGCGGCTCTTCTTGGAAAGCAAAACGTAATAGAGGAGGAGCAACAAAAGTAGTCAAAATTACCATGATAATAATTGCTGCTTGTAAAGGTTTATCTAATACCCCACTGGCTGTACCAATACCTGCAAAGACCAGACCTACTTCACCCCGAGGAATCATGCCAATACCGATAGCTAAACGGTTGATTTTTTCTTGACCAACTACTGCCCAACCAGTAATCACCTTACCGATAATTGCCACTACAATTAGGAATGCTGCAATCACTAAACCTTGACGATTAGCAGCACTAGTAGGATTGAGTACACTCAAGTCTACTCTGGCACCAACTGAAACAAAGAAAATAGGAACCAAGATATCAGCAATAGGGATAATTTGTTGATCTAACTCTTTGCGTTTGTCAGTTTCATCTAGGACTAAACCAGCGGCAAAAGCACCGAGAATTGCTTCTAAGTGGATTGCATTGGCTAAAAACGACATTAATAAAGCAAATACTAAAGCTGGGATAACTAACTTACCTCTAGTCTGTAACTTTTCCGCGATCGCCACAAAGCTTTTATTAAAGAATTTACCTAAAAAGATGGAACCTAATAGAAACGCTGTCGCACTTATAATTAAGTAAATTAAATTGGTAACGTCAACTTCTCCTGTCTTTGCCAAACTCGCAACTACTGCTAAAACAATAATACCGAGAACATCGTCAATCACCGCTGCGCCCACAATAATTTGACCTTCTGTGGATTTTAGCTGTCCTAACTCAGATAAGACTTTGGAAGTAATCCCAATACTGGTAGCAGTTAATGCCGCACCAGCGAACACTGCTGGGATAGTCGGCATACCGAAGATTAACATCAAGCCTGCTGTTCCTGCCACAAAGGGAGCAACCACACCCACAACTGCGACAATAGCTGCTTTTGCCCCAACCTTTTGTAGTTCCCTTAAATCAGACTCTAAGCCAATTTCAAACAGGAGAATAATTACCCCCAATTCAGCCAAAACAGAAATTACTTCGCTAGAGGATGCAAACACCTCGTTTACGCTTTCTGGACTCAAACCAGCGATTTGCTGCAAGATAGTCATGACTACAGAATCACTACCAACCGCCCCTGCTTCAGGGAATACTAATAGGTGCAATGCCGAAACACCAACTACAACCCCAGCAACTAATTCGCCTAATACAGGGGGTAAATCAACTAATTTAGAAAGTTCTCCGCCTAGCTTACTTGCTAAATAGATAAAAACAATACTCAGTAAAACAGCGGCCAAAACCATAGGTGCAGTCTCTGAATTAGGCTCAGTTGCCAATAGAGACGAAGATACAATATCAGAGGCTAAACCCCTGGGCAATATGGATGCTAAATGGATCATGATTATATTTACTCGGTTATTAAAATTTGAAATTTAATTTTGCGATTTTAACTTCGCTGTCTGTCAACACCGCGATTATATAAAGGCGAAAGTTTGCTTACTTCGCAAGCTGTGCCTTTGACGACGACTGGCAAAGCTGAGTCTACGACTTGCTTCTTACAAAAGTTGCTGCGTGGGCATGCGCCCACCAGTCTTCGTCAAAGGGCTTGTCAGCGTGTGCGCACTTTTGCGTTCCACAACCGCTTTGCGCCCCTGTTTCGCGGTCATTAGTTACTCAATTGTTGGTCTTGAAAATAAATGACCCTAGACTAATAACTAATGACCAACTAACAACTACCAATTACTAACTAATTGCCTGGGGTGGAACTGTCCCCTGACCAAAGTCAACAGTTTGATTATTAACCTCAACAGGTTGACCATTGACGTAATTTACAGCCTGTCTTAATGCTACAGTGCGATCTCCGATAATATTTGCTGGAGGAATTTGCGACATTACGCCCATTTTTCTGAGGCGTCTTTCTGCCTGTCCACTGACTCCAACTATATATACTTGACGACCTTTTTCTACTGCTTCTTCGATCGCATTTTCTAACGCTAAGGAAGATGTAACCCCTAAAATAGGTACTTCTGATAGATCTAAAACCAATGCTTCATAGTCGTTGATTAAATTGTGTTCGCGAGAAATTGCTTTAGCAACTCCAAAGATCATCGGACCACTAAGATAAAATAGCAGTACGCGACCATTGGCTCTTTCTAACAAACCTTTTTCTTCGTTGTTAAGTTCAATCTCCTCATCATCGTAGGTAACAGCTTTTACTTGATCAGCACGATGATTAGAAAGACGTTCAATAGTTAGAACATTAGCCACGAATACCCCAACGCCAACAGCCACAATCAAATCGACAAATACTGTTAGACCAATTACCCCATACATAATCAATGCTGCTTTGGGTGAAATTTTGTGAGCGCGTTTGAGGAAACCCCAATCAACAATATCAAAACCTACCTTAAAGGCGATACCTGCCAAAACGGCACTAGGAATAACGGACAAGTACTGACTCAAACCCAAAACTACTACCAGCAACACTAAAGCACGGGTCAAACCCGAAACCGCAGTTCTACCACCTGTTTGGATATTAACCACCGTACCCATGGTTGCACCAGCACCAGCAATCCCGCCAAATAAACCAGATACTAAGTTACCTAAACCCTGACCAATTAATTCTTTATTGGAGTTATGTTCAGTACGGGTCAAGCTATCTGCAACTAGTGAGGTAAGCAAAGCATCGATACAACCCAGCATGGCTAAGACTAAACCATCAAGCAGCATCGTTTGAAGTTGCGCTGCACTAAAAGTTGGTACCTGCAAGCTGGGTAAACCAACAGAGATTTCTCCAATACGGCGAATATCTGCATCACCTAAAAACAATACGGCAATTAAAGTTCCTAAAACCAAAGCCAAAAGTTGTGGCGGTAAAAATTTCTTGAGCTTCGCGGGATAAAGAAATAGTATCAATACCGTTAGAATAGCAAGCCCTGTTTCTATGAGATTCGTATTGCCAATCAGCGCTGGTATATTTTGTACCGTCCCAATCACCCCGCCTTTAGGACTAGCCTGACCCAAAAACGGTGCAATTTGTAGAATAATTAGGATTACCCCAATCCCCGACATGAAGCCAGAGATGACCGTGTAGGGCATCATCGTAACGTATCTACCTAACTTTAAAACCCCAAAAACAATTTGAAAAACACCCGCCAGCATGACTACAGTAAAAGCCATCGCTAAACCCTGTTCGGGATTAGCAGCCGTTAGGCTAGCAATAACTGCCGTCATCACTACAGTCATTGGTCCAGTAGGTTCAGATATTAATGTAGGAGTTCCACCAAATAAAGCCGCAAAGAAGCCTACTAAAATTGCCCCCCATAGTCCTGCTGAAGCTCCTGCACCTGATGCCACCCCAAAGGTTAGCGCCATTGGTAAGGCGATAACCGCAGCAGTTATACCACCGAAGATATCGCCTTTTACGTTTCTAAAGTGAATTCTATTAGTAATCGACATTTTAAAAGTCTTAAAAGTTATATTATGAAATTTTACTATGTTTTAAGTTTTTAATCTTGACATAACAATAAAAACTATGTTACTCAAGCACGCCATAGATAAAGCTCAATTGTAAGAAAGGTAAATCTGATAAGCTCCCAAAATCAAAAGTCCACTCAGACATTGAAATAAAAAGGGACTGGAAAAATATCCCCAACCAAGGGGAATTACGGCAGTAGATGCTAAAGCCAAGCGATGCACTTCGTCTACTGTTTTGACCCCAATCCAGAGTGTGACAAGTCCTAAGAGAAATAAGATGTAAGGTGCCATAAGGAACACAGAAGTTTAACCTTGTTTAAGAATATAGATATAGATTAAAAACTATTATACCCTTTTAGTTGATTGAATTTAATCTATGAAGGTATATTACATTAAAAAGCGTCAAAAGAGATATATCGATAGATTGAGATTTTGTAATCAAAAATCTAAAAAAAACTTATGAATCCAAGTCAGCAATAATCTACGTTGCTTCGATAATCAGGGAATTTGTTTGATTAGTATCAAAATTGATTAACTCACGTTATGGTAAGACTGGTCAGAGAGACCCCGTGCTTTTAGAGTGGGGCTGACTCTGAACGTATTCCGCGGTCTTTAATAGGAACAGTAAACGAGAGTGAAGTTAGGCACACTATATGGTGTTAGCGTTGGTACAGGAGACCCCGAACTGATCACAGTCAAGGGGTTGCGAATATTACAAAGTAGTCAAATAGTTGCTTTTCCAGCAGGGATTAATCAGCGCCAGGGAATCGCCCAAAATATTATTCAACCTTGGCTTTTGCCACAGCAAAAATTGTTAGCATTGGATTTTCCTTATATACAAGATGAGCTGAAGCTTCAGCTAGCTTGGAATAAAGCAGCAGATCAAGTTTGGTATCACCTCAAGCAAGGAATTGACGTTAGTTTTGCCTGTCTGGGAGATGTTAGTTTTTACAGTACTTTTACTTATCTAGCACAAGCCCTACAACAGATATCTACTGAAGTCACTATCGAAACAGTTCCTGGAGTTAGTTCACCTATGGCGATCGCATCCAGCTTAAATATTCCTCTGACGGTCTATCAGCAGAGGTTGCTAATTCTTCCTGTACTATATTCAGTGCCAGAATTAGAAACCGCCCTAAATTACGCAGATGTAATCGTGCTACTCAAGATCAGTTCGGTATACCAGCAAGTTTGGCAACTTCTGGAGTCTACCAACTTACTCGACTCCAGCGTGGTGATTGAAAAAGCTACTTTTCCCGAACAAAAAATTTACCGTAATCTTAGGGTTTATCCTCAGCTAGACTTGTCATACTTTTCAATTATGCTGATTAGCCAAGCAGTTAACGACTACCAGAAAAATATTGATGGGTTGTTATAAAAGTAAACTTTTTTGACTCCGAATGTTGCAAAATATTTTGATTTTGTCTAAAGCTATACAAAATAGCAGATCAACATGGTAGTTTTGGGCAGAGAGTAAATTTAAGCTTAATTAATAATATTAAAGGAGTATATTGTCTTGGATACTCAAGCTGCAAATCAGGAATCACAGTTGTTTCGGGAAGATATTAGTGAGTACGTAGCCCAACTCCAACTACACATGGCTCTTCAAGCTCGCAATCTAGTTCCTACCTTAACCAGCAATAACGTAACTGATAGCAGACAGCAGTTGTTGCAAGAAACTCAAGCGATCGCAGAAAAGTTTGCCTCACGCCAATCTTTATAGCTTGCTTTACTAGTCCTAACCAATCTTCGATATGGGCTGGAGTAGGTTTATTTAAAGAAAAGTTTTATCTGTTATCCCATCGTGGGATATGAAATGCGATTGATATATGGGGCTGCATTGTGGATAGGTAGTTTGCAGCTCTATTTAATACTTTAAAAGTTTGCTTCACGCCTGTGGCTAGCTGTCATAAGCAAAGGTAGAACTAGATAGACACCGAAAAACCCAAAAATACTTAATTGAGCATTTCTAACGCAACAAAAGATTAGCTCATATTAATCACTTTAGTCCCAAAATCAAAGTGTTTTTGAGCGCAAATTGCGAAAAATATTCACTTGAATCAGCTTATCTGCGTTTCTTTGATTTAGCTTTAAGAGTTATTGTTTGCTGATCAAAAAATAGATGATATAACTGGTATAAGGTAAAAGTAATTTTTCATAAAAATGAAAAACTACTAGAAATGTTTTTTAATCACTAGATATCTTGATTTGTATCAAGTCTAGATCAATGATTGATTAACAGTTGCCGCAGCTTATCCTTAAGTTAACAATATCTCTCACAAATGTAGGTTTAACTATCTATTGAAACTATCTAAAGCCAATTATTAAGTTACGGTTCGTAAAATATATTTTATTTCTCAATTCTCTTAATTCAGAATGAAATTATCAAGCGGTCAGACTGCCTGCGTGCCAAACCTTTGCGAAGAAATCTCAACAACTCGATTGCGAAAAAGAGCTAGCTCTCATTTTAGCAAACACAGACGACGTTCTCGTCTTTGTTGGGCAAGTTTCGACAAGAGACTTGCGCTGAGATAATAGCTAAGTCTGAGACTTTAACCAAGCACTAAAGTAAGCGGTATTAACGGCATAAATTCCTAAATAGAGATAATGTCACTCTTATATAATTCGAGCGCCTCTGGCATTTAAAATCACCCTCGTTCAATCAGTAGTTTGAATCAGATTATTGGCTATTACTATTTACGAAGTCAGCGCACAAAGGCGCTTTTTTACGCCGTATGTGACCGTCCTTTTAGGGCGGTGTAACGCCGACTTAAGCCACAGCAATAGCTCAAGTTATTGAGTTTGAGCATCACTCGCTACCCAATAGTGGTACATGAACAAGAAGTATCAAGAAAAGCTACAAGAACAAATATTAATCGTAGATGACTTACCAGAAAATGTCAGACTTCTATCATCATTATTGAGTGAACAGGGTTATCAAGTTACGGTTGCTACTGATGGTCAGATGGCTTTGTCTGCTGTAAATCAAAACTGTCCTGACTTAATTTTGCTCGACATTATGATTCCTGAAATAGATGGTTATCAAGTTTGCCATTGCTTAAAATCTTCAGAAAGAACCAAACATATTCCCATCATTTTTCTAAGTGGTTTAGATTCAGAGCTAGATAAGGTTCAGGCATTCAAGCTTGGAGGAGTAGACTATATTACAAAGCCTTTTTTTCTAGAAGAGGTGATTTTTCGCGTTAAGGCTCAAATATCAATTATTCAACAGCAACAAAGATTCAAACAGGTATTGGATGAACAAATAGCAGAGCGAAAAAATGCGGAAATTGAATTAAATAAATCTCGTGCTTTATTAACAGGAGTATTAGATAGCTCCTTAGATGGAGTGGCTGCTTTTGAAGCAATTCGAGATCGTCAAGGTCAGGTAGTTGATTTTCGTTGGTTAATCGCCAATCCCGTGGCGGCTATGACCGTGGGGGGAACCATTGATAGCCTCAAGGGAAAAAGATTGTTTATTGAAGGAACTACAGGACATTTATTCGATGGTTTGTTCTCCTCATTTGTGCAGGTGGTCGAAACTTGCACCGTGCTAGAACAGGAACATTATTATGATTCTCATTCACTGAAAGCTTGGTTTCAGATAGTCGCAGTTAAGCTTGGGGATGGCTTTGCCATGACTTTTCGAGATATTAGCGATCGCAAACAGATTGAAATAACTTTGAAAAAAGCTAACTTACGCTTATCTTATCAAGCTAATATAGATAGCCTCACCAAAATAGCAAATCGACGTCGATTTGATGAATATATCACCCAAGAATGGTCTCGCTGCGCCCGCGAACGAGAATATTTATCTTTAATTCTCTGTGATGTGGATTATTTTAAAGCATACAATGATACTTATGGACATCAGGCAGGAGATAATTGTCTCTACGAGGTAGCGAAAGGAATTGAGCGCGGAGTAAAAAGACCTGCTGATGTGGCATTTCGTTATGGAGGCGAAGAATTTGCCATTGTCCTACCCTACACTGAAGGACAGGGAGCAATTAAAGTTGCCGAATTTATCCATGAGCAAATTCAAAATCTTCAAATATCCCATGCTTCCTCTCAAGTTTCCAATATAGTTAGCCTGAGTCTAGGTGTTTCTAGCATGATTCCTAACACTAGAACCTCTCCTCACACTCTAATTTCTGCTGCGGATGATGCTCTATACGATGCCAAAATTAAGGGTCGCAACCGCGTAATTTATAAAGAGGTAGAGTCTGGTTAGCTTAAGTATATTTTTAACTAAAAAGAATCCTTTTAATTGCTTTATACCAAGCTAACTAATTTAGGTAAGGAAAATTAGTATCGTGATTAACAAAATATTTGCCGTCTTTTGCTTTAATTTTTTATATTGATTCAATCAATGTAAGCTGAAAGTTTATTTGATTAGATATCTAGATAATAAAGAAATGTAAATATGTATAAATTAATACGTTCTAATCAAATGTATATTGCCATGTCTGGTTTTTGTGTATCCTGTGAGCGTCGTAAATAGTGTTGCAAATATAACTAGTAGAAAAGTGTAATAACGATAGTTGTAGTTCAGCTTAGGCAAATAGTCTTAAGCGCATTTTTTACTCAGAGACTCGACGAAAACCAAGATGCCTTTTAAAGTAAGGTTATAAATAATAATAGTTGATGTATTTCAAAATAGATAAATTATGATTATGAGTAAGATTTAGAAATTGCTATCTAGAATAGTACATGACAACCCTCTCACTACTTTTACTTTAAAATTATTTTTGTAATATTTTAAGTTAAGTAGATTATGAGCCGTTATTATTTAGGCATCAACAAAAATAGTAATGTCTTAGATTTCAAATAATAAGCTATCTAACTATCAGTCTAGTCTAGGAACATAACTTATTATCACTAATTGATGCAAACCTAATTCTATGGTCACTAAAAACAATTAGCTTCTTGCGATATTTATTCAAATTGTTTATGCTATTTGATTCTGGGAGATATGTGTGATTAAGATATTAATAGTAGACGACCAAAATTTCACCAGACAAGCTTTACAAGCAATTTTAGAGCAAGAATCTGATCTAGAAGTAGTCGGCAAAGTAAATAGCGGTTCAGAAGCTATTAATTATCTAGAAAATCTAGAACAAATAGATGTTGACATTGTCATGGTTGACTTGGAAATGCCCAATATGAGCGGTATAGCTTTGACAAAAATACTTGCCCAGCGTTTTGTAGAAACCAAGGTAATTATTCTTAGTAGTAATGCTGAAGAAGAGAAGATAAATGCCGCAGTAGAATCTGGTGCTAGGGGCTATTTACTAAAAGAAACTTGTCCGCAAGAAATTTCAGATACTATTCGAGCCGTTCAAAGAGGGTACTTTCAACTAGGACCTGGATTGTTTGAAAAATTGCTCTCTCATTTAATTAAGGAAAAAGAGCAAGCAGTAGAGAATTTGACTCAGCTCAAGCATAATTACACCCAATCAATATTGGAGTTAGAACAAAAGATAATTGCCAAAAATGAAGCCGAAAGAGCTGAAATGTATCAAGAATTAGAACTTCAGATACTTAATCTTAAACAAGACTTTCGTCAGGGACTAGAAAATTTTCAATCTCAAGTAAGCCAACAGCTACAGAATGGTATAGAAGCGGCAAACACTCAATTTAACAGTTTTATCCCCGACCTACAAAAAGTTGAGACGCAAATTGAACATCGTTATTTAGAGCAGCAAAGACATATTAATAGTTTATTTACTAGCAATAAGCAAGAAATCAAAAAAATTGAGAATCAAGTTGACTCAATACGTTATTCTGTAATTTTTCTGGGCATTATCTTCTTTATAGTAGGCACAGGAATGCTACTTCTTTACTAAATTCACCAAAGCGAAGCTTGATTGTAAGACATTATGATGACTGTGTTTCGGTAATCCCTACCAGACTAATCCCGCTAAAAATTTAGATAATGTTACCTAGCACTCGTTACCGAAGAGTGCTAAAGAAAGCAAATGAAAATAAGTAGCGAAACCGAAAAAGAATCCTATGGCGAAGATTGTTTCGTTTAATGAAGAATCAAGACGAGCATTAGAAAAAGGGGTAAACGCTCTGGCTAATGCGGTTAAGATTACCCTCGGACCAAAAGGTCGTAATGTCTTATTAGAAAAGCAGTTTGGCGCGCCGCAAATTGTTAACGATGGAATTACCGTAGCTAAAGAAATTGACTTAGAAGATCCCCTAGAGAATACTGGTGCGAGATTAATTCAAGAAGTAGCATCTAAAACTAAAGATAATGCTGGTGATGGGACTACTACCGCCACCGTCATCGCTCAAGCACTAATTAAAGAAGGTTTAAAAAACGTGGCAGCAGGAGCTAATCCTGTGGCATTAAAGAAAGGGTTAGATAAAACAACGGCATTTCTGGTTCAGGAAATAGCATCAGTAGCCAAACCCGTTGCTGGAGATGCAATCGCTCAAGTAGCAACTGTGTCTTCTGGTAATGACGAGGAAGTTGGCAGCATGATTGCTCAAGCAATGGACAAAGTTACCAAAGATGGGGTAATTACCGTTGAGGAGTCTAAATCTTTAGCTACTGAATTAGATGTAGTTGAAGGAATGCAGATTGACCGTGGTTATATTTCTCCTTACTTCGTCACCGATCAAGAGCGCCAAATAGTAGAATTTGATAGCGCGCTGATTTTAATTACTGATAAGAAAATTAGTGCGATCGCTGATTTAGTTCCTGTACTGGAAAAAGTAGCTCGTGACGGTAAGCCATTATTAATTATTGCCGAAGATCTAGAGGGAGAAGCTCTAGCAACTTTGGTGGTTAATAAAGCCAGAGGGGTACTTAACGTAGCAGCGATTAAAGCTCCTGGTTTTGGCGATCGCCGAAAACAAATGCTGCAAGATATTGCCGTGCTGACAGGTGGTCAGGTAATTTCTGAGGAAGTAGGCTTGAGCCTCGACAGCGTAGATACAGACATGCTGGGAACTGCGGATAAAATTACTATTGATAAAGAAAATACCACTATTGTTTCTGGTTCTGGTAACAGTGCCGATATTGGCAAAAGAGTTGAACAACTCCGTAAACAGTTAGCGGAAACTGACTCTGATTACGATAAAGAAAAGTTACAGGAGAGAATCGCTAAGTTAGCTGGCGGTGTCGCTGTAATCAAAGTAGGTGCAGCAACCGAAACTGAATTAAAAGATCGCAAACTACGGATTGAAGATGCTTTAAATGCGACTAAAGCAGCAGTTGATGAAGGCATTGTTCCTGGAGGAGGAACAACCTTAATTCACCTTGCTAAAAACTTGGCTGAATTTAGAAGTCAATTGCAAGATACCGAGGAACAGGTTGCGGCGGACATCTTTGCTAAAGCATTGGAAGCCCCTCTATCTCAATTAGCTTACAATGCTGGGGTTGAAGGCTCGGTAGTTGTGGAAAAAGTTCGAGATACTGAATTTAACGTTGGTTACAACGCTTTAACTGGTGAATTTGGTGACATGATTGCAGGGGGAATTATCGACCCTGCTAAAGTAGTTCGTTCTGCTGTACAGAATGCTGCTTCAATTGCGGGAATGGTTCTGACTACTGAAGCTTTGGTAGTAGAAAAACCAGAACCAGAACCTGCTGCTCCCGCTGGCGGTATGCCTGGTGGCATGGGTGGCATGGGTGGTATGCCTGGCATGGGCGGCATGCCTGGAATGGGTATGATGTAAGATCTGCTTTTATACCTAATTTAGCCACAATACATTGAGGTATATCTTTATTTAGATTGCCTCTTTTTTTGTTTTATTTTGAAATTGATATCAACAACTAGTCGTTGATTCGTATTGACGATTCTATAGCACCATGTATTTAAGTTAGGACATTACTACCCACTACCCACTACCCACTACCCACTACCTACGAACTAATAACTTAACTTGTTCTAACATAACTTTGTACGGCTATGTTGCTGGAGGTAAGTGATAAATTCAACTAAAAGATTAATTGGATTGACTGGGGGCATCGCTACAGGGAAAACCACCGTCTCTAACTATCTAGCCCAAAAGTATAGTTTACCTGTGTTAGATGCAGATATTTATGCCAGAGAGGCGGTGCAGCAGGATTCGCCGATTTTGCAACGTATTTTTGAACGTTATGGAAATCAGGTTAAATTACCAGATGCTACTTTGAATCGGGCTGCTTTAGGGAAAATTATTTTTAATAACTCTGAGCAAAAGAAATGGCTGGAGGGGCAAATTCACCCTTTTGTACGCGATCGCTTTACTCAAGAACTTCACCAAACTTCTAGTAAAACAGTGGTTCTAGCTATTCCTCTGTTGTTTGAGGCAAAATTAACCACAATGGTTACAGAAATCTGGGTCGTTAGTTGCGATCTCCAAAAGCAAATTTCTCGATTACAGCAACGTGATAATTTAACTCCGCAACAGGCAAAAGCCAGAATTGACAGTCAGCTTCCATTAAAAGAAAAAGTTGCTTTGGCAGATGTTGTTTTGCAAAATAATGCCGATCTTAAATATCTATACGACCAAGTAGATTCAGCGATCGCTTTAAATTAATGATCAGCAATGTCACAAGATAATTATTTTTGATCGATATTTTTTAATAATAGTTTCAGTAATGTAAAGCTAGATTAAAAATACTTACTTTTTAGAAAAATGTAACAATAGATACAGAATTATTGGGTTAATATTATGGGTGGTTAGGGTGTATTGATAACATTTGATCGATGAACAAGATTGAATAGCATATCTTTTGCTCTTCCTACTTATCTAAGGTTGTAATGCATTAGCCTAGAGGTTTAATAATGAAACTACAGTTCAGAGGTAACTTATATGAAGCCCCGCAGACAGAATGGAATGTAGCCGAGGGCGAAATTGGCGGAATGTATCGTGGGAAACCCTGGAAGGTTCATCATCTAAAAGAACAACATCGCCATAACTATGCTAAGTCCATATTTACTTATCGTGGAATCCACTACACCAAAAATTAATCAAATAAACCAAGTTATTCAAAGGTATTTTTAAACAAATATCTTTGATTTCAATAGGTTGGAATATTAGTTAAACTTGGCTAATTAAAAAAATCTTTATTATCTATAGTCAAATTATAAAACTACTATAACTTTCCATAATGTTAAATTTATCCCCAAATAGAAACAATCGCCTCTACCAAATGCGAGTTGAAAAGATTGATCTAGAAATAAATAATAGAGAAACTAAACTTAGACTACCGCGCCACATATCATGTTTAGAAAATAGAAGCTATTCAGCAACAAGTCGCAGCACTATAACTGAAAAAATTCCTCATGCATGTTCCCTTGAACTAGATTCTAATAGAGTTGAGGCAATTAATTTAGCCGTTGATATTATCAAATACCAGTTGCATGATCGCCTTTGCCAGCAAAAGCATCTAGAAAATATACTTGTCAATTTAAGGCATCGTATCGAAGTTGCCAGCGCCACAGGCAATGCTCAACTTGTAAATATTTTGCAGCAGGAATTTAGCGAATTAATAGCTTGATTTTGATCTAAAATATTATCTGGTTAATTACGATTATTTAGTTTAAAACAGTTATTGGGCAACAGCACTAACTAGCTAAGGTTGGCGAGATATTGGCGTAACCGAAATAAACTTAGAGTCTGACCCAAATTAAGAGGAAGGAGTGAAATTCCCTCCACCCGAGACTGTAACCAACCATCACCCCAGTGCCATTCATGAAAACCATCTATGCCTTTACTCAACAACAAACGTAAACTATGGTCGTCGATTAATTCGACCTGATGTTCAATTTGTACTATTCCCAAAGAACTGATAAAAGTATCGCCCGAGTTTAACTTATCCGACAAAGAAGTAAAATTTTGTGGCCACATCCATTGTTTAAGGCGATCGCTTTCTAGTAGACTACTCTTTATTAACTGCCCACAAGCATTGACTTCGATTCGCAAATTACTTTGCTGAAAACTTCCCAACATATTTAAATTAAAATTGTTTTCGCTTATTTTGGTGTGAGATTAGTCTAGTTCAATTTTACTAAGAGTTTCAAGGTTGGGTTGCCCGTCGCTAAATGTCGACAAAGGGATAGTACGCATGTAAGAGCTAGTCCACATATTTTGCCTGACCTCATTCTGCTCAAGTGCCAAAAATAAACGTTACACTGTCGGCAGGTCAACAGTACCCCGCCCTAAACGGACGGGGCTTGCGTTGACTTCGTGAACTCGAAGTAATTTTTACTTCATTAAAAACAACTATGAACAAAAATGCAGCCAGTCAACTTGGTTCGCCGACAGTACTTGTGGTTAGCAAAGATCGGGCAATACCGATTTCTGATTCTTTAGTAATCGCTTCGCTAAACCAAGTTTATATTTCAATTTCAGAAGCTGCAAAAATTCTAGCTTGGGTGCAACAACATCAACCCGATTTAATTGTGCTGGATATTGGCTGGTCACAGATCATCAAGCTGCAACTTATTACTGCTTTGAGATTGGATTGGCTAACTCGTAACATTCCAATCATAGTAATAACCAACAATCAAGCCAAACAAATTGACGATCAGACAATATTGGACTGCGATGCCTTTTTGGTTAAGCCTTATGCAATTAAAGATTTAGAACAGACAATTTGCTCCTTAATTTCAACTCCTGCTTGTCAAAAATACCCTGCGCTGCGTCCGATATAAACACGTGAGGAGACCCTTAGAGGACGCGGACTAAACAGTATGATAAAGGGCTTGCACGCATGTTTTGCGTTGACTTTGTAAAGTTGGTGAGGATGCAATTTGAGTGGCTGTAACTAACATAGTTTAGTAATTTGACTATTGCAGTAACAAATAGTCAGAGAGACCCCGCGCCCGAAGCACGGGGCTGACATCACGACTTCGTCAATTGTGACTAAAGTTGACCAGGACAGAGTCTAGCTAAAAAATCGCAAAAATTAAAATTATTGCCTAAAAGAAAATTTTGACCAAAATATAGTCATTCCAACTAATTGACCCCTGTTTGACTAGTTTTTTGTTGGTTTAGGGTCGTTAGCAGAGTCCAAGCTGATTTTCATCTTCTGGCATATACTTCTGATTTTTATTTGAAATGACTATATATGAACAATGCAGGAAATATCCGAGCAAACAACTTCACATAATTAAACAATCATGAAGAGCAATCAAACCCTTGTCAAATGGTAAGCTAACAGTTGCACTAAAAAAAAATATTATTAAACAGGAATTAATAAAATGAGTCAAGCAAAGGATACACCATTACTGTTAAGAGCAGCTCGTGGTGAGAAGCTTGAGCGTCCTCCTGTATGGATGATGCGTCAGGCAGGTCGATATATGAAAGCTTATCGTGACATCAGAGAAAAGTATCCTAGCTTCCGCGAACGTTCTGAAATTCCTGAAGTAGCAATTGAAATTTCTTTACAGCCTTGGAAAGCTTTTAAGCCTGATGGGGTAATTATGTTTTCCGATATTGTTACCCCTTTACCTGGTCTAGGCATCGAAATGGACATCGCCGAAGGGAAAGGTCCAATTATCACCTCCCCTATTCGTACCCAGCAGCAAGTAGATGCTCTGCATGCACTACAGCCAGAAGAATCTCTGTCTTTTATTAAAACTATTTTACAAAGTTTACGTTCTGAAGTTAATAATCAGTCCACTGTACTAGGATTTGTTGGCGCGCCTTGGACTTTAGCAGCTTATGCCGTGGAAGGAAAAGGCTCAAAAACCTATTCCAACATCAAACGCATGGCATTTTCCGACCCTACAATCTTACATCAACTGCTTAGTAAGTTGGCAGATGCGATCGCTACTTATATGTGCTATCAAATTGATTGTGGTGCCCAGGCAGTACAAATGTTTGATTCTTGGGCGGGACAGTTGTGTCCTCAAGACTATGAAGTCTTTGCCTTACCCTATCAACAACAGGCTTTCCGCAAAGTAAAGGAAAAGCATCCTGATACCCCTTTGATTCTCCTCGTTAGCGGTAGTGCAGGTTTATTGGAACGCATGACTCCTTCTGGTGCAGACATCATTAGTGTTGACTGGACAGTTGACATGGCGGAAGCTAGGCAGAGATTGGGTCAAGAGATGAAAGTACAGGGCAATATTGATCCTGGAGTCTTGTTTGGCTCTCATGAAGTAATTCGCGATCGCATTTTGGACACAATCCGCAAGGCAGGAAATCAAGGACATATCCTTAATTTAGGTCATGGTGTTTTAGTAGGTACTCCTGAAGATAACGTCCGCTACTTCTTTGAAACTGCCAAGCAAGCAGACCAGCTACTAGCACATGCTTAGAGAGAGTAAAAAGTCGCAAAGGCTTTAGCCGCATGCAGCCAAAAGATGATTTTAATGGCTTTGTAGTTGACAAAGCTGCTTGGAGAATCATCTAGAATCAGCAAAAAAATAAGCAAGAGATGCCAGTTTACCGAGCAAATCTTGCTTGTTTTTCCTGTTAATATTTCACTTGATAGTTAATTATTGAAATAAAGCTGGCTTACGCTCAGAATTGCTAGGTTGAGAGGGTGCAGCAGAGGTATTTTTTAACTGTTGTCCTGTTCCACCATCAGCAGGGTCGAGGAATGGTCGCAGATCGATATTGTCTGGAGATTTACGAGATCCATTACCTTTTTTACTACCATCACCATTAATTATGTTACCAATTTCTCCCAAGATATCCTGTCCTGACTGACTATCACCAAAAGTATATACTCCTTGGGTTGAACCTCCATCATCGGCGACTAGCAAGTTATCAAAAATCAAGTCACGGGTAAGTTGTGGATCTTGTCCAGGAGGAACGGTTAAAACAATACGACAGTCTGTAGGATCTAGTTGAGTAGTAACGCAGATTGTATCGTAGCCGTTTTCCACTCCAGTAGTTAACTCTAATAATCCATCTTGACGATAGGTTTCAAATCTGGCAGTAATTTCATTACAGCGTTTTTGCGGTGTCCAGCCTCCCCCCAGCTCACTGGGAATTGCCCAAGGATAGCTCTGGTCAGGTCGACTTTCGGGATAGTACATTACAGTATACTCGCCGTTAACTAGTTCGCAATTGAATCTAGTATCTGCATTCTGAGTTACCGCTGGAGGTTGTGGGACAGAGTCTGAACCACCAGAACCATTAGGGGAATCAATTATGACCTCTGGCGGGTTAGTATTTTGGCTTATTACTTGCTGTAACTGCCCAAGATAATCTAGATTCAAATCACCAATCCCTAATGCATTAGCGCTAGTGGAGTCAGCAGCCAGAACAATTGCTCCAGGAAGAGCAACTAGAGAAAGTAAATTTTTTAAGTGGTTGACTATATTCATAAATTGAGGTGCTATGTGCTGTTAATTGGGATAATAATGCAGGATTAGAGATTTTAAATACGATGAAGGATTAATTTTACAGTCTGTTTCATTTTGAGTTTATGCTTCATTAGTTTTGACGATAATGTAGTGTAAATGTTTCTGAGAAACTCGATAAATGGGTGATAATAACAGATAAATATAGAGAATCATAGAGTCTTACTATTCATATTAAGTTAGCTAAAAATCAACAGATTATCAAAAAACAGGGGTTTATAAATAATTGAGTGTCAAGCAAAGTTGTGTTGTCAATGCCGAAGTATGGCAAGCATTGGAATCATCGCTTATCTACTATTGAGGAAACCCTATCGCTACATCAGGACAGTGAGGAATTTCTCAAGGTCGACTTTGGTGATCATGCCATTAGTCGAGTTACTCTTGTTGATTCTTATCTGTAGAGGATGTTTCTGCTGCGGGCTTAGGCTACAGCAGAAATTCATTTGCTCATAGTCCTGAGATACAAAAGAGCATCAGATTGATTTTCGACTAACTACCAACTACCAACAACACTAATTTTTGCTCTTGTAATGTGTATGGTCAGCTATTAACTACTTTGCTCCAAAAACAGCTTTCTTTCTGCCTCTCTTCTTCTAGCTAGTCCTGGCATCTGAACTAATCTACCTCGTAAGTTGGCTTTATCCCAACGCAAAAATTCATCTGCCGCACCTGTATAGTCTTGGGCATTAATTTTACGGAGTAAGGTACTGTCTTTAATTGCATTTACCCCCACGTTAAAAGAGATTGAAGCCAAGGCACTTAACTGTTGCTCATTTAACTCTACTTCTAGTACTGGATCTAATTCTCGATGTATTTCTGTTAAATGTTCAATTAAGGCAGCATGAGCCTTAGTTTGATCAATGCGATCGCCAATACTGACAGGTTTTCCCGCAATTCTCGATAAACCATAGCCGATCACAGGGGTGCCATCTGTATCAACATAGGCATAGTCTTTGAAACCTTCAAATTCTTTGATTATATTGATGGCAATTTCAGAAACAGGTTGTGGCTGCGGCTCAATCTCTCTAGTGGGGATTTCGATTTCGGTATTTCTGAGATTAATTGCTAAAGAATCGTCTAATCTCTGTAGCTGTATATCTTTAAGAATCTCAATTGAAGGTTCGTTAATTTTGCTTTCAGCAATAGGAATTGTTGTTGCGCCTAAAGAGCAAACGCCAACTAAGATAATTGTGCCGTCAATATATTTTTTCAAAACTTGGTTTTAAAATTATTTTCAACGGACAGTTGTAACCGATTGTCAAGAGAACGGCGATTAAATTAAGCTGTTTTTAACCAAACTTAATATTTTGTCGGTCAACTTTAATTGTTGATCGCAACCCTGAATTTTTGAATCGATGATTTTTTTTCAATCTGCGCTCAAGGATTCTGCTGGTTTTGTTCTAATTTTTTTTGTGCCAGAACATAGCTTTCTAAGACAGCATTCATGCGCGATTGATAGCCTTTTTTGCCACTGGCTTGGAAATACTGAAGCACTGATTGCTTGACCCTCAAGGTCACGGGTTTCGTTAAATCAGGCGTGACGGGGGTGACATTCTCCCAAAAATCATCGTCCAGTTCAGGAATATCAGAGTAGTCAATATCTTCATCCGCCAGAGCTTCCAGCTTGGCGTCCTGCTCTTCGGTGAGCCTGATGGTTTTCTTGGGGTCGGGCGTGTAATTAACGGTTGTCATAACGTTTCACCTCTTTAGTGTTAGCTTTTCGTGCCGAAATGAGACGAATTACGGAATTTCTGAGGGTGTAAACTAGCACGTAAACACGCTTTTCGATCCGCGCTAACGTGACATAGCGAATTTCACCATAGTCAGAGCGATTGTCCATCACCGTCAATCGGTTCTCATCCTCAAATGCTCTAACAGCGAACGGAAAACTAACAGAATGTTTGGTTTCGTTACTCGCTGCTTTGACATCATCCCACTCAAACATATTTTATATTGTTAATACAAATTATATGTACAATCAAGGATTATCCCATTAAGCAGCTCTGAAACGCTATCTGGGGGAGAGTGACGAAACAGCAGAAAATGCGATCGCCTCTACTACCTAGAAACGGAATTATCGGTACTTCAGAATTTATTCCACGTTTCCCCAATTACAGCTAATTATCGCTCGAACGAATTTTCTACTCTCAATATTTTCGCCAACTATGGGAAAAACGATATCAAAACTTAAAAAACATTGCAATCCAGGGCTTCAAGTCTTCAGTTTTTGCAAGCCGTTACACATAATTATCTTTGTTGTATATTTGATCCAGTAATTTTTGCGTCATTTTGTATCGATTATCTCCAAGTTTTTCGCGAAGTTGCAGAGCTGAAGTCAAATTAGATATAGCTTCAGATTTTTGATTGAGCAGTAATAAAGCCTCTCCGATTAAATGACTAGAAGTAGCAGTCGCCCACAAATACTTACATTTAATATCTGTACTTCGTATCAAGACTTCTCGTGCAAGCGCCAATGCAGCATTAGTTTCGCTTTTTCTGAGCTTCAGTTCAGAACTAAAATTTAGAAAGTCAATTAAATAAAAATCAAATCCACATTCACGAGCAATATTGATTGCTTTTATATTCATAGATTCGGCAGATTTAATATCATTTGAATCAAAAGCTATTTTGGCTTTAATATGCCATATTAGACATATATGTTCTTGTGAGCCTGAAGCAAAAATCCATCTTTCTGCTTGTTGAATTAGTTTTAAAGATTGATTCAAATTTTTATTTAATCTATTGATTTCTGCAAGAATCAAATCAGCTCTTGATACATCATCATTCCATCCTTTTTCCAACCAGTTTTTCCTACACTTAATAATCTCAGTTTCAGTTACTTGAGGCAAAAAATGCCTTGGCTCTGAAGCCATTAACATTGAAGTTGAAGTAACTATAGGGTAAGGAATAGTTGCCTCATATCCTTGCAGATACTTTATTGCTAAATGAATCGATCTATATTTATCTACATTTATATTTAAAACCTTTTGAAAATCCCCCTGGAGTATATATATTAGTCCACTAAATTCTTCAGTTGAGAAAAATTTAGTGGCTAATTCTAGATCCCCAAGAGCACGTAAATATAGACCCATATCTCTCAATGCTCCAAAGAAGAAACTCGAATCATTTCCTTCGTTTAGAAAAATATTTAGAATACGCTTACCTCTATCAAACTCACCTAGAGTCCAACCAAGATGTTCAACTCCTCCTAGTCTTGATTGGTACAATGTAACTGCATCTTTCAATTTACCAACTTTGATAGTGTGGAAAATTAGTTCTTCTATCCGATCAAGAGTTATTTTATTTGTAGGTAGTTCAGAACCTGGTTGTTTTACTAAACTGCTGAAATATTCACGCACAACATTATGAACATTTTCAGGATTTGAAAAATTTCTATAAAAGTAGTCTTTGACAGCAGGATGAACAAAAAACCTTTGCTCTGTCCCTTTATCTATTAAGTGAAGCTTGATTAATCGATTGATAATTTTTTGAAAATCTTGTCTGCTTAAACTTGCAATAGATCCACTGACGGATGAATCTTTCTTATTAACAAAAATTGAAAATAAACTATCAAAAGTAACCCCTAATCTAAAAATACAAAGACGAGAGAGAACATCTATTTCTTCTGTTTGCAGACTTCTTTGGTATGCATATAAGACTTTAGCTAATTTTCTCTCAGTTTTAGTTTCTCCTGATAAATCAGGTTCTGGCAAATTTTCAATTTTTTTGGGGTCACAACTACAAAATTCTGCAATATAACTACCTAGATGATCTAATGTGAGTGAATGTGTCCCATACTCTAAAATTATTTTTTCAAGATTTAAATCGTCATCTTTGATTTTATGCGACTTTAGCAAAGATATAGCACTTTTTGTATCTAAATCTTGTAATTTTATATGCCAATAACTTTTATCTAACCACGGTTCTAGATCTGGAATATCAAAGCGAGATGTAATTATACATCTAATCTTTCCTGGATCAGCGGCAATACTAGTCAAAAAAATTTTGAGAAGCCGATCATCAATTCTTCCAAAAATACCTTCACTATCAGTTTTAGGTCTTTGAACGGTTTCTAAACCATCTAAAACGAGTAAGTTTTTTCTACCTGAAGTTAGCAATTCAGTTAATCTATATAATAGCTCAAAACCTGATTTATTAATTTGTTCTACTCTAGAAAAAAACAAATAAGTTTCTTGAAGAAAATAACTAATACTTTGATCTTCATAGAAACTCCAAATAAAAATACCATCAAACTGTAGGGAATTATCATTGTACAATCTTTCCATAAAATACTGAATAATTGCAGTTTTTCCTGAGCCTCCAATACCAATTACTGAAAAAATACCAGCTTGATTAGATACAAAATTTTGTAAAGCTTGTAATTCTTCTTCTCTGCCTACAAATCTTGGTATGGGAGGGAGAGCATGAACTACCCGTATTTTTTTTTGTAGCTTATGATTTTTAGCTTTATCTTCTGTTTTAAATTGAAGTTTGAATAAAGTTATATTACCTTCTATCTCTCCTTTAAATACAGGAGTTTGATAGGTAATTTGACTACAAATATAGCTATACACATTAGTGATATTTACTTCTCCGTTTTTATTTGCAGCTTTCCCCTTACATGCTTGTAAAAAATGATATGTAAAAATACCGTGTCCTAATTTTAAATCTTCACGCGCTTTCTCATTATCTGTACAAGATGCTAAAAGTACTTTTCCTTTACCTAAAGTATCTAGATTTCTCAAATCTGATGAGCTAAATAAATTTAATGTGTTTTTGGAAGTATTTACATTACGTATATCTGCTGCACCAGCATGACAGCAATCTAAAACTAAAACGATCTTATTCGCAACGGAGTTTTTTACCCATACTGCCAAATCACGAAATGAGACCCCTTCATCATATGGTTCACCATCATGAGAAACTAATACTCCAGAATCTTGTGTTTGTATCAGGGTAATCGCATCAAACGAATAGAGAGAAACATGGGAAGATAAAATATTTGTTCCCATGACCAAAGAATCCTTGAGAGAAGCGATAGAAGAACATTTTGGCAAGATAACAGACCAGAGAGTTACAACTAGAAGTTCT
>JBCDDK010000035.1:0-55746 GCA_039180345.1 Cyanobacteria bacterium P01_G01_bin.39 | reverse complement strand
GACAGGAGGACAAGAGGACAAGAGGACAAGAGGACAAGAGGACAAGAGGACAAGAGGACAAGAGGACAAGAGGACAAGAGGACAAGAGGACAAGAGGACAAGAGGACAAGAGGACAAGAGGACAAGAGGACAAGAAGACAAGGGGACAAGAGGACAAGAAGAAGGAATTTAGCCTCAGTCACAATATTATCTCGCCTAGATACAACGCCTTAACATAGAATATTTAATTTAGATGACTGTCCAATCCAAGATAAATCTTCCCTTAAGTATTGCGCCGATGATGGATCGTACAGATCGCCATTATCGTTATTTTATGCGCCAAATTAGCCGTCGCACTTTGCTGTACACAGAAATGATTACTTCTCAGGCAATTATTCACGGCGATCGCTCTAAGCTATTAGACTTTTCTACTGAAGAAAAACCGTTAGTATTGCAGCTAGGGGGAGATAACCCAACACAGTTAGCAGAATGCGCCAAAATCGGCGCAGATTGGGGCTATGATGCCATTAATTTAAACATCGGCTGTCCTAGTCCCAGGGTACAAAATGGTAACTTTGGGGCATGTTTGATGACTCAACCTAAATTAGTAGCCCAAGCTGTAGAGAAGATGCAGCAGTCGATAGAGATTCCCGTTACAGTTAAACACCGCATTGGAGTTGATAATTGCGATCGCTATGAGGACATGGCAAACTTTGTCAAAATCGTCTCAGAGGCAGGCTGTACTGACTTTAGCGTTCATGCCCGTAAAGCTTGGCTACAGGGTTTAAGCCCCAAAGAAAATCGCGATGTTCCCCCACTGCGTTACGAAGATGTTTATCGTCTTAAACAAGATTTTCCGCAACTATTTATTGAGATCAATGGCGGTATTACTAACTTAAAACAGGCAAAAACCCACTTAGAATCAGTAGATGCAGTAATGATTGGCAGGGCTGCATATGATCGACCTTATCTTTTCGCCACGGTAGATCGAGATATCTTTAACCAGGATGTCACTCCCAAATCTAGAACCGAAATTGTCGAGGCGATGCTTCCTTATATCGATTACTGGATTGGGAAGGGTACAAGACTAAATTCTATCAGCCGTCACATGTTGCAGCTATTTGCTGAACAGCCAGGAACAAAAGCTTGGAAACGTTATATTACTGAAAATGCCTGCTTACCAGGGGCAGATTCTTTAGTCGTTAGTGCGGCATTAAGTAAGGTTCGGAAGTAAAGACAAGGCATACCTAGATTCTACGATTAATCATGATAATTCACGGATGATTATCGATCATTAATCATAATTATTTCTGCAATTTTTAGTTCTTGTCATAAAAACAATCATCTTGCCAATTACGGGGATTATTAACTATATATTCTGTGATTCGTAAATAGGATTGTTCGTCTCGAATAATATGGTCGTGAAACCGAGATTGCCAATAAAAATCAAATCCCAACCGCCGTGCGTGTTTAGTTACTGCCGATTTATATCCTCCAACAATTGATGAAATAGTATTTTTGCCCTGATTTTGAAATCGATTTTTACCAATGCAATTGCGGTCAATTTTATTTGTGGTAGAGACAAGGCATGCCTTGTCTCTACGACCATCAATCACGTTATTATTACCAGAATTATTCAAAATTAAAATCCCGTGGACATGATTGGGCATAATGATAAATTCGCCTAATTCCACATTATGGGCATGATTTTTGATTTCGTACCACAACACATCTGCAATAATTCCGATGTGGGATAAAACCATTTTTCCTTGGGCTACCTCTCCGAAAAAATGACGACGCTCACCAGTACAAATAGTAATAAAATACATGCCATCGGAACCATAATCCCAAGACTGTAAACGAGCCGAAGCAATGCGATATTTCCCTTTAAATTTCTCTTCGTTCACTGTAAAACCTTTTTTTCTAAAGATAAGGTACGCCTTATCTCTTCACGATATTTGGCAAATTCTAAATCTGTTTGGCTGATACTGCTACCCGCCAGACAAGGCATGCCTTGTCTCTACTTCAATTTACAGAAGAGAAACATTTAGCGCGATGGCTGATAACTATCTTGTTTTGCTTAATTGAAAAAATATCATTATCAATTAATATTTTCATCAGCAATAGTGAATAATATTTTAATAGACCTATTGCATGAATGACAGATTAATTGCTTTCCCCTTTTCCCCCTGAGAAAGATAGTTAATAATGATTCGTGCAAGAAATCTAATAGTTAAGCCCAACCCCTCATAAATTAACTCGAATGGTTGCCAAAAAGAAAAAGAACAAAGAACTAAAAGGTAAAGAATTAGTCAAAGAAGTCTGTCGCCGTATTCGTGTAGCACGGAGTTACTGGGATGCCCATAACAATGCTGCCTGTCGCGGAGAAAGAGAAAAAGCTCTAGCCCTGTACGACACCCTGACGAAAGAACAAAAAGAACAGATTCCTCAGCAGTTAAGAGTCTGGTTACGCTATCGCAGTGAGAAATATTTTGGTAAGGATAAACCCAACGGTATGGCAACAGGAAAATATATCAAGAAAAACAAGGGAAAAAGAATTATATAGTCGTTCAGATTAATTGACCTATTCTCTCAGTCGTTGGTTCGGGGGATTGGGGATTAGGAATTGGGGATCAGGAAAGAATTGACTCCATAACTTATCTGAATTTCAATCTATTTAATAAATACGGTTTCTATTTAGAATGACTATATAAGATCAGAGGGTTAATAGTTTGTCTATTTGAACTAGTATTGTCGATTTTGCCTTCAATGTTGACTGACTGTTGACTGTTGACTGTTGACTGTTGACTGTTGACTGTTGACTGTTGACTGTTGACTGCTCATTGTTCATTGTTTTCTTGTATTGCAACAGTTCCTCACAGACTTCCTCGGGCAAAATCTGCCTCATCTCTGTTTCAGGCATTGCTAGATATTTATTCATCATGCAGTAGGTAAAATTGTTTTGCATCGTCTGGGTATTGGGGTGATTTTCTCCCAAGACTGCTTCTGCGATTTCTATAGCCTGAAGATAGAGAGGTTCTGCCGCTTCATACTTGCCCTGAGATTGATAGAGCATTGCCAGATTATTGAGACTGACGGCAACTTGAGGATGTTCTGCTCCCAACAGTTGTTTACTTAACTCTAAAGCCTGAAGATAGAGAGGTTCTGCCGCTTCGTACTTGCCCTGAGATTTGTAGAGTCCTGCCAGATTATTGAGACTGTTAGCAACTTGTGGATGTTCTTCTCCCAACAGTTGTTTTCTTAACTCCAAAGCTTTTTGATAGAGAGGTTCAGCCGCTTCATACTTACCTTGAGATTCGTAGAGTCCTGCCAGATTATCAAGACAGGTAGCAACATCAGGATGCTGTTCTCCCAACAGTTGTTTTAATAACTCCAAAGCCTGTTGATAGAGAGGTTCTGCCGTATCATACTTGCCCTGGGATTGATAGAGTTTCGCTAGATTATTGAGACTGACGGCAACTTGAGGATGATTCTCTCCCAACAGTTGTTTGCTTAACTTCAACGCCTCTAGACAAAATGGTTCTGCCGTATCATACTTGCCCTGTAATTGATAGAGTTTCGCTAGATTATTGAGACTGACGGCAACTTGAGGATGTTCTGCTCCCAACAGTTGTTTTCTTAACTCTAAAGCTTTTTGATAGAGGGGTTCTGCCGCTTCGTACTTACCTTGAGATTCGTAGAGTCCTGCCAGATTATCAAGACAGGTAGCAACATCAGGATGTTGTTCTCCTAACAGTTGTTTTAATAACTCTAAAGCCTGTTGATAGAGAGGTTCTGCCGTATCATACTTGCTCTGGGATTGATAGAGTTTTGCTAGATTATTGAGACTGGTGGCAACATCAGGATGCTGTTCTCCCAACAGTTGTTTTCTTAACTCCAAAGCTTTTTGATAGAGAGGTTCTGCCGCTTCATACTTGCCCTGTAATTGATAGAGATCTGCCAGATTATTGAGACTGGTGGCAACATCAGGATGCTGTTCTCCCAACAGTTGTTTTAATAACTCCAAAGCCTCTTGATAGAGAGGTTCTGCCGCTTCATACTTGCCCTGTGATTTATAGAGATTTGCCAGATTATTGAGACTGGCGGCAACATCAGGATGCTGTTCTCCAAATCGCTTTTGGCATTTACTTAAACATTGCTCCCACAATAGTTCGGCTTGCTTGTATATTCCCTGACCGTAATAAAATTCACTTAAAGCTAAAAAAGGCTCTATTAAACTTTCATCATCAATAAAATCGGTTAACTCGGTTGTCACATGGCTAAGATGAGGAATAGCGATAGTAAATGCCTGAATTTCTTCTAAGACAGGGGTAAAAGAGATTGATTGCGCTATTAGGTTCATCACGCCACAGAAACTTTGTTTATATACTGTGCTAGATGTTTGTGCTTCTAGCTTGGCGCGAAAATACTGGGCAACTAAGGGATGTAGTTGAAAGTTGTATTGGTCAGGATTATTACTATCTTGAACTACCTTAATTAAACTAAGATTAGTTAACTGGCGGTTTCGTAGTTCTTCTAAGTCTTCTCTCTCATCTTCTTGTTCTGACTCGTCTTCTGATTTAATTAATGCCTTCTCTACCCATAACCAGGGAAAAGGTGCGGCACCGAATAAACTGAGATAGCAACCTAATACTTGAGCATCTGGACTTAGCACCGACCAAGACAAATCAAACGCTGTAGCAACTCCTAATTGTGCCGTCATGTCTGCTTGTTCGGGATCTAATAAGGCTCTGGCATCGAGTTTACGTCTATCTAATCGTCGGAGAGTTTTCTTGATGGTTAGGGTGCTATCTAAAGCAATATAGCGACCGACTAATTCTATGCCCAAGGGTAAATAGCCTAACCATTGACATAATTCCTCAGCAAGTTCTGCCTCAGCTTCAATTTTGGACTGACCAATTAGTTTTGCTAATAATTCTATGGCTTTTGTTTCCGAGAGAACATCTAAATCAATGCGAGATATATTTGTCCCTGGACGTTCGCGACTAGTCATTAACAGCTTAATCTTGCTGGTGGCAGGGGGTAAATATGGTTCTATATTTTCTCGATAAAATTCACCGTAGTTCGCCACATCATCTAAAATTATTAAGCTAGGTTCACTACGCCAATTTCGCCAGCAGTAGTTTAATTTGGCTTTGTCTGACTCCAATTCCTGAGGTGGAAAGATATTTAAATAAGAACGAGCAAATTCAATGATTTGGGTGACTAAGTTTTCTCCCCGCAGCGAAAACCAGCAGATGCTTCCTGAGTAATCTTTTCCATAGTTAAGGGCATACTGTAAGGCTAATTCCGTTTTGCCAATCCCGCCCATACCTGCGATCGCTGATATGCATACCTGCTCATTTTCCTGTAGTTTCTGATGCAGTTCTGTTAGCTTCTCTTCTCGTCCAACAAAGTTCGCTGAACCAGCTTTTGTTAAATTGCTAGGAGTATTACCACTATCTACGACAGAGTTTTTTTGATAATAATTACCGTAGAGATTCTCAATATAGTTCCCTTGACCAATATTAATATTGCGATTGCCCTGCGGATTGTTCTCTTGGCTCATAGTCCAGCAGAATAGATAAAAAGCTTTATCACCGTCTTTATATCCAAGATACTACAGACCAAAACTGGATTTTAAAAGCTTAGAGCCTAAAGCAACCAAATATCAAGATTCGATAACATTCTTGCTCAAGAAGATTATCAACTACAACGCTTTATAGTAGGATAATTCAGTCCTGGCTTAAGTGTAATTATGACAGAGGCGAAAATTGAATTTGATCGCGATCGCGCCCAGCAGTACGATCTTGATATTCGCAAAGCAATTCCAGGTTATGAGTCTCTGCACAGTATGGCTCACAGTTTGTTACAAACTAGTTTAGATGAAGCGGCAATACTGGTAGTGGGTTCGGGTACGGGAATGGAGTTGGTTGGTTATGCTCAATCAAACCCGAAATGGCTGTTGACTGGTGTTGATCCGTCGCTGGAGATGATGGCGATCGCTAAATCAGAATTAAACAAGGTGGGATTATCTGATCGAGTTCATTTACATACTGGCTATGTTGATAGTTTACCCATAGCTGAACCGCTGGATGCAGCCACGTTAATCTTGGTAATGCATTTTTTACCAGACGACGGAGCAAAATTACAGTTATTAAAAGATATTGCCCAACGTTTAAAACCAGGGGCAAAGTTGATTTTGGCAGATCTTTATGGCGATAACTCGGCAGCTTATTTCGATATGTTTATTAAAGCTTGGCAGGCTCTCTATTTTAGTCAGTTGGATGATGAATCTAAAACCAAAGCAGAAGCTAACTTTGCAACTTCTATCAATAACTCAATCTATTTTGTCACTGAAGCCAGAATTATCGAACTGTTAGAGGCTGCTGGATTCAATCAGGTTACCAAATTTTACAATGCTTTCCTATTTGGTGGTTGGATTGCTCAATACACTGGTAGCTAATGTTTAATTCTCAATCTTATTCTACTTACACACACCGAAACTAATATGACTGAACCAATTCGTATCTTAATGTGCGCCCCCGACCACTACGATGTGGACTATGTAATTAATCCTTGGATGGAAGGTAATATTCATAAGTCATCCCGCGACAAAGCTGTGGAACAGTGGTCAAAACTCAACTTTGTCCTTAATGAGATTGCCCAGGTAGATTTAGTTGAAGGACAGCCTGGAGTTCCCGATATGGTATTTACTGCCAATGCAGGGTTGGTGTTGGGAGATAATGCCGTTCTTTCTCGTTTCTACCATCCCGAACGCCAAGGAGAGGAACCCTATTTTAAAAAGTGGTTTGAAGATAATGGCTTTAAGGTTTTTGAACTACCGCCAGACCTACCTTTTGAAGGGGCTGGAGATGCCTTATTAGATCGAGAAGGACGTTGGTTGTGGGCTGGCTATGGTTTTCGTTCGGAATTAGATTCTCATCCCTACATTGCCAAGTGGTTAGACATCGAAGTTTTGTCCTTGCGCTTAATCGACGATCGCTTTTACCATCTTGATACTTGCTTTTGTCCCTTGACGGGTGGCTATTTACTTTACTATCCAGGGGCATTTGATTCCTATTCCAATCATGTAATTGAAAGTCGAGTCCCTGAAGCTAAACGAATTGCGATCGCTGAAGCTGACGCGATTAATTTTGCCTGTAACAGCGTTAACGTGGGGCAAACGGTAGTGATGAATAAAGCCAGCGATAGCTTAAAAGCCAGTCTTACCGATGCGGGATTCAACGTTAGGGAAACTCCTTTAACCGAGTTTCTCAAGGCTGGCGGTGCCGCAAAATGTCTGACCTTACGCATTAATGAACCTGTATTACCAGACGTTCATGCCAGTACTCCTGTGGAAAGTCGTGTTCTACACCTGGAGGGACATTTACTAGATGCAGGTATTATGAATCGTTCTCTAGATTTGGTGGTAGATAACGGTGGTAGCTTTAAGGTACTCAACTTTAATCTCGGTATAGAAAGACAAAGCACTTCTCAAGCTGATGTCCGTATTTCCGCACCCGATCATGAGGTGATGGAACAAATTATGGGTCAGCTAATTGAAATTGGTGCAGTGGCACCTAGTGAAGATGTGGAAAATGCCATCACTGAAGTCTGTGAACTGGATGGTGTGGCCCCTGATGACTTTTATGTTAGTAATATTTATCCTACAGAAGTTAGGGTTAATGAGCAGTGGGTCAGGGTACAAAAGCAACGCATGGACGGGGCAATTGTAATTAGTGAGGACAATGGTGAGATTAAGGCAGAATGTCGCATTTTACGGGATCTGTTAAAAGGCGATCGCGTTGTGGTCGGTGTAGAGGGGATTCGTACTATCCGCAAGAAATCTAGTCGTGAACCCAAGACTAAAGATGAGTTTAGCTTTATGGGGGCAGGAGTCTCCAGTGAAAGACGAGTTGAATTAGTCGTGGAACAAATTGCCTGGGAGTTACGGCAAATTCGCGATCGCGGTGGCAAGGTTGTAGTTACCGCGGGTCCCGTGGTAATTCATACTGGTGGCGGGAAGCATCTTTCTACCTTAGTGCGAGAAGGTTATGTACAAGGATTACTAGGGGGTAATGCGATCGCTGTACACGACATCGAGCAATCTTTGATGGGGACTTCTTTAGGGGTAGATATGCAAAAAGGCACCCCAGTCAGAGGGGGACACCGCCATCATCTGAAAGTGATTAATACGGTGCGTCGTCATGGCAGTATTGCTCAAGCGGTAGAACAAGGAGTCATTACCGAGGGCATTATGTATGAATGCGTTAAACACAACGTACCTTGGGCATTGGCTGGTTCTATTCGCGACGATGGACCCCTACCCGATACGCAGATGGATCTGATCAAAGCTCAATCAGAATACGCCCAGCTTTTAGAAGGGACAGACATGATTCTGATGCTGTCTACCATGCTGCACTCTATTGGTGTGGGTAATATGACCCCTGCGGGAGTAAAAATGGTCTGTGTCGATATTAATCCCGCTGTTGTTACTAAGTTGAGTGATCGCGGTTCGGTAGAATCAATTGGTGTGGTAACAGACGTTGGTTTATTCCTTAGTCTCTTGGTTAATCAGCTAGAAAAGCTCACTAGTCCTTATCAAACTGTTTAATAATCTACGGGGTTAGGGAAGATTTTTTCCTTAATCCCGTAGTTGTTGATTTTATATAGTGCGATCGTTCTTCTCAGAAATTATTTCTGTTTATAGATCAGGATAATGGAATCATTATTATTCCTCTGCGTGAAATTTTCAGCTTAAAAAGCGAATATTACTATAAGTTTTGATGAAAGGTTTAATAAAGCTTAGAGATTTTGCTGAAAATTAGGTAAATCAAATCAATCTTGAATATCTTTCTGAATTTCCCAAAATTCCTGAAACTCATATGCCTGAATTAGAAAAAAATCCTTTTTTCAAGAATCAGAAATTAAACCATTATTAATAGGGTTACCAATTAATACAGGTGAGAACTCATCAGCCACATTGACTGCCTTTGTAGAGATTTCAACAGGTGAACCAGGAATTATTTGCCCTGGTCATATAGTTGACTTTCAAAAAGATCCATCTAGAACATTTAATGAAATTTCAATTAAACAATTAAGAAATTATCAAAAGCTAAATAATTCACAGAATACAATTGCCTTTTTAAGAGAGATTAATCGGTCTTCAGATTCAGCTATTGCTCGGTTAAAGTATGGAACTGAATTTACTGGTAATTTAGTTCCTACTGGTTATGGTTTTCCATTTGAAGGACAATCCATTAAATACTCACCACGTAATATAGATGTTTTTTCTTTACTTAATAGTGCTACAGCAGTATATAAAATTGGAGCAGAAAGTGGCTTTACTCAAGGGATAATATCTGGAGTGGAAGTAGACGTAAGTATACCTAATCCAGATGGAAGAATACGATTTGAAAATGTAATAGAAATAAGTCCGATAGATAATCTACTATTCTGCAAGCATGGAGATTCAGGAAGTCTTGTTTTTACGAGAATTGACGACTGTTTATATGCCTTGGGAATGTTATTTGCTACGACTTCAACGGGCTATGCTTATTGCATAAAAATTAATAAGATAATGTCCGAATATAAAAATTTAAAGTGGCTTGATTGAAATAAAGTAGTTTTAACTGTACTTTTTGAGCTTTAAATTGTATTTTGTGATTATTTGTTCAGTAAAATGACTAATTTTCTCAACTGCGATTACTTACATAGCAGTAGATGAGAACAAGTACATGCGAGCAAGCCCTTTGTACCATAACTTCACAGATTAATTTTGTATTTATCGAACTCACGTGATTACGGTTATACAGTAAAAGGTTTTTTCTAAATATTTCAATGAAATTCTTCTCATAAAAGCTTCACGAACAGTTCATTGGGAATTGGCAAAGTAATGGCAACAGCCAAGAAAACGATTTACCAATAACTGTGATGAACAACAAAACCATCTGCATTACCGCTCAAGAATTCCCTCCTGATGTGGGTGGGGTAGGGGTATCGGCAAAGAGAATATCTCTATTATTACAAGAGTTAGGATACGACGTTCATGTTGCTATTTTTCGCTCTGTATTCCGCAAAGAAGAAGCGTTAGCTAAAGCAGGAAAAGTAAGACGATCGCATGTTAAAACTGAAGAACAAGATGGGGTAAAAGTGCATCGTATTTATCCCGCAATTCGTTCTAAGGTTGCGCGTAATCAAGAATATTTGATGGATGTTTACGGACAATTGACTATTCTCCATCGGCAATATCAATTTGATGTAGTTCATGCCTTTTTTATTAATGAGACTGGCTTTTTGACTACTATGTTAGCTAAGGAGAATAATATTGCAGTTATCAATAGTGTTCGGGGTGCAGATTTGCATAAGCATATCTTTGACTGTAGACAACAAAAGCAAATTGATTGGACTTTAGCTAATTCTGACTGGACTACTTTTGTCAGTCAAGATTTAATGAAACGAGCTAGATTATTTACTCCTTGTATTATTAATAAGTCTACTGCTTTTTTAAATTCTATTGCACCAGTCAATTTTAATGATTTAGATAAGCCTTTATTAGCTGATAAATTAACAGGAATAGTTATTGGTTCCGTAGGTAACTTCCGTGACAAAAAAGGTGTTGAATATCTATTAGATGCCTGCCAGAATTTGCCAACAGAATTTACCCTCTTATTTGTGGGTGATTTTGTTGCTAAAGAAGAAAAATATTGGATACAAGAATTAGCAAAAAGTGGTCTAGAAGGCAAGATTGTCATTACAGGAAAAGTTAGTCGTGAGGAAGCCTTAGGATATCTACCCTACATGGATATCTTTGCCATACCTTCCTTAAACGATGGCTGCCCCAATGCTTTGTTAGAAGCCATGTTAGCGGAAAAAGCAGTAGTCGGAACAAAGGTTGATGCGATCGCCGAAATTATTGAAGATGGTGTTAATGGTTTACTGGTTAATCCCTATTCCAGCGAAGAGTTAAGTATCGCCATCTCTAAATTAATCGAGCGTCCTTTATTAAGAAAAACTTTTGGTAAGCTAGCCCAGCAAAAAATCATTCAAGACTTAAATCCTGCGATCGAACAAGCTAACTGGGGCAAAGTTTATGAGCAAGTTTTATCAACTAAGACATTACCAAAATTAGAAGTTTTAGCTGTATAAGTCATTAGTTATTAATCATTAAGAATCATGAATAAACCAGACGTCACCCTAGTGATAGTTCCCAGAGAACGCTTTAGCTATGCCCGTAAATCTTTGGCAAGTATCTATCAAAATACTAACTATCCTTTTGACTTAGTTTATGTTGATGGTAACTCTCCAGAACATGTAAAAGAGTATTTAGCGCAAGAAGCATTAACAAAGAACTTTAAATTAATTAGAACTGAAAACTATCTCTCTCCTAATCAAGCTAGAAACATTGGCTTACAACACGTAAAAACTAAATATCTTGTATTTGTAGATAATGATATTAATGCTGCACCAGGCTGGTTAGAAAAACTGATTGAATGTGCAGAGTCAGAGTCAGCAGCAGTAGTATGTCCCCTCGTATGTATTGGTAAAGACTTACACTCCAAGATTCACTTGGCGGGAGGAGAAGCTAGCATATACCTTGAGGTTAAAAATGACACAACTAGACGCAAAGTCCACGAAAAGCACTACTTTGTCAATCGCCCTGTAACAGAAGTACAAGACCAATTAAAGCGCAGAGAATGTCAGTTTGCTGAGTTTCACTGCATGTTAGTTCGCACTGATATCTTTGACACTATTGGTTTGCTAGATGAAAAACTACTTAGCACAAGAGAACACATCGACTTCTCGATGACTGTAACTAATGCAGGAGCAAAAATCTATTGCGAACCTGCTTCTGTAACTACCTATGTACCCGATAGTGGATTTGAATTCTCAGATCTAGCTTACTTTATGCTGCGTTGGAGTGATGCTTGGGAAGTTGCTAGCCTTCAACACTTTCAGGAAAAGTGGAACATAACTAAAAAAGACAAATACCTCAAAAAACGCTATAAACGTCTAGGATATCGTCGTCATAAAGCCTTATTACGTCCTTTTGCTAGAAAAATTGCCTTTGGCAGTCATCAGCCTTGGTTGGAGACAGTACTAATATTTGGGGAAAGAAAGCTGAATAGTTATATTAGCGATCGCTATAACATTTGTCATTAAACATTAGACATTGAGCAATAATATGGCGTTTCTCGGATTCATAAGAACTGCGGCGTTGGTGAATGCGTAATGTTATTTACAATTTGTTCATCTATTCAAAGGGAATTTATAAATTTAAAAGGCTTAAAGCTTAAAGCTTAGAGCTACGAAGAATAACCTATCGTGCGACATTACTTAATGACCAACGCCAGAACTGCTATAAGCTATTGTGCTGCGCTTTTAAGAAAGAAAATCCGTAAGTCTAACATTAAAACCCAAATGATAAATGGTAAATGGTAAATGAAAAAAAAGCGTCCTCAGAATATAAAACAGGGAATATCGGGCATGAGTCGCATTTTTAGCCACTTTATGCCCCAGATACGCCTTCAAAGTCGTTTGATTGCGATTTCCTTCGTGGCATTGATTGCGGAAACAGTTTTTCGTCTCCTCGAACCTTGGCCATTAAAGTTTATTTTTGACGAGATAATCTATAAAGGTTTTGACGTAAAAAGTCTCAAGGTTCATTTTTTAGACAACCTCAACAGCATGGGTTTATTAGGTATTTTAGCCTGTGGCTTGGTTTTTATTGCTCTGATGCGAGGAACAATGGCTTATGTCAGTACTGCGGGGATGGCGGTAGCTGCAACTAGAATTATGAGTGAGATTCGTTCTAATCTTTACTCTCATCTGCAAAGTCTGTCTCTCTCTTTTCATCATCAAGCCAAGACAGGAGATTTAATTACCCGCGTTACCTACGACATTGAAAGGATCAGGGAAGTTACCGTAGTATCCGCGTTACCTCTACTGACTAATACCTTGACTATGATGGGCATGTTGGGGGTCATGATGTGGTTAAATATGCAGTTGGCTTTAATTGCGATCGCGATTTGCCCTCTATTCTTGATTACCACTGCGGTAATGAGTAAGAAAATTCACAAGGTAGCCAGGCGACAGCGCAAACGAGAAGGAGTTATGGCGGCTAGCGCAACAGAAGCTATCAGTGCAATCCAGGTAGTTAAAGCTTTATCTCTGCAATCTCGTTTAGAAAAGACCTTTGCCAAACAGAATAATAAAAGTCTTAAAGAAAGTGCCCAAACCCAGAAACTAAGGGCTGGACAAGAAAGGACGGTGGAAGTCCTAGTTGCGATCGGCACTTCGATAGTTTTATGGCACGGAGTACAGTTGGTTATCGCCCAAAAGATAACTCCAGGAGACTTATTAGTATTTATTAACTATCTCAAAATCGCTTTTAAGCCCATGCGACAGTTAGCAAAATATACGGGACAAATCTCAAAAGCGATCGCTTCTGGAGAAAGAATTGTTGATCTATTAGAAATAGTACCCGAAGTCAGAAATATGAAGGGTGCATATTCCGCACCTGTTTTTAGAGGAATGGTGGAGTTTCACAACGTTAGCTTTGCCTATGAAGAAAATCGCGAAAATATAATTAATGGCATCTCTTTAAAAGCTTTTCCTGGTCAAAAAGTAGCTCTAGTCGGGGCTTCTGGTGGAGGGAAATCTACTTTAGTTAGTCTTTTGTTGCGCCTTTACGATCCCCAAGAGGGTCGAATTTTAATTGATGGGCAAGATATTAGAGAATATACTCTCGAATCCCTCAGAGAGCAAATCAGCATCGTCTTACAAGATAGTATTTTGTTTGCCACCACCATTAGAGAGAATATCGCCTATGGTTGCGTTAATGCTACTGAGAGAGAAGTCCAAATTGCTGCCCGTTTGGCAAACGCCCATGACTTTATCATGAAGCTACCACTAGGCTACGATACCGTCATCGGAGAAAGAGGTGCAACCCTATCTGGGGGACAGAGACAAAGAATTGCGATCGCTCGTGCAGCTATCCGTAACGCACCTATCGTAATCCTCGATGAACCCACAGTAGGTTTGGATAACAAGAGCGAAAGTATCGTTACCGAAGCTTTGGATCGTCTCACTCAATTTTCCACCACCTTTTTGATTACCCACGATCTTAAAACTGCCCAAAATGCTGACCAAATCTTTTATCTTGAAGGGGGAGAAATATTAGAAAGGGGAACTCACGAACAATTAATCAAGCGAGGACAACATTACGCCACTCTTTATCGTTTACAACAGGCGGTTTATCACTAGTATCGCTGCGCTTAAGTAGCGAGTAGCGAGTATAGACATAGTGGGGATTTTGAATTAAATAAATGGCGCTTTTATGTACGCCCAAGATCACTAGCATGAAATAATCTCTTCAATATTATTAAAGTTTCTATCTCAAATCGTTTTACCAAGGAAGAGCGATCGCGCCACCAAATTTTCTCATTTCGGCAAAAAATCCGCCTTGAGAACCACCATTAGGCAGCGTTGCTAAATAAATCGCCGTTTCTGCTCCTTCTTCCGCTGTATAGGGTGCATCTTCTCCTCCAATGTCGGTTTTCATCCAGCCAGGAGAATAATTATTAATCAAAATATTAGTATCTTTTAATTCTTTAGCGAGTAAAGTAGTCACAGCGTTTAAACCGACTTTTGACATCCGATAAGAAGGTGCAGGTGGATAAAAATCTTGAGGTATGTTTTGCAGGGATGCCATTTCGGTTGAGACGTTAACAATTCTGCCGTATCCTCGCTGTTGCATTACAGGAATTACCGCCTGGCACATCCTCAAAGCACCGATCGCATTAATATTAAAAGTATCGAGCATGGTTTGGGGTTTAGCAGTTAAAATACTGGCTTCCTCTGGTACTTGAGTAGGATTGACCCCCGCATTATTAACCAGAATATCGACTCGACCATAGGCTGCGATTACCCACGCCATAAACTCCTTGACGCTAGCATCATCGGTGACATCTAATTGATGACAGTCTACTTCAATTCCTTCTGTCTTTAGTTGTTCTTCGGTCGCTTGGCTGTCTGCCTCCTTGCGAGAGGTAATAATTACCCAAATATCTTCTTGTTGAGCTAGTTTACGAGCGATCGCTAATCCTAATCCTTTGTAGCTACCAGTAATTACGGCTACTTTTCGATTTGTGGTCATATATTTAATTTTGATAATGGTTAATTGTTTGGTGTTTTGGCTGCGGCTTGTCGCGTAGCATCATCAGGTAAAAAAGCACCATTGACAGACATTTGTTGATAAACTCGATGTTGTAGATACCAACGGTTTTCTTTTTTAATCCAGCGATCAACTACGACACCGTGAGCAATAGTGCGAGGTAATAGAGGATCTAATTCTTCACTAGGAGATTCATTGCGAGATTGAGCGGGAAAAAGTTGGAGTACTAAGATATAACTCACGGATTCTGCTATACCTTTACTACCTCCCCGAGTTATTGAGTTTAAGCAATTGTGTCGAATACCATCAAAACCAGCAGGATTACTGGCTAACCATTCTAAAAAACTACTCGCGCTTTCATGTTTGCCAAATAAAGGATGCTCGTTGATATAGTCATCTACAAGAATACGCTTTAATGCATCATAATCTCGACTATCTTCACATAAATAGATGCGGTGCAGCAACTCTGTAATTTGCAAGCGATCACTAACTGATAATTCTGACTCTAATGTTGTTTCAGGGTGGCAAAATCCTGTTGGTAACTCTGTAACATCATGAAATGGCATATTTTTATCTCTGACTACTCTAACTGCATGTTAAGAATCAATAGATCCCAGCGTTTCTAAATCTCTTTGACTTCTGGCTGAATTAAATTAAGTACCGTGAGAGAATCGCGTCCTGAAAAGAGAAATTTAATTACCAGTGCAGCAGTGGATTCCAGCATTCGTGCGTATTTCAATTCACCGACATCTTGAGGTTCACAACCCACATCTTCGATCAAGACAGCAATTTTTGCTTTTGCCTCGTCATTGTCTCCACAATACATCACTACTAAACGGCGATCATCAAATACAGGTGGCTGCATCTTCCAAACCTTTGCCTGACACATGTTAAAAGCTTTCACTACATGGCTTTGCGGCGCAGCAAGAGCGATCGCCTCTGCTAAAGAAACACCCTCATAATTCTTAGGGAGAAAATCGGATGTATCTACGGGGTTATTAATATCGAGTAGAATTTTACCCGTCAAAGCATCGCTACCACCCGCAGCATCAATAGCATCAAACACCGCCCCGTGGGGAGTAGCTAAAACGACAATCTCGCCAAACGTAGCTGCTTCACTTTCCGTCCCAAATTTGACATCAGATCCTAATTGACTGGCAAGTTTTTCAGCTTTGTCAAGATTTCTACCGCCAATAAATAGAGAATGTTTGCCAACCCATTTAGAAGCTAGTGCTTCTGCCATACTTCCGTAACCAATAAAGCTAATTTTCATTTTTATTCAATATTCACTTCTCAGTGTTTCAAATCGCCGTAAAACCGCCATCTATAGCAATTTCTTGTCCTAAAATAAAAGAAGCCTCATCAGAACAAAGCCAAACCACAGTATTAGCAATTTCTTCTGGTTTAGCTAATCTGCCGATAGGATGCAAAGACTTCATATATTCAATGGTGTCACTGTCCCCTGCTGCCAAACCCTCCAGTAACGAGGTTTCCGTTGCACCAGGACATATGGCATTTACTCTAATTCCCTGTTGAGCGTATTCTAAAGCAGCAGTTTTCGTTAAGCCAATTACTGCGTGTTTAGACGCGGTATAGGGTGCATGACCTGGATAACCGATTAAACCAGCAATGGAAGAAGTATTGACAATTGTTCCTCCTCCATTGGCTACCATATGCTCAATTTCACATTTCATCGAATACCAAACTCCTTTGACGTTGACATTCATCACTAAATCGAAAGCTTCATCGGTTTGATCCTGAGTCATGGCTTGAGGATCTTCTACTCCTGCATTGTTAAAAGCTGCATGTAAGCCACCATAGGTATCGACGGTATACTTAACCAATTCTCGAACATTGGCTAATTTGGTGACATCAGTTTGATAAAAACTAGCTTTTCCCCCAGCTTGCTTGATTAAATCTACAGTTTCCTGACCTGCTTTTTCGTTGCGGTTGCCAATGACTACCGATGCACCTTCAGCAGCAAACTTAAGTGCAGTAGACCGACCAATTCCCGAACCACCACCAGTAACCAGTGCGACTTTATCGTCAAATTTAGTCATATATAGCCTCAATTCTAGATATTAAAGTTTTTAGTCCTTAATAAGTCTTTTTATCGCTACCAAACGCTAACTAATTGCTATTTTTAATTCTTATTTGTAGATTAATAAAACTAAGTGCATTAGTCAAACAAATATCATAGATAATATATATCGATGTCATCGATTCCAGATTCTTCCGAAGTGAATATCGACTACAATAATCTCCGCCAGTTAGATTTAAACCTACTAGTTGCCCTCGATGTTTTGATTGCTGAAGCTAGCGTTACCAAAGCAGCGAAAAAGCTTAATATGAGTCAATCAGCAATGAGTTATTCTCTAAAAAAATTGCGGGCTATCTTAAACGATGATCTTCTGATTCGTACTTCTCGTGAGATGGAAGTTACCCCCTACGCCAGAGAAATAAGCGATCGCGTCAGGCAAATTTTGCTGGAAATTCAAGGGACTCTTTTAGAAAAAGATGTTTTTGATCCAGCAATAACTCAGTCAACTTTTAAAATTGCAATGAGTGATTATGCAGAAGCAACTATTGGCATCAACTTACTGCAACAGATAACAACTCAAGCATCACAAGTAAAAATTAGGATTAACAGTATCAAAAAAGAGACTGTAATGGATACTCTTGATGCAAATCGGTTAGATTTGGTGATTAGTGCTCACTTACCCCTGAAAAGCTGGCATATTTGCCAAGATTTATATCAAGAAGAGTTTGTCTGTGTCTTTCAGGGAAACGAGGCGATGGATGAGATCTCTTTGAATGAATATCTAGAGCGATCGCATATTTTAGTTTCTCTGCGAGATGATTTCCAAGGAACAAGCGATCGTATTTTAGAACAACAACAACAGTCGAGAAGAGTAATTTGGTCTACCTCTCACTTTATGAGTGTCCCGTTTTTACTTAACAATTCAGACTGTATAGCGCTACTCCCGAGACGTATGGCTCAACAATGCGCCAAAGCAATGGACTTGAAAATATTACCGCCACCTCTTCCTGTTGAAGGTTTTACTGTCTCCATGGTTTGGCATCAACGTAATACTAATAATCTTGCCCACCAATGGTTGAGACAGCAGATAATTGAAGCAGTGAGAGATATTTAATTAGATTCAACTTTAAAATAAAACAGATATATCATATTGTTCAAATACTAAATCTGAAGTGATATAGTCGTTCTAATTAATTGACCTATCATCTCAGTAATTTGTTCGGGGGATTAGGGATTAGGGATTAGGGAGAGATGATTAGTACATACTTTCGTATGATTCTTATTCGGAATGACTATAATTGTCAAATTTTCAATAAATCTCTTGCATAAATAGAAAGTAAATCAATTTTCCCTTTAACCTTTAACCTCTTACCTCGGTAGTTAATTATAATTTGTGCAAGAAGTCTAATATAGTAATAGTCTTTGCATCATAATATTAGAAACTGTTTGTAAAACAAATCTTAAAACCGAACAAAGTGGTGGCGATGGACAAAGGCTTGGGTGACGCATGTAGTAATTTCCCCAAATACCTCACGACTCCAAATACCTCACTACCCCAAATACCCCATAATTTAATTTTCTTTTTACAAACAATCTCTTAGTGAAGGGATAATTTTTGAGCCGTAGTAATACTATCCACAGCTACTGTCATTCCCAGACAGTGAGCAGTATTAATGATAGATTGGTAAACTTCTTTATCTAGATGATTTAATTCTTCTGAGGGAAATGTTGGACAATCAAGTTTTAAATTATCAATAGAAATATTATATTTCTGTGACCAAGATAAGTAATTTATTCCTATACAATCAATACTAATTTTGATTGCTAATTGCTGAAGTTTTCTTAAGTTTTTAAGAGAAACTTGAGGATGATCAATAATAGCTTTTTCAGTGATTCCCAATATAATATGTGCCTTATTTATTGAAAAATCTTGGATAATTTTATCTACCTGTGATGGTAATTCAGAATGTAAAAACTGTGGTGTAGATAATTTTATTCTGATTTTAATTGGGGATTCAAATTGACCTTTTAGAGTATCTAGCTCAGGAAAATAATCTGATTTTTGTAGACGATGACAAACTTGTCTTAATAACCACTGATTTAATTGAGAAGTAAAACCTGTTTCCGCTGCTAAGATACCCAAATCCTCTAGGGAAAGGTTAGGATTAATATCAGGTTGCCAATTTAGGTTGGCTTCCAATCCACTAACCGTTTTATGCTCTAGAGAAAAAAATGGTTGATAATCAACTCTTAACTCATTGCTAATTAGTGCCTTAATCAAGCCCAATTTTAATTCAGAATCATTTATAGTTTGTTGTTTAACTTTTTCATCAAAGATTTGATAACTACCATGACCCTGTCGTTGGGCATAAAATAAAGCATAACGACCATCACATAACAGCTTTTCTGCATCTTGATAATTTTTATCTCCAATTACAATACCGCAACTAGGATTCAGAAAAAATTCTTGCTCGTAGATACTGAAAGGTAATTTTAGTTCTTGCTGTAGCTGGATAATCGCATTAATTATGTTATCAATATTATTGATATTGATATTTTCGATAAATACGGCAAATTCAGTTTCATTTAAGCGACCGAGAATACTTGATTCGGGAACAAACTCTTTAATTTTATTACTAAGATATAGTAGACAATGATTTTCAGCGGCTGAGGTTAAAACGCTTCTATATAATTTTAGGCGATCGCACTGAATAATTAGAAAGGCAAAGAAATTATTATTCTGGGAATATTGTGGCAAATTCCTTCTTAATTGACCAACAAAGGAAATCTTAGTTTTGAAGTTAGTTATTGGATCAATTAAAGAGTTCTGTAAATACCGCGTATTTGATTCCTGTAATTGCTGATTTTTTTGCAAAAGCTTTTGATTGGTTTCATACAATTCTCTGTTCAACTCAATAATCTTTATTTGACTAGCAACTCTAGCAATAACCTCTTCAATTTTGAAGGGTTTAGTAATATAATCTATTCCCCCTACTTGGAACGCTTTGACTTTATCAAAAACATCATTAAGAGCGCTAATAAAAATTATTGGAATATGAAAAAATCTTCGATCTTCCTTGAGTTTTTGACATACTTCATAGCCATTGATATCTGGCATGTTGATGTCTAAAAGAATCAAATCGAATTTAGTGACATCTAAAGATTGTAAGGCTAAAGTGCCACTAATTGCTCTACGAGTTTGATAGCCATTTTTGCTCAGCATATCAGAGAGCAAACGTAGATTATCAAGATTATCATCTACAATTAAAATTGTAGCAGGAGAAGAAGTTTTTATTTGAGTATTCATATTTTAGATACCAATATTTTTTTTGCTAATTAATAATTAAATGACTTTTAAAGCATTTTTTTACAGCAGTTGATAATAAGATCTAATTGACAGTTATCTACCCAGTTATTTAACGTATTAGCCAACTCACAATATTCTGGATTATCTACATATTCACTAATTAAATGCAAAATAGTTGGCTCGTCTAAAACTAAAGCTGCACTATGTAGTTGCTTAATCCAAGCTTGAGGCAAAGAACTTAAAATCTGTATTACTTGACTCTTATTTAACAATTTTTGAGAGTCTTGTATCTGATTAAGATGATTTGCTTTACTAGGTATTTCTTCATAAATAAAGTCTATGCCCAAATACTGCTTCATTTTGGCAAACAACAATGATTCTTGAAGCGGTTTACTAATAAAATCATCACAACCCGATAATATGATCTTGTCTCTTTCTTCTTCCAAAGCACTGGCACTTAAGACAATTATGACTACTTTTTCTGCCTGACTAGATTGCAATTGTGAGTCTTTTGCCTCTTCCACTCTAATTCTACGAATACTTTCATAGCCGTCCATAACTGGCATTTGCATATCCATCCAAATTAAATGAGGTCGCCATGTCCGCCATATTGATAAAGCCTCTTGACCATTAACGGCAGCCTGAACTGTAAAACCAACAGTTTCTAGAAGTTGAACTAGTAATTGGCGACTTGAGCATTTATCTTCTACAACTAAAATGCGATAGTCTGGCTGATTGGGAGCAACTGAGACTACTCTTTGGTTTTGGGATTGTTTAAATGTCGTTACCTCGGTTGTCTTGACAGGGATTGCAAACTGAACTAAGGTACCTTTACCTAATTGAGATTGCAGCTCAATTTTTCCACCCATTAGTTCTACCAATTTACGACATATAGCTAAACCTAAGCCTGTGCCTGATTGAGATTGGCGACCAGATTCAGTTTGCTTAAAAGGTTGAAATATATGTTCTAATTCCTGGGACGCTATACCCACTCCTGTATCTTCAATGCTAAAGTTAACGATTTGTGGTTGATGCTCAGATAATTCTGTCTCAGAATTATTCAATTCAACGGAAACCTGTAAAGTAACCTTGCCAGCACTAGTAAATTTAATGGCGTTGCCTAAAAGATTAATCAAAACCTGACGTAATTTACCTTCATCAGCATAAATATATTGCCAGACGTCTTCTGAACGCTCGAAAATCAACTCTAAATTTTTGGATTCGGCTTTGAGGCTAAACATTTGCTTGAGAGAATCCAGAAGTTGAGCGAGGTCAAAATCAGACTGATTAAGTGTAGTTTTGCCAGCTTCAATCTTGGACATTGACAAAACATCATTAATAAGAGCTAGCAAATGTTCGCCACTGCGGTTGATAATGCCCAGAGTTTCCTGATGCTGGGGAGAAATTGTCCCCTCTCGCTGTAATAACTGGCTAAAACCTAAAATAGCATTGAGAGGAGTTCTTAATTCATGGCTCATATTGGCGAGAAAAGTGCTTTTTGCTCGATTAGCAATATCGGCAGTTTCTTTGGCTTGCTTCATCTGCTGCAAAAGCTCTGCCTGCTGTAGGGCAACCCCTAGAGGCGCGCTAACCTGCTTGAGTAGGTTAATTTCTCTGTTATTCCAAGATCTTGGCTCAAAGTGATGATATGCCGTCAGCAAACCCCAAAGTTTGGTGCCGACAAATACTGGCACAATTAGGTATGCACGTATTTGATATTGTTTTAGAATCTCACGATGACACTCAGAAAGCTCTGCTAGATCAACATCATCGACTACAGAAATTTGATTCTGTTGGTATATTCCCCCTTGCTGTTCTTGTAAATAAGTATCTTGCCACTCAGCTTGTTTCGTCTTAGTTACCAACGGAAATAATCCAGGCATAACCGATTCAAAAACGAACTTTCCACTCCAATCAGGGGCAAATTGATAGACAGCAACCCGATCGCATTTTAAGATTAGTCTAATTTCTTGAGTAGTAGTGGTAAATATAGTTTTGACATCTAAACTTAAGCGAATACGCTGAATAATTTGATTTAAGGCTTGCTCTTGACGAGCTATTTCAACTTGACGTTCATTCTGGGTGTGAAGCTTGCTCAAGACTGATTCCAACTGCTTGGCGCGTTCTTGAGCCTGGTCTAATAATGCAGCATGATCTAGTGCCACGCATAATTGAACACTAATTTTTTTTAAAAGATCGATTTCTAACTCTTGCCACTGTCGGTGATGAGAACACTGGTGAATGCATAATAGACCCCAGAGTTGACGACCTTGTAATAGAGGAATTACCAGCTTTGCTCTAACTTGCAGTTGTCTTAAAACTCTGAGGTGACAATCACTCAAGTTTCCCCTATGGATATCAGAAACAGCCAAAACTTTTCCTGAACTATAACTCAGAGATAAGTCCTCACCAAAATAGAGATCGGCTAATTTAATAGTCATAGCAGAAGGAAAATTTTCCGTTACATCTTCGGCGACAAAATTCCCTCGATCATAATCTGATTCTGGCTCGAATCGAAAAATTACAACCCGATCAACATTCATTAATTGCCGAATTTCTTTAGTAGCCTTGGTAAAAATTTGCTTTGTATCCAAGCTTTGATGAATTGATTGTGTAATCTGTTCCAACAATTGCGATATTTTTAGTTGACTAGCGAGGGCAGCTTGAGTTTTTTCTAGTATTTTGGCTTCTCGTTCTAATAGCTGGCGTTGTTGTTTTTCTTGAGTTAATAATCGAGCTTGGTACAGAGCAATGCTTAGTTGGGTGGCAATTTTTTGCACAACTTCAATTTCCAACTCTTGCCACTGTCGGGGTCGGGAACACTGGTGAATACATAACAAGCCCCATAGTTGCTGCCGTAGAAAAACTGGCACCACTAAATTAGCTTTAACCTGAAACTGGGACAACATTGCTTTATAACAATTTACCATCGGTGCAGCGTCGATATCTGTCACCATAAATACTTGTTTCTGATGATAATCGACGGGACATTTTTCGCCAAAACAACGATCTTGAATATTTGTTCCTAAAGCTGAAGTAAAGCCAGGCAAAACATCTTCAGCAACAAATTCACCTTGATGATAATTTGATTCGGGATGAAATTTAAAAATTCCTACTCGATCTGCATTTAAAAACTGTCGAACTTTGGTGGTGGCTTCTTGAAAAATTTTAGAATTTTCTAGACTGTGGCGAATTGCCTGGGTAATTTCCTCAAATAAACGTGAGGCTTGGAGTTGTTTGGATAAATTTAGTTCAGTTTGCTGACGGACACAAACTTCTTGTTCTAATTGAAGGCTTTTTTGTTTTTCTTGGGTTAACAATTGCGCTTGATACAAAGAAATACTCAATTGATTGGCAATTTTTTGCACAATCTTAATTTCTTCTGACTGCCATTGACGAGGCTTTGAGCATTGATGGATACACAACAAGCCCCAGAGTGTTTCGCCCTGAAGCAAAGGAATTATTAAACTAGCTCTAATTTGAAACTGTTTTAATATGCTGAGGGAACAATCACTCAAATTTTCGGTGTAAATGTCCGAGATTGCTAAAACTCTTCCTTGTCGATAATCAAGATCCCAGTCATTGCCAAAGCAGCAATTATATAGTTGGGTGGCTAAAGCGGAGGTAAATGCTGCTGCTACATCTTCGGCAACGAATTCCCCGTAATGATAATCTGATTCAGAATTGAATTGAAAGATTCCGACCCGATCAGCATTTAATAATTGGCGGACTCTTTTAGTGGCAGTTTGAAAAATTACTTGTGGTTCGAGACTTTGACGAATTGAATGAATAATATCTTCTAATAAACGAGATGCAATGCGCCGTTTAATCGGCATATTCTGATTTGTTTGACATTGTTCAACTTGATTGTCCATTGATACTTTTCTCTCAACTAGATTAAGAATCAGCCACATCAAGATTTGAGGGAATTATGTATTAATAGATACAGCTTTACTTAACTCATATATTGCCCATTTAGCTCACTAAATTCACATCAGAAGTGGGGATTGGGGATTAGGAATTAGGAAGTAGGAATTGGGAAGTAGGAAGTAGGAAGTAGGGATTGGGGATAAAATTTCACATTCGAGTCTTATAAACGTGAGTTCGGTTTAATTAATCGTGTTGGCTTCATCTTAAATGCTGACCTTCGCGCTTTGGCTAATAGCTAACAGCTATCCTAACCAGTCAATTGTCTTATCCCGAACTGAAGTTACAGATAGTATTGCGTAGCGAAGCCATGCCGTAGGCTTATCGCTATTAATATTTAAAATTCTTTGATAAGTCACAACAATATATATTGTTCAATGAAAAATCTCTCATAAAAGTTTCACTTGATGTTCACGGGTATAGATAAATCTAAGAGAGGAGCATAAACAAACGGTAGTGATTGATTTACTAATTATTTTTAATTACTTCCGTTGATTCAAATCAAAACTATTTAGAACGATAGAAAATGACTTCTCTTTTATCACCCCCGTCTAGTATTTCTCCCCCTCGCTATTTTTCTAATTCCACTACCAGAGTGATTCTGGTTCGCCATGGTCGCACTACCTATAACCAACAGGGTCGATATCAAGGTAGTAGTGATGAATCGACTTTGACCGAACAAGGACATCAGGATGCTTACAATACAGGAATAGCTCTACGGCAGTATGATTTTGAGGCGATTTATACTAGTCCTTTATCTAGAGTAAAACAAACTACCCAAGAGATTACATCTGCTTTAAATTGTCCTGATGTTCCTGTATATATTGAACCAAGGTTGACAGAAGTTTGTATGTCGGATTGGCAAGGTTTACTTTATCAAGAAGTAAAAGAACAGTATCCCGATGATTACCAGTGTTGGCAACAAACACCCCATTTGTTTACCCGTAATCAAATTAATTATCCTGTTTTAGACTTATTTGAACAAGCAAAATTATTTTGGTCGTCAGTCTTAAATAAACATCGTGGACAAACCATTTTAATCGTAGCTCATGGCGGTACAAATAGAGCTTTGATTGGTACAGCGATCGCATTATCGCCACACCATTATCATAGTTTACAACAGTGTAATTGCGGTATTAGTTGCTTAGAATTTTCTGATAATAATAACCTTGCTCAGCTTAAATATTTAAACCTTACCAATCATTTATTAAAGCCATTACCTAAGCTTAAGGCTGGTAAACAAGGATGGCGATGGCTATTGTTATCAAATAATATTGCACAAGATCAATTGTCTAATTCGGGTTTATTAAAAGTTTTAAATCAAGGCTTAATTAATTTAGTTTTAACAGATGGTTGCCCAAAATCATCAGCCATAGCTGACAAACTCTTAGTTGATAATAAGCAAATATTATCTTTTTCTATTGACAGCGATATTTTTATAGATAGTTGGCAAAAAACAATTGCTAGAAGACAAAAAAAGCAGTCAGGGTCACAATCACAAGGCACAAAGCTTATTACTAGTTTAATTATTGCCTCAGATCAGCTAATATCAAATATTTTGCATCAAAGTATAGACATCAAATCAGCTCTCAATTTAACTAATAATCTAGCCGTTATTCACTATCCCCAACTGGAAAAACGCTCAATTCTTCAGGGATTATTACCCTTGACATTAAATTTACCTAATCATTTAGCATCTGTTCCAGAATTAGAGGTTGTTGAGAGGTAGTGAGCAGACAAAGACGTATTGTTTGGTTAGGAATTATTGCTATCAACTCTTTACTAACTAGTTCGACTAGCCTTGCTAATAGCTTAGAATCAATTACTTCAGTACAGCAGCTAAAAAAACTCGAAACTATAGACCCAAATTATCAAGATATACAGTATTTAGCTCGACGTTATAATTGCCTCACCAACTTCCGAGATAGTAACAACATTAAAGCCGTGACTCGTTACCAATTAGCGATCGCTATTAGTAATTGCTGGCAAAAGTTAGAGAATAGCAAGGATTTTCAGGATGTAGTTATTTGGCGCCAATTAAAACAAAACTTTGCCCTAGAATTATCACAATTAAGCAACAAAGTTAATCAAGTTGAAGCTGATCTTGCCCAACTAGAATCTCAACAATTTTCGACCACAACTAAAGTTCAAGGTCAGGTATTATTTTTTATTGCTGACAGTTTTAGCACATCAGACGACAGCGAGGCTTTTACTGGCTATCGCACCAGACTAGACTTCAACACCAGTTTTACAGGGCAAGATCAATTACAGGTTCGCTTTGAAAGCAGAGATATTGGGCGTTTGGATGATGTGACAGATACTCCCTTAACTCGCTTAAGCGTTGATGGCAGCACTGAAAGTACTGTTGAAATTGGCGAACTATCCTATAGCTTTACTCCCAGAGAAGGTACCACCGTGGTTTTAGGAACCTCGGGAGTGGGGCTAAACGATATTGGGGAAGTTCTCAATCCTTTTTCTAGCAGTAGCAAGGGCGCACTTTCTCGTTTTGGCAGAAGAAATCCCGCTACTTTACGTGGCAGTGGAGGGGCGGGATTCGGTATTATACAGGAGTTTAATAATCAGATGTCAGCTAGTTTTGGTTATCTGATCGACAATGAGAGTGCGGCTAGTCCTGAAGCTGGAAGAGGGATATTTGATAGTTCTTTTAGTGCGATCTCTCAATTTGTGATCGAACCACAAGAGTCATTGACTTTTGCTTTGACCTATACCCATACTTATCAACTTGGAGACGATGTCAATCTTATGGGTTCTACAGGATCCGAAGACTCAAATGAACCTTTTGGGGATAATGCGACCACTTCTGATAATTTTGGCTTGCAGGTCAATTGGGAACTTACTTCAAATATAGAAATTGGTGGTTGGTTTGGCTATAGCCAGGCAAATCAGCAAGAAGGTGGCAATGAGCGCGCAACTATTCTTAACGGTGCCTTAACCTTTGCTGTTAGTGATCTATTTGCCGAAGGTAATCGAGGTGGAATTATTATTGGTGTCCCCCCTACAATTAGCGGACACGATGAGAGTAGCCTAATTGCTGAATCCACACCTTTACACATCGAGGCTTTATATCAGATGGAATTAAGCGATCGCATTGAGATCACTCCTGGTGCTTTTGCTATTATCAACCCTGATACAGATGATGGCAATACAATCTGGGTCACAACAGTAAGAACCTTATTTAGTTTTTAGCAGGTCGGCGAGCAATAAGTAGGAAGTAAGAAGTAAGAAGTAAGAAGTAGGAAGTAACAAAGGCGCTTAATTCTAAGGGCGTAAATGTGACAAAGGCGCGGGGTCGCTCGTTTTAATTAAACCCACTTACTTATCGATGAAAAATCTCTCACCTAAGCTTCATATCCGCATCACTGACATCGGGCATATTTATTAATCATCGCATAAACTATTGTTCACTTCTAGGAAAACTGGCAATCATGAAAATTTTAGTTACAGGTGCCGCAGGATTTATTGGCTATCACTTAAGCCACAAATTACTAACCATGGGGCATGAAGTCTATGGTATTGATAATCTCAACGATTATTACGATGTCAGCCTCAAACAAGCTCGTTTAGACCAATTATTACCTCAAACCAAATTTACCTTTAAATATTTAGATATTAGCGATCGCTCTGCCGTTGCTCAATTATTCGCCAGTCAAAGTTTTGACCGTGTAGTCAACCTAGCTGCTCAAGCAGGGGTACGCTATTCTCTGAAAAACCCCCATGCCTACGTCGACACTAATTTAGTCGGCTTTGTCAATATTTTAGAGGGTTGTCGTCATAGTCAAATCAAACACCTCGTTTTTGCCTCTTCTAGTTCGGTCTACGGTACCAATACTAAAGTTCCTTTTTCAGTGGAGGACAAGGTAGATCATCCTGTATCTCTTTACGCAGCAACCAAAAAAGCCAATGAATTGATGGCTCATTCCTATAGTCATCTATATAATATCCCGACAACTGGGTTACGTTTCTTTACCGTATATGGACCCTGGGGAAGACCAGATATGGCTTACTTCAAGTTTACAGAAGCGATCGCCAAGGGACAACCAATTGATGTCTATAATTATGGCAAAATGAAGCGAGACTTTACTTATATCGATGATATCATCGAGGCAATTATCAGAATTATTCCTGGTCAACCTCAGACCAAGGGAGAACAAGCTCCTTACAAAATTTACAATCTGGGCAATAATAATCCTGTAGAGTTGGGTGAATTTATCTCAGCGATCGAAACAACCCTAGATCAGCCAGCCCAGAAAAACTTTTTACCTATGCAGCCAGGAGATGTAGTCACGACCTATGCCGATATTGACGAATTAACCACAGACTTTAACTTTAAACCAGCTACTGACCTATCTCAGGGAATTAAAAAGTTTGTTCATTGGTATCTACAGTGGAGTTATGACTTGGATAAATTGAATCAACAATTAGTAGCCGAGCAAGATAGAATTTTGGTAAAAAATCGATGCTAATGTAGCAATACTATCTGAGTTGTGGAAAATATTAGTCTTAAATGTCATTCGTCATTAGTTGTTTTCATGAATGATTTAGAACTGCTATAGTTTGGGATTAAACAATTTTTTCTGGTTTAACTGATTGCCAAAGAGCATCAACTTCTTCAGGAGTGTAGATCTCACTTTCTATAGATTCAACGCAATCTAATAATCTTCGATGTAAAAAAGTATAGGCAACTTTAACTATTTTTTCTTCAGGATAATTAGAATGAACCCAAATATCAGCTTCTATTGAACTAATGCCATCTGAATCAAGAGCAAATCTAACAAGATAGTATTTATCTAAAAAATTAGGGCGCTCTTGTTCTTTTTTAATTTCGATAACTTTTACCTTAGTATTAAAATGCATCTGACTTTAATTAGTAGCTTATTAATCAATAAGTAGGTGGGTGAAATTAATTAGAAGATGACTTTTTAGGGGAATAGGGGAATAGGGGAATAGGGGAATAGGGGAATAGGGGAAATAGAAGGATAGAGCCGATCATGGGTTTTATATTTAATTCTGCCTACCTACTTATCTATTTAAGGTAACACTTTGATTTTAGTGTTGCTGAAGGTAATAGGATAAACTTTGGCACGTTCGGGGATAGTGCTGCGAAACGCCGTATCAAAAACTTTAACCAAATTTTTGCCTAAGATAATAAATCAAATGAATACAAAGCAAGAGACCTGTATTAGAGCCGTAAAATTTAATGACTTACCCGCACTAAAAGCAGTAATCGATGCTAACCAGTTGTTTCCTTCGGATATGTTGGAGGAGATGATCTCAGATTACTTTCATAACCAAGATAGTAATGACTATTGGTTCACTTATGATGATCATAAGCCAGTGGCAATTGGTTATTGTGCGCCCGAGAAGATGACAGAAGGTACCTGGAATTTGTACGTAATTGCCGTACATCCAGATCTTCAGGGATTGGGATATGGCACTTCTATGATGCATCATATCGAGCAAAAGTTAGCCAAAAACGGAGCCAGAATTCTTTTAGTTGAAACTTCAGGTTTGGAAAGCTTTGAACCTACGCGACAGTTTTATCAAAAATGTGGCTACGAGAAAGAAGCACAAATTCGCGAGTTTTATCAGGCTGGAGAAGACAAGATTATCTTTCGTAAGTCTCTAACCAATGTATAAGTAACTGATGTTACGCACTAATTGATCTGTTGAGATTGGTTAAGGGTTAAGGGACAAAGGCGAAAGTTTGCCGCATGTAAGGTTAAAGGATTGATTGATCTGTTTTCTTACTTTATTCAAACTACTAATTTCCCGTTGCTTTGCGTAACGTCAGTAAGTAACAAGGTGAATTTTTAAAATGCGCTCAATTTATAAACTACAGTCTCACGAACTTAATATTGAGACGGACAAGATTTTAAGCTTCAGACGCTATGGGTCATGGATTATAGGTTATGGTATATAGGTCATAGATTATATGCTATTGGTTACCACTTGAGCCGTCATCATAAAGTACACTATCAAAAGTAAACAGGATCGAGCATTATTTCTCAGGTAGAACTAACAAGAGAATATATAAGTTGCGATCTAGGGAATAAAAAGGCAGTTGTGTCGTTACATACCCGACTTAGTTGAGAGGATTAAAAGATTGGCTACTCGCGTGATTATCGTTCGTCATGGGCAAAGCACCTACAATGCTCAAAAGATAATTCAGGGTCGTTGTGATAAATCTGTTTTAACTGACCAAGGAATTGCCGATGCCCAGAAAGTAGGGCAAGCTTTGAGTGCCATCAAAATTGATGAGTTCTTTTGTAGTCCTCTGCAACGAGCAAAACAGACAGCCGAGATCATCCATCAAAGTTTGAACAATCCTCCTGCTTTGCAACCTACCCCACAATTGATGGAGATCGATTTACCTGAGTGGGAAGAGATGAAAAAAGGTGAGGTCAAGGTTAAATTTGCCGAGAAGTACCGTTTTTGGAAAGAGCATCCTCAAGATTTTAAGATGAGTTTAGCAGGTAAAGACCATTATCCTGTTCGCTCTCTATATCACCAGGCACAAAATTTCTGGCAAGAAACTATTACTCAACACCAGGGACAAACGATTCTAATAACTGCTCACAATGGCATTAACCGCTGCCTAATTATGAGTGCGATTGGTATTGATCGAGATCGCTATCATTCGATTCAACAGTCCAACTGCTGCATCAATATTCTCAACTTTACGGGTGGCTTTGGTGAACCAGTTCAATTGGAATCTCTCAATCAAACCTCTCACCTGGGTCTAGCAATTCCTCCTGTCCGCCCTCCTCACTCTGGACCTCGCTTGTTACTAGTGCGTCATGGTGAAACTGATTGGAATAAAGAATCTCGTTTCCAGGGTATTAGAGATATTCCCCTCAATGATAACGGGCGATCGCAAGGGCGTAAAGCCAAGGATTTTTTACAGGATATTCCCATTGATTTTGCGGTTTCTAGTTCTATGCTGCGACCCAAGGAAACTGCCGAAATTATTTTAGAACAACATCCAGATGTGGAGTTAGAAACTACACCTGAACTAATTGAAATTTGTCATGGTTTGTGGGAAGGAATGCTAGAGGCAGAAATTCAAGCCGAATATGCAGAGTTACTCCAGCAGTGGAAGGACAAGCCTGAAACCGTACAGATGCCCGAAGGAGAAAACCTACAGCAGGTCTGGGATCGAGGTGTGGCTGCCTGGAACAAAATTGCCGCCGAACATAGTGATACCCAAACACCGCAGACTGGTTTAGTGGTTGCTCATGACGCCATTAACAAAGTTATTATATGTTATCTGCTGGGACTTAAACCTGATAATTTTTGGAATATTAAACAGGGTAACTGTTCCGTCAGCGTAATTGATTATCCCAATGGTGCAACTGGTAAGCCAGTCATTCAGGCAATTAATATCACTACTCATTTAAGTGATGGCGGTGTTATCGACAAAACCGCAGCAGGAGCATTATAAAACTCTCACTTGCTGTCTGTCTCTGAGTTGTGTTCTTTGTAGAACACAACTTTCATAATCATAGTTTCTCTAAGGAATATAATCTTAATTAGCTGATATTAAAGCAATTAGTTCATCTCGGCTTCTTGAGCCATTAGTGAATACAAATTGCTCCACATTGCTCAAAGACATGGTGACTTCATCAAATGCGATCTCGATTGCACCTAAACCACCACCAAGAGTAATCGACTCATCTAGGTCAAAATCAAACTGAGCGGTATCATGTCCAGAACCACCATCAACTTGCTGCTCACCAAAGCCAATAATAAGATCGTCACCATCCCCTAACAAAATCTCGCCCCCACCAGCAAAACTGCTAAAGGCATCCGTTCCTATCCCCTGGATAATATCATCATCATCTCCCAGATCAATTGTACCTGAGTTAAAAATGCCGAAGTTAGACTCTCCTTCTCCTGTAAGTAAGACAGAACCATTAATTTTATCTTTACCTGCTCCAGTAGTCATAGAACCTTCGTTCTCAATACCTCGATTAAAGTCTCCAGAGCCTAAGATTGAGACAGAACCGTAAATTTCGTCGTGACCATCTTCCGTGTTGAGAGAGCTGCTACCTTCTTCTCCAATGAAGATGCCGCTGTTGTCGTTACCACTTCCCCCCACTTCAGTAGAGCTAAGAACTTGGTCATCGCCAGCCCCAGTATTGATTTCAACGTCAATATCACCAGAACCCGTTATTTCAAAAGCTATACCGTTATTGCCGTTGCCTCCTTCTTTCACTCTCATGGTACTAGTGAGGCGGTCGTTCTCCGTTCCCAGTTCAATACTGCTAAACAAATCAAGAGCCAGACCGTTGTTGTCGTTACCAATCCCTTCTATCGTAACTGTGCTAGTAAGACTATCGTCCCCAGCCCCCAGGTCGATACTGGCAAACGCTGTCAATAGACCATTATTTTCATCACCATTACCTGCAACCGTAACGCTCCCTTCAATGAGGTCATTGCCTTCTCCTGTACTGATAGAAGCGAATGAAAGACTGATAAATGAGTTTTCATTTCCATTGCCACCAACTATAACCGCACCGTTAACTATATCGTTACCTTCCCCTGTAGAGATTCCCCCATCACCAGTGGCAAAACTGCTGTTTCCATTACCGTCTCGTGCGACTTCAACAGTACCAATAAGCTGGTCATCACCAGTTCCCAAATCGATACCAAAAAAGCTGATGCCAAAACCACTGTTGTTGTCGCCGCTTCCTTCTACCTTGACAGCACCAGAAAATCGATCATCTCCAGCTCCCAGATTGCTGCTGGCAAAAGCGTTGGAAAAACCACTATTTCCGCTTCCGTTTTCTTTTACTGTGACTATGCCATCAATCTGGTCATTGTCATTGCCTGTATCGATCAGAGCTTCGGAGTTGATAATACCAGTATTACTATCTCCATTACCCTTTACTTTTACTTTACCAATTATTTTATCTTTGCCCGTTCCCGTCTCGATGCTGGCTTCATCATCAGAAGTTCCTTCGTTGGCAATACCAGTGTTCGCGCTCCCGTCCCCTGAAAGCAAGACAGAGCCAAGAATCTTATCCTTTCCTGCCCCAGTATTAATCAAACCGCTATTTAAAATAGCACTGTTATCTGATCCCTCTCCTATTACTTTACCGATAATAGAGTCTTTTCCTGACCCAGTGTTAACTGTCCCCTGGTTAAGTACCCCTGTGCCACTGCTAACTTGTCCGAAAATTAAATCATTACCTTCTAAAGTATTCACTGACTCCTGTGGAGCAACTTCAATTCCTTGAACCAAGTCTTTAACAATATCTTTGTAGTTAGTCCAATTGCCCAAAACAATTGAGTCTTGCTCCCAGCCTGTATTAGTTAGTACAAAACTTTCTGATAATATTTCATTAAACATAAAATCATCCTCCTGCACCATAAAATTAACACGTTTATTTCCCAGTATTGTCAAATCGAAAAAGAGAAGAAAAATCGTGGCAACTCAATCATTATTTCTCAATTTCAAGATATTGAAGCTTATTATCTATAGCTTTAGAGCTGAGATCATCAAATAGAGGCTTTTATGATTATTTTATTCTTCTTTAATCCAATTTTATGGCGTTTTAGCTGCTAAGTCCACTAATAGAGAGTTTTGATTAGATACCATTAATTAAACCATATACGCAAAAAAGTATTCTTTTTGTTGCAAAATATATTTCCGTCGTTATTGTTTATGGCAATTCTCACAGTCATGGAGTACGCTACTTTCCCCCTTTCCCTTTCCCCCTTAACCAAACATAGCCGAGATGTACCTCATTAATACGAGAAACGCTATATCTGTCATCATAATATCTAAAAAAATATTGTGCTTTAATATATTAAAAGACTTGATTATTGCTGCGATTGTAATTATTTTTTGGGGATTTATAAGGCTTGCAACTATAAATTTATCCTTGGTAATTAGTTTTATTTTTTCAGTTATGCTAGAGTAAAAATTGAGAAAGATATTGATTAAAATTAGGCAGATAAAAACTCATATTGATTAAAAAACTACTGTTTTAATTTCTTAAATAAGAGATAAGATCCTCAGCAATTAATACTCAAATACATGGAGATTAAAAGCTTGATTTTTGCTTGATAATAGTTAAACAATTTTGTGGTCTAGACTTTATAAGTAAAGATATAATTTACTGCGCTTTTCACATGAGTAGACCACAAAATTAAATTTTAGGAAAGCTAATGGCTAATGGCTAACAGCGCGACAACGCGGTCTTGAGAGTTCTCCCGCAGCACGCTCCGCGTGCAAGCGTCGCTAGACGCGACTTCGAGCTTTGCTCGTGCAGCGATTGTCGTAAGAAGCTACGAATTAATTAATCTTCAACGGAGTCTATCCAATTAAAAACGGCTGTATGTATATTTACATTGACGAACTATCATAAAAAGCAGATCTACTTTCTCCCTCCACTGGCCAATCATCATTTTGACCACCAATAATAATTTTGTTGATTTGAACAAACTCATTGCTAAGTTGATTGAGGGCATTGATCAAAATATCGATCGCAATTAAATCGCTGGTACCTAGATCAAACCAGCAGCGTCCCCAAACTCCTAAATATTCAATATCTCCCATGTTGTGCATCGGCGACATCAGGGCATTATCTAAATCTGTACGGTCATATTCCATGTAGCTAATATCTACTCCCGTCTCTTGAACACGCATATTTTCCGCATTGAACCCCCCCAACTTGCCTAAATAGAACCAAGAATCGAGCAGTTCTTCAATGTACTGTTGTTCTTTTCTTGAAGGGACAGTAGGAAATTCCAACCAAATCCATAAGTCAAAGGGATTAAATTCTCTAAATTGTATTTCCATAATTCTGCGTTTAAGAGTCAGTTGATGATCATATTGGCAATTACTTACTTAGTTGATTTTTTTAATAATATTTGCATAATTATCGCCCAACTCAGGTTTCCATACTTCAACTACTCTTAAAATTTTACGCTTATGATTTTTATTTTTTATTTGAATGTATCTAAATCCAATCAAAAATAAAGGAAAAAAAGTAATAAAAAAGACAGGATAAAAGACGGAAAACAAACGATAAAGAGACGAAAAAAAATAACTGGCACAATAAAATATAAAGATACTCCAATAAAAATTAACCATGTTTTTTGCTTCTCTGTATGATAATCATCAATGGAATTTTCTATAAAAAGTAATTTAGTCTTAGCAACTTCTGCTTCTGGTAAATTAGATAAAGAAGAGGCAAAAGTTAATATTGCAGATGAATCTAGATTTGATGAACTTGAGGAAGAGTTGAAGAACTTACCCATGATTTAGTCTTACAGTGCTTAATTTAGTATAACTAAACGTAAAACAAATTTATAGTGCCATAAATTACTATTTAAAATGAAGCCTAAAATACTATTAACCTCTTTTCAAACTTGGCTCCCTCATCACAAATCAAATTCTTCTGACGATCTTTTGCAACTTTTGCCACAACAGCAGGATTTCGTCTCATTACATTTTCTCAGACAGCTTCCTGTAGATATTCAATTAGCTACTCAACTAGTAATATCAAAGATTCAGACTCTAGAACCCAATGGGATTATTTGTTGTGGGATGGCAGAAAAGAGAGATAAATTAACTATAGAATCTCAGGCAATCTGTGATGATCGATGTCTCTACACCTTGGTAAATCTTACTGAATTAATTAAACAATTATCCCAAACTGAACTCAGTAAAGATGCAGGTAAGTTTGTTTGCGAGGGTCTTTATTATCAAGTATTAGAATATACGCAATCTCTAACTAGAGAAATTCCCTGTATCTTTGTTCATGTGCCAAAAATAAATAAAAATAACCAAGCAATAATTCAGCAAGATTTTGACTTAATAATTAAATATTTAGCTGAACTTATCTCTAGATTCTAAGTACAGGACAAAAATTGTAGAGAGCAACAAAATTCATCGTATTTCAAATCAAGATCGCAGAAGATGGAGCGTAAATAATCAAGACCATAGCGAAAAATACTCTTCGCTAATCTTCCATGCTTTTTGACTTTGAGCGGTTGATGTTGATGTAACCACTCTCCTGTTTTAATCGCCCAACATAAAGCTAGCGTCATCAAAGCCAATAATTTACTTAATCGCTCCGAATCGTTGAAGTGAGTAGATTCAAGACAGAATCCTCTAGTCTTGAACATTCCAAATAAAGTTTCGATCCCCCACCGTTTTCCATAGTCAGAAATCGCGGTTGAACTCGAATCTGGAGTAATCACTATTAATAACTCTCCATTATCGAGACGCAAAGCAGAAACATAAACCGAACGTCCCCAAACTAATCTTTTATTAGATAAGGTTTGGGCTTGTCCAGGACGAAGATGAGCAAAGATAATAGAACTCCTAAGCTGTTTTTTGCCATCATCAATCTTGTCGCTGTGACGTATCCTTAATCGAAACCGAATAACTGGTTCAATTAAGAGATAAGTTAGCCACTGCTTACCAACAAATTCACGGTCACCAGTTAAGTAGGCTATCTGAGCATCAGGAAATATAGAGTAGAAGCGATCAAGTAAGTCCATCCTTTCGTCACTATCAGAATTTCCCTTTTTATCTAGCATTTCCCAAACTATAGGATACGCAACCCCGTTATGCACCACTCCCAGAAAGAGAATATTAAACTGTGTTTGTCCGAAAGACCACTCTGTCCTATCTGTACTCAAGACCCAAGGTTGCGGTATGTCCATTAAAGTGACTATTATTTTAGCGCTCGCTGAATAATCAAGCTCAAAATTACGGAAAAAACGTTGTAATCGTTTATAACTTGACTCGGTTTTCGCATGGCTACGAAAAGCTGTTGCTAACTCTGCCAAATTTATTGTTTTTACTCTCAATAAAGCAATGAGAAATAAAGCTAAGAAATCTACTCTTGCACCATGCCATCCTAAAAGTGGCTTTAAAGTTTGTCGCAGTAAGTTAACCTGATTCATAGGGGTTCGTTGTTTAAGTGTGGTTACTTTTCATCAAACCCCTTTTCTATTAGTCTTTGCAAGCTCACAGCTTATTTTTTGTCCTGTACTTAGCTCTAGATTACCCAATAGCTAAAATCAAATAAAAAAAGCGATCGCTTTTACTTTATGAGCGATCGCTTTTTAATAGATTATTCTATAATTTTATTTAAGATTCATCATTCCCTGGATTTAAGTCCTCGGGCTTCACTCCGATTAACATGATGATTCTTTCACCCTGGAAAGAAATAATACTATTGCTTCTGCCCGAGATCTCTAGTTCTTCTAAGTTGATCTCACTGCCAAACACAATTTGATCAGACCCTACTTCAAAGTCTAGTATCCAGTTGGTATGATCGATATCACCTTCAATTGCAAATATATCAGAACCTGAACCACCTCTTAACACATTAGAGCTACTGCCAGGGTCAAGAATATCATCACCATCACCACCATCAAGACGATCAAATTTGCTACCACCCAAAAGGGTATCATTTCCTGCACCACCATTAAGGATGTATCTTCCTGATCTGCCAGCAGCACCACGCTCATCAGTTCCTGAATATCCCTGTAGCCAATCATTCCCATCACCACCAAAAAGACGATCATCAAATTTGTTACCGCCAATAAGGGTGTCATCTCCCGCACCACCCTCAAGGAGATCTTTGCCTGACTGTCCTCTTAGCAGATCATCACCATCACCACCAGTTAAAGAGTCATCTCCGCTAGAACCAAATAAATCATCATTTCCAGCCAGACCTTTTAAAGTATCATCACCTTCTTTTCCCCCTAAAGTATCGTTGCCGTCTCCGCCCGAAAGCTGGTCATCGTCTCTGGTACCCCTTAGTAATTGACCAGGCTCATTGTTACCGCCATCCATATCCTCCACATCAATCTGATAGATGCTAACGGTGCCGCTAACTTCGTTAGAAACGGTCAGTAATGGTTCTCCATTGGGACTATCCACCGCAGGTATAAACTCCAAGCCTTCAGGGGCAAGATCTAAAGCATCTCCTGTTTCTGGATCTATCGGGTTAATATACTGGACAAACTCGGCAGATTCAGGCTGAGTAACGTCATAAACCATTACTCCACCTACTCTTTCCAAACCGACAAAAGCATAATACTTACGGTCAATTTTACCGACGACTACCCCTTCAGGTTCAGCACCCTTGGCATCACTACGACTATCAAAAGAAGCAATAGTACCGTTAGAGTTAAACAGTTCAGGAACTTGTTGGGCAGTTATGCGTGCAAAGTCTTCGCCACTATCAAATACTAAGTTACCTTGAGCATCACGGATACTAAATGAACGTCCACCATAAGACACAAGACGATCAAAATCGCCATCGCCATCATCATCGCCATCAATAGTCGATACTTCTAATCGCCCAATTTCTACGTCGCTTTGCAAGATTTCGGCATCAGGAAATGCTGTGGGGTCTAATACTAAGTCGGCAATCCTCGCATCTTCATCACGGGCATCACCTTCATTAGCTGTGACATAGTATGCTTTCCCATTTACCGCATAGGAAGCAATGCTGTCTGGCTGATACAGTCCAAAAACTGGCTGATTGCGAATATCAATCGCATTGTCTTGATCACTAGCATCCAAACCGTTGGATTCTACGCTGTAGTCTTTTAAACCTAGACCCTGAATCTCAGTAACTGACTCCGTCTTAAGATCGACAACAGCGATCGCGTTATTTTCTTGTAAACTAACAAAAGCCTTACTACCATCAGGACTAACGGTAATAAATTCAGGTTCGGCATCATTAGCAAATGCCACTCCAGGAAATATCCTGACTCCCTGGCTACGTAATTGTGATTCCTGATCATTAAACGCTTTAAAGTCAGCGGTGGTTGTCTTAGGGTCAAGTACACCATCGGCAAGATCAATAATGCTTATGGAACCTTCAGGATTATTACTAGCATCGTCTTCGTCAGGTTCTCCCTCATTAGCGACTAAAACCTTGGTGCCATCAGGGGTAAATGTGACCATATCGGGTAAAGCACCCACTGTCACCTGATTTAACACATTTCCCTGGGTGTCGAAAAAGACTACACTACCCAAATCTTGGGCAGACTCCCCTTCAAATGCAGCGGCAATCAACCCATTTTTAATAGCAATACTATTAATACCACCACCAAGATTTTCGATTTCAATGGCATTTGTAAAAGTAGGATTTGTCGGCTCGCTAATATCTAAGATATCAATAGTATTGTTTGCCGCATTAATTACAAACAAATTTTGGCTTATGGCATCATACGCTGAAATTTCGGCGGCACCTTCATCAAAAATGCCAGAATCGTATCGTCCAATTTGAGTTAATTCAATAGAGCTATTCATGAAAATAATGAGATATTTAAAATAATAATTGGTCAGTAATTACAGCTAAATTTATAGCGAATTAGCATCTAAAAATTGGTACAAGTTATCAGAGCTAATTTTCAACTTTAACGAAGTCAACGCAAGCCCCGCCCTAAACGGACGGGGTACTGTTGACCAGCACAATCTTAGCTAGACCAGTTTTCTTCGTCAATAAACAAAGGGATTATAAATAATTATGATTAGCTTGGGATTTCTCCGATAAATAAATTATTTTATGACTCAAGATAAGCTAAGATCATATTTTTTAAAATACTACAAAAAATAACTCTTACTTTACGTAAAAACAACTAGAAAACGAGGAAAAGGTAACAAATTATTATTTCTTTTTGTTCGAGTAATAGTTAAATATAGATCTTCTATTACTAGAGCAATATATGAATAAGAATTTAATTCTATTTATCTTTTAGAGTTATTCCAGATAGAAAATGATTTAGGATTGCTATAAATCGAATTTCCGATAATTGAGAGAGTTAATTATTAACTAATCCCCAGTCTCCTGAAGCAATGATTGAGAGCATTGGTCAATTAATTGAAACGGCTATATATGCTCAAAAGCAATACATTGTGGGAGTAATAATCTTAACTGACGTTACGCATTAGGTAAGAAAATTGGTAGCTTCAAGAAACTAGCAGAAAAGGCAAATAAACCCTTCAACCCTTGACCAGCCTTCACAAATTAATTAGTGCGCAACATCAGATCTTAAGATAGCCAATAAGTTTTGTTGCTTATTTATCGACAAATTAAGTAAAAAAAAGTCAAGCATTAAGCAAAAAATATTAACAGCCGCTATCTAATAATCATTAACTATTAGCGCGGCTGTTAATAACTGCTTCGTAGCTCAACCAAAAAGTTATTTTATTTTTGTAGTTTATATTAAATTAACTTTCTCTTTGATCTTTATCTGTTTGGATAAAGAGAATAAGTAAGAAGACAGTAGGAACCAACACAAATAGGATAGTAGCTACAAATCCCAAATCATTAACTTCCATACAATAGCAGCTCCTAAGTAAGTAATTATTAAAACAACATTCTTATCTAGAATATCATTACTTAGGGGAATAGCTGCATGAGTGTGATGTTTATTTCTTTTTGCCGGGCTTTGGCTTGGTGACAACGCTGACTGAACCATTAACTAGAGTTTGGCAAGCTAGACGATAACTATCGGGCTTTTTTTTCAAGCGACGCTGTTCAAAATCGGTTTTTGGGGATAAATTTTCCATGCCTTCGGTAATTTCGACGATACAAGTCGCGCATTGCCCGTAACCGCCACAATTTCTCAGTTTTCCCCCCAAAGTATAGATATCGACTCGGTTTTGAAGAGCTTTCTCACGTAAATTTGACCCCTGTGCAGCGATCACTTCTTGATTTTCCTTGACAAAGGTAATTGTGGTCATAGAAATTCTCTCTTGTTAAATCCTATTTACTATAATATTAAGATTTCATAAGAAATCATACATCTATTTCATGGCTTATAGTTGTTTCGAGAGTTATTGTTTACAAGGCGTGGTTACGCAGTAGAAAATTGCTGGCTATGATGCCAAGACCAAAAGCTGATTTCTGGATTGGGTTGATCGGATTTTATAGCGATCGCTCCGATATAATTGTTCTTGGGAGAACAAGAATACAGTTCCCACTCCCCAGCAGCGACTTTACTTCCTGCAACCATCCGCAGGCGAGTCGGATTAACTTCAATCTCCACAGTATCGAGAGAACCTGCCAATCCCGTTCCTAAAGCCTTTAAATAAGCTTCTTTCGCCGTCCATAGAGTAAAAAATAATCTCTCTTGTTCTTTGATTGCCGTACTCTTAATTAACTCATATTCTTGAGTCGAAAAAAAGCGCTGGGCGATCTTAATGGCATCTGGCATATCTTTTATGTATTCCACATCAACTCCAATCAGATCGTTTAGAGTGAATCCATAAAGAGCATGGTTTTGGGAGTGGGACAAATTAAATTGCAAGTGATGATTATGATGGCAACCTGATAAGCTAGGTTTTCCGCGATCGCTGTAATCAAACTTGACCTCACAGGGGCTGATTTGCAAGTAATTAGCTAATAACTGTCTTAAAATGCCTCTAGCCGCAGTGAACCTTTTTTGATGCTCTACAAAGCGAAATTTGTTGGCTCTAGCAATCTCATCATCAGATAAAAAAGTACCTAGGCGGGCTAATTCTAAATCAGGCAGATTAAGATCAGCACACCAAACATGAACCTGGTTGTCACTTAATGCTGGCTGTTGTAAGGGATATTGCCAGACTGGAGGAATAGCCATTCTAATTAATTTTCATATTTTTCTTTTAGGCTCATTATCTTTTGCCGTACCAAAATTGCATAAGTAATTGTTTCTAGAACTATTGAATGAATAAGAATAAGAAAATCCTACATCACAATTAACATTTAAAAACATACTGGAGGGACAAAAAATGACAAGCGCTAACCCAAGATTTAATAACGCACAAAGCCCACGTAAGTCTCAATCAACTCCTCTGGTAAATTCTTCTCTTCCAGAAATAATTGAAGCTCTAACTCCTTTATTTATAGCATTTATTGGGGCTTTAATTGGCGTGGTGATCTTAGTTCAGCCTATGGGCAGAATTGATGATACCAGAGCAACTGCTGGTCTGGGATTAGCGGGAACCGCTATTGCTGGTGCGGCAGGTCTGGCTAGGACTGGCAGAAGTGAGCAAGATTCCTCTGTTAAATACAGAGATGTCAATTTTGAGCTGGAAACTCCAGAAGATCATTAAAAACGTCACAAAATTAAAAGAGGAAATTTTAGAATTACATCAAATTAAAACAGTGCTTAAATCTATTTCAAAGATAAAAGCTAGCAAGGTGATTCTTACTATTTATATTTCTTCAACGAAGTTGATTCCTGCTCTGGCAAACAGGGTTCTAATAACTGTTGTAGTTGAGTAAAATACTAACTACAGCTATAAAATAAAACCAATTAGCTATTACTCTTGTGATTAGCTTTAGCTTTGATCAAAATATTTTTATCTTCTGCTACTTCTGACCAACAGTTTTCTCCTAGCTGTTCTAATGCTAACAAGCAAGCATATTTAAGATCGAATATAGGTGTAGATAAAGTCTCTTTCAGCAGGGGAATTGCCGATTTTGAGCCAAGATTGCCTAAAGCGATCGCCGCAGCGGCACGAGATTTTTGAAACTGAGGAGAAGTATTGTGTAAAGCTTCGACAATTAAATCGTAACTGGGCTGATGTTTGAGTAGACCCAATAGTTTAATTACATGGAAATGTGCGCCATAGTCGTTATGAGCTTCTGCGGTATAAGTCTGTAGCAGCGCTTCGACTGCCTGTTCAGGGTAAGACTCCAGTAAAGTCTTGTCTGCCAAATAACAGCGCCCAAAATCCGTATGATACAGTTCCCTAATCAAAAAATCCAAAGTAGGAGGTTGATCATACTCATGCACCATCTCAATATCTTGGGGGCGATCGCGAATTATTTGATCAAGGCTGGGTTCAATCTCGGCAAAACTGACCTGATTTTTAGCTAACCCTTTAGCTGCTAATAAGCGTATACCCCGCAGGCGAAAGGCGACAGAAATCGGCGCTTTGGCGATCGCCGCGATCGCAGGATAATATTCCACATCAATCAAATCTTGGATACAGGCACGGCGGGCATTAACATTATCATGTTGCAGAAACTCCAAAACCCTTTCCATGTGACTATTATCCCCTGTTAAGCGAGCCAAACTAGCGATCGCCGCACTGGCAATAGTTTCATCCTCATGGTCGGTAAATGGCTGAATGCGCTCAATTGCGGGTTGATAGTTAAAGTTAGCCAGAGTATGAATAATTACCCGATAAGTTTGCTGGGGTTTAGTTAACAACTCAGCGATCGCTTCTAAAATAGACTGATCTTCCGTGCCAATTTCGCCAATTGCCCAAACGGCGTTTTCCACAGTCAAGGGGTCTTCATCAGCCAGACAAGATTGTAGAGTAGGCATTGCCTGGGTTGCCTTTAAGCGTCCTAAACTCTCCACTGCTTTACGTCTAGCAATGCGATTTTCTAAAGCTGGATCATGGTCAGCAATAGCTTCGATCAGGGCATTAATTGCTCTTTGGGTAGGAAAGTTGATTAAATGCGCTGCACCTACATAACGCTCTGAAGTACCATCCTCACTATCTAAAGGTTTCTTCAAGAGGGCGATCGCCTGTTCTTCGGTTAAATTGAAGATATTGGAAAATCTTTTATCCATCCTGTCTTCGCGCAAGGTACTCGTTTCAAATCTTTGATTTGGGATGAGGGGAATGCGCGCCTATAATTGTGTTTACAAAGTAATCAATCCGCTATAATAAACAATATCTAGCGGATAAAGAGAGATGCTGTTGACCCAAACAGTTCGATTGAAACTGAATAATGCCGAAAAGGATATTTTGACTAATCTGTGTCGCCTGTCTAAAAACTTGTTTAATGTTGGGCTTTATACGGTGCGTCAATATTTCTTTCAAGAGCAAAAATATCTTAGTTATGAGTCGAACTATCATCTGTGCAAGAAGAATGAAAATTATCAACTCTTGGCTACAGATTGCGGTCAACAAACTTTGAAGTATGTAGATCGATGTTTCAAAGTGTTTTTCAAGCTGCTTTCGATGAGAAAACAAGGAACAATAAACCAGAAAGTTAACCTCCCTCGATATTTGCCCAAGAACGGGTATTTTCCTTTGATGATTCCCATCAGAAAACGTCATGATTTTGCTAAAGATGAATGGATGTTTAAAATTCCGACATCTCGCAAGTACACTAGAGAGCATGGTTCTGTTTACATTACAGTGCCTCAAAACATCAGGAAGCATCGAATTAAGGAAATCCGAATACTGCCAAAACAAAGAGGTAGATTTTTGGATGCTGCATTTGTTTATGAATCTGATGATGAACAAATAAATGATGTGGGGAGTCAGGCAATATCGATTGATTTGGGTCTGAATAACCTGGCTACAGTCGTAAGTACTGCTAACGAGTCTTTTATTATTGATGGACTCTGGCTCAAATCGAAAAATCAATGGTTTAACAAGAGGCGAGCTAAACTGGTTCATCATAAAGACAAACAAGGTTTGAAAGGTTTGACAAAAGGCGAAGCATGGCTTTCTTACCGTCGCCGAAATCAAGTTAATGATTACCTGAATAAGTCTGCTAGATACATAATTAATTTTTGCCTGAATAGAAAAATTGGCACAATTATTGTGGGATATAACCCAACGCTGAAGCAAAACAGCAACATGGGCAAACGCAATAATCAAAACTTTGTGAATATTCCAATTTTTACCCTTCGTTCCAAGCTGGAAAGCCTCTGTGAAAGATATGGGCTGAACTACATTGAGCAAGAAGAATCGTATACATCCAAAGCATCGGCAGTAGATCGAGATGATATTCCGATGTACAACGCCGACAATCCTAGCAAGAGAAAGTTCTCTGGTAGGAGAATTAAACGTGGCTTGTACAAGACTAAAGCTGGTCATCTTATTAATGCTGATTGCAATGGTAGTTTGAACATAGGATTCAAAAGTAAGCACGAAGGCTTTAGCCGAGTGTCTAGGGTCTGCTTGGCGCAGCCTGTTAGGGTTAATGTCCTGCAAGATTCTCGTTCTCAATCTTTGATTTAGGATGAGAGTTCGTCAATACTTTAATAAATTTAACAATCGATTTTAATTAACTTTTACGGTTATTGATAAATTATTCTGGTTTAGAGGCAAAAGCTACCAGAGCGAAAGTCACAGAGGACAACGCTCATACTTTACCGTATGCATCACCAATCCTTCAACAGCGTTAAGCTGTCAAATTATCAACAGTTAATTAATAGTTTATAGCTTGGTGCTGATGTTGATCTTAGATAGTTTACGGTTAACAAACAATCTGAGAAAATCAGAAATATAACAAAATTCATGATCAATAAGTTTAAGCAAGATTAAGCATATGTCTGAAACCCCTGTAACGGTAGAAGAGCTAACCGAACTAATTGCCGAATTCGAGAAATATCGCGATCGCTTAGTTAGAGAAACCACAGAAGCGGCAAAAAAAGCCAAGCTGTCTAAAAAAGCAACTATGGCAAAACTAGAGCCGCAGCTGGCTGATATTGATGCCAAATTATCAAGATTGCGATCGCAACAAGCTAATCTAAAGGCGAGCAATTAAATGACTAATACCCCTAATCCCGCGAGGAATGGAGAAACCTTGCTCTCTCACGAAGAAACTGACGACCTCTTGGCAAAAGTAAATCAGCAGCTTAGAGAAGATACCTTTAATTACCAAGATCAGCAGCTAATTTGGCAGATGGTAGAGTGTTTAGGCGATACCAGGGGTTTAGTGCGACTGGGCTTTGCCGAGGCGTTGGGTAAAGTAGGTCAGCCTGCGGTAGATATTTTGATCGAGGCACTATTGCATCATTCTAATGTAGTAGTCAGAAGGGCTGCTGGCAAAACTTTAACCCTAATTGAAGACCCTAAAGCTGTTCCTCATTTAATTTATGCTTTAATCAACGATCACGATACAGTGGTTCAAGCATCTGCTATCGGTGCCTTAGCTAGAACGGGAGAGGCTGCTGTCAACCCCCTATTGGAGGTCTTAGCCTCACCCGATGCCACGGAGAGTAATAAAGGTCATGCTGCCTGGGCATTGGCATTTATTGGCGCTCAAGCTAAAGATAAGTTATATGCTGCTTATGACTCAGATTCCCCTGAAGTTAGAGCCGCAGTCGTAGGAGCGATCGCCAAATTAGCCGAAGAAAATCGTGATGATACCCAAGCTTTAGATCTGTTGGTCACTTCCTTAACCGATACTGCCGAGAATGTACGTAGTGAAGCCGCAGCAGTATTAGGTAACTTAAAATATACCGCCGCAATTCCCACCTTAACTGAGTTACTAGATTATCCCACCCCCGAAACTCGCAAGTCGGCAGCTTTATCTTTAATGAAAATTGGCGATCGCAATTCTATCCCCGCTTTACAAACTGCTTTAGAGCAAGAAAATCAACCAGGAGTCGCAAAAGCTCTGTCTTTAGCCATTTCTTTATTACAAAAGCAACCAGATGTAACACCGCAAACGGAAGATGATTGGGAATAGTGATAGACATGCTAAAAGACGCTTAGTGTGAATTAGCTTCGTTAAAAAGTTATTAGTTCGTAGCCATTAGCCATTTCAGATTCTAGTAGTTATTTAAAAGCTAACTATGATGTCTGACAACTTACACTTAAAACTGTCATTTCTGCCAAGATGCTTTAAAAAATATTAATCGTCTAGCAGGGTTGAGTTATCTTAGAGCGATCGCCCGTCTGTTTTTGGCTTTGTTTTGAGATGGACGTTATTTAGCTATCAAATCGGTCGCTGAACCAGCGAGTATCTCAATGTGGGATACATTACCTCCTTTATAATTTGGATTGGCGATCGCGGATGCGATTATTTTGGCAATAACAGACTATTTATTGAAAAAGTTCAGTCGGCTATTCTATGCATACCAATTTAGTCATTCTGATAATGATTAAATTCAGGAAAAAAAACCAAGATTTAATTATAAGTAGCTGGGTGTAATTAAATATAAAATAAGCTTTTTGACCATACCCCACTACCCACTACCTACTACCTTACAAGGGTAGGTTTTTAACAAAGGAGCGAGTAAGCACTTTAATTTACGTATAAGAGGCGCGAACAATAGTGTCTAAATATACCTAAAAGTAACTAAACACTCTCCCCGTCTCCGTGTCTCCTCGTCTCCCCGTCAACCAAAACAGTCAAATGTAAAAAGTCTACCCTTGTGAGCTACCTACTACCTACTACCTACTACCTACTACCTACTACCTACTACCTACTACCTACTACCTTCTACCCACTACCTAAAAAGGATAAAGATAGGTCAATTAATTAGAATGAGTATAACAACCATCCCTAGCTCTCACTATTATTACTCTGGGCATTAGGTTATTTTTTTGTTATCTTAGCAGCAAGATTTATACTCGACTTCAACTATTAATCTCACGCTTTTGATTTTGAGCGACATACCAGCAACGACAACGATTCCCTGAGATTAATCTATTCAGACATATCTTTAATTACAATGTCAGATGACAAATTCTACTGCGCTAGATAAAAGACAAAATAAAAGCTTTGTTGTTACCAACGGCTCCATCTTAAAAGAGTATGCCCAGAAAAATCAAGCACTGTTTGGTCAGGGCATAGTGGTCATTAATCTATTATTATTAACAGATCAGAGTATTAGTGAGCTTAGTCTAGACGAATTAGAGTTGGAAAATAGTCAGGAAATAACTGTTCACCAGCCTATCTCTTACATCCCTAAAACTAGCTTCTGGTTCAAAATGATTAGCGTTAAGCTTAAGAAAAAGCATCAAATCGATCTTCAAAAAACAGAAAATTTTATGGATAAATTTTTAATTGTATTTATTAAAGATGCTTCTATAGAACACTTTTCTATCTACTCTATTAGGATCTAGCCTTTGTCTTAATGGTTTGATAACGACAAAATAACCTAACTATAGCCTTTCTCGAATTAGTGAGGTACACCGCTATCAACTATCAACTATCAACAAAACCTGAGATCTTGACTGTATCGCCTTAAAATGAGAACAGCTATACTAATGATTGTAACTTTCATATGCCGCAACAATCTTTTGGACTAGTGGATGACGTACCACATCAGCTTGAGTTAGTTCACAAAAGGCAATTCCTTCTACGTTACGCAAAATCCTGCGGGAAACAATTAAACCTGAATCTTGATTAGATGGTAAATCGGTCTGGGTAATATCTCCTGTTACTACCATTTTGGAGCCAAAACCTAAACGAGTTAGCACCATTTTCAATTGAGCAGGCGTTGTGTTTTGTGCTTCATCGACAATTACAAAAGCATTAGCCAGAGTACGCCCGCGCATATATGCTAGGGGAGCCACCTCAATTTTTCCTCTTTCCATTAAGTCAGGGATTTTTTCCGCGTCAATAAATTCATAGAGAGCATCATATAAAGGACGCAAAAAAGGATTTACTTTTTCCTGTAAATCTCCAGGCAAAAACCCCAATTTTTCTCCTGCTTCGACCGCTGGACGTGTCAGAATAATCCTCTCGCATTCATCACTAAGCAGCGCTTTTACTGCCAATACTGCTGCTAAGAAAGTTTTACCCGTTCCCGCAGGTCCAATGCCAAAAGTGATGTCGTGCTTTTGAATTGCCTTAACGTACTGTTTTTGTTTAAAAGTTTTGGCTCGAATTAATTCTCCTTTTTTGGTACTAGCTAGAACATTCTTATGCAAATCGCTGTACTCTTCAGTTCGATTTGTATCGATCGCCTGAAATGCAGTTAAAATATCAGGCTCATATATCGGTTTCCCCATCGACCACAACGGCTCTAAGGTTCTAATTGCTTTGGCACAACGATTTACAGCTTTTTCTTGACCTGTGATTAATAAATCTAGTCCTCGTAATACCAGGTTGACCGAGGTATGACGAGATAGCAATTTAAGATTCTGTTCGTTGCTTCCTGCTAAAGCGATCGCACTTTGGCTATCAGGTAATTGAATAGTTTGAGACGTTGGGGTCATGTAATGATTTTGGACTTTAATATTTATCTTACTAGTTATGCTTGCTCTCTCGATTATTTGCCTGCAACTTCTGGAAAAATTTTGAGTCGATATCTCTAGCACATAGTAAAGGATTGATGATTTTAGATTTTTTTGCCTGAGTTGAGCATCATCATCAATTAGCTGTAACAGTGGACGAATCAAGATTTTTGCTTTACAAAGCAAAGAGAAATAGTTGTCCTACAGCTTATTTATTATCCAATTGTTGTTTCTAGGTAAGGACGCGACCCCGTCCTCGCAGGGCGGGGCTTGTGTCGTCCGTAATTCTAGGGAAATAGTGGGTAAACACGATCTCATATACAAATTATTCGCCTGATTGTTGCCAGTTTATCAAAGCCTATGATTGTCTCTCAGCTATGTGTTTATCCGCTTAAATCGGCTCAAGGAATTTCACTACAGCAAGCACAAGTTACAACGAAGGGATTTCTCTGGGATCGAGAGTTAATGCTGATCTCTGGTAGCGGCAAATTTATTACCCAAAGACAATTTCCCCAATTAGCGCAAGTGCAGGTAGCAATTGGGGCACAAAATATTATTACTCTCAGTTCCAGTAATAATCTGATTCCTCCTCTATCTTTTCCCTCCACGGTGAATGGTTCGTTGGTAGAAGTGGAAATTTGGCGCGATCGCATTTTAGCTATAGACCAGGGAGATGCTGTAGCACAATGGTTCCATCAATTATTAAATCTTCCCTCAGACAAAGTATGTCGCTTGGTGAGACAATCGGCTAACCAGATTCGCTTATTATCTAAAAAGTATCCTGGTGATGAGGATCAGCCTTTAGGTTTTGCGGATAATTCCCCTGTAATGCTCACTGCTAGCGCTTCTTTGACAGAGCTTAATCAGAGAATCATGGAAATTCATCAGCAGCAAAGTCAAGCGATTCCAATGAACCGTTTTCGAGCCAATATAGTTATTGACACTACAGAACCTTTTGTTGAAGATAGCTGGAGTCTCATTCAAATTGGGGAAGTTGAGTTTGAGGTCACTAAACCCTGTAGTCGCTGCATTATTACGACCATTGACCAGCAACAAGGAGAAAAAAATCACTTAAAAGAGCCTTTAAATGCTTTAGGGACTTTTAGACAACTAAGTGAACAAGGAGTCATGTTCGGGGTTAATATGATTCCACAAAATGAAGGCACAATCTCAATCGGAGATCAGCTAATAGTTCTCAAAACAAGAGATTAACTGTTGACATGCTCTTGATCTTCAACGAAGCTAATCCACATTAGGCGTACATGAGTTTCTGATACGCCACTAATTTAACGTGAGTTCGGTAAAGGATGAAACCTTTATTGGATAAGCATTTGAAATCGATAATTTCTAGTCAAGCGTACATGCGGGTAAACCCTTTGTCCGCCTTGAAAAGCGTACCGCCGACGCTGGGGTTTCCCCAGCTTGTCGCCGGAGCAAGTCGGCGGGGCGTGCGCTTGACCGCATTCCGCGGTTTAATTAATCGTGTTGGCTTTATCTTAAAATGTTTCAAAAGCTAATGGCTAATGGCTAATGGCTAATGGCTACCCCAACCAGTCAATTGTCTTATCCCGAACTGACTTTAATTTAGCAGTTTGATCTTTGAGATATGTTTTGTCTTGTTAAAACTTGATTCGGATGAGCAAAATATTCTAGCAATGTCCGATGCACAAAAATATAGCCACCACCAACCTTTTGTAAGAAAATCCGCTCAACGGCATAGTCAAGAAACCTAGCATAGTTCCAAGGAATATAGCCACTACGCCAGAGGAGAAGACGTAGGATTAGATGTTTGAAACACACAAATCCCGTTCCCTGAGTAGATAGAAGGGCAGCAGCATAAGCAAACATGATCCCATTTGCCAAGCCGAAAATTAAGCTGCTAACATCAAATTCCGCCAGATATTTATGCTGAATTATGCCCAAAACCAAGCCTGAACAAAGACCGACTACTACTATTATTTTGAGGGTATCTTTGGCTGATTTCCAAATACCTTGGTTGGGGTAGGTTGTTTGATCAATTTCTCTCCGTTTTTCCCAACTTAAAATAAGCCAGAGAAGTAATCCAAAAATCAGTCCTAAAACCAATCCATTGGTCACCGCAAGTATTACTATAAAAATTAGCGCCAAGCCCAAATTCTTGATCGCCTTTTGGGAAGACCATTCGAGAGTGTCAACTGGCTCAATCTCTTTAACTGAAAACTCATGGATGATTACGCCACATATTGTATACAGCACACCATAGGTCAAGCCAAATTGCAGACCTAATATCAGCCAAAATACCGAGCCAAAAAGTAATCCTAAAGTTAAACCGTTGACTATGGCAGCCAGATTTTTATTCTGACATCTCGTAATTAATGCTCCTAGTAAGCCATAAGCTATACCTGCTACCATCCCACCTATCAGCCCTGTAAATAGCCCCTTAGTTCCTTTTTATCTTTGGTCATTTTGATGACACCATAATTAATTGAAATTCTGGGTAATTGTTCCTGTGTTGTGCTGCGTTAAACCCTGAACTGTCCCTCCAGAAATTTGGATACTAAACTTACCTTGAGCTGCATCTTGAGGATGTAATTGTTCCAGCAATTTTTGAGCTAAGCTGATAATTTCTTGATCCTGATCAACTCCAGCCTCGCTTAACTCGTCCTCCAAAAGGGGCTTTGTTTTTTCAGGTTTTTCAGCATACTTGTCTAGGATCGTGACTGAATTTGATTTACCCAAACTTTCAAACTTATGTTTAATTAAAGTTTTTTATGAAATTACATAGTCAAATAATATAATTATTAGCTGATTTTCCCAAAATATTAATAATAAGCTTTGATCAATTAGAATATGAATTTGTGATGTCTGAATTTTTAATTTAAATGTTAATAATAGCTAGTTTTTGATTGAGATATTTTATATTTTTTTTAAGTATTAATTCGGGAATATTGAATTATGGGAAAAGGCAACAAATAGATATAAACAATAGTAAATTAACTTTAAATTATCAGTAAACAGCTTAAAATAGAAGTGATTTTGGATAAAATAGTACCAAAGCTCAGATTAACTTCTCGTTTCCTTAATTAAGCCTTAAAAACAATAGATATCATAACTTTTAGATTATGACAGCGACACCAATAAAAAACTCTCCTGATCGCCAAGCCACTGGTTCCAACTGGCGTTTGACCCCTGGTTATATCGAAGATAGCGGTTCGGATGTCGAATCAGTACATATTTTGTTAGGTCGCTTTTTAACAGACCGCGACTCGATTGACCCCTTGCCCGAGAAAGAATTATTTGCTGCCGATGCCAAATTTGAATGGGGACATGCTCAACCTCTGGAAAAAGTAATTGCTTCTGAATCTGACCTCAGTTTTTTGGCACAAAACCCTAATTTGTATCGTAATGCGATCACCATTATTGAACCCTGGGAACATGTGGGCAATAATGAGCGTGGTGAAGCAGTACGGGCTTCTAAAAATGTCGCTTTTATGGCACAGAAGATTGCTGATTGTGACTCAATTCTCTTCCCAGTTTGGGATACAGGCACTTTAGACTTGGATAAGGTTGTGCCGATTATCAGTTCTAGTATGGCGGTGGTTTTGGAAGGTGGACATCCTTCAGTTCACAATGCCGATGAGTGGACGCAGCCTAACTGTTCGCGGGATGATATGTTTGCCTTGGTAGAAAAACTCCTGCTGTCAAGATCACCCCGTAGTGCGCCAGCTATCTTTATTTGTGTCAGTCATCAACTAGCAGCCGAATGTCATATCCGCCTGTTGCGAAAGGCAGTTAAAGAGGTCTTAGCGACGGATACTCTCAAGCGAGACGAGGGGGGAGAAGCTTTAGCCTCACTACAGGCAGCCTGTGACAAAATTAAATCTATGGGGGAAAGTCTCAAAATTGAAAAACGAGATGGTCGTACAGTAGCCCAAGGCTGGAATGATGATAACTTTGCCGTAATTCTCAATGAAGAAAAAGAAGTCGGCGATCGCATTTTACTAACTTACAAAACTCCCAACCGCAAAGATTCCTCTATTCCGATTGAATTACTCAATACCCACGAAGTAATGGCAGATGAATTAGAGGGGGTGATTGATGATGCTATTTTGCGTTATGAAAATGATATCAATATCGCTATGTTTCATGCTGATGAGGTCAATGAAGAAGCAGTTTTGTTCGCTAACTGGGCATATATGACTCTACATAATGCGATCGTCCCTTATCGCTATACCGTTGCTGCTAGTCCTTTGTCTTGGCTGTTGCAACTACCCTATGCTGTAGAAATTTTAGCTTCTACTGAGGCTAACGGCGAAATTTTGACTGAGTGTTCTTGCACCTGTATCAATTATAAAGATTTTGAAACTAAAAAGATTCGTCGTTCTTTCACCTGCCAATTTCACCCCGAACTTTTGTTTGATCTGCGCGATATCGGTAAGCGTTCGGCACCTTCTTATGCCGAACTAAAACAAAGCGATGGCATGCGCTTATTAGCCAGATTGCTTTACGAAGGGATGCAGGAATAATAGACTTCTTGCATGAATTATCATTAACCGTCTTACTAGGAGGTAAAGGGTAAAAGGTAAAAGGGATTTACCTTCTATTCGTGCAAGAGATTCCATGAACTGTCGTTCACAACCCAGAGATGAGAATAGAATGTCTAACAAATTTACATCTTTCTAGCTTTTATTTTCAAGAGTTTAATTTAATTTGAGCTAATTCATAACACGACCTAAATAAGCCATGATAATCTTGGAGTAGGTTCACGTTAAATGCTGGCAGATGAAAAATGAGCTATTAAGGTATTTAAAATCTTTTACTAAGGATTGGTTGCAATATTATAAGTTTGATTCTCAAGCCAGTTTAGAATTAACCAATAAAAAGTCTAGTAATCAAGAGCTTTATCAGTTAATTCAAGACAAGTTAGGACAAATATCGACTATTACTGTTAAAAAACCAACCTTAGTAATTTTCATTGTTGAACCAAATCCTCTTAATTTTATCGCCGCTTTCTTAGCAGGAGTAATTGCAGAGGTCAACCTGTTTCTCTGCGATCCTGCCTGGCAACAACGAGAATGGCAACAGGTACTAGAATTAGTTCAACCCGACTTTATTTTTGGCGATCGCAATATCAAAGATTTGATTAGTAGGCTTAAATATAAAGTTGAACGTATTGATAATCAAGTAGATATATTACCTGAATCTTTAATTATGATTCCTACGGGAGGGACTTCAGGCAAAATCAAGTTTGCTATGCATACTTGGTCAACTTTAACGGCATCGGTAATTGGCTTTAGGGATTATTTTAATTGCCAAAAAATAAATTCTGCTTGCACTTTACCTCTTTATCATGTGAGCGGTTTGATGCAGTTAATGCGCTCTTTGATAACTCAAGGTGAGTTAGCTATTTTTGACTATAAAATAGCTCAAATAAACCAAATATCTCTCTATAAACCAGATTATTTTATTTCTTTAGTACCAACTCAACTACAGTCATTAATTAACACTATGCCTGAGTGGTTGAGTCAGTTTAAAACCGTGTTATTAGGTGGTGCGCCAGCAAGGCGATCGCTTTTAGATTCTGCCAGAAAGCATAAAATTCCTCTAGCTTTGACCTATGGAATGACAGAAACTGCTTCGGGAATAGTAGTTTTAAAACCAGAAGATTTTTGGCAGGGAAACAATAGTAACGGTCTAGTTTTACCCCAAGCACAAGTAGAGATTGTCAATGCATGTAATCAAGATCTCAATCAACAATTCTCATTTGAACAAACAGTATCAGAACTAATAGAGTGTAACGTTGGTTTAATTAAAATTAAAAGTAAATCTCTCTATTTAGGTTACTATCCCCAGTTTTCTATCCCAGATAGCTCATTAACTACTGATGATTTAGGTTATTTCGACTCAAATGGTTATTTACATTTAGTTGGCAGAAATAGTCAGAAAATTATCACAGGTGGTAAAAATGTATTTCCTCTGGAAGTAGAATCAGCAATATATGCTACTAACTTAGTTAAAGAGATCTGCGTCATTGGCATCCCAGATCTCAAATGGGGTCAAGCCGTTACTGCTGTATATGTACCTGTAGAACCCCACTCGCTGCTAATAGATATAATTAAACAAACAATTCAGTTCCAATTAGCAAAATATAAGCAGCCCAAAAACTGGATCGAATTGAAACAACTACCTCGTAACAATCGAGGAAAAATTAATTATCAACAACTTCAAGATCAGGCTTTACAGATTTTATCCTCTCGTTGACACCTCCCGCCGTTAAGCTCCTTTGGTCGCTATAACGGGGGATTCCGAAGACTCACAACTTCGGTTTTCTGCTTCGTCCTGTGCCAACTAGAATACCGTTACCGATACTCCCCGTCGCATCCAGTCCACAGACATTT
>JBCDDK010000034.1:0-56917 GCA_039180345.1 Cyanobacteria bacterium P01_G01_bin.39 | reverse complement strand
TAAGATTTCTGGCGCGCAATGGAATAGTAACAATATTCCTCAAGTTCTTCGACATCGATGTGCCTATCTTAATGGCAATTTTTCTACTTAATTTACTAGATATGAGCTTTTCTACCTATTACAAAATTGGGATGCACTCAGAGTGGAAAGGGAAGGTCTTATATCTACCTCTGTAAAATCAGCGAGCAATAAACTTACACTAACAAAAAATAATTTTGTTAGGATTCAACATTTCTAAAAACATCGGGAACACAAGCAGAATTATTTCTATGATTATTCCACCAGTTCATGGTGAAGTGATGTCTGAGTGGGGGGAGGGGATTCAGGTTTTAACTGTAGCAGAATCCAGTTAATTAATCCTGAAGCAAAAGGTAGAGCAAAACAAACCACTAAAGCGATCGCAATCCAGCGAAAAATAACTGGTCGTTTGTGACCCTGAGTAGAATGACCACAGCTTAAGCAGATTTCTGTTCTCTCGGCGTTGAGGGTGCCACAAACTTTACAGGGTTTTAAAGACATGTTTTGGAAGGATGAGGGCTAAGGGATCAAGGATTAGGAAATTAAAATTTCTTAGTGGTCTATGTTAACCCGAGTCACAATAAAAGATAATAATTAGCCTTTATTTAAGAGCTTTGGTAATAATTTCTGGAGTCACGCGATCGCTAATCAATACTTTCCCGATCTCTGTGGGTAAAATAAAGCGTACTTTTCCTGCCTTAACTTTTTTGTCGCTTTTAATCGTTTCTAAGATAGCCTCGGTGGTTATTTCAGGTGGAATAGCTGTTGGTAAGCCAGCTTTGGCAATTAAGATATCTTGGCGTTGGGCTTCTTCTCTAGTCCATAAACCCATCTCAGCCGCAATTTTACCTGCCGCCACCATGCCAATAGCTACCGCTTCACCATGAACAAACTGTTTATAGTGAGTCAAACTTTCCACTGCATGACCAATCGTATGTCCGTAGTTGAGGATTGCCCTGATACCTGATTCTCTTTCATCTTGACTAACCACCTCAGCTTTTGCCTGACAGGAACGAGTGATAATCGTTTCTAGCAGTTGCTCTCCGACTTGCTCTAAGGTATTAAGATTGCCATGATGTTCCAATTTGGTAAACAAATCCTGATCCCAAATCACTCCGTATTTAATTACCTCGGCAATTCCCGCCCTAAATTCGCGAGGGGGTAAGGTTTGCAGTAAATTAGAGTCGATTGCCACTAATTTTGGCTGGTAGAAAGCCCCGATCAGATTTTTGCCGTGAGGATGATTTACCCCTGTCTTCCCCCCAACTGAAGCATCAACTATTGCTAATAAAGAAGTTGGTACCTGGACAAAATTTACCCCTCTCAACCAGGTTGCAGCGGCAAACCCAGTCATATCACCCACAACGCCACCACCCAAAGCCACAAAAGTTGAGGCACGTTCTAAATGATTAGCCTGTGCAACATCGTATACCTGCTGTATTGACTCCAGATGTTTATACTCTTCCCCCGCAGGTATCAGGTGAGTATAAGTTTCAAAGCCAGCATGTTGTAGAGAATTGAGACAAGCTTCACCGTAATAACCAAAGATCTCAGGATTAGAAATAACTAATACCTTGTTGCCCAGCTTTAGTTGCTGCATTTGGTTGCCTAACTCATGCACGCTATCGGGAGAAATTGCTATTTGATAAGAGTCTTGGGGCAAATTAACGGTAATGTTTGGCATCTTAGCGTTGGTTTTTAGATTGGGGATTATAGCAGGCAATTACAAGTATTTTATTTTATTTCGCTAAATAATTTACTACTATTTTTCGGTCTTTTCCTCTCTTTTTCCTAATTCACATTAGACGTAAATTATACGGTTATTCCCCCCTTCCTTAATAGGGGTGGGGAGAGCTAAAGTTCTAATCATAAGCTTTATAAAACTTTACATATACTTAATTGCTAATGAAATTACCTGACTTAGATCTGGCAACTATTGATCGAATCATCGAAATGGCTTGGGAGGATCGGACTCCCTTTCAAGCGATAGAAATCCAATTTGGCTTAAAGGAGAAAGAAGTTATTGCCCTAATGCGGCGACAAATGAAGCCTTCTAGTTTTAAGATGTGGCGCAAGCGTGTAACTGGCAGAAAGACCAAGCATCTGCAAAAAAGAGATTTCCTCGTAAGCAGATTTAAATCAAGTAATCAAAAGACTTAAGCTTTCGGAAGGAATGAAAACAAAGTTTGGCTATGAATAGACTATAAGATGAAATTTTTAATGGCTATAGCAATACGCAGTTTTATTAGGACACTCGATACTCGATACTTGTTACTTACGAGCAATTAACTAAACTTGTCCTAATCAATTAACTTACTGCGATAAAAGCTAATATCCCACAATTAATTGCCACATGCCAATTGCAAGAAGCGTGATCGCCAAGTGTTGCGACAGTAGATACTTAAATGACTGGCGAGCAATTTTTTGAGTCAACAAAATTGATAATAGTACACCAAAGATGAGGCAAGTACCCTGTAGAAAAGCAATGACTGCGGGATGGGCAACTAAGATAGGTAAATCAAATTGATTTAAGCTGAAAGTTGCCATAGCTACAGGAATTATTTTGCCGCCTTCGCCTAAACCAAGACGGAGATAGTGAGCTAAGTTACCTGCTAAGACTAAAGGGAGATAGCCATAAGCTAATTCAATAAATTCTCGGGGCTGGTATCGCTTACTCTGATTGCCAACCATGATGTTAACGCCATGAGCAATCAATGGTAAAACAAGGGGGATAATTAAGACAACCACGGATACTAATGCATGAATACTAAAGTGATCTAAATCTAGAGCTAGGTTGAACCTAGTATTGATTTCAGGTAAGCGATGCAGGAAAATCACGTTTAACAATAAAAACAATAGCGCCACTTCGTAACCATGAGGAGTGTGGGTTGTCCATAATTCAATTGCTGGGGGGCGTAAATTGAACTCAACTGAGCGATGGGGACAAGCTTTGAGGCATGTCATACATAGGACACAATCTTTGTTTGCATTTAACTGAGCAGGATGAGAATAAAGAGGACAGCCATTAGTTTCTTGTCCTTCGCCTAAAGCCGCACCGCCTTTATAGCACTGATAGGTAGTACATGATGCCGAGCAAGTTCCCTGTTGCGCCCGTAGTTCCGTCATGGCTAATTTGGCAAATAAACCGTTCATGCCCCCAATGGGGCAAAGATAACGACACCAAAATCGACGCTCAAAAATCACGGAAAAAATCATTGCTCCTGCGGTGATCAAGAGCAAGAGACATGCCGAGAGATAAGCCGTGTTTTCTAAATCCCACAGCTCTTCCCATAGTAAAATCAGGGCAAATAAACCAAAAAGAAACCACCCACCCCACTGTTCCGCCGCCTGTCGTGGCCACTTTTTGAGCGATCGCGGAAATAAAATCAGGGATATTTTTTGGGTAATTTCGCCATAAATCATAAAGGGACATACGGCACACCACAGCCTACCGACAAAAGGAAACCCAATTAGAATTAAGGGCCACCACCATGCCCAAAATAAGTTGAGGGCAAAGTTTTCTTGACGGTTTTGCGGTGCTATAAACAGAACCAGCACAATAAAGGTAAAAAAGCCCAAAGTGAAGCCATAATTAATCCTGTCGGGGAACCAGTCACTCCGCAGAAAATGTCTGAGGACAGGATATTTATTAAGCAAATTGAGTCGATACTGTTTCTTTTTGCTTTGAGATTGCCAAACTACTTCTTCGGTAATATCATCGCAACCTTGGAGTTGAGTTAAGGCACGTTCAATAATGCTTTCTAGTTCCCGCAAGTTATTGGGAAAATCGTATGCTTGCAGGTTTCTGACTGCTTCAGGAGTAATCTTAGTCCTTCGCAGACATTTATTGCGTCCAATTAAATTGAGATAATAATTGATTTGCTCATCTATATCTGCCTTACGCACCCTCAATGGTGGAACTTTAATTAAGTTATCGACGACGGAATTAATCGGCTTTACTGTCTGTTCAGAGATCATAATAATCCTGGCATCAGAGGTTTGAGCTTCAGGACTATCTCCCCCAGGTCGCATGACAGGTAAGTATTGATTGGTTTCTACTAACTTGGCGATCGCTGGTATTAATTCTCTTGGCAACAGGTGTAAATTATTCAAGACCAAGGTTCCTGTTTCTAAACTGGCAATTAATCCTGGTTTGCCACCACTACGACCAAATAATTCTGCCCCACTAGTCTGCAATTTATCACAGTCAAGCTGAATAATTGGCTGACGACGAGTAGCCGAACCAAAGTGAATTAATGCGGCAAGGTTATCTTTTTCTAATCCAGGTTCCCCAAATAGCAATACAGTCTCTCTAGTAGAGGAAGCTTGCTTAATCTGCGATCGCAATCTGGTGGCATAACGACTTTTGCCAATTACCCCCCGTTTGGCTTTGCTAACTAAATAAGGTCTTAATGTTAGCTGTCGTTCTTGTTCCCAAACTAGTTGAGCCGATAATTCTTTGACCTCTGTGGCTAGCTTTTGAGAAAATTCTTGAGCGATCGCTGGGTAGCGATCTATAATTGTTTGAAATTGATCACGCTCAATAAACCAAACTTTGGTTTCGCTAATAGTGGTGACTTGATACTGCGTCGGTTGATCTAACAGTAAAGCATATAAATTGAGTACTGTTCCCGCTAGTAGACTGCTTGAGCGCGATTCTAGTTGACTTTCGCAGTCTAATCTTCCTGATTCAACTATATATAAGCCTGTGGCTTCGTTATTTTCGGTGATTAGTGTTTGGTTAGCGGCAATAGTTTCTGGAGTTAACTTAGTGGCGATTTCAGTTAAAACTTCAGTTGCCAGATTATTCAAGCAAGTTTTTTGCCCCAGGAAGGATACTAAATCAGCTAAATTCATGCCTTGCTCCTCAATTTAAACAGTCAACAGTACCATCTCGTAGCAGAGCTATGCCATAGGCTTATCCCGCTTGAAGGGACAAGGATATAACATCAACAGTGAACAAATAATACTCAGAACTTTAGGCTGGAAATCCTCTCTTTTATCACCTCTTGAGCAAGAATATCTGATTAATTGTGGTCACATCTACGATTAATCGAACTGCTCACATCGTCCCCTGTTTGCATTGTTCATTGTTTAATTACTTCCACCATATCAGCTAGCTTCGGTTAAGCAGACAATTAGCTGACAAAACTCAAGAAATACCAAGGCAGTACAAAAGCTATCTTGTCCTTATTTAAAGAGATCGCCAATAATTTTTGATTTTTTAGAGAAAGTAGCTTGTTAGCCAAACCTATAATGCTTTTTAACTGCCTGGTTAATCTTCCAGGTACAGGACATCCCCGCAGGAAAGGTAACTAAGTCTCCCTGTCCCATACTCACTGGTTCCCCAGCATCAGGAGTTACAATTACCTCCCCCGCTAAAAAATAACAAGTTTCCGCTTCATCATATGTCCAAGGAAATTCCGAGACTTCTTTTGTCCAGATAGACCAATCAAACACTCCAAGTTGTTCTAGTTTCGATTGACTGGGTTGAGGGATAACGGTAATGGTTGCAGTTTGAGAACTCATAGTATTTCTTGCCCTAATGATACAAAATTATTGTTAAGACATATTATTATAGTAAGTCTCAATAAAAACCTACTTTAGATTTAGTACCTAGTAATATAACCATTGCTATACTAAGCACAAACAAGTTTCCCAAACCTATAATTTAGCCAAAATATGCAGCCTACCGATCAAAGTAAGTTTACTGAACAAGCCTGGGATGCGATCGTAAAATCTCAAGAAGTTGCCAAACTCTTTCAGAATCAAAACTTAGAGGTAGAGCATTTAATTTTGGCGGCGATGGAACAAGAAGGTTTAGCCTTAGCAATCCTAGAGAAGACAAATATTGAGCCGATTCGCCTTAAGCAGCAGCTAGAGATGTTTACCAAGCGTCAGCCGCGCATCGGTGGATCACAACTGTATTTAGGTCCCAGTTTAGATCGAATGTTAGACCGTGCTGAAGACTGTCGCGTCAGTTGGGATGACAACTTTATTTCCATCGAGCATATCCTGATGGGGTTTGCTGAAGATGCCCGCATTGGGAAGAAATCTCTCCGTAGTTTTAACATCGATGCTCAAGATTTGGAATTAGCAATTAAGTCGATTCGTGGTTCACAAAAGGTTACAAAACAAAACCAAGAGGAACAGTATCAGGCACTAGAAAAGTACGGTCGGGATCTAACCGAACAGGCAAGGGCGGGTAAATTAGACCCAGTGATTGGTCGAGATGAAGAAATTCGTCGTGTAATTCAGGTGCTTTCACGTAGGCAGAAAAATAACCCAGTACTAATTGGTGAGCCTGGAGTTGGGAAAACTGCGATCGCTGAAGGGTTAGCCCAGCGCATTATTAATGGCGATGTTCCTGAGTCTCTTAAAGACCGTCAGTTAATTTCTCTTGATATGGGGAGCTTGATTGCGGGGGCGAAGTATCGTGGGGAATTTGAGGAACGGTTACGAGCGGTGTTAAAAGAAGTAACCGAGTCTAGTGGACAAATCGTACTCTTTATTGATGAAGTGCATACTGTTGTAGGTGCTGGAGCAAAGGAAGGCTCGGGTTCCATGGATGCAGGTAACTTGCTCAAGCCGATGCTGGCAAGGGGTGAACTGCGCTGTATTGGTGCCACAACTCTGGATGAATATCGTAAAAATATCGAAAAAGATCCAGCACTGGAAAGACGCTTTCAACAAGTATACGTTAAGCAGCCCTCGGTAGAAGATACCATTTCCATTTTGCGGGGCTTAAAGGAAAGATACGAGGTGCATCATGGAGTAACCATTACCGACTCAGCACTGGTGGCGGCAGCTACTTTATCCCAACGCTATATTACAGATCGCTTTTTACCCGACAAGGCGATCGATCTGATTGATGAAGCAGCGGCAAAATTAAAGATGGAGATTACTTCTAAACCCAGTGAGTTAGAAGACATTGATCGCCGTATTATGCAGCTAGAAATGGAAAAAGTTTCTCTATCTGGGGAAAATCAACGTCCTGGAATGTTGACGGTAGATCGGGCATCGAAGGAAAGGTTGAGCAAAATTACAGCCGAAATTGAAACCTTAAAAGGAAAGCAAACGGGTCTTTCTGCTCAATGGCAATCAGAAAAAAGCTTGCTAGACGAGATTAATGCTCTTAAAGAAGAAGAAGAAAAAACTCGTCTGGAATTAGATAAAGCCGAGCGGGCTTTCGATCATGAAAAAGCGGCTCAGTTAAAGTACGGCAAGCTGGAAACCCTGCAAAGAGACTTAGAAGCTAAAGAAACTAAGCTGATTAAGATTCAGTCCGAGGGGACAACTCTACTGCGAGAACAGGTATCTGAATCAGACATCGCCGAAATTGTGGCTAACTGGACGGGAGTTCCCATTAATCGCCTTCTAGAGTCGGAAAGACAAAAACTACTCCAGCTAGAAGGACATCTACACCATCGAGTTATTGGACAGCAAGAGCCTGTCACAGCAGTTTCCGCAGCTATTCGCCGTGCTAGGGCGGGAATGAAAGATCCTGGTAGACCTATTGGTTCCTTTCTGTTTATGGGACCTACAGGTGTTGGTAAAACTGAGTTGGCTAGGGCATTAGCAGCATTTCTCTTTGATAGTGAGGATGCCATGGTGCGGATTGATATGTCCGAATACATGGAGAAACACGCCGTATCTCGCCTTGTGGGAGCGCCTCCTGGCTACATTGGTTTTGAAGAAGGTGGGCAGCTAACCGAAGCTGTGCGTCGTCGTCCCTATTGCGTTGTGCTATTGGATGAAGTGGAAAAGGCACACAAAGATGTCTTTAATATTTTGCTTCAGGTTTTGGATGATGGCAGAATTACCGATTCTCAAGGTCGAGTAGTGGATTTTCGCAATGCAATCATTGTGATGACTAGTAACATCGGTAGCGAACATATTCTCAATGTCAAGGGAGAAGACCAAGACTATGAAAAGATTTATAAGCTCGTGACCCAAGCCTTGAGAGGTCATTTTCGCCCTGAGTTTCTCAATCGCATTGATGACCTAATTATCTTCCATGGTCTGAAAAAAGATGAACTCAAACAAATTGTGACCATTCAAATTGAAGGTATTCAACGTTTGTTGAGTGAACAAAAAATTACGATTGAGCTATCCTCTGCTGCTCAAGAGCGAATTGTTAACGTCGGTTACGACCCTGCTTATGGAGCGCGTCCTCTAAAACGGGCGATTCAGCGGGAACTACAAAATCCGATAGCTACCATGATTTTAGAGAATACCTTTACTGCTGGGGATAAAATTGTGGTGGACTGTGTGAATGATAAGTTGACTTTTGATAAGGAAACTCCACCAATTATTATTGAAGCAGCACCGTCAAAAGAAGCAGTAAAAATCAATCCAGTTCAGAAAAGCGGTGATAAACCAAGGACAAAGAATCAGCCAGCTAAAGTTCAGGTTGATGAGACAGAAGCCGTATCTTCTGAAACCTGAAACCCTGGCTGATGGACGCATCTTGATGAATCCCTAAAAAATCTTACAATTCCAATTCCTAAATTATATGAAATCCCAAAAAGAACGCTAAACATAGGTTGTGTAAGGCAGAGGGTACCCTTTTATCAAAGGGGTTTGAAGGCTATGAAACATATAAAGAGATCATGTCAGTCCCAGATATACTACCTGCTGGAATGAGTTATAGCAGTCGAAGCAAAGCTTAAGACAGTAAAAAATTATCTCGCGCACCAGACGCAAATGCCCCTAGAGATTTAGAGCTGTCCTAACCTATAATTCGATTGCTATACCAATAGTTAAAGCCTCATTCTGGTTTCAAGAGTTATTCAAATAGTGATCTGTTGGGCAAGTTGAGTTAAACCTGCATAAAAAAATTAAGCAGTCGTATCTAGAGAATGTAAGCAAAACACATTAAATTTCATTCTAACTGATACGAAATCATGAAAAAATCTACTTTAGCTCTTCTAACTACTGTTATCGCCTTCGCTCCTCTATCTGCTTTCGCTCAAGATGTACAAACCAGCATCCAAGACAATACTAACTCCGCTGCTGCTGTTGGCACTGCTAACTACATCGACCAAGACGCTACACAACACAGCCTACAACAACAACTAGACTTGGGTGCTTACGGTGTTCCTTCTGCTCCTGACGCTCAAACTTCTGTCCAAAAAAATGCTAACGAAGCTGCTGCGGTTGGTGACTACAACGTAATCGACCAAGATGCTACTCAAACAAACATTCAAGACCAAGTTGATGTAAACCAATACCTTCCTCACGGCTACGGTTACTAAACAATCTTTTTTCATCGGTTTTAGACTATCTTCAAGTCCTGGTTGATTGCAGCCAGGGCTTATTCTTTTCAGAGCGATCGCTGATTGAGTTTCTTATCGTATCGGATGATCGTCATTTTCAACATAAACCTTGATAAATCTTATAAGGTAGTTTTTCTAATCTTCGCTTCTTTTTTCTATACATCTGAAGGAAATAGGGGTAAGTGTTCTTTTTTAAATCCTCATCCTCAATACTATCAATCCAGTAGTAAATAGATTTGATAATTTGCCCAAGCTCATAATATAAAATTATCAATTCTGTGTGACCATATAAAACTTCATAGCTTATGATATTCAATTGTTCTGTTATGTGTCGGATAGAACTAAAATTGATATTTGATACATTATCTCCTCGATTCATTTTGCCATCAGAAAAATAAAAACCTTTACCTTCTGAAATAAACAAATTAGCATGAGGTATTTGAATTGCTTTCTCATTACTATTAAAGACAACAAAATGACCAGGTTCAGCACCCATAGATTCATAGGAGTTTAAAAAAACTTGTTTCCATTGATTCAAGTCATCTTTATCTATCGAATTTTGAAATTGTTCAATTAATTTTTTGCTATTATCAATTTTTCTTTGTGCTTGCTGGCTTAGATAGCTTTGTAAAGCAATTTGCCAGTTTAGTAAAGCAATAATTCCTCCAATAATTACAAATAAATCTCTTATCCAAGCTCTAATTTCTACAATATTTTGATATATAAAATCAAAGAAAAGATTTGAGTACATTATTTTAAAACAACTTATTTTACCTTGCAATCAAACTAAAGTCAGTATTAAGAAAAAGGAAGCGATTGATATTAGTAGCGAATTTCAAAACCTTCAAATTCCTCAACATCAGTCACAACTTCTACTTTTAGATTATTAACTAGAGCCGATGGTGAGCCAGATTTAGCCCACTCAATAAGAGCATCTATGTTTTCAGGTTCACCGAATGCTATAATCTCTACCTCTCCAGAACTTAAATTTCGCACATATCCATTAACACCCAATTGTTTAGCTTGAGCGCGAGTATACATCCTAAAACCTACGCCCTGTACCCTACCTGATACTATTGCCCTAATCTTTTCCATCAGCTTTTAAATTAAAACAATTCTAAAAACTCTGTTTCAACAGTCATAACGGATGATTTACTCCCTCTAATTTGGATGAATGCTGTAAGGCACTACATTTTCCTGTTCATTGGGATCGTTACGTGAAACAATGGCGCGGGCTGATTCAGTTTGACTCATGTTAATCGCAGTATGAGGAACCCCTGGTGGAATAAAGAGAAAATCTCCCGCCTGATTGATGCTTGATTTTTCCAGTTGGGTGCCATATCGCGTTTCCACCTGTCCTTCGAGAACATAGATACCAGTTTCAAAGCCTTGGTGAAAGTGAGGGGCAGCGATCGCACCAGGGGGAATAACTACTAGGTGCATCGATAAGCCAGTTGCCCCTGTGGTTGCACCTGAAATACCGACAAAATAAGGGAGCTTTTGGCACGTCATCACCCGACACTCGGGGCGAATTGTGATTAGGTCAGCATTGCTGTGATCTGACTGAGAGTTAGAATTGCTCATCTACCAGATAGATTGTTTGGTTATGAATAATTATACAAATATCTTTGAGGGCGATTGGCTTTGCCAGTGCGCGAAGCGCAATCGCCCTGCAACAAAAAACCCAGTCACTATATAAGCAACTGGGCTAAAGTATTAATCTAGATGACGATATTCGTTATCCCTGGAGAAAACTATTCAGCAGCTTCGCTCTCTAGATTTACTTTCACTACTTTATTTTTTTATTCTTCAGACTTAGGTAGAGTCAAATTGAGGATACCGTCTTTGTAGTCTGCGGTAACGTTAGTGTTTTGGATACGTGCGGGTAGAGGAATTACTCTAGAGAATTTACCATATTATTGTCGAGGTAGGTTCATAACCACCCCCACCAGGAGTCTCTATGACAAAAGTATCTCCAGGCTGCATCTGTACTGTAGCTGTACTGTCTAATCGTTCGATGGTTTTATCTTGTCTTTCTATATAATTCAATCCTGCCTTTCCCGCTTCCCCGCCGTTTAAACCAAAGGGAGCAACAAGACGATGATTTGATAGTATTCCAGCCGTCATCGATTCATGGAAACGTACTTTTCTAACTACCCCATTACCACCACGGTATTTACCTCGACCACCACTATCATTACGAATTGCAAAACTTTCTAGCATTACGGGATAACGAGATTCTAGAATTTCAGGATCGGTAAGTAGAGAATTAGTCATGTGAGTCTGTACCGCATCCGTACCGTTAAAATCCCTTCCCGCACCCGAACCACCACAGACAGTCTCATAATACTGATAGCGATGGTTGCCAAAAGTAAAATTGTTCATCGTCCCCTGTGAAGCCGCCATGACACCTAAAGCCCCATACAAAGCATCGACGATAGCCTGAGAAGTTTCCACGTTACCCGCCACCACTGCAGCGGGATAGGTAGGATTGAGCATACAGCCTTGGGGAATAATAATTTCGAGCGGTTTGAGACATCCAGCGTTGAGGGGAATCGCATCCTCTACTAGAGTACGGAAGACATATAATACCGCAGCCTGAGTGACGGCAGAGGGGGCATTAAAATTGCTTTCTAGCTGGTTCGATGTACCAGTAAAATCGACTGTAGCGCGACTATTATCTCGATCAACAGTAACTTTAACCTGGATTTTGGCACCGTTATCCATTTGATAGCTAAACTCACCGTTAGTTAGAGCAGCGAGAGTCTTTTTCATTGCCAACTCTGCATTATCTTGGACAAACTGCATATAAATTTGCACAGTTTCTAAGCCGTACTGTTCCACCATTTTGAGCAGTTCGGTTACTCCGCGATTATTGGCAGCTATTTGTGCTTTGAAATCGGCAATGTTTTGATTGGGATTACGTGCTGGATAGGTATGGTTGCTAAGTATTTCTCTAACGGCAGTTTCTTTAAAATGACCTTCTTTTACCAACAGAAAATTATCAAACAAGATACCTTCCTCAACAATATTATTACTATGAGGAGGCATCGAACCTGGAGTAATTCCGCCAATATCTGCCTGATGTCCCCGCGAGGCGACATAAAATATTGGTTTTGCCGAGGTTGTTTGTGAATCGTTACTCTTCAAAAAAACAGGAGTAATTGCGGTTACATCGGGTAGATGAGTTCCGCCGTTATAAGGATTATTCGAGAGATAAACATTACCAGGTTTAATCTGATTTGCCACATCTTCAATTAAACTAACAACGCTAGCGCTCATCGAACCCAAATGAACAGGAATATGAGGAGCATTAGCGACTAATAAACCTGAGCTATCAAAGATGGCACAAGAAAAGTCCAATCGTTCTTTAATATTTACCGAAGCTGCGGTGTTTTGCAGCACAATCCCCATCTGTTCGGCAATAAACTGATAGAGATTTTTAAAGATTTCTAAGCGGACTGGGTCTGGTTTAGATAGAGTGTTCATAGTTATTTAAAAACAATTAAAAGTTTTACCAAAGATTGTCTTCACTAATTATTTAATAAAAACTTTAGCTAAAGCGATCGCTCTAGTTATAGATTTAAGAGTATAAAGCGATCTCGCTCATGGGCAATTAAATTCTGGTATTTAAACTTTGCCTCCTCTAACAATCCAGCCCAAAAAAGCACTAACAACACCAGCGATAATCACGAAAGCTGTTTGCCGCCAATTTTTTAATTCTCCAAACTTTTCGGTAATTTCAGGAATTTTTGCCACGGAATTTTCGACATTGGATAATCTTTTCTCTACTCCCGCAACTTCAGCATGGAGGACTTTAATATCACCCTTAATATCACTAATATCTTGCTTGAGTTCAGCTTTTGTTTCTGTAATATCTTGCTTGAGTTCAGCTTTTGTTTTCGTAATATCTTGCTTAAGTTCGGATGTTGTTTCCGTAATATTCTGCTTGAGTTCGGCTTTGGTTTCATCAAGTTTGCGATCTAATTGATTAAAGCGATCGTTAATCAAAGTTTTGATTTCGCTTAATTCGGTATTACGTTTATCTTGTTTTGCAGCCATTACGATAATTGAGATATAAGATTATCTAAATCTTGAGGGAGCTTAATTTAAGATGTGTGGTCTTTAAAGCTCCCTCTTACATTATTATTTGTAGTAAACATTTAGGTATTTCATATAGCAATCCTAAATCATTCGTGAAAATAACTTCTGCCCTCTGCCCTCTGCCTTCTGCCTTGCCTCCATTCAAATTTTCATGATTCAAATAGGATTGCTATATAAGATTAAATGATTGAAAGCAATTGATTTCTTGACTCAGAAAATTAAGAATCAGGATTTTTTTTAAATATCTAAGAGATCTAAACAATAGCACTTTGATAAATTTTTTCGTTGGCTTTAACTGATTTAAAAAAGTCGACTACAGGACGGGGATAATCTACGCCAATTCTAACTCCATAGCGTTTTTGCTCATCTTGACTTAGTTTTCCAGGTTCACGAACTTTGTCTCCAGGGAGGGAGGCTAATTCAGGTAGCCAATGTTTGATATAGTCCCCTTGTGGGTCGTAATCTTTGGTCTGTTTGGCAATATTAAAATAGCGGAAACCTCGGGCATCATTTCCCACCCCTGCGGTGTAATTCCAGTTACCCCAGTTACTGCACACATCGTAATCAATCAATAGTGATTCAAACCATTCTGCCCCCATGCGCCAATCAATACCGAGATTCTTGGTTAAGAAACTAGCAACATTTTGCCGACCACGGTTAGACATAAAGCCTGTTGCCGCTAATTCACGCATGTTAGCATCGACTAGGGGATAGCCAGTATTGCCTGTGCGCCAGAGATCGAAGCGTTGCCAATCTTGCTTCCAGGGAATGGCTACCCCTTGCATTCCAGAGAGTTTAAACACTTGATTGCCGTGCTTTGCCACAATAAAACGAAAAAAGTCGCGCCAAATCAGCTCAAAAATTAACCAATAAGTAGAATTGTTTTTAACTCTCGATGTTTCGTATTTAATTACCTGGTCGTTGATATAACGGGGGGAAATACAGCCCAATGCTAGCCAGGGGGAAAACTTAGAAGAATAGTTAGCACCTAACATACCGTTACGAGTTTGTTTATAGTCTCGCAGACAGTCTTGTGACCAGAAATAGTATTGCAGTCTTTTCATGGCTTCGGTTTCACCACCCTTAAATCTCAAGACACTGCGGGTATCAAATTCGGGTGTAGACAAGCCCAATTCTGAGAGTGTCGGAATCTCCCCAATGTTGATTTCAGGCAATGGGGGGAACTTTGGCGGTGCGGGAAGTGCCTCATTAATGGCTGATTTTTTTTCGACCTGCTTACGGAAATTAGTATATAGTTCTGGTGTTTGCTCAATTTTAAACGGCAAATCCTCTGGTAAGTATAATGTCGCTTCCCAATAGGTGTTGACCTTAATTTTCTGGTTTGATAATGCCTGTTTGAGCTTTTGTTCAACCTGAGTTTCTTGGTCGGTAACTTCCTTACTATAAGAAACCTGATCCACTTGTAACTGTTCGGCGATCGCAGGTATAATCTCTTCAGGTAAACCGCGACGTACAATCAGATTACTGCCTAATTCTTGCAGGGAAGAACGGAGATCCGCTATAGATTCACGCAAAAACTGAGCGCGATAGCTTCCCGTCTTGTCAAAGCCAAAGGAAGTTTTACCGAAGGCGCGATCATCAAAACAGTATAGAGGAATTATGATCGCTGCTTGCTGTACCGCCTCATCTAATGCCAACAGATCGTGAATTCTTAAGTCGTTACGGTACCAAATTAAAATACGTTGGGTCATTTAAAAATGTTTCGATTAATTTCTGTTTTGGTTATCGATTTAGCTACGTGCAATTAAAATCATAACTCGACCATGGCAACACAAGCCTCCCTTCATAGTAGGAAAACTGAGGGAATTAACTTTGATCTTTGATCGCGCTCAAATTGCTCGAATAAAAAGCAGAAAAGTGTTAAAAATTACAAGATAGCCGTCATCGTTGATCCCAAAAACATTATGTCTGAAGCCTCTCCCTCAGATTCGCAAAACAATATTCCCCCATCTACAAAGTTAGAAAATGAATTATTTGTAGTTGGTATCGGTGCATCGGCAGGAGGACTGAGTGCTTTAGAAGAACTATTTAATAATCTTTCTTCAGCTAGTGGCGCCGCATTTGTGGTGATTCAGCATCTGTCGCCAGACTTTAAAAGTTTGATGAAAGAATTGCTAGAAAGACGTACCACCATGCCAGTTTATCGCGTTGTTGACGGTATGGAGCTAGAGCCAAATTCGGTTTATTTGATCCCCCCTGGTCAAAACCTAGCATTAGAAAAAAATGTACTGCGTTTAGAAGACCGCAGAAAGGATAAAAATAAAAAACATGAGCTTAATTTTCCCATCGATTTATTTTTTACTTCTCTGGCAAAAAACTATGGCGAACAATCGATTGGGGTGATTTTATCTGGTTCTGGTAGTGATGGCACTCGGGGCTTGAAAGCCATTAATGAAGCGGGAGGGGTAGCTTTAGTTCAAGACCCAGAAACAGCCGAATTTAACGGGATGCCGCGCAGTGCGATCGCTACAGGTGTGGTCAATCAGATCTCCCCCCCTAGACAATTATCGCAACTAATTTATCAGTGCGTGGTTACTCCTGTTCAAGTTACGGAAACTCAATACTCTCAAAGTAACCTAATTAATAGTGCTAATCTGAGCCAAATTGCTAATCTGCTTTTAGACCAGGAAGCATTGGATTTTTCTCAGTACAAATCTAGTACAATTTCCCGTAGAATTCATCGTCGCTGCCTGATTCACAATTCTCTGAGTATTGACGAATATATTAAACTACTCAATAATTCTGAGGTTGAAAGACAAATTCTCTGTTCCGATCTCTTAATTAACGTTACCCATTTTTTCCGCGACTATCCAGCATGGCAAAACCTGGAGAACAATATTTTGCCCCGTCTCATTGAGCAAAGTGGAGACGAAGCAGAATTAAGGTTTTGGATCACTGCGTGTTCTACAGGAGAAGAAGCCTATTCTTTAGCAATCTTAGTTCATGAAGCTCTGCAAGATTCAGATAAGAACCTGAGAGTCAAGATATTTGCCACCGATATAGATCGAGCCGCCTTAGAAAAAGCATCTCAAGGAATTTATCCCCCTTCCATTGCCAGGGACGTTGGCTCAGAGCGTTTACATCGCTATTTTGTGGCTAAAGATAATTCCTATCAAATTATGCGCAAGATCAGGGAAATGCTGATCTTTTCCCCCCACGATCTCACCAAAGACGCAGGTTTTACTAGGATCAACTTAATTTCCTGCCGTAATGTCTTGATTTACATGAAATCGCAATTACAATATCAGGTCTTGCGTAATCTTCATTTTTCCTTGGTATCCAAGGGAATTTTGTTTTTGGGTGAAGCAGAGACATTAGGGGAATTTGAATCGGAATTTGAACCTATAGATAAAAAATGGAAGTTTTATCAGAAGCAAAGAAATATTAGATTACCTCTTCCTTTAAGAAATAATCCCAAAATCAGCAAAAGTTCCTTCCTTAGTAATTGGAGCCAGCCACAGCATCGGGTTCAATTCGAGCCGATTTTAGAGCAGTGTCTTAATCGATTAGCAAGTGAATCTAATGCAATTATTTTATTGATTGGCAAGGAAAATCATCTGCTCCATGTCAGCGGAGATTCTAGCAAAATATTTAAAGCTCCTGACGGTAAGGTTACTACCGAGGTAACTAAAATGGTGGCGCTGCCTCTCCAGTTACCACTGAATACAGCGCTTCATCGAGCCAGGCAACATGGAAAATCGGTTCAGTATCAAGATATCAAATTACAATATCAGGGAGAATCTCTTCAAGTCAGTTTAGAAGTCATAGCCCCCCAAAGCGATCGCCGTTACGGAGACTTCTTTTTGGTCAAAATTAAGCTTAAAAAAGCTACTGCTCTGCTAGAAATCCCGACCGCCGAGACTTTTGAGGCTGGCAGCGAAGCCTCGCGGCGTATTTTAGAATTGGAAAATGAGCTACAGCAAACTAGAGAAAATCTTCAGGCACTAGTGGAAGAGTTGGAAACTACCAACGAAGAACAACAGGCTTCTAATGAAGAATTAACGGCATCTAATGAAGAGCTGCAAAGTACCAACGAGGAACTGCATTCGGTTAATGAAGAGCTACACACGGTTAATATTGAGTATCAGTCCAAAATTGGCGAACTGACCCAGCTCAATAATGATATTGACAATTTACTCAAGAGTACCGAAATCGGCGTAATTTTTCTCGATGCCCAATTAAGAATTCGGAAGTTTACCCCCGCTGCCACCCAAGCAATATCTTTGCGAGCCAATGATATCGAACGTCCCCTTTCAGAGTTGACGCTGAAGATTGACTGTCCTCAGCTACCCGATTTACTCGAAGAAGTATTGTTAAAACATCAACCCCTTGAGCTGGAAGTCAAGCAGCACAAGCATGATTCTTGGTTCTTGATGCAAATTAATCCCTATCTAACTGAAGACGGACAAAATGATGGTTTGGCAGTAAGTTTTGTAGCGATTAATGAAATTAAACGAGTTCAGCTAGAGCGAGAAGAGAGCCTCAACGAAAAAAATCGTCAACTGGCAGCAATTGAAACTGCTACTAATGGAATTGCAATCCTCAATGATCATAAGTTTATTTATATTAATCAGGCTCACCTAGATATCTTTGGCTATAGCCAACCAGAAAAATTAATCGGTCAGTCTTGGCAAGTACTATATCGACCAGAAGAGCTGCCTCGGTTTGAACAAGAAATCTTCCCTATATTACAAGAGCAGGGTCGATGGCAAGGAGTGATTAAAGCTAAACACCGTGACGGACATACTTTTGATGAAGAATTGACCCTAAATTATTCCGCTACTGGTGATTTGATTTGTGTCTGTCAAGATATTAGTGATCGCCTCAGAGATGAACGTAAATTACGAACCCAAGCAGCTCAATTGAGTAAACTGAACCGTAGTTTAGAACAAAAAGTAGCTCAGAGGACTCAGGCACTAGCGGATTTTAGTGATCGCCTTAAACAACTGCATCATCTAGCAATCAAAGATTATCAGACTCTAGAAGCTCTCTATGATGACTACATAAAAACTGGCTGTGAAATTTTTGGCTTGGATACAGGGATTGTCAGTCAAGTTACCAACTCTAGCTATAAAATTTTGGCGGTAGCAACTCCTTTAGAGCTACCTATAGGACTGGAGTTAGAGTGCCAAGATACTTACTGTACTGAAATAGTTGCTAGGGAGCAAACTGTTACCTATTTTGATGTGAGCCAGATAGAGGCAATGCAAAATCATCCTCTCTATCTCAAGTTTGATTTGAAGTCCTATATTGGTACGCCAATTATGGTTAACGGGACTTTATTTGGCACCTTGAACTTTTCTTCAATTCCCCCTCGCAGCAGTGATTTTGGTTCTTCAGAACGAGAAATCATCGAACTCATGGCAAGGGATATCGGCAATTCTATCGCCGCTTTCGAGAGTCAAATAGCCCAAAAGCAAAGTGAATTGGAGTTTCGCCAGACTTTTGAGCAAGCCTCGGTGGGGATTACTCACGTTGCCTTAGACGGCAGATTTCTTAAGGTTAATTCAACCCTCTGTCAGTTTTTAGGCTATAGCAGCCAAGAATTCTTGGAGTTGACCTATCAAGACATTACCTATGCTGAAGATGCGGCTCAAGATAATAAATATGTGCCTCAAGTTATTGCGGGGGAGATTGAAAGCTGCCAATATGAAAAACGCTATATTCATGCTGACGGCTCAGTGGTCTGGGCAAATCTGACTTTTTCTCTAGCAAAGGTCGAGTCGACAGAACCAGCCTACTTTATCGCCGTGATTGAAGATATTCGCGATCGCAAACTGGCAGAAATCTCCATGCTACAGGCTTCTCAGGCTAAGGATACTTTCATTACTCACATGAGTCACGAACTTCGTACTCCTTTAAATAGCGTGATTGGCTTTAGCAGTATACTCAAGAAAGACTCTGAGCTAACTACAAAACAGCTTAAATCTGTCGATATTATCAATCAGTCGGGGCAACACCTACTAACGTTAATCAACGATATCCTGGACTTATCAAAGCTCAACGCCAAGAAACAAGAGCTGTTGTATAGCGACCTGAATTTAGTCAATTTCTTGCATGATCTAGCTAGCATTTTTCAGGTTCGTACCCAAGAGAAAGGCTTAAGCTTTAATTTCGAGATCTCATCTGATTTACCTTTAGCAGTAAACGCAGATGAAACCAGACTAAGACAGGTTCTATTTAATTTATTGAGTAATGCCGTTAAATTTACTGACTCGGGAAGTATTACTTTATCAGTAAATTGTTTGGCACAAACTGGAACTACCAGTCAGATCCGCTTTGAGATCCAGGATACAGGAAGAGGAATTCCTCAAGACAAGTACGATGTCGTATTTGCTACCTTTGGACAGGTAAACCAAAATGCCGAAGGAACAGGTTTAGGTATCCCCATCTGCCAAAATATTCTTCAGCTGATGAATAGTGAGTTACATCTTGACAGTAAACTCGCTCAGGGAAGTGTCTTTTGGTTTGATTTAGAGTTGGGGGTAATAACTTCAAGTCTGGCAACTCAGGAGTTGGAATGCGCCCTTCCACAACAACTGGTTTTGAGCAAACCTTGTAAAGTTTTGGTGGTTGACGATAATGAAGATAATCGAGTCTTGTTAGTTGAATATCTCCAACCATTAGGATTTACTCTGCAAGAAGCCGATAATGGTCAAAGTGGATTAGCGATCGCTCAAGAATTTGAACCTGACGTGATTCTAGTGGACTTATTAATGCCAGTGATGAATGGCAAAGAAATGATTGAGCGCATCAGACAACATCCTCAGCTCAAAGATACTTTAGTGCTGATGATTTCTGCCAATACTAAATCAATCATTGATGCCTCTGATATTAAATGTGATGGCTTTTTAGCTAAACCTATCGATTTTGATGGATTGCTGGAATTATTAGAAGAACATCAAGAGCTTGAATGGCAATCCCATGAGCCTAAATTAGATACTATCAATTCAGTTATTTTGCCTGAATTAAATGAATTAAAGCAACTACTTGAATTAGTAGACTCGGGCAATATGGATGGTTTACTAGTACAAATTGATTTACTAACAGCAGCAAATTCTCAGTATCTTGATTTTGCCCAACAAGTCCGCCAACTGGCAGATAGTTGTCAGCAAGATCGCCTAGAGCAATTGTTTAAAGCCTTGATTGAATCGTAAGCGGCGTTGGTGATTTTGTGTATGACTTATAAAGTGTCTCTGTTCGTAGCTATTAGCCTTTAGCCTTTAAGAAATTTGTTTCAAGCAAATGGATCTAATTTTCATACCTTGATTCACCAACGCTTCATAAGCTAACGTGAATTCGGGATAAGCTAAAACCCTTGCTATAAGGTAGATTCAAAATCTATCATTTAGGTGATTTTTTACTTGTTCTTAGGTGAAATAAATGGCTATAAAGTTTATGGCTTAAGGCTTAGAGCTTAGAGTTAATCTCGCAGACTAATCTTCTTAACCCGAACTGGCGTTATTTACGTCCAAGACCACTAGAGGGATTAATATTTTTTCTCCTAGATTTGTCCACCAATGGGGGAATGGGGGACTTGGATAAAGTCAATCTGTATAATTATTTTTGGTATTTAATGTAAGTAAAATAACGGAGAAACTAGATCCTATTTTAATCTTTATAAAATCTTAATACTAGTAATTCAACCCATTACTAAATGCCTATAGTTGAGATAGAAAAGATGTATATATTTTAAAAAATATACCTAAAGAATATACATCTTTTTAAAATGGCTTTATCTACCAAACTTTTGTCATCGAAGACTATTTTGATCGTTGATGACAAAGCAAACAATTTACAACTATTATCTCAGTATTTAAAACATGCTAATTATAAAATTTTAATTGCTCAAAGTGGTGCCAAGGCAGTTGAGATAGCAGTTAAAAAATGTCCAGATTTAATTCTGTTGGACGTTATGATGCCAGTCATAGATGGATTCGAGGTTTGTCGCCGTTTAAAAACAAACGTCAAAACCGAAGAGATTCCTATTATCTTTATGACTGCCCTGGCTGAAGCTCAACATAAAGTGCAGGGGTTTGAATTGGGAGCCGTAGACTATTTGACCAAGCCTGTAGAGGAGCGAGAATTACTAGCACGGATTAGGACTCATCTTTCTCTTTATGATCTACATCAAAATTCAATCAAAAATGCGGCACAACGTAAGCTGCTGTTTGAAATTAGCGATCGCATACGTCAGTCTCTTGATCTCAAGGTAATCTTGGATACTGCTACCCAAGAAATTCAAGCCTTGCTAAACTGTGATTTTGTCGGGTTAGCTTCGTTACGCAATCAACATGTTACCCTTGAAGCTTATTCTTCAAGCGCAGAAATTGCTATTGACCCTTTAACTACTCTACACTATGAGCATCTTTGTCCTGATTCCGATATTTACAAGTCATATCTTAGAGGACACATCGAAATTAGCACTCTAGAGGATACTTTTGATTGTCTCCCGATTGGACAATTACCTCATCCCCAGGCACGGTTGATCGTTCCTATTTTGCTAAAAAATGCCGACTTTACATCAGGTTTCTTCTCGGCTAGTGACGACACAGTTTTTACTACCACTACCCTATATGGTTGGCTAATTGCCGATCAATATACCACTCAGCGCATTTGGCAAGAAGATACTATTAACTTGCTCAGAGAGATCAGTACTCAATTAGCGATCGCCATTAAACAAGGACTACTCCACGAACAATTATCTCAACTAGCCCTATTAGACCCCTTAACCCGCGTTTATAATCGGCGCTCCTTTGACCGGCAGCTAAAACGAGAATGGGGGCGACTCAAACGAATTTCTGCTCCACTGTCCTTAATGATGTGTGATGTGGACTGTTTTAAAATTTACAACGATGTTTATGGTCATCAGCAGGGAGATCAATGTCTCCAGAAGATAGCCACAGCGATCGCTTCGGCATTAAAAAGACCTGGAGATGTCTTGGCTCGTTATGGTGGAGAAGAATTTGTGATTATTCTGCCTCATACTCCTCATGCTGGTGCCTTCAAAGTTGGTGAGGATGTGAGAAATGCGGTTAAACAGCTAAAAATTCCCCATCATAATTCTTTAGTTGATTCGGTGGTCACAGTTAGCATCGGTATCGCCAGCACTGTTCCTGAAATAACCGATAATCCTCAGCTTTTAATTGAAGCGGCAGATTTGGCTTTATACCAAGCAAAAGAGCGCGGTAGAGACTGTGTTGCTGTTTATCCCGAACCGATTTCTAGTTCTAAAGATCGCCTAGATTTAAAAATCCGTTGGGTTAAACGTCTGCGTCAGGCTCTCCATCAGAACTTGTTTAGCCTTTATGCCCAACCTATCACCTCTCTCAAAAATGATGATCATAGACAGTGCTTTGAAATTTTGCTCCGTCTGACTGATCGCGCCGATAAAATAATTCTCCCTGGTGTCTTTATGGATATTGCCGAGCGTAACTTCCTGATGACTGATATCGATACCTGGGTGGTTAACAATTTATTTGAATCCCTGCAAAACTGCGATCGCGCTATTTGGGATAATCATCGTTTTTCGATCAATCTCTCAGGGGCTTCGCTAAATAATGAATCCTTTTTGAAGTTCCTTAAACAGCGTCTCCATACCTCTCCTTTTCCCGCAGATTTATTTTGCTTTGAAATCACCGAATCAATCGCCGTGTCGGATCTAGGTAAGATCATCAAGTTTATTAATTCTCTTAAGGAGATTGGCTGTAGCTTTGCTTTAGACGATTTTGGCAAAGGAGTCTCTTCTCTGACCTATCTTAAAAACCTACCTGTTGACTATCTGAAAATTGATGGTTCTTTTATCAAGGAATTAAATAAAAATGCGGCATCTAAGGTCATGGTTGAAGCCATCAATCACATTGCCGAAGGAATTGGTCTGAAAACTGTCGCAGAATTTGTGGAGAATGAGGCTATTTTGAACAGCGTTCGCGAACTCAAAGTAGATTATGCTCAAGGTTTTCACTTAGGTCGTCCCGAAGCTTTAACTGATGTGATCAACTTAGAACGTCAGTATTATTATCAACCAGGTTGATTATCTGATATGAGATATTAAAAAGTTTTTCAACTTGTTCTTTTTGTCCCTTACGATTCAGAAATAATTCCAAAATAAGGCTGGCATCGATTAAAAATTTTATCGTTTGATACCTTCACCATCACTTTCTGTTCTGTTGGAATTTTTGATTATATCATTACTACTTGTAATATCAGTTCCCCATCTCTTACGTAATAACCTTAAATCTTCAAGAGTAAATTCTCTTCTATTTTGAGCCTTATCTTAATTGCTTTCAACACAATTAAATAAGCCTTCTGGAGTACAACCCAATACTTCACAAAGTTTTAAATATTTTTCTAATTGGTTTAATCCATCTTCTTTTTTCCAATTCTGAGTAGTATTAGTAGTAACGCCAACAAACACAGCTAGTTATGCTTGTGTCAGTCCTGCTCTCTGTCGCAATACAGCAAGTTTAGAAACTAATCTTTTTGACATAATGGCTCTCCACAATAATACTCCCCCTACTCAAGCATTCCTAAATATTGCTATCGCAAACGCAACCGAGATCGCACCTTTTTTAGCTATAAGCTTTTGTTATTTATTTCTTATTATTTAGCAAATAGAAGTTTAAACAAAAATATGGGCATACTAGTAACGCAAATTAATTAACTGTACTTAATCTCAATTTTAAGATTAATCGTACACTTATTTAAAAATTATGGAATGCGAAATAAAGTATAAGCCAGCATTTTCCGCTATTTTTGTCACCCTCGAACCAGGGGAAGAGATTGTAGCAGAAGCGGGGGCAATGGCTAGTATGGACAGCCAAGTTACGATGAAAACTGAGCTTTCTGGTGGTTTTTTTGCCGCTTTAGCCAAGAAGTTTTTTGGTGGTGAATCGCTATTTATTAATACTTTTAGCAATCAAACCAAGCAATATCTCAGCGTAGTTTTGACCCAATCTGTGGTAGGAGATATTGCGGAGATTGAACTTCATGGCAAAGATATGTACTTTCAACCAGGGGCATATATCGCCAGTACTCCTGGAGTGACAATGGGAGTTCGCTGGGCGGGTTTTGCCAGTTGGTTTGCGGGAGAAGGACTGTTCAAACTGAGATTAAGTGGCAGAGGCAAAGCCTATTTTGGGGCATATGGTGGCATTACGAAAAAGGCAATTGACGGCGAGTTTATTGTCGATAACAGTCACTTGGTGGCATACGAGCCAGGAATTCAAATGAACATCAAACTTTCTGGCGGTTTGCTTGGTTCTTTTACTTCTGGGGAAGGATTTGTCAATCGTTTAACTGGCAGAGGTAATATTTATCTCCAGTCTCGTAGTATCGGTGGCTTAGTTGGCTTTTTACGTTCTAAGGTGCGGTAGATTATGAATATAGAATTATTACATCAACCCGAAAGTGCGATCGCTCGTGTAGGATTAGACTCAGGGGAAGAATTGGTCGCTCAGGCTGGGGCAATGATTGCCATGAGTGGCAGCATCAATGCTAGTACTACCCTCCGCAAAGGTAAAGGTGGCGGCATCATGGGCGGCTTAAAACGCATGGTGGCAGGAGAGTCTTTATTTTTAAGTGTCTTTAGTTCCCCTCAAGATGGTAATACGATTTGGCTTGCTCCTAGATTGATTGGTGACTTGCTAGTTTATGAAATGACGGGACAGGATTTAATCGTCCAGGCAACTTCTTATTTAGCCTGTAGTTCTTTGGTCGATCTTGATGTCGGTTTTCAGGGGTTCAAATCTTTGTTTTCGGGGGAGTCTATTTTCTGGCTCACTCTTTCGGGACAGGGAGTAGTTTTGTTGACTTCCTTTGGCGCAATTTACGAAGTTGAGGTTGATGGTGAATATATTGTCGATACAGGACATATAGTTGCGTTTGAAAGAAGCTTAGATTTTAGTATTGCTAAAGCTTCTGCTGGTTTGATGAGTACTTTTTTGAGCGGCGAGGGTTTTGTCTGTCGCTTTAAGGGTCAGGGTAAGGTCTATTGCCAAACTCACAACCCTGGTTCATTTGGTTCGACGGTTGGTTCGCAATTACCACCGAGATGATTGTAGTTAGAGACAAGGCATGCCTTGTCTGTACAGAAGTAATTAAGTATATTTATGAATAGCAAAATTCCCTATCGAGTTGAGCATAGCCCCGCATATGCTTCTTTGGTGTTGGATGTTCCAGCAAATGAAACGGTGATGGTAGAAGCGTCGGCAATGGCAGCAATGGACTCTTGTTTGGTCATGAAATCCAAAATGAAGGGTGGACTGATGAAAGGTGTAGGCAGAATGTTGGGCGGAGAGTCTTTATTTATTAATCAGTTTACTGCTCAAGGCAAAAAGGGAGAGCTGTATATTTCTCCTGGGGTACCTGGAGACGTGCAGCATTATTATCTCTCTAGTAAGTGTAGCCTGATGGTTCAATCTTCAGGATTTGTGGCATGTAGTCCAGAAGTAGAAATCGAGACAAAATTTCAAGGCTTTAAAGGCTTTTTTAGTGGTGAGTCCTTGTTTTTGATCAAGGCGACAGGTAACGGCGATTTCTGGTTTAGTTCCTATGGAGCAATTATCGAAATTCCCGTTGCGGGAGATTATGTGGTAGATACAGGATATATTGTGGCGTTTGAAGATAGTCTTAACTATTCTGTGCATAATATTGGCGGGCTGTCTTTTAGAAGTTTAAAAACAGGTATCTTTGGTGGCGAAGGTTTAGTCTGCCGCTTTTCGGGAGAAGGACGTCTGTGGATTCAATCCCATAATATTGCTCCTTTGATTAATTTCCTCAATCCTTTTCGCCCTACTAAAAATAATTAAACTGCTTTTGCTTGTCTGTAAGGCTGATATCCATCTGCTGAGTTGAGATAATCAGCAAAAGCAGATGGATCTGGTGTTTTGATTAATCTCGGACTATCGAGTAGCACAAATTCAAATATCTGATCTAAATTGTTGATCGTTAAATAGGGGGTTTCCCAGCGATAAGCAGTAAAAGATACTTGAGTTAAAAGGTCGATAAAAAATGAACGAAAAGATTTATCATCTTGCCATAAGTTCAATACTTGACCGTAATCAAGCAGATGATTATTTTCAGTGAGATAAAACTTTTTTCCTCGATTAAAGCTTATTGTTTCCGTCCTTGATGCAAACATTATTTGTACTAAATTTACTTTATATATTTATTTCAAATAAGAATGATACGAATCAAATTTGCATAAATTATCCCTATTCCCCAGTCCCCAATCCCTAATCCCTCGAACAAATAAACCAGAAGATAACAGAATTAATTGAAACGACTATATCGATAAATAATTAGCAATTCATGTCATATCATTCACCTCAAAGCTCAAGAAACGAACCTGAAAGTAATAGTCAAATATTAATATTGGCGAGCATATTTTTGAGCGGAATAATTATTGCTTTTCTCCTATTTAAATTACTGGTTAATACCGTAATTACCTTTATTCCCCCTGCTGTAGAACAAAAACTGGGAGCGGTAATTGTCCCTGTCTACGAGCAACAGGCGCTAGATTCAACCCAGCAAACAACTCTCAATCAGCTTTTAGAGCGGTTGGAAGCAAACCTACCCAGCAAACAACAAGCCAATGAGTACCGAGTTTTATACATACCCGAAAATACTGTAAATGCGATCGCAATTCCTGGAAACAAGGTAATTATCTATCGAGGATTATTAGAGCAAGTCGAATCGGAAAATGAATTAATGATGGTCTTAGGACACGAATTAGGACACTTTGCTAATCGCGATCATTTGCGGGGTTTAGGTAATTTCTTAATCGTCAGGATTACCATTTCTTATTTGTTAGGTGATGCCAGTATTTTTAAGTCTATAGTTGCTAGTTCAGTTAAAGCAATTAGCGACTCTCATTATTCTCAAAAACAGGAAAAGCAAGCCGATAAATTTGGCTTGGAGCTATTAAATAAAACTTATGGTCAGGTTGCAGGGGCAACAGATTTTTTCCAGAAGCTAAGTAAAAAACATACCAGTAATTATGATTTTTTGGCGTCTCATCCTGCTCCCGCCAAGCGAGTTAAGGCCATTAAACAGCTAATTAAAGACAATCAATATAACATTGGTTCTACTACCTCTTTACCCAAAACTTTAGTTATAGACTTGCAATAATTAGTGCTGAAAGGTTACTACTCTGCCATCTAAAATAGATCTCTTGCCTGAATTACTAACTTAGTATAGTTTCTAACAAATGATGTTATGTCCTTGTGGTACAAAAAACCTATTAACTTATGAGGCTATTCTATGATTCGAGCCAGAAATCTAATAATAAAATAGCCTCAAAATTCTCCTGACCATTCCTAACATTTATTCCTGAGGTACACTATCTTGATGAAGCTCCACGGAACGATCATTTAATGCTTGAATAGGTCGAGCATTATTCTGATATAAATTAGTAAAGGTGGCAATTTGTTGCGATGATACTTCGATGGGTTCTAACAAGAGATTCCAACTCACTCCTTCACTACAGGGTGGCGTTGTTAAAGAACCTTCATAGCTTACATAGGTTTTATCACTTGGTAACAACTTGGCAGCATTAAGGGTAATACTCTGAGCTTTATTTGCTTTGTTGCCCTCTGGTATGGCTTGCCAAATTTGAGCAATTTGCGGATTTTCTGCCCCCGAGTTCATCATCACCCCTACTACGGCAAGTTCTCCTGCATCATTTTGATGCACAAAATGAGCTTCCATTGCTGATGACTTATCATCAATTTTATGTTCGCTGGGAGTGTGAAAATGAAATTGTAATAGCTTATATTTTTGATTATTGATGCTGACACTATTTCCTGGTTTATAGTTAACTTGAATCGTATGACCATTATTAACTACTTCGGCGGCACTGGACTGATAATCGAATTTGATTTCGGCTAATTCTCCTGGTTGCTCATCATCAATATCAATGTTAGTAATATTGATTGGCGATTGTTTATCGCCCAAGGTACAGGTTTGAAATTCAGGAGATAACAAACCCCATACATAAGCGTTAGATTCTCCACTATACTCCCAATGCACCTGATCAGTTTCTGCTGACGAGGGATGATAGTTAGAAGTTATTAAAGTAATAATTAATGTGCATAAAAAAATTGCCCCAACCTGGTATGATTTACGCCAAGATCTGTTATTACTCATGAACCTACTCCGATATTAATTACAGATTTTACCTCTAAATATTCCTTGACATCTATTAATCTACGATTAGAGTCTAATTAATTTGAATTAAGCGGTTATCAAGTCTGCCATCAGATAGGGATTATTAAAAAGTTACTAATTACCTTGAGAGATTGTTTGTAAAAAGAAAATTAAATTATGGGGTATTTGGGGTATTTGAAGTAGTGAGGTGTTTGGGGAAATTACTACATGCGTCACCTAAGCCTTTGTCCATCTCCGCCACTTTTTTTGTTTTAAGATTTGTTTTACAAACAGTTTTTCATATAGAAGTGGTTTAAACCATATTCTATCATTCTATCTCTAACAAATTTAGCAGATAGTGAAAGAATAGCAGAAAGTTATTCATTACAGAATTGTAGTTTCTCTAAATGGTGAAACCATTAAATAACCAGGATAAATAGCTTCATAATCAGAAAAAAGCGGTAATAGTTTTATTCTATTAGGAATTATTAGAAAAGAAAAATCTATCCAAAAAGTTATTCAGGAAGAAGAATCAGCAGAGGCTACTTTGTCTCCTTTAGTCATACTCAATGGGATTCAATTATAAATAAGATTACTAACTGAGCTACTTTCTACGATTTTTGCGATCGCTCTACATCATAAAATACAGAAAATTGATGAGATTATGCTAACTCTAATTGCGTTTAATGGGTCTTAAAGCAAATAATCTATTTCCTCATAGCAAGATCTAACAAAATTTAGCAAGATCGGACAAGACAGCAAAAAGCTAATCATGGTATTGTTCGATTCTGAATAGGATGTAGATATATTTCTTTTATCTCTACATCCTGACTTATTGCCTTCTACTGTAGTAGACATGGCTTTTAACCCTATGTCTTTTTCTAAAAGTGTTTCAGCCAATTGCCAAAAGCTAACAACGGCTCATCTCTGTTTAGATTTGTAACCGTATCTATCAAAAGATAGATTGCAGGAATTAAAAATAAAGAAAGACTTAAGATTATCTAAAAGCGGCTCAGTTTAATTATTGGATTGTCTTACTTATTTCCAGAGGTTAAAAGTATGACTAATTTAATTGAAGGTTTGCTGAATAGTATGACAATTGCCATAGCAGAACCTGAGATGTTGAGCTTGATTTTAACTACCAAACAATGCCAAACAAGTAAGCCCGAATAAAGATAATCGGGATAATACTATAATGCTTTTTAAATTAAAACCATATTTGAGAATTTCAGCATCAGCTATAGGTATAACAGTACTCTCTTTAGGTTTAATAGCCTGTGGAGGCAAAGAATCAGCACAAAAGCCCTCAGCGATCGCTGTTCAGCTTAAGACTTTAGAATCAAATACTTTAATTGATAGTAGTGAATATGTCGGTATTTTAGAAGCCAGAGAGCGAGTTAGTTTGGCACCCCGTACAGAGGGAAGAATTGTCCAAATATTTGCCCAGCAAGGCGATCGCGTCAGTCAAGGGCAGGCAATAGTTGAGTTAGAGCCGACTCAGGAGCAGGAAGACGTTAACGCTGCGACCCAAAACGTCAATGTGGAAAAATCTACATTAGCCCAAAGGCAGGCTGAATTGAGTGCAGCAGAGGCAGATCGTGCAGCGGCAGCAGCGGAAGTAGAAAGTGCCAGAGCAGACGTAGAGGATGCTGATGGGGCAGCAAAGTTAGCCAAAATCAATCTTGATCGCAGCCAAAGATTAGTTGAAGGGGGAGCATTAGCGCAGCAGGAACTTGATAACGACCGCACCGAGTATGGGGGGGCAACAGCACAGCTAAACTCTCGCCGAGAAACTCTCAATGCCTCCATCAAATCTTTACAAGCAGCCCAAAAGCGTGTAGAACAAGCCAGGGCGAATGTTAACAGTCAAGAAGCAATTATCAAACGGGCTGAAGCCGAATTAGGTTCAATTAGCCAAAGTTTAGCTTTTAATACGATTAATGCACCTATAGAGGGAGTTGTAGGCAGTTTTGATGATAAGAAAGTAGGTGATTATGTCAGTGTTGGCGAACAGATGACGACAATTACTAATAATCAGAATCTTGAGCTAAACATTAATATTCCCGTAGAATATCGCGATCGCCTTAAGTCAGGGCTGGTAGTAGAAACAATCCCCGAAGCAGGGGGTAGCCCCATAGCAGGAGAAATCTCTTACATAGCTCCTTTAGTAAACTCAAATACGCAGTCGATTTTAACTAAAGTGAGCTTTCCTAATGACGGCAATTTAAAAGACCGTGAGTATTTGTCGGTAAGAGTAATCTGGGATGAAAAGCCAGGGATATTAGTTCCTACTACTGCCGTGTCTACCTTAGGTGGGCAAAACTTTGTTTATGTTGCTAGTGAACAACAACCTGATGAAGCTAATAATCAAGACAGTAGCTCTCAATCAGAAGAATCTTCTAGTGGTTTGATTGCCGAGCAACGACCAGTTAAGCTAGGCAGGATTCAAGACCAAAGCTATCAGATAATTTCTGGCTTGAAGGAAGGAGATGAAATAGCCGTTTCTAATATTCTCAGTCTTCGTAATGGTACGGAAATTAAACCAGCCCAAGAAGAAGCTGCTAGCAATAGGTCGACAGAAGCAGCTCAACAATTAGAACTATAGTAGCTCGAATCACAAAGCAGAATTTTGTAATCGTGAATAGAACCAAATACTCGTTGATTTTTTGGTTGTCGTTATCACAAGACTATTCAAAATACCGCTATCTTTAACTTTATAGATAATGTCTATTTCAACTCCGTTTATCAAACGCCCTGTCTTAACTACTGTTTGTACGATCGCGATTATATTATTAGGGGTTATTTGCGTGGCATTATTGCCCTTAGACAAATTACCTCAGATTGCTCCCAAACAAATTACGGTAAGCGCTAATTATGTGGGTGCCGATGCTCGAACGACGGTAGATAACGTTACCACCGTATTAGAACGGGAAATCAACGGTACTGAAGATGTCAAATGGATCAACTCCAATACCGATAACAATGGAAATGCAACTATTAATGTCTCCTTTCCCACTGAGAAAGATACCAATATTGCTCAGGTACTAGTCCAAAACCGAGTTGCCCAAGCACAGTCGGAGTTGCCTCCCAGTGTAATTGCGACAGGGATCACCACTGAAAAACAATCTCCCACCTTAACCCTACTGTATGGTTTCTATTCTGAGACAGATGAAGCAGGAGAACCGTATTACGACCCCGTCTTCTTACAAAACTATGTTGATCGCTATCTGTGGAACGAGTTAAAACGAATCGAAGGGGTAGGTAGTCTGAGATCCTTTGGTTCTGCTAACTACTCCATGCGATTTTGGCTCAACCCCGATAAGTTAGCCGCCAGAGGATTAACTGCTGCTGATGTCACAACCGCAATTTCTAACCAGAACTTTGAAATTGGTGCAGGGGGCGTAGGTAGACAACCAGTACCTCAAGGGCAACAATACGAGCTTCCCTTAAGAGTTAACGGTCGTTTTACTACCGTAGAAGAAGCAGAAAACTTAGTCGTACAAGCAGCTAATGACGGTACGCTAATCAAGATCAAAGACGTTGGACGAGCCGAATTAGGCGTAGAAAACTATTTCACCAAGGGTTTATTTGATGCCGAACATCCCGCAGTCGGCTTGATTATCTATCAGCTTCCTGGGACAAACGCCCTCAATACTGCCAGCTTAGTTAAAGCTAAAATGGCTGAACTCGAACGTGATTTTCCTGTTGGTTTAAAAGCGGAAATTGCTCAAGATAATACTCTGTTTATCAATGCTTCTCTACAAGATTTGGTTATCACCCTGGTTCAAGCAATTGGACTGGTGGTTTTAATTATCTTCGTCTTTCTGCAAGACTGGCGCACCACATTGATTCCAGGAATTGCTATTCCCGTATCTCTATTGGGTTCAATGATTGGCTTGCAGGCTTTTGGCTTTACCCTCAATCAGCTATCTCTTTTTGCTTGCGTATTGGCAACAGGTTTAGTAGTGGATGACGGGATTGTTATTGTCGAAGCTGTAACCGCCAAACTGGATCAGGGAATGCGCCCCGTCCAGGCTGCTTTAGATGCGATGGAAGAGTTGGTAGGGGCGGTTTTATCAACTTCAATTGTGTTGATGGCAGTATTTATTCCCGTAACTTTTTTTCCTGGCACAACGGGAATTGTTTACAAGCAGTTTGCCCTCACTATTATCTTTGCCGTAATTGTTTCTACCTTTAACGCCTTAACTTTTTCTCCCACTATGTCGGGGGTGTTTCTCCGTCCTGCCGAACCAGTAAAAGGACCTTTAGGCTGGCTATTTCCGCGCTTTAATAACGTTTTTGACTGGCTCAAAGGTAGATATCGAGGTTTGATTGAATTTTTGATCGGCTTGAAGTGGATTGTAGTTGCAGTATTTGTCGCGGGTTTAGTGTTTACAGGCTGGATGTATAATAGCTTGCCCCAAGGTTTTGTACCCGAAGAAGATCAAGGCTATTTCTTCACCATCATTGAAGCACCACCAGGAGTTTCGCTAAACTACACCCATCAAATAACTCAGCAAGCACAAGAGATAGTCAAGAATCATCCCGAAGTAGAGCATGTCATGGGATTAACGGGATTTTCTTTTGACGGTCAAAATAGCAACAAAGCGACTATGTTTGTCAAATTGAATCCTTGGTCAAAAAGACCAGATGATTCTAGTTCCGCTTTTGGACTGATACAAAAGATCAATCAAGAGTTTCAGCAAAATATAGACGGCGCAAGAGTGTTTGCAGTAAATGCTCCTCCCGTAGATGGTTTGAGTAGCTTTGGTGGTTCAGAAATTTATATTGAGGATCGTCAGGGAAGGGGCATGGATGCTCTAATCAAGAATACTCAGGAAGTTATTGCTCAGGCAAGTCAGAGAGAAGAAATCGGGCAAGCAATTAGCACCTTCACCTTTGATAGTCCGATGCTGGAGGCTGACATTGATCGCAATAAGGCTAACGCTCAAAACGTTGATGTCAGCGAAATTTTGGGTACTCTCCAAACCTATCTAGGTTCCAACTTTGTCAATCAGTTTGTTCTCGACGGTAGACTTTATCGCGTCTATGCCCAAGCCGAAGCAGCTAGCCGCACTAAGCCCGATGATATCTCCCGCCTGTTTGTGCGATCGCGTAATGGAGACTTGGTACAACTCAGCAATTTAATTAATGCCCAGCGAATTTCATATCCCCCGATTGTCACCAACTACAACGTATATCCTGCAATTAAGGTTAACGTAACTCCCGCACCTGGTTTTAGTTCGGGACAGATAATCACAGCCATGGAAGAAGTGGCAGAAGCAAGCTTACAGCCTGGCTTTGGTTATGAGTGGACAAACACCGCTGCTGAAGAAAAAACTTCTGCTGGTGCTGCACCTTTGGTATTCGGTCTGAGTTTCGTCATGGTATTTCTGGTACTGGCTGCTCAATATGAAAGCTATATCGACCCCTTAATTATTATGCTTACTGTACCCCTGGCTATCTTGGGTGCATTAGGCGGAATCTGGTTAAGAGCAACTTTATTACAGTCTGGTAGTGTCTATCCTGTTTTAAATAACAATATTTATGTTCAGGTGGGATTGGTCATGCTGATTGGGATGGCGAGTAAAAACGCGATTCTAATCGTGGAATTTGCCAACCAAAACCGCGACTTGGGTATGAACATCAAAAAAGCGGCGATCTTCGCTTCAGAACAGCGTTTTCGGGCAATTCTGATGACGGCAATATCTACCTTAGTTGGTTTTATGCCCTTGCTAATTGCTAGCGGTGCGGGTTCGGTAAGTAGATGGTCTCTAGGTACAGGGGTATTTGGGGGAATGTTAGTTGCTACTGTTCTCAGCTTAATTTTCGTCCCAATTCTTTATATTGTGATTAAAGATTTTGAGCAATCTTATCTTAAAAACGATCGCCCTAGAGGTAAACAGCCAAGAAGACGAGGAGGAGACAACAACAAAGCAACCAAACAACTATCTCAAGCAAATTCAAATGGGAATGGTAACGGTAATGGAAACGGTAGTGATCGACATAAAGTTGCAGAGAATTACAAGGCATCCCCTAATTCTCAAGAACAAGAATCTAATATTAATAATTGACGAGCAGCTTAATTTAATTTGAACGATATAGCAGTACGTCTTTTAGTTAGAATATTCACTACTTCCTACTTCCTACTTCCGAGTCAATATCTTGTATGTCAAACATCTAACTTTTTACGTCTATAAATCAGGTAGTTTAGTATTATGAAAAAAAATGTTTAAAGATTGGAACTTAAATGACTGGATGAACAATGGACTGTTTTTCTTAACGGCTATAGTCTTAATTTGTTCATTTATATTTTTCTAGTTTGCCAAAATTATAGTTGTTTCAAACAGAAATTGAGGATGATAGATTTCACTTAACAATCCCCAATCCCCAATCCCCAATCCCCAATCCCCAATCCCACGAAAGAATATCTCATGTACTCAAAAATTAATTAAAACGACTATATGAATGTCAGAATGCTAATTTTCTCAGGAATTATGACTGCTTTGGTTGGTGCGCTTTTAGGACTAGTTGTGGCTCATATCGCCGAACGAGAATCTCGCCAAAAAGCAGCCGTAGTAGTTGGTTCTACCCTCGGATTTGCTATTGGGGTTGGTTACGAAGCAATGCAGCAGAGTCGAGAACGGGAAGCAGATTAGATTTATTGCATGAATCATCATTAACCGTCTTACTAGGAGGTAAAAGGTAAAAGGGATTTATCTTCTATTCATACAAGAGGTCATTAAAGAATAGGTTTATTCGGGCTTAACATTAATTACTGCCCTTTACGAAAAAACTGTTTCAGAATTTCGCTAGGTTTACGATCCCAAGTATCGATGTGTTCGTAGATTAGTCCTTCTGATGTCAGCTTGTATGTGGAATAGCCGTTAAAAAAGATCTTTGCCTGCCAAGGAACTCGTAAAGTACCCCGTACAGTCCAGTTAGCAATAATTATATCTTCTGCTGTCTGCTTAACATCATGCAGATCAAAGTAGAGGGAGGTGAAAAAAAGCTGACCGTGAAATCTTAACGTCCAGAAGATGATACGGTAATTGAACTTGCCTTTAAAAGTATTGACTGGATCTCGAAAATAGATATCTTTGGTATAAATATCGTATGTCAAATCGGTTTCAAATAAGCTTGGTAGTTCCGTCTCAAGAGTCTCAACTGCACTCTCAACCTGCGCTTGATAAACGTTTTCTAGCACATCCATTTCCTCTTTAAGTTTTTTTCCACTCTTTTATTGATCTGCAAGCTGGTCTAGTTCTTTTAAAACAGTATCTGTATCTGCATTACCATCTGTAAAGGAAAACAGATGTCGAAAGGTGATACGACCTGATATATCTACAATAAACTGAGCTGGTAAAGGTGCGCCCAAAGCCTGTCCCACTCCATAGCGACGAAAAATACGACAATCTGGGTCGTAGAGAAAGGGATACGGCAAGCTGAGTTGATCGACAATTTCCTGACTTTGAACGGGGTCGGTACTAGAAATCATCAATAATTCAGCACCTCTGTCCTTAAATTCTTGATAGCGTTCCTTCAAGTCTTTAATGTGAGGATAGCAATAAGGACAAAATAGTTTTTCGGTAAAGATTCTAGTAAATGCCAACACTACAGGTTTCTGATCTCGGTAGTCTGCAAGCTGCACATCATTGCCACCGTCAATAATTGGCAAACTAAAATCTGGTGCTATTGAACCAACCTCTGGCACTTGTAAAGGAGGTAGAGGAATGAAATTATTAGCGAAACGACGGTTAAATAGTCCTGTATTTCCAGTCACGACAAAAAGTTAATTATTAATTGTTTTTATATTTTTTATCTTAACTATCTTTGCAACTGAGTCTTTTTTATAATTACTGACCTTACGCAAAATAGCGATCAAATGGTAGTTTCAAGCAAGTATGAAAGCAGATCAATTAATCCTTTATCCTTTACCCTTTACCCAGCCTTCACAGATTAATTAGTGCGTAACATCAGATAATTAGTTTTTTTAAAAGAGCGATCGCACATTAAAGAACAGGCGATCGCTCTATCCCTAAACTCGGGTGTAATTATTTATACTTCTCAGACAATTTTTATAACTCGGCAGCGGGTTCAACGTAAAAGGCAATCCCATCAGCACCACCCTCAATTTGAAAGTCAGGAGATTCAATAAAAGAATCTCTTTCTGTGGTGGAAATAGTATAAAAATGTGCGTCTAAAGAGGCATTATAAAAGCGATATACAGGGACTGTATCCTCCCCTGGAGCATCAAAACCATAATAGGGAGTGCCTTCTAAGCTATAGTTATCCAGATTTTCGACAATAAAGTTCTTTTCATTCTCATCAGCAGTATAAAGATGTACTCCTGAATTGTTGTTAAACAAGCGATAGACGGGAGTAATACCAGCAAGATTATCTCCCTCTTCTGGAGGTGCTACACCAAGAAATGAAGTTCCCTCCAGCTCATATTGAGGTAGATTTTCGACAATAAAATCTCGCTCATTTTCGTCAGTGGTATAGAACTGAGTTTGAGTATCGGTTCGGAAAAATTCATACACAGGTAAATCTGCCTCTTCCAAGGGGAAAGCAATAAATTCACCAGTTTCGACAATAATCTCTCCATCATTAAAGAGAACAATTTCCACATCCGTCAGACTATCAGTAAAGATTTCTGCTTCACTGAGGTCGGCACCAGGTTCAAAATTTTCTAATGCCACTCCTGTAACTGTGACAGCACCAGCTTCACCAATCACTACTTCATAGTCCGAACGAAGCCCAAAATAAACTGAAGCATCGTTTCCTGCTCCCCCAGCAATTTCATCATTTCCTGCTCCACCAAAGAAGGTATCATCCCCTGCTTCCCCTTCTAGTAGATCATCTCCTGTGCCGCCAACTACTAAGTCGTCACCTGCTCCACTAGTTATGCGCCCACCAATACTAGTTACAGCAATATCAATTACATCATTACCCGAGCCTGAAGTAACTAGGATTCTTTCAATCCCTGAAATTTGAGTACCGTCGAGGATACCACCGACCGTTGTACTAATTGGTTCGAGCTGATTATTATAAGTCAGGATAAAATCTTCTGTCTCATTGACAAAATTGAGAAAGATCCGATCCTCTCCAAATCCACCATTTACCACTTTTGAACCCGCATCAAATCTAATGATGTCATTGCCAGCGCCGCCGATGAGCGTATCATTTCCCAAACCGCCGTTGATCCTGTCATCTCCTGCTGCACCAGTTATAGAATCATCTAGAGCAGTTCCTATCAAATTGTCGTTTCCCGGTGTTCCGTTGATAATCATTTGTTTTGAGATTTAATGAGACTTAACATATAAAATATTTCATTAATGTTCTCATGAAATTTCTCCTTGAATTATGAAGATCTTATGTGGTATGTTTACAGTTGAAATTTTTCTGACATATAATATCTTTCTACAAAAATAAAATAGTGCTGAATTCCATTATTAGAAGTAGCGATCGCTAATATCAAATTCCCCAAATCAATTCAATTCGGGGCAATCAAAAATAACTTTGGTAAATAGAATTTGACCTGGTAGCATTCCCCAAATTAGTTTTAGGAGTCGGAAGGGGGTTCAACGTAAAAGGCAATTCCATCCCCAGCACCCTCAATTTGATAATCAGGAGATTCAATAAAGGAATCTTTTTCTGCACTAGAAATAGTATAAAAATGCGCGTCTAAAGAGGCATTATAAAAACGATAGACGGGAACTGTATCTTCTCCTGGAGCATCAAAACCATAGTAAGGAGTTCCTTCTAAGGTATAGTTATCCAGATTTTCTTCAATAAAAGTTTTTTCATTCTCGTCAGCAGTATATAAATGTACTCCCGAAGTATTGTTAAAGAAGCGGTATACAGGAGTTTGACCAGTAATATCCTCTCCCTCTTCGGTCGGTGCCACCCCCACAAAAGAAACTCCTTCCAGTTCATATTGGGGTAGATTTTCTAAAATTGCATCTTGCTCATCTTCGTCAGTAGTGTAGAACTGAGTTTGAGTGTCGGTTCTGAAAAACTCATATACCTCTATCTCTTCACCTGGATCGATTTCGGCATTAGCTGAAGCAGTGACACTGACAGTATCCTCCTCAGCATCAGGTGGAAAAGGAATAAACTCACCAGTTTCGACAATAATCTCTCCATCATCAAAGAGAATAATTTCGACCCCCGCCAGATTATCGGTAAAGACTTCTGCTTCACTAAGATCGGCATCTTCTTCAGGGAAATTTTCTAGGGCTATCCCCGTGACTGTTGCCGTATTACCATCAATGGCAACTTCATAGTCAGAACCCAAACCGACATAAACCGCAGCATCATTTCCTGCCCCACCAATAATTTCATCATTTCCTGGACCACCAAAGAAAGTATCATCTCCTGCTTGTCCCTCTAGTAGATCATCTCCACTACCGCCAACTACTAAATCATTCCCTGCGCCACTAGTTATGCGCCCACCAATACTAGTTACAGCAATATCAATTAAATCATCACCCGAGCCTGAAGTCACACTTATTTGTTCAATCCCAGAAATCTCAGTACCGTCGAGAATGCCGCCAACCGTGGGGCTAGCTGTTTCAAATTGATTATAGGTTAAGACAAAATCTTGTGACCCATTGACAAAATTGAGAAAGAGAAAATCATCTCCTGGTCCACCATCTATTACTTTTTGCCCTGGATCAAATCTAATCCGATCATCGCCAATGCCGCCTAGTAAGGTATCATCGCCAAAACCACCGTTGAGAGAATCATCTCCACCTGCACCAGTTATAGAATCATCGTTTGCAGTACCTATGAAGTTATCATTTTCAGGTGTTCCTTTGATAATCATTTGCTTTGATATTTAATATTTAAAATGCTTTGTTGATGTTCTCACTAGATTGTTAAGATTCTGATGGAATAGGGGAACTGACAAGGGAGACAAGGGAGACAAGGGAGACAAGGAAGACTGGGAGACAAGGGAGACAAGGGAGACAAGGAGACAAGGGAGACAAGGAAGACAAGGAGACAAGGGAGACAAGGGAGACAAGGAGACAAGGGAGACAAGGAGACAAGGGAGACAAGGGAGACAAGGAGACAAGGGAGACAAGGAGACAAGGGAGAAAAATTTGATTATTGCGTTCAAATAATAGTAGATGCTTACTGTTTTGTTAAAAACCTACCCTTGTGAGGAATAGGGGAATGGGGAAATAGGAGAAATCTTTTAGAATAATAAGAGTTCAAGCAAAATAGCTAACAACTAACAACATTAGAGCTGATTTGACGCCATAAGTTTGAATAAATACGGTTTTGCTATTGTTTATCACCCCGACTATGTGGCACCATTGCCCAATGCTCATCGCTTCCCCATGCCCAAGTTTAAAATCTTGCGAGATTTGCTGCTTCAGGATGAGGTGATTGCCCCAGAACAAATTTTTCAGCCAGAATTACCCGATTTAGAGTCAATTGGGCTAGTTCACACCACAGAATATGTACAGGGATATTGCAATGGCACCCTAGAACAGAAAGTTCAACGTCGAATTGGCTTACCCTGGAGTAAGGCTTTAGCTCATCGTACCCGTATTGCCATTGGGGGAACGATTTTAGCGGCTAAATTGGCTTTAGACTACGGTTGTGTCTGTAATACCGCAGGAGGAACCCACCACGCCTTTCCTAGCTATGGTTCAGGTTTTTGTATCTTTAATGATCTAGCGATCGCATCTCGTGTTTTACTCAAGGAAGGTTTAGTCCGCAAAATTTTAATTGTCGATTGTGATGTACATCAGGGAGACGGTACAGCATATATCTTTCAAAATGATCCTCGGGTATTTACCTTTTCGATGCACTGCGAGGCTAACTTTCCAGGTAGAAAGCAACAAAGCGATCTAGATATTCCTTTACCTGTTGGTTTAGACGACGATGGTTATCTGCAAATCTTAGCCCATCATCTATCTGATTTATTAAGTGAAGTACAGCCAGATCTAGTATTGTTTGATGCAGGAGTTGATACCCATGTCAGCGATCGCTTGGGTAAGTTATCCTTGACAGACTGGGGGATCTATCGGCGGGAAAGAATGGTCTTAAGTACCTGTAAAGCAGGAGGATATCCCGTTGCCAGCGTTATCGGTGGTGGCTATGGCAAAGATATGTCTGCGTTAGTTTATCGCCATTCTCTATTACATCGTGCGGCAAAAGAAGTTTTTGCTTAGGGCGTGTCATTAATTAGAAAAATCAACCTCAGAAACAATACTAATTCGTTACAAAAAACAACATAACTTCATTGTTTCGCAACCCAATTGCACAAGAATTGCACAGAGAGTTTGATTATATGAGTTTATCCAAATGTCACTGAATCTCCTAACTTAAAGAGCTTAGAACGTGTTGAGTTGTGTCTCTTAAACACAATATTTAAACTCCAATTTAATTAGTTACTTAGTAAAGAGAGTTAGGAATCAGTTTTCTTAATCAATCATTTGGTGCAAATTCGATATTTAGGAGAAATATTTAATGTTTGACGCATTTACTAGGGTGATTTCTCAAGCTGATGCCAGAGGTGATTATCTCAATCAAGGTCAGTTTGATGCTCTCAAAAACATGGTTGCTGAAAGTAACAAACGCATGGATATAGTTAATCGCATCACTGGTAATTCTTCAGCTATTGTGGCTAACGCGGCACGAGTATTATTTGCCGAACAGCCTCAGTTAATTGCTCCTGGTGGTAACGCTTACACTAACCGTCGTATGGCTGCTTGTTTACGAGACATGGAAATCATCTTACGCTATGTCACCTATGCCACTTTTTCGGGGGACGGTAGTGTCTTGGAAGATCGTTGCTTGAATGGCTTACGGGAAACTTATGTTGCTCTGGGTGTTCCTGGCGGTTCTGTCGCTGAAGCTGTCAGCAAAATGAAAGCTGCTGCTATTGAAATTGCCAATGACAAAAATGGTGTAACTCAAGGAGATTGCAATTCTTTGATGTCTGAAGTATCCAGCTACTTTGATCGTGCTGCTGCTGCTGTTGGCTAATTTAGCGCCGACTTAGATTCATTTTTTTGATTAAACATAGTAAAAATTTATTACCAGAGGTATCTTACCCATGAAAACTCCTATTACCGAAGCAGTATCGGCTGCTGATTCTCAAGGTCGCTTTTTAAGCAGTAGCGAGATTCAAACCGCATTTGGTCGTTTCCGTCAAGCTGGGGCAAGTTTAGAAGCAGCTCAAGGCTTAACCAGACAAGCAGACAACCTAGTTAATGGTGCAGCCCAAGCGGTTTACAGCAAATTTCCCTATACTACTCAAATGCAGGGACCAAACTATGCTTCTACTCCAGAAGGGAAAGCTAAGTGCGCTCGTGACATCGGCTATTATTTACGCATGATTACCTATTGTCTGGTTGCAGGTGGTACTGGTCCGATGGATGACTATCTAATTGCTGGGGTTGCAGAAATCAACGCTACTTTTGAGCTATCTCCTAGCTGGTATGTTGAGGCTCTTAAGTACATCAAAGCTAATCACGGTTTGAGTGGCGATCCTGCGGTGGAAGCTAACTCCTACATTGAGTACGCAATTAACGCTCTCAGCTAGATTGTTGCTCGTAGCTCGAAATCGCAGATGACTATTAGGCTGGTTTTGTTTAATGGTTGGCTGTAATTTCGAGCAATTTTTTTAACCCCATAACCAGCAAAAATTAGGAGTATTACTAGTGGCAATTACATCAGCATCTCGCCTCGGAATTTCTGCCTTTGACGATACTAGTATTGTTGAACTAAGACCTGACTGGAATCGAGACGATGCCAAAATTGCGATCGCCGCAGCGTATCGCCAAGTATTAGGCAACGATCATCTAATGAACTCGCAACGGTTGGTTAGTGCCGAATCTTTGTTAGCAGATGGCGCAATTTCCGTTCGTGATTTTGTCAGAGCATTAGCCAAGTCGGAATTATATAAAGAAAAGTTTTTTTATAACAATTATCATCCCAGGACTATTGAGCTAAACTTCAAACATTTACTCGGTCGTGCGCCCTATGATGAAGCCGAAATTATCGAACATTTAGATATTTATCAAGCTAAAGGTTTTGAAGCAGATATCGATTCTTATCTTGATTCAGAGGAATACGTACAGAACTTTGGCGAAAATATAGTGCCTTTTTATCGCGGTTTCTCGACTCAGACAGGACAAAAAACCGTTGGGTTTACCCGCATGTTCCAACTATATCAGGGTTATGCCAATAGCGATCGCGCTCAAGGTAATACAGGCAGCCCTCGCTTGACTTACGATTTAGCTCGCAATATGGCAACCCCAGTGCGTAGTCCAGGGGGCAACGGTTCTCTTTCGGGAACAACTACTACAGAACGAGGTGGTTTATATCGATTACGAGTCACTAAAGGTGCAGTGGGACGTTCACCTCAAATACGTCGCAGTATGCAAGAGTACGTAGTTCCTTACGAAAGACTTTCAGCAACCCTGCAAAAGCTTAATAAACAAGGTAGTCGAGTTCTTAGTCTGACTAGGGCTTGATCAACAGTCAACAGTCAACAGTGAGCAGTGAGCAGTGAGCAATTTTACTAATTTTTCAGGCTAAAGACTTAGAGCTTAAAGCTTGGAGCTAGGAACTAATAACTGTATAGCATAGCGAATTCACATCCTTGCGTACAAAATATATTTAAGGAGAATAATAAGTGGCAATTACGACAGCAGCCTCTCGCTTGGGAGTATCTGCTTTTAGCGATCAAAAACCTCTAGAATTACGCCCCAATTGGACTCAAGACGATGCCAAAGCGGTAATTAATGCCGTGTATCGGCAAGTTTTGGGCAACGATTATATTATGCAGTCTGAGCGCTTAACGGCGACAGAATCTTTATTGTGCAATGGTTCGCTGACGGTGCGAGACTTTGTAAGAGCAGTAGCTAAATCAGAACTCTATAAAACCAAATTTCTTTATGACAACTTTCAAACTAGAGTCATTGAGTTAAACCTGAAGCACCTCTTGGGAAGAGCAGTATATGACGAAGCTGAGGTGATTGAACATCTTGATCGCTATCAAACTCAAGGTTTTGAGGCAGATATTGATTCTTATATCGATTCCGCCGAATACGAAGCCAACTTTGGTGACTATATCGTTCCCTATTACAGAGGTTTTGCAACCCAAACCCAACAAAAAACCGTCGGCTTCACCAGAATGTTTCAACTATATCGCGGTTATGCCAATAGCGATCGCTCACAAATAGCAGGTAAAGCATCTCGTTTAGCTCCAGATCTAGCTCGTAATGCTTCCTCTGCGGTGAAAGCACCTTCAGGTGGCAGTGAAGGTTGGGCTTATCAACCCTCGGCGAAAGGTAATGCTCCTGATAAAGCTTTCCGTAGTGCGAATCAAGATAATCGGATTTATCGCATTGAAATATCGGCAATGAACTTGCCTAGATATCCTAAAGTACGTCGGGTTAGTCGGGCTATTTTAGTTCCCTACGATAAGCTCACTCCTACCTTGCAGAAAATTAACAAAATGGGTGGCAAAGTAGCCAGCGTAACTTTGGCTTAAGATTCGGCAAATATTGTACATATGTCGCAGTACGTTAATTGATTGGGACAAGTTCAGTTAACTGCTCGTAAGTAACGAGTCATAAGTAACGAACAAAGGCTTTAGCCGCATGTACGAGTGTCCGAATATAACTGCGTATTGCTATATCAATTAATTAGGGAGAAAAATTATGTTAGGTAGCTCAGTACTTGGAGGTAGCTCTAGTTCACCTGCAAAAAATAGAGTTTTTGTCTATGAAGTGACTGGACTAAGACAGAACCAAGACAACGACAGCAATAACTATGATTTTCGTAGTAGTAGCAGTACTTTTGTCTCTGTTCCCTACAGTCGCATGAATGAAGAAATGCAGCGTATTGGCAAGATGGGGGGAACTATTGTCAATATTAAATCTCTAGAAGATTTTCAGCAGCAAAATACTAGTTCTGAAACAGCAGAAACTGCTAAGCCTGAGCAAAATGAGGCTTAGAGAATTAATTACTCTAACTAATTTAAAGTCATTTAACACAAGTCATGTTTGCAGTAGGGGCTTGATTGATCAAGTTCCTACAGGAAAATTTTATAAAATATTTATCAGCTAATGACTGCCATCTATAAACCTTCTTTGCGTCAACGTCAGCATTATCTAATTCAGCAGTTAGCAAACTGTATTGAAGAACAGTGGATACGCCAGTTAGAACTATCTTACTACTCTATCCCTGAAGATTTAGGTTACGTTGAGGGCAACTTAGAGGAAGAAAAGCTCATCATTGAAAATCGCTGTTATCAAACGACAAAGTTTCGCAAACTACATCTAGAATTAGCTCAAGTGGGAGATCGCTTGGACATCCTCCACTGCGTCATGTTCCCCCGTTCTAATTACAATCTGCCCATCTTTGGTGTAGATTTAGTCGGCACGAAAGCAGGTATCGGTGCAGCCATTGTCGATCTGTCACCGATTAATAGTCAGCGGGTACTATCTCCCAGCTACATCAAAGCTTTAGCCAGTCTACCTACTGTTGAATTTTCTCAGCCTCGTAAATTACCCGAATGGGGCAATATTTTTTCGGGCTTTTGTTTATTTGTCCATCCTAAAAATGCCAAAGAAGAACAATGTTTTCTAGAACGAGTTCAACAATATTTAACCATTCACTGCCAAGCTGCTTTAGCTTCTTCTCCCGTATCAAATCAGCAACAGCAGGCTAATATCCTGTCTGGACAACGCTATTATTGCCAGCAACAGCAACAAAACGATAAAACTCGCAGAGTGTTAGAGAAATCCATGGGTAAAGCTTGGGCAGATCGCTACGTAACTCAAATGCTGTTTGATTGCCCTTAAAATTTTGACATATAACTGCTTGAATAACCATATTTTATCTCTCTTTATCATGAAATATTCCTGCTAATGACTGAGGTATTTTTATTTCTTGAGTTTATAAAAAACAATTATTTAATATGAATTAGTTCTCAAATTAATTTTGTGCTTTTTTAGTTAATTTTACTCGTCAGTATTTATTTAAATTGGTTTATAGATTAAAATCTATGATTTGGTTAGAAATTAGTTCGACAAATGTTTAGTTTATTTAACCTAAAGCATTTTTTTTATTAAGTATAAATAACTTTGAACACAAGCATTAATTCGCTAAAAATGCCGAAACTAAAGAAAATCACAAAGCTTTACAGCTTCTTAAATCCATGAAATACATGTTAACGTTTATTAAACAAAGGTTTAAATATGATAATCTAAACATAGAAAGCAAAATAAAATATTTAAGATCCAATAAGTAGTTTTGAAACAACATCAATCTAGATAAAGAAGCGATTGTTAACAAAAATCTTTCTTGGTTTTTTCAAATTCTTGTTTGTTTATCAGATAAATAAATAAATTTTTAAAAATAGAATTTTAAAAATTTATTTCGGTTTGGATCTAAAATTTCTAAATAAAAATTTGCCCAGAGAAAGTAGTATCAATTTAGAGGAAAATTCATCAATGAGTATTGTAGCTAAAGTAATTGCTCAATCAGATCAGTCTGATCGATTTTTAAGTAGCGCCGAGCTAACTCAGCTTCAAGATTTTTTTAACAAAGGTAGTGTACGTATTAGTGCTGCCCAAAAACTAGCAGCTAACGAACAGAAAATTGTTGACCAAGGCAGCAAGCAGTTCTGGTCTCAGTGTCCCAATACTCCTAGCAACAGGGGCGATTCACAAAAAACAGCCCTTTGCCAACGAGATCAAGGTTGGTACGTTCGCTTAGTCAGTTATTGCGTTCTGGCTGGTAATTCTAAGCCCCTCGAAGATATCGGAATAGATGGTATGCGCGATATGTATGTTTCTTTGGGAATTCCCCTTCCTAATCTTCGGATAGCAATGGGCTGCTTAAAATCAGTTGGAATGGGGCTATTAACCTCCGAGGAAGCCGCTTTAGCTGGTCCTTATTTTGACCAGCTTGTACGTGCCTTTTAAAAGATATATCTCTTTTAAACCTCTCGAGAACTTAGTTCAAGCCTAGAAAGGAATCTGAAAATCTAGGCTCTGAGGCGAGACAAGCCCTACAAAAGAGCATTTTTTCTGTACTTAACTTTAGTATCAAAATAATAAACACTCATGCAAGACACAATTACTTCCCTGATAAACCCTGCTGATGAAAAAGGTCAATATCTTGAGGGCAACGAACTAGACCAGCTCAAAAAATACTTTCAAACTGGTGATTTACGGGTCAAAGCAGCTAGTCTAATCGGATCTAGTGCTGACAATATTATTAGTCAAACAGTTGAAAAAAGCCTGCTATATGGAGATATTACACTCCCTGGAGGCAATATGTATCCCACAAGACGCTATGCAGCTTGTCTAAGGGATTTAACTTACTTTTTGCGTTACGCCACTTATGCGATGCTGGCAGCTGATACATCCATTTTGGATGAGCGAGTACTAAATGGTTTAAACGACACTTACTCATCACTTGGAGTTCCTATTGAGCCGACAATTCAGGCTGTCCAGGCTATGAAAGAAGTGGTAACTCAACGAGTAGGGACTGAAGCAGGTCAAGAAATGGATTTCTATCTCGATCACATAATTAATGGTCTGAAATAGGTCTTAAAAACCTACTTTTAAAGCCTACCCTCAGTTACGGGTGGGCCTACTTAAAAATTACTGCTCAAGTCAAACTATTACTATGTACGCTTCTAATAAAAACCAAGAGCAATCTCCCTGGTGGGCAGGAATTGCCCGATTTGTTGACTCTTCTGACACCTTTATCGGCAAAGTGTTCAAAAAAATGTTCGATAAGTGGCAGCGGAATCTGATGTTACTAGATGACAATCCGCAGTTAGCGTATCAGCAGCCAATAAAGTCAGAGCCTCAACCTTTTCCCTGGCTACAATATGGAGTACCTCAAGCTGAGCCTCAACCCTATCTCAAACAAAAGCAACCCTTTGAAGATTACTTTTATCGTCGGTCTCAGGGAATTGAGCAACCTGATTTGACGAGAATTAATGGTGTTGAAAATACACTGTATCAAACTACTTATCAAACCCAAAAATACAGTTTATATCAGGCTTCTAAGCCCTCAAAGTCTCAAGAAATGTTTGGCTACGGTAACAATAACTCGACGCAACTGTACGAACAGCCCAAGACTCGGACTAAAGTGTTGGCTTATTCTCAACCAATAGCAACGGTGTTTTATGAACCCAAACAGTGCAAGACCCTCTAATTAGAGCGAACAGCTGTTCATCCTAATTGGAGGATCTGTCCCTTGCTGCTTATTCTGGTAATTCGGCAGCCCGTTGTTTAACTTTCTGCACATTAACATCAACCGCTTGAGCTAATTGAGTACCATAATCTGCATCGGCTTTGTAAAAGAATGCTGCCATTTTAGTGCGAATATTTTCATCTGTCACTTTACCTAAATCCCCAGCCAAATTAGAAATCAGGTGTTCGCGATTAACTCGGTCTAGTTGACGATAAAATTCTCCAGCTTGCTGAAAATTAAGGGTTTTTTCAATGGGTTGTTGTTGGGTTGTCCCCGATATTGGCAATTGTGAGGCTCTTGCTTTTGCTTTCTCGGAGAATGAACCTTCACGGCGACTCGGCTGATAATTGACATCGGCACTTCCGTTAGAAACATTACCAAAGCCACCTTTGTTACCATTAACGACTTCAACACGGGGGCGATTAATCGGCAACATCTGATGATTGACACCAAGACGATATCTTTGGGTATCGGCATAAGAAAAAAGTCTGCCTTGTAGGAGTCGATCTTCAGAAGTTTCAATGCCAGGAATCATATTGCTGGGGGCTAAAGCTGACTTTTCTGTCTCTAGGAAGAAGTTATCTGGTACGCGATTAAGGGTCATAGTGCCAACTTTTTGTTCGGAAATTAGCTCGGGTGGCCAGATCTTAGTGGCATCAAGAGGATTAAAATCAAAGTTGTTTAGTTCGCTGGGGTCGAGAGTTTGAATATAGAGATCCCAAGAGGGGTAATTGCCTTGAGCAATGTTTTCATAGAGATCGCTAGTGTAGAGATTAAAATCTTTGGCTTGCATATCTCTAGCTTCTTGCGCGGAGAGATTATGTTCTCCTTGATTGGTTTTCCAGTTAAATTTGACGTACTTAAATTCACCTTGATCGTTGACAAATTTGTAGGCATGAACGCTAGAACCATCCATCTCGCGATAACTTCTAGGAGTTCCGAAATCCGAGTAGACACGGGTCAGCATATGAGTACTTTCGGGAACATGAGAAAAGAAATCAAAGAAGCGATTGGGGTCTTGTCTATTAGTAATGGTGTCTGGTTTTAAGGAATGAACCATATCGGGAAATTTGATCGCATCTCGGATAAAGAAAACGGGGAGATTATTACCAACTAGATCCCAGTTGCCAGTATCGGTATAAAACTTAGTGGCAAATCCGCGAGGATCGCGTAACGTTTCTGGCGAACCTTTGGAATGAATGACCGAGGAAAAGCGCACAAAGACTGGTGTTTTTTTTCCTGCTTGCTCGAAAGGTGATGCCATTGTCAGGTCGGAAAGATCGACGGAACTAACAAACTCACCGTGTGCGCCAGTACCACGAGCGTGTACTACTCTTTCGGGAATCCGCTCGCGATCAAATCGAGCTAATTTTTCTACTAGATTAGTATCTTGTAAAAGTACAGGACCAGTAGCCCCTGCAACCTGAGAGTTTTGATTCTCTCCTACGGGTGCGCCATTATCCAGAGTTTGAACTAGGGTGGGAGTACTTTCGACAGGTGACTGAGCATGAGAAACATTAGTAAAAAAAACAACTGATGTCAAAGTTAGGATTGATAGGAGAATCGAAAAACGATAGTTTAATTTGGGTAATTTCATGATTTTGACGGAAAACAAATAGCAATCTTGTAGCTCTAGAACAGAAAACAAAGTTCATCTTGAAGAAATGAACTTGCGTTCCGCATCTGAGAACGACTGAGATAATAATTGGAGCTTGTTGGAATTTTATTTAACTAAGAATAATTCTTATCTAGGGCAAGATCAATAGTAATAAATACTTAATTAAAGGTTTAATTATGATCTCGGTCTATGTCTTAAATTGTCCTAATTAAGCTTTGAGGCAAATTCAGGTCATTGATTGATTTTTTACAAAGAAATATTACAATATCTGTAGAGACATAGTTTGTCTTGTTTCTGTGCAAAAATTACCCCGCGAGTCTATGAACTATTCGACAGACAGCATTAAGGCGACTCTGAAATCAAAAAATTTAAGAATTACACCACAAAGATTTGCTGTTTATGCCAATCTTTTGTCTCGTTCGGATCATCCGACGGTGGAACAGCTTTTGGAAGATCTCAACCAAGATTTGCCGATTTCTTCCCAGGCAACTATTTATAGTTCGCTGCAAGTTCTGAGGGAAGTTGGGCTGGTTAATGAAGTTTTATTGGAAGAGGGAGTCTCTCGCTACGATGCCAATATGGAGTACCACCACCATTTTCGTTGTTATAGCTGTGGTGCGATTGAAGATATTCCCTCAAATCAGTTTGAACCTTTGAACTTAACTAAATTACGTCCAGGTCTACAGCCAGAAACTTATGAGATCGTCGTTCATGGATTGTGCGATCGCTGTAAATAAAATAGACAAAGTCACAGAACAGGTTTTTAACTCATATTTTTCTTAATGCCATAACCGTTTGATTTAATTACTGACGTTAGGCAAAGCAACGGGAAGTCAGTAGTTTGAATAAGGCAATAAAACAGATTAATCAATTCTTTAACCTTACATGCGGGCAAGCCCTTTGTCCAATCTCAACAGATCGATTAGTGTGCAACATCAGTTATTAAAAAAGCTTATAGTTGCAAACGCTAATCTTTGGTGCGATCCATTATTTAATTAATGAATAATAAACCAAAAATTCAACTTGTTTCTGTTTTATATTGAATTCTGCCCACTTACTTATTTAGCATAGTTGGTTAATTTTAATGTCACTTTACTTTTATAAACTTTAATTCAAGTTAAACTTAATTAATAAAAATAGTTATAAATTCAATTATGGCGGGAGCAAAAAAATCTCCAACCAAAAAGTTATTTTATGAAGCAGTATTTAAACATTCTCTAGAGGCGATCGCTATTTTGAATCAGCAAGATCGGCTGGTGGAAGTTAATCCTGCTGCTTGTAAGTTATTTGGTGCAGCTAAAAGTAAGCTAGTTGGCAAATCAATCAGCAATTTTTTACTATCACCTTTAGACTGGCAAAACACTAAAGTAACATCCGCCCCGTTAAAGCAACATCAGGGAGAAATCAAGACTGTTGAATATAGTCAAGTCAAAAATTTGCTACCACAGCATAATTTACTGGTTTTAAGAGATGTCACAGACCTGCAACGTCAAACAGCGGCGCAACTAGATCTCTATTATCAACGGGTAGAGCTATTCGCCGAAGTAACTCTCAAAATTCGTCAATCTCTCCAGCTACAGGAAATTCTGCAAACTGCCGTCACCGAAGTCCAAAGAATTTTACAGGCGGATCGAGTATTAATTTATCAGGTATTTGCCAACGGTACGGGGATGCCGATTAAGGAGGCGGTGTTGCCAGAGGTAAAGCCAATTTTGGGGGTAGAGTTTCCTGAAGAAGTATTCCCTGAAGATTATCGTCAGCTTTATTCTAGGGGCAGAGTTAGAGCGATCGCAAATGTTCATGACCAGGATGCGGATTTAGCTGAATGTTTGATTGACTTTATGGATGAATGGATGGTCAAAGCCAAGTTAGTAGTACCCATCCTGCAAAACTTTAAATCTCCTAACGAAACTAAAGGCGAACATCTTTGGGGTTTACTGATTGCCCATCAATGTCAAGCCCCGCGAGAGTGGACGGACTTTGAACAAGAATTGATGCAGCAGCTAGCCGATCAAATTGGCATTGCCCTCTCCCAAGCGGAATTACTCGAAAATTTAGAGGGAGTAGTTGCTGAACGTACTGCTAAATTGCGACAAGAAATTAAAGTACGCACCCAAGCAGAATCCGCACTCCGCCATAGCGAAGAGCAAATGCGCTTGATCGCCAATGGCTTACCTGTGCTGATTGCCTATGTAGACTCCCAACAGCATTATCGGTTCAACAATCAGGCTTACCAAACTTGGTTAGGACTTGCTCCCCAAGAGATTTACAATCGTCATCTGGCTGAGGTACACGGCGAATCAGAATACCAACAAATTAGTCAGTATGTGGCAACGGCACTCACAGGAGAATCCGTTACTTATGAGCAAGAGCTAATGTTACAAGATGGATCTGTCCATGCCTTGAGCGTTACCTATATCCCCCATATTCAAGAGAACAAGACAATTCAAGGCTTTTTTGCCCTGACCAGCGATATCAGCGATCGCAAAGCCATTGAGCGGATGAAGGATGAATTTATCTCCGTAGTGAGCCATGAACTTCGTACTCCTCTTACTTCGATCCATAGCTCCCTCAAAATTCTAGCCACAGGTAAACTTGGCAGCCTTTCCCAGCAGGGAGAGAGGATGTTGACTATTGCAGATCAACAAACTGAACGGCTAGTACATCTAGTTAATAACGTTCTCGATCTCCAGCGAATTCAGTCAGGCAAGATCACCATGAATAAACAAGCTTGCCAGGCTAAAGAATTAATGCGCGAAGCTGTCCAAGCCATGACAACTTTGGCGCAGCAACAGGGTATTAAGCTCTCATTTCAGTCTAATAATTTAGTGGTTTGGGCAGATCGAGATTACATTGTCCAAACTCTTACTAATCTGGTCAGTAATGCCATTAAATTTTCGCCTCCCGATAGCACTGTAGCCTTATCAGCAGCAATAAAATCCCAGAATCCTAGCCAGAGTAAACAACCCTCAATTGACGAAGTCCAAGCAGGCTCCGTCGTTGTAGGGCGGAGTACCTTGGACTACATTACCTTTTCCGTCAGAGATCAAGGACAGGGTATTCCTCAAGATCGCCTCGAAACAATCTTCGAGCGGTTTCAGCAGGTAGATTCTTCCGATTCCCGTAAAAAAGGTGGTACTGGTTTAGGTTTAGCTATTTGTCGTCAGATTGTCGAAGGACATGGCGGTCAGATTTGGGCAGAAAGTTGCTTAGAACAAGGCAGTACTTTTTATTTCACCTTACCCGAACTAATTCAACTAGAGAGCGATCGCCATGAACCATAAAAACATTTTACTCATCGACGACGAGGAAACAATTCAAGAAGTAGTTCAAGTAGGAATAAGTATCGAAGCTGGTTGGCAAGTTGCGATCGCTTCTTCTGGTTTAGAGGGGATAGATCTAGCACAAAATCAACAGCCAGACGCTATTCTCTTGGACGTAATGATGCCTGAAATGGACGGCATTGACACCTTATCGCAATTAAAAGCCAACAAACAAACTAGCGCTATTCCCGTAATTTTTCTCACAGCTAAGGCTCAAGCAGAAGAAAAAAATCAGTTTCAAAGTTTAGGAGTAGTTGATGTAATTACTAAACCATTTAATTCGATGACTCTTGCCAGTCAAATAGCAAAAATATTGGGATGGAAATTGGATTAAGTAATGGTTAATGGGTAATAAAATTATGATAGAAGTTGTAGGGTGGGCAAAAATAATAACTTTATTCTTAATACAATGATTTACTATTGTTGCCCACCAAAGTAATCTCAGCAAAGCAATCAGTAATCAAACTATGATTAAAGCAAATAATATAATTAATCAAGACGATCTGTTTAACTTAAATCGCTTTATTAGCGCACAAGAAAATGTCTATAATAGCGCTTTACTAGAATTAAAAAACGGCAACAAGCGATGCAGCGCGGTCTTGGGGGTTTCCCCCATGAGCGACACAGAGCCTATCGGCTCAAAGCTGCTCCGCAGCGCTGGCGCATACGCGCCGTTCAAGAAGCGATCGCATTGGATGTGGTATATATTTCCGCAGTTTGATGGATTAGGTCGTAGTGCAACGGCAAGACACTATGGCATAAAAAGTATTGAAGAAGCTCAGGCATATTTAAATCATCCTATTTTAGGTAAGAGGCTTTTAGAATGTGCCAATACGATTCTAAATGTTGAAGAAAAATCAGCTTTAGAAATCTTGGGTTATCCTGATGATCTTAAGCTTAAATCTTCTATGACTCTGTTTTCCTGTGTCGCATCAGAGACGGTTTTTGTTAGTGTTCTTAATAAGTATTTCTCAGGAGAACAAGATATTAAAACACTTCAGCTCTTAAAAAAAATAAAAAATACCAGCGAATAATATAGCATTTCTTAAATTAATAAAATATACAATTAACAATTAACAATTAACAATTAACAAAGGTCTAAGAATTTAGACCGTACCTTACAACAATAATAACTGCTTATTTATTACTTATTTAATAATGAGAATTTTAATAGTAGATGATGATCAAGTTTTAATCGAATTATTAACCAAAACTCTAGTTCAACAAAGTTATGTAGTTGATGTCGCAACTGATGGTGAACAAGGCTGGATCTATGGTTCTACTTATCCTTATGATCTAATCATACTAGACTGGTCTTTGCCTCAACTAGATGGGATTAAATTATGTCAACGTTTTCGCGAACATGACTATACAACTCCGATTATATTGCTGACCTCCCGTGATGGTAGTCAAAATAAAATTAGAGGTTTGGATGCTGGTGCCGATGACTATATTTGCAAACCCTTCGATGTCGAAGAATTGGCGGCACGCATTCGGGCTTTATTGCGTCGTTTGAACTGCGAATTCTTACCGATCTTACGTTGGGGAGATTTACACCTTAATCCCTGTAGTAATGAAGTTATTTATCAGGATAAGTCACTATCTTTAACGGCAACAGAATATCGCTTGTTAGAACTGTTCATGCGTCATAGTCTAGAAATTTTTTCTGTGGAAGACATTATTGATCGCTTGTGGTCATCTACAGAATATCCAGCGATCGCCACAGTCCGTTCTCATTTACGTCGTTTACGTCAAAAACTAAAGCAGGCAGGCTTTCCCAGCGATCTGATTGTTACAGTTAGAGGACAAGGCTATTGTCTCAAACCCTCTCCCACGAATTCTGCTGCAAAAGATGCAGATTTGCCCCACACCTCTCAGGATATTGTATCCATCCCATCAACTATACCTAGTACTTCTAAGTTAGATAAGCGCAAGCAACATTTAGCAGCTTTAAAGGTTATCTGGGAAAAATACTCCTCTCAAAGAGAACAGCAGCTAATAAATTTAGGACAAGCCATCAATTCTCTCAATGAAGGCAATCTTAATTTGAGCGATCGCTTATCGGCAATTGTGATTGCTCATAGTTTGGCAGGAAATCTAGGACAGTTTGGCTTGGATAGGGCTTCTCGATTGGCGAAAGAAATAGAACAACTACTGCAAAATTATCTGGAACTTAACTCAGGAGAATTAATTCTTTTGGGAAGTAAATTAGAAGCTTTAAAACAAGAAATTAATAGCAAACAAAAGGTTATCCAACAATTATCACAAAAGCTAGTTGCTGATTCACCTTTGTTATTAATCGTTAGTGAGGATCTTAGCTTTGCCCAACAGTTAGTGCCTGAAGCAAAATCCCAAGAGATTCGCACCTTGGTAATTCCTACCCCAGACCAGGTGCAACTTTGGCTTGAACAAGCATCAATTAACCAAGAACAACTTCCAGATGTGGTTTTGTTGGATATATCCTTTAGAGAAAATACTGTCCAATCAGCAAGCATAGAAGATTATTTGGCGATAATTGCTGAATTTAAACTACTCAGACCAGCTATACCTGTTATTGTTATTGCTGATCGCGATCAGTTTGCAGATCGATTACTAGTGGCTAGACATGGCGGTAAATTCTATTTGACTCGACCAGTAAATTCTCAGCAAATTATTGCTTTTTGCCAAAAAGTTACTCAATATTCTTCTTTAGGCAAAAAGATTATGATTGTCGATGATGATATAGAACTATTAAAAGTTCTACCCACCTTACTCCAACCCTGGGGATTCAAACTAACTACCCTAGACGACCCTAGACAATTTTGGGATGTTCTCCAAGCTGTTGTTCCCGATCTTTTAGTATTAGATATTGAAATGCCCTACCTTAGCGGGATCGAACTGTGTCGAGTTCTCCGCACCCATCCCTACTGGAGCAAATTACCAGTTCTGTTTTTGAGTGTTCATGATGATGCGGCTATTTCTGCTGAAGCATTTGCTAGTGGTGCTAGTGATTTCGTTAATAAACCAGTACCAGCTAACCAACTTGCCCACCGCATTTTAAATCGTTTAACCTTAGAATAGTTGGCGTTGGTAATTTAAGTTATGACTCATATAATAATATGGTTTGTAGCTATCAGCTATCAGCTTTTAGTACTTGAATACCTCCTATTATTCAATTAAATAAAGATTTAGCATTACGCACTTGCCAACATCGAATAGTTTAAACAAATTTGCTCAGAACCGATTAACTATAATGCCATCAGAAAATAATCCTCAAGCAACCTTTGGTGCAGGATGTTTCTGGAAGACGGAACATGAATTTAGCTCGATACCAGGGGTAACTAAAACCTCAGTGGGGTATATGGGAGGTGATTTTGCTAACCCTTCCTATCTAGATGTGGTGGCGAGAATAACTGGTCATGCTGAAGTGGCTCAAATTGAATACGACCCAGCAATAGTTAGTTACAAAGAGCTATTAAATATTTTCTGGCAAATGCACGACCCTACAAGTCTCAACCGTCAGGGTGCAGACCGTGGAGAACAATATCGTTCAGTAATTTTTTATCACACTCCCGAACAAGAGCAAATTGCCCGTCAATCTAAACAACAGCTACAGCAGTCGGGAAAATATGAGCGAGATATTGTAACTGAAATTAAACCTGCCAAAGAGTATTATCTTGCTACTGAAGAACATCAACAATATTTATCAAAGAAAAAGAATAAGGCTAATCATTTTTAAGTAAGTGTTCGTAATAATCAAAAAGCGATGCAGCGCAGTCTTGGGGGTCAAATGCGGCTAAAGCCTTTGTCCCATGAGCGACTGCATCAAGAAGAGATCGCATCTAAAATTTAATAAAAATAGGATTAAATCTACTTAAAAGCTAAAATAATAAATAATTCAGAGCTACAAATTTTGATTGAGTTTTCCCCCAGATGACTATCACCTTAGCGAAATGGACGATTAACGAATACCACTCCATGATTGAGGCAGGATTATTAGATAATCGTCAGGTGGAGTTATTAATCAGGTGGAGTTATTTACTCCAGGGTAATCGCATCAAAATATTCAATCAAAATATGCCAGAATTAGACAAAATATGAAGCAGAAAATTGTTGTTCAAACCAGCTTGATAACGTTTCATCTTCAGACTGCCAGAAGATGTATCTTGACGCAGTAAATTAAG
>JBCDDK010000033.1:0-59915 GCA_039180345.1 Cyanobacteria bacterium P01_G01_bin.39 | reverse complement strand
TTTTGCTTGCCGTTGTGAATTTTTCCGTTTTTGACAATTAAATTGGATTCACAAGATGGACAATATGGTAGTGAATCTGCTGACATAAAAACTAAATTAGCTGCATTTATTATTTTATATCCTTACATCTTTAGGACTACCCCAAATCGTCATCCTAGTATCAAGATCTCGTAAATAATAAAGTCCAAAACAAGCTGCCAGTACAGGGAAAGCTGCCCAAAATAGAATATTGCAACTTTCTGGCCCTCCTGCATAGGTGTTGAGATATGTAGGAAGTGCAATTATAGTTGATGTTCCATGTAGCAGCATGACTAATCCATAGGTAATTTGCTTACGAAATCCAATCAGGAAGCTAAAAAAGAGCGTACATTGCAAAATACCAATACCATAGACGATCGCCGTACCGATGCCCTCAACACCATAGAAAGAACTAAAGACAGCGGCACCATGTTCAGGACGAGCAAACTTATCGATCGCCCAAACGATCATCATCAGAAAAATACTAATTCTCAACCAGAGTAGAGCAAAAGAAATGCGGGATTGAATGTTGTCGGTGGTATCGACAAAACTTGGTGTTTGAGTGTTTGTAGTCATTATTACCTCCATCAAGATGTTAAAAAACCAACTTGGTTATATATCCTAATGAGTCAGAATGAAAGCCAAATTAATTGTTATTGAGGAGATTCCTCAGCAAATTATGGTAAAAACAACCCTGTAGTCTTTAACAAGATTAAGCAGATAATCATCACTCTTTGTTTATGATTCCCCAAATTGAACAGATCGATCTCTATAAATTAGCTTCTGGTGATGTTTTAGCTTTGCAGGTATACAAGTTTGTTGGCGAACTTCCTGGCAAAAAAGCCTATATCCAGTCCAATCTCCATGGTGCAGAAATTGTCGGCAATGGCGTAATTCAACAGTTGATTACCTATTTAATGACTTTAGAGCGATCGCAGTTGCGGGGAGAAATTTGGTTAGTACCCGTATGTAACCCTTTAGGAGTTAACCAGCGATCGCATTTTTTCTCTACAGGTAGATTTGACAGCTATAACGGTCAAAATTGGAATCGAATTTTCTGGGATTATGAACAGGAGGTTGAGGATTTAGCCGAATTTGCTCAATCTCAACTTGATAATGCTCCAGAAGTTATTCGTAGTAATTATTTAGCGAAAATTAAGCAGGCTTGGCAAGCAGAACAAGCTCAGATTAATCGACCTCGTAGTGTTCCTCTGAGTCGTCAATATCGTTATCAGCTACAGTCTTTGTGTTTAGATGCTGATTATGTAATCGATATTCATAGCTCAAGCAATCAGGCTATTGACTATACCTTTGGGTTCAAAGAAAGAATGGATAATGCCAAATATTTACTCTTAGATTTTGGGATTTTAATGGATGAATATGATGGAGATGCTTTTGATGAAGCCTTCTTCAAACCCTGGCTGGCTTTAGAACAAGAGTTAGGCAATCTCGGTAAGCAAATCAGGTTCGATGTTGAGTCTTGGACATTAGAATTAGGCGCAGGGATGGCAATGAATCCTGATTCAGTGGCTAAGGGATTTGCTGGCATCAAAAACTACCTGGCTTATAAACAGATGTTATCCGAACAAGTTACCTCCACTGAGATTACTTTAGTCTCCAAGCAAAACATAAATAGCTATTACGCCCCTACAGGTGGCATGGTGCAGTCTCGACTACAGTTAAATACCAAAGTACAGCCAGGAGAGCAAATCTATCAGCTTCTAAGCTTCAATAAGCAAGGCAACCTACCTGAAGTAATCAGCGTTCATGCCGAAACCTCGGGCATAGTCTTTGATGTCTCTACTAATGAATGTGTTAATCAAGGAGAATATGTCATGGATATTCTTGATTGCTAACTCAAGATGGATAAAATTCTTGTGAACAAAGCTGGTAAGTAACTATCCACTGATTTTGCTTATATTAGTGAAGAAGAAAATTGATTAATCTTTAAAAAGATATTTTTACTAAAAATAGAGTTAATTTAAGATATTTATCAGAGATCTAGAAAAATATAGCAATGACTGTAACATGTTACATGTATTAAGTTTGATATTTCATATGTATTGTTTCTAATAGTTATACCGTGAAAAACGATTAGCTGAGAAAACATTGAGCATACTAGTGAAGAATAATTTAGCTTTAAATAAAATAATAATGTTTGTCTCGATTTATACATTTTAAGTGGCGTTAATAATCTTGATTAATTGATATTAGTGTTAGGCAAAGTGCTTTGAAATGTTATAAATATTTAGAAAATTCAACTTCATGTCATTAATAAGCTAAGTCATTAAGTTAACAATTTATAAATTGTTAAATACTTCTAACTGTTGCTATTTTTATTTAAGGCTGAGATGCTAGATACAATAATCAATTTTATTAATCCTAATGATAAGAATAAAGCTCGAAAGTTATATCAAAAAGCTTTGGAGAATCAAAACAATGGTTTAAATGGTGAAGCTATTAACTTGCTATGGGAAGCGCTAAAAAAAGATCCTACATACTCTGAGGCATATAACCACATTGCTTGGTCTTATGCTCTAGCTAATATCTATTTAATAGAAGCAGAGACTTTAGCTCATTCTGCTATAAAATTTGCCCAAAATCCGATATTTCTTTCAGCAGCAAACAATACTTTAGGTGAAATATATTTACGTCAAAATAAAATTCCTCTAGCTATTAGAGCTTTTCAAAACAGTTTGGTAACCGTACAAACATTTGAGTCATTATATAGACTATCTTTTTGTCATCAAATTTCTCAAGATCCTTTAGGAGCTTACCAAGCTTTAATTCATGCAAAAGAGTTACAGACAGAACATTACGTTGATGTCTACATAAAACTTGGGCATACTTGTATTGCTCTAGAAAGATATAGTGAGGCTATTGAAAATTTTACATTTGGATTGAGAATATCTAGTCACAACTTCTGCTATGGATTAACTGATTGGGGGTCTTGGTATGAAATCCATCCTGGAGATGTGCTTAATTTAAGAAAATGTGAAATACTTCTTGGATTAGGTTTAGCATATTTCCGACTTCAAGATTTTATCAGTAGTAAAAACTGTTGGAAAGATGCAAATAATATTTTTCCCAGACATACTTATCCATTATATAATTTGGCTTGTATTGCCTCAAGATTAAATAATGAAAGCGAACTGTACTGCTTATTAGAGAAGTTAATGCCACTTATAGTAGATCAATCCTATGCATATGATCCTCCAAATATTACTAATAAGGTATTTGAATTTTCAAGCTCTATATTAATAGATCAATTATTAAAGGAACCAGATTGCCAGAATCATCGAGATATAGTTTTAGAAGTTTTATGGAAATATAAAAAGATCACAGAATTGTTTTATATTAATAGCAAAAATAACTTGACTAATAAAGATGATGATAAACATAATTCTGGAGTTTCTATTAACATTTATAATTCGACTGTTGGGGGATTTTCAGTTGGCGATAATTCAGATATTTCTTCAGATATAACCCTACAAAAGTCTTCTGAATTTAACCCAGAATCTGTTATAACTCTTTCAAACGAAGTTCACAAAATTTTAAATAATGTTGTTAAAAATCACATTCAGCCTAATACAAAAGTAACAAATCAAGGAGAAAATATAAATTTTTCAAACAATTTAAATGAGAATCAGACAAAAATAATAACGTCTGATTATACTACAAAAAATAATACTAAAAAATTAAAAAGGAATACTTGAGAAATGAGTAAAGAAAAGACAAATAATCAGCCAAATATTAGTATCGAAGGGTCTACTGTGGGCGGTTTTGTAGTTGGTAATAATGGTTTTGTCCAAGACATTAGTATAATACAGAGTTTACCAATATCGCATCCGCAAGCCGATCAAATCAAACAAAAGCTCATTGAATTGCGAAAAGTGATCGATGGTGCTGATATTGAGGATTTCAAAAAGAATGACGCTTTAGATCGTCTCCAAAAGTTAACTCAGCAACTAGAGAATCAAAATAATGCTGAAAGTAAAGCAGGTTCTAAATACTTTTTAGAACAAATCGTTAAGATTTTTGATAATGCAAAGCCAATAGTTAGTTTAGCGACTTCCTTAGCAAAACTTTTAGGCTTTTCAATTTAGTTAAAAATTCATCCATTGGAAATAAAATTAAAAAATACTGGATAAAATATGAAGGACTATAGAGTTATCATGCTTGGCCCGTCAGGTTCTGGTAAAACTGTTTTCTTGGCAAGTATGTATAAACAGTTAGCAATTTTTGGTGATTCAAAGTTTTTTCTTGAAGTAGAAAGTGGAAAAAATCGTAAGCGATTAAACTCACTTTACATGGAAATTGCAACTGGAGACACTTGGCCTCAAGGGACAAAAAGGAGTAAGATTTCTAAATGGAAATTTATTTGCAAGGTTCAAACCCCTAATCTAGATATTTATCCAGCGTGTCAATTTACATATATTGACTATGCAGGGGGCTTGGTTACAGATGAATTAGAAGAAGAAGATAATGATCCTGTCTCCGCAGATTTTGATGATGAGTTGAAGAATGCTGACTCTTTCTTGGGGCTTCTCGATGGGCAGAAAATTTATGATTTGATGAGTGGAGGTGAAGGTAGAGAAATTTTTCTATATAAGGATTTACCCAACATGCTTCCCATCTTAAATAAATGCAGTCAACAAAATCCTGTACACTTTGTAATTAGCAAATGGGATTTGTTAGAAAAGCACTATTCCATTGATATGATTAGTGAGCGTCTTTTATCAATTACGGATTTTAGAAACCTAGTACAAAATAGAATTCATGCTGGTTCTCAGGTAAGACTAATACCTGTTAGCTCTATTGGAAGTAACTTTGCTATTCCTCAATCTGATGGAAGTATGAAAAAAGTTTCTGGTAATCTACCAGAGCCTTTTCAAGTAGAGATGCCTGTAGCTTGTGTATTACCTGCTAAATTTCGACATGAATTAGCTAATTTAAAAAACGACAAAATAGAGGAATTATCAAGGAAAATTGAGATTAACCTGTTGGATCTAAACCAAAAACTCAAGAGATAAAAAATTGTCAATGGAAAAATATTGGAACTATTGGTAGCAATGATACCGATAAAGGAAAAATTACGTCAATTGATTTTCATCCTCATGATAGTCAGTTTATCTTTAGAACTGATTATCAGTTGATTAAATTATTCGACTTAGATAGGCAAGAGATATCGCATTCTTTTGGCTATGATTTACCCTTAGTTGGGGCTGTGAACTCATGTACTGTAAAGTTTAATCAGGAAGGAAATTTAGTTGCTACTGGCTATATAGAACGAGATGGTTTTATTGACGCCAACTTTGTTAAGGCATGGAATTTAAAGGACAAAAAACAAGAATTTAGTCTCAGTGGACATGAGCCAACAATTTGGGGAAGAATACAGACAGTTTGCTTTAGCCCTAAAGAGTCTATACTTGCAAGTGCTGGAATAGATAAAACTATTAAAATTTGGGATACTGTGGGAAAAGGAGAAAGAGGCAAACTAATAGGTCACTCTTCAAAAATTAATTCAATCGTCATTTCTCCTGATGGAAAAAAACTGATAAGTGCTGATGCAAAAGGAGTTATCAAGATTTGGAATATACGTACTAGTAAATTACTTAAATCAGTAGAAGCTCATCTTTTGCCTATTCGATGTTTATCAGTAATTTCAAATCCTTCTCAGGATATATTTGCTAGTAGTAGTGATGATTATACTATCAAGCTATGGAAGGTAACAGATGGTAGTTTAATTAGCACACTTAGTGGTCATAATGATTCAGTTAACTCTATTGCTTTTGGAACAGATGGCAAAATACTAGTTAGTGGTAGTGATGACCAAACTATTAAAATTTGGGACATTGAATCTTCAGATTGTTTAACTACATTAAATAATGAAGATAGCGCAACTGCGATCGCCCTCAAACCTGATGGGGAAATATTAGTTAGTGGCAGCCAAAACGGTTATATTAAAATCTGGCAACGTGAAAATAAGTAACACCAGGATTAAATTTTTGTTACAATGTGTGATATATCTATATACTTCATAAAATAGCGATTAGGATAAAAACCAAGTACCTCATTGATTGTTGATATCTCTACATGCATACTGGAAGATAGCTCTGAAAGTCTCATCTTCTTTCTTTTACCAATTAGTAGGTATAAGTCCCTTATTACTTTTTTATGGATGACCCAGAATTAAATTTAAATAATACTTTAGTTGATAATTTAGACAATCAATTCACGACGATTCCCATTGCCCCTGCTGACTTCAAATCTGGTTTTGTAGCGATTGTCGGTAGACCAAACGTGGGCAAATCTACCTTAATGAATCATTTGATTGGTCAGAAAATCGCCATTACCTCACCTGTAGCCCAAACTACCCGCAACCGCCTACAGGGTATTTTAACCACCCCAGAGGCACAAATCATTTTTGTCGATACCCCTGGAATTCATAAACCCCACCACGAACTAGGGAAAGTTTTAGTCCAAAATGCCAAGACAGCAATTAAATCAGTCGATTTAGTATTATTTATAGTGGATAGTTCTACCGAAGCAGGAACAGGCGATCGTTTTATCTTTGATATTTTATGCCGCAGTCAAACTCCTGTTGTTTTAGGCTTAAACAAGGTAGATCTCCAGCCTGATAACTATCAGTTTATTGATGATACCTACGCCGATTTAATTGCTGATACCAATTGGTCGACAGTTAAATTTTCCGCAACTACAGGTAAAGGAACAGAAAATCTGCAACAGGCTTTAGTTAATCAATTAGCCACAGGTCCTTATTACTATCCTCCAGATCTAGTTACTGATCAGCCTGAACGTTTTATCATGGCAGAATTGATTAGAGAACAGATCTTATTACATACTCGCCAAGAAATTCCCCATTCTGTAGCAATTACCATTGAAAAAATTGAAGAAAAGCCAAAAATAACCAAGATTAATGCCGCCGTCAACATTGAGCGTACCTCTCAAAAAGGAATTATCATTGGTAAAAAAGGTAGCATGCTCAAAACTATTGGAACTGCTGCGCGAAAGCAAATCCAAAAGCTAATTTCGGGCAAAGTTCATTTAGAATTATTCGTCAAGGTAGAACCAAAATGGCGACAGTCAAGGTTAAGGTTGGCAGAATTTGGCTACCAAGTAGAAGAGTAATAATCAGTCAACAGTCAACAGTCAACAGTCAACAGAAAAATACTATCAATAATTACAAATATCAATATTAATGACTCCAGAGAAGATAACAGTCAAAGTCAAGTTGTTTGCAATTTATCAAGAAGCGTTTGAGACATCAGAATTAGATCTGGTACTACCCAAACCAACAACTGTCGGTAATGTTTTAGAGTCTTTAATCGAACAAAAGCCGCATCTTCAGCAATGGCGAGATGTTACGCGCTTTGGTATAAATTTACAGTTTGTCGAATCTGATACTCTACTGCAAGATGGGGATGAAATAGTCTTGATTCCCCCCGTCAGCGGCGGCTAGATAAAGTTGAATTGCGAAGTTGAACAGTTAATTAACCAGATCGAGCAAAATAAGAGTTATCTAACTCCGAAAGCAAAAACTGAACTTTATAGTGAGTTGATTGCAGCTTCGGATAGAGTTCTGGATAATCTAAAAATCAATCATAAACCAGTAGTAAAGATTGTCAGTCCATCAGCAATTTTGGCAAGAAATCTTAAAACAAAAAGTCAAGCTAATGCCAAATTGCGATCGCTTTATGAGTTTCAAGTTATTTCACCCGTGAGCAACATACGCCAAATTGTGCAAAACTGCGATTTGATTTGCTTAATATATTACTTTAAACACAATATTACTAAACGACATCGGCTATTAATCAAATTTGCTCAGCAAGAAAATATCGGCTTAGTGCTTTTGGTTAAACAGCCCCAAAAAAATATTCAAGATACTTCTTTATCAACCTGGCTAACTAGTCAAAACTATACATTAGATGCTCAAGTCCACATAGCATTAGATGAGCTGATCGACTTAAATAAGAAGCAGCACCTTAAACGATATCAACAATTTCTGATTCAACTATCAACATTAGCTTCAGAGAAATTTATAGCCAGAAGTAAAATAAGAGCCAAAACCCTGCTCACATCTATTGTGAATCGCAAAATCACCAGTTTTAAGCAAGAAATAGCAGATATAAGAGAGACATATTTACAGAATATAACTGTTGAGCGCTACAAACAGCAGTTAAGAAAATCTATTAACCAATTGCAACAAGAAAGACAGCAAGTAATTAGAGAAATAAAACAACATCTCAACTTTGCTAAAGGTGACTTATTAAATCCTTTTTCTCCAGATAGCTTACTTTTTAGCGTTCAACAAATGATCGATCTGGCTCAGATCAAAATTGTTAAAGAGACAGAAGCTAGCTATCTGTACTTGACTGTAAATGTTGCATCAGATACTGAATATATTCATAACTATGTAATTGAGTTTTGTCAGCAAAAAGTTAATGAATTAATGGCTGCTCAATGGTCACAGATCAATTATTGCTATGGGGGAGGACTAAAGAGTTTAACTATCAGAATTAATGAGCAATTAAGTAGTAATAATTGTCTATTGAGTTCAGAAAACAAATTGCCAGCGTTAGTAATTTTGCAAGAACATCCTAATTTAGATTTACAACAAATTATCAATTACAGTTGTTTAAAATCTCAAAGCAGAATTATTTTCGACTATCATTTTACTCAAAATAGTTTATTTAGATTACTAATTTTTCTGCTGATAGGTTTGGGAATATATTTGTTCACCTTAATATCTTTTGGCGAAGGAAAATATATTGGCTTTGCTATTGTAGTTTTTCAATTTATCAACCTGATCACAGGGCAAAATATTAAAAAAGCAAAACTAAAACAACATTCAAAAGAACTTAAACAAACCATTTCACGCAATTATCAAAACCTAATACGTTTAGTAATTGACCAATCAATTAAAACCTTGATTATTGCTTTGGAACGAGAAAACAAAATATACGACCAGGAATTAATCAAAGCACTTGACCTTGCCTCGGCTAGATTAGAAAAGTTGCAGCAAACTATTAACCAAAATCAATCTAGAATTAATAGTTTAAAGCAAGATCGATCTAAGATTTTAACTTGGTTTGATTAGCATATACTAGGTTCAATTATTAATAATATTTGACTCCAAAAACAAGCCATAATCCTATTTTAGCAATTATAAATCATTCATGAAAACAATAAATGACCAATGACCAATGACATCAAAGATAATAATTCTCACAACTCATATAGGATTACTATATTGGTCAAATTATTTTCTCGTTTATGGAGAGAAGTTCATAACCATGAATGCGCCAACTGAAGTCTTGTTGATGCTGCACAATAAAGATTCCTTGAGTAAGGCTACCATCACGATCCATGATCATCGATACTAAAGCAGGAAAGTCATTAACTAGCGTAAATCCCCGAAACATAATTGAGCGAGGCTCAACCATAGCATGGTACTTATCCTTGATCATTTTCATGAAGTCTTGACAAGCAAACTTTTTCTGAATAGTCGGACTAGTTAAGGAAAAAGCCGTTGCTTCATCATTTTGTTTAAATGCTTGCAATTGTTGCTCAATTAGTTGACGAATCAATGCTTTGTCGCTTTCGGATATGTACATAACTGACTACTTCTTAGGTAGGACTGGTTATTGAGAAGGCTCGATCACATTTACTGATGCTTAACAGACATTACAGAGGTTGAGCAGCGATTAACTCTTTTAAGAAGTCAGCCTAACCTTTAACTGCACCTGCTGTTAAACCTTGAACAATCTGACGCTGAAAAACTAACACTAGTAAGACTAATGGTAGAGTACCCAAAACTGTCGCCGCAGCGATCGGTCCATAGGGAATATCAAACAGACTTGCTCCTCCTAGCTGTGCTGTAGCTACGGGAATCGTTTTTTTGGCTTCTTCAGTAATGAAAGTTAAGGCAAAAATATACTCATTCCAAGCAAAGATAAATGTCAGAATTCCTGTAGTTGCCAATGCAGGTAAAGTCATTGGCAAAACTATATTGGTTAACATGCCCAAGGTTTTGTAGCCGTCTATCTTTGCCGCATCCTCTAGATCTTGCGGAAGCTGTTGAAAGAAGCTTCTCATGACTAGTATGGTCAAAGGTAAATTAATGGCAGTGTAGGGAATAATCAGGGCGAGATAATTATTGCCTAAACCAACAAGTTTGACTATCTCTAACAATCCTAAGAACAATAATACATAGGGGAATAAGGTGATGATTAATACCCCAGTCAAGATTAACTTTTCTCCTGGTAAATTCATTCTAGTTAAAACGTATGCCGCAGGAGAACCAAAAACCAAACATAACACAGTAGAAATACTTGCCACTAATGCACTGTTAAAAATATAGGTCAAAAAAGGACGGCGGCTAAATAACCCGCTATAGTGTTCGACTGTAAATCTTTGGGGTAAGTAAACATTAGGAATGGTAGCGATATCATCATTAACTTTAACGGAGGTTAAGACTTGCCATAAAATTGGGGCTAAAAAAAAGAGTACAATCAAAAATACTCCTAACCCCAACCAGAGTACAGAGATTGATATATTGAGCTGCTGCTTGCGGGGTTTAGTTAATGACATAGTGCTGTTTGAGTCTTGCTCATCACTGAGACTATGTTACATTTCTTTGGCTGCTTTAAGTTATTTTAAAACACAATGGGCATACTCCAGTTTATGGTCATAGGTTTAAGACAGACTTGAAATTGGGTTCTAGGAATGCCACTGAGAATTGAGTAATCGCAGTTTAGTAACAGAACTTATTCCTAGTGACTTACTAAACTCAAGTTTTGTTATCTAAATTTTTACAAGACAAAAACTAGCTGTTGCTGGCTATCTAGCTCGAAATAAAGCTAATCTATTTTTACTAGTGTTAATGCCAAACTACTAGCGGAATTGGCTTAGTATATCGCCCATCGCTTCTTCGGAATAGTCAAAATTGCGATCGCCTAAGAATCATTTCCAGAGCAATTTCAGGTAATTTTTAGACATTAAACTGCTCTTAATCAAACGGTAGTCGTTATCAGGCAAAATAATAGATGACATTATCTTAATAACTAGTCCTCACACCTGCTAGATTATTGATGATTAGTTGAGCCGAGAGCAATCTCGGCTTTTTTGTAAAAGTTGTTTAGTATTACCATTTTTTATTTATAAAAAGTCTCAAGAAAAGATGACATTTTAAAAATACCTTGCTAAAAATATGATTATTCAAAGCTCTAGCTGGTAGATAATGGCTATCTACGACTGCTCATCAATCCCAACATCGGACCAATTATTGCCCCAAAGACAAATCCCCCTGCGTGAGCCCAATAAGCTACGCCTCCAGCTTCGGGCATGCCGAGAGATGCGACGCTGCTAAGTGCCTGTTGTAAAAACCAAAAGCCCAAAAAGTAAAGCGCAGGGATACGTACTGTTGTCCAAATAATAAACAGAGGCAGAAGGGTGACTATTTTAGCTTGAGGATACTTAATTAAGTATGCTCCCATAACTCCTGCGATCGCACCACTGGCACCTACCGTCGGTACTCCTGACTGCATCCCAAAAAACCAGTGAGTTAGTCCTGCTAAAACGCCGCAAACTAAATAAAACAGGAGAAATTTGGCATGACCCAGATCATGTTCAATATTGTCACCAAAAGTCCAGAGAAATAGCATATTTCCCCCAATATGCATCAAGCCACCATGGAGGAATTGGGAAGTAATTAGGGTCAGAATTTCGGGTACAGGCTGATTTGTGGGTATGCCAGCAAAACTAGCGCTTAATTCCTGGGGAATAACGGCATATAGCTGAAAAAAGCCTGGCACCCCAGAGCCTAAAGTCATTTGATGTAAAAAAACTACTACATTAATGGCGATCAAAGCATAAACTACAATCGGCGTACTGTAGGTTGGATTCTCGTCTTTTAGCGGGATCATAATCGGTGTTGGTGTAACTTTGGCTTGATCAATAGCTAACATGGCTCTGAGCCAAAGCTACAAGCACTCAGCTCTATTATAGTTGCTAACTAATTCCCAACATTGCCTCTAGAGTGAAGTAGAGTAGGGAAAATCCGCCTACGAAAAATCCGACTAAAGCAATTGCGGTGACTGGATTTTTGAAGAAAGGTTTTAGCTGTTCCAAGAAAAACCAAAAGATGCCGAGACTAAAGCTAATCAAGTAGCGAGGATAGCGAGATACGTTTTGAAAAAAGTCTTGCATTACTGTAAAAGTTAAAAGCTATATATTTTATTTATCTATTATTTAACATTGAACAATCAAGATTCAATATTCTGTAAATGAACTTACTATTTCAGTCAACTCGTCGTCGTTTAGCTTTTTGGTATACATCCGTGACGGCAGTTCTGTTATTGCTATTTGCTATCGGAGTTTATCTTTATGTCCGTACTACTTTGGTTGAGGGGATTGACGATACCCTCAACCATGTTGTAGAAGTCGTAGATCGCTCCCTGGTAATTCAACCTTTAGCAGAAACCAAAGGAAGATATGGGGTTAATGTTGATGCTAGTTTTAATCAAAGCACCAGCAGTTTAGATGACGATCACATTGATTTAGAATGGTTCAATCCCCAAAAACAGCTATTGTGGTCAACTTTTGAGCAACCGATTGACTATCCCCTTCATCCTAATCGCAGTGGGGAAACAGTATATCTCACAGGCGATCGCATTTTGCGTCAGATTGTGCAAAAGGTGGAATTGGAGCATCGAGTTTTGGGTTATCTCAGGGTTAGTCATCCCTGGTTTGAGGTAACAAAACCGATTAATCAGCTAACTAGAGATCTGATCATTGGCATTAGTCTGATGATTCTTACCGTGGGGGGGGTGGGCTGGTTGTTGTCGGGTATTGCCATCAAGCCGATACAGGTGTCCTATTCTAGCTTGAAGCAGTTTACCGCCGATGCCTCCCATGAGTTACGAAACCCCATTGCGACTATTCAAACCAATGTGCAAATGGCACTAGCATATCCTGAAGCCGAACCGCAGCTACAGCAAAGACAACTGCAAATTATTGAGCGTTTGACTCAGAAATTAGGACGCTTAGTTAACGATTTATTATTTTTAGCCCGAACCGATAGCGGGATGCTACAGCAAGACTGGCAACCAGTACCTTTAGACGCTTTGCTAATTGATGTTATTGAAGAACAGAGAACCACTGCGACGCAAAAGGGCTTATTTCTCTCCTTACATATTGCTGAACCAGAAATTAAGCAAGAGCAAATCAAAGAAGAAGATATTTTTACCGTCAAAGGAGACTGGGATAACTTATCTCGCCTGTTTACCAACTTGATTGCTAATGCGATCGAGCATACAGATAGTTCTGAAGGAGAGTCAGGGGCGATTGAAGTGAATTTATCCCTGGTAAAACTAGCTCACAAATCAATGATTCGAGAAGCCAATTCTCAGTGTGGGCTAGAAATTGTGATCGCCGATAACGGACAGGGAATTGCTGAATCTAAATTACCGTGTATTTTTGATCGTTTCTATCGCGCCGATCCTGCTCGTTCTTCCCAACGAGATATCAATACCCCTTCAGGAGCGGGTTTAGGGCTAGCGATCGCCAAAGCAATTGTGGAAAACCATCAGGGACAGATCAGCGTCAAGAGTGTTTTAGGACAGGGAACCAGCTTTACTATTGTCCTGCCACAGGATCTTAATTGTTAACAAAGATAGTTGTTTTAAATAAGAATTGTAGAAATAAATTCCCCCCTAATCCCTAATCCCCCGAACAGAATAATTAGAAGGTATAAAAGTTAATTAAAACGACTATAGCTAAAAAAATTAGTTATTTGGCACAGCTAAGCTTAATAGTTCCCTCCGACTTATGTTCCATAGCCAGTTTCAAACTCTGACGAGCCTCAGTGAACTCTGGGTTGAGCCGAACCGCTAATTCATAGTATTCAACTGCGGCTTTAAAATCTCCTGCTGCCAGATATTGTTCACCCAAGCTATAGCTAGATCGAGCATACTCAGCTTTTTGTTCTGGACTTAGCTTATCTTGAGCATGAAGCAAATTAGCCAAAGCAACCTGAGCCAGCTCAAAATCAGATTGAATTGCTAAAGCCTGTTGATAACAAGATATTGATTTTTCTCGATTACCTTGTTTAAAAAAGGATAAACCCAAACCATAGTAGGCTTCTGGCAATTTAGGATTAAGGGCGATCGCTTGTCGATAGAATTCCATTGCGGTCTTGAAATCACCTGCCTGCAAATATTTGCTACCAACATTGTTATTTAGTTGGGCATATTCTAGCTGTTGCTCGGGAGATAACTTACCCTGGGCATGGAGTAAGTTAGCTATGGCTAGATCGGCAAGCTTAAAGTCAGGCTGAAGTTCTAAAACCTTCTGATAACAGGAGATTGCTTGATCCCAACCATCGGCTTGTTTTTGGAGCAATGTACCTAAATGATAATGAGCTTCTACCAAGTTAGGATTAAGTGCAGTTGCCTGTTGATAGTATTCTATTGCCACGGTAAAATCACTAGCCTGCTTACGCTTGTGACCCAAATTATTATTGAGCGCTGCATAATGAATTTTTTGTTCGAGGTCTAGTTTGCCTTGCAGATGAAGCGCGTTTGCCCACATAACCTCTGCTTCAATTGAGTTTGGTTGCAGTTCCCGTGCTTTTTGATAGCAGGCGATCGCCTGATCTAACTTATCCTGCTGCTGGAGGGCATAGCCTAGATTGTGATAGATAGCTACGGCAATAGCAGCCTCAGGTTGATAGCTTAGAGCCTGCTGATAAGCCTGTTGGGCCTGAGATAGCCGATGATGAGTTTGATGTAGAGTGCCTAAACTAAACCAGGCTTTAATATTACGGGGTTGAATTTGTAGTAACTGCTTGAGTAAATTTTCCGCTTCCTGATCGTTTCCCTGACGTTGGGCGATCGCCGATAGTCCATAAATAGCGATTAGATGTTGGGGCTGCACCTCCAAAATCTGACGATATCCTGTTTCGGCTTTAGCTAAATAATTGCGTCGATGATATTCTTGAGAGATCTTGAGTACTGTGGGCAAGGTTCTAATATCTAATTTTCTTGGTTGCTGCGGATTTTGACGCTTAACAGTAATCGTGTGGATGTAGCGTTCTGTTGAGCCAAAAGAATACTTATAAGCCTCATTGCCCATCAAAAAATCATATATTTTAAATCCATTGGCAATAGCATCACGAATCTCATAGGCATGAAGTACTAAGCCAGAAGGTAATTTTGTAAATGTTTCTTCCCGACCTCCAGCCAGAAAGAGAACTGTTTTTTGGTCAACATCCAGCAGGTTTGCTACTGCTCCCACAGGCTTGTCCTGGTAACAGAGAACAGGTAAATGCAAACAGTTATGTTCAAAGCAGTGACGCAGCTCATAAGCCATGCTGCGTAAAATCGAATCGCACTTTTTGACTCCTTTCCTACCTGACCAGCTTTGACGCCAAAATTCAGTAATTATTTCAATGTGACGTTCGAGATTTTCTTGATTAACATTCGTAATCCGAAATTCTGCTGAATTTTTAACTTTTCTCAAAAAGCGCCTAATTTTCTGTCGGGTATTAGAACTTAGGGTATTTTGCAGATACAGCTCCCAACTACCAGGTAATTTAATGTAGGGGACGATGTCATTTTTGATATTATCTAACGGATTTCGGTAGTTGTCTAGAGACTGCTCTGCAATCTCGAAACTTGCTCCCTCAAAATTGCTTAATAAAAGGCTGAAACGTTTGTTTTCCTTGATGATGTTTGATAGTTCCAGAATAGACCACGATTCTTGCTGCTGAAGGTATTGAGCAAAAGATGCGACTATTTCTGCTTCGTATTCAGGTAGACATAAACATCCTGGATGGTCTGCATCTGTCACTCCTGCAAAAGAAAGCTGGTTGTAGAAAAATCCACCCTCTTTGTTTTCAATTGTTTCAATCGTTAAGGGTAAAAATCCTACGTAATCTGGGGCATTACTGTTTAATCTGGCGGCTAGTACTAACCAGGGGCTTTTAGATTGGTTTAGTTCGGTAAGAGTTTTAGATATCCAAATCCAAGAAATGAAAAACTGAGCTTGATGATCTCTTTGATAAATATCTGTCCAATTTCGTTTGATAGCGGCAAAAGTTTCAATGTTGTCAATTATTTCAATATCCATATCTCTCAATTCGGTTTTATATAGTTGACTAGTGATCAGCATTAAGCGCTTGAAAGTATTGTTAAGCCGATGATCTATCGCTGTGAATCAGATAATTTAATTCGCTATTAAGCCACTGCTTAAATATTCGATCAATAATTTCTTGTCGGATCTTAGGAGTCAGTTGAGCGGGAAGATAATCTTCAATTTTAAATAAGTGATAACCTTTTTGTGATTTGACTGGTCCCATTACTTCTCCGATAGCGATAGGGGTTTTAAAGATAACGGCAGCGATATCTGGGTGATAATCCCAGCGATGTACCTTTCCTTCATAACCACAAACGTAGCGCCGTTGCTCGTCGATATCGTAAAGATGCGCCGCTTGATAAAAACTAATTTCTTCTTCTTCAATTTGATAGAAAAGTTCTTGTGCCAGCTTTTCATAGGGAACTACTAGCTGATAAAGCACAAACTGGTCAAAATTGAGGCGATTTTGAGCAAAATACTGTTCTACCTTGTCATCAAATAAAGCTTTTGCCAGTTTATCTGCCAGAATATGATGTCTAATGGCTACTTCCCAAGTATCTGGGTCGAGAAAATTATCGTCTAACCAAGCCAAAGTATCCGCAGCTTTCTCCAAGCGCAGTGAGCAGCGTACTTGATTAGCTTCAGACTCTATTTCTTGTTCAGTAGCTACTATATTTCTCGAAGAAGCAGCTTCGGCGATAATCTTTTGATGCAAAATATCATGACAAATCTCCTTGAGCTTTAGCTCCTGCTTGAGATACTCTTCAATTTCATTCGTTTCAATTTCTACGCTCTTAATTTTGACCATTGTACTAACTGCCAAGATATTCATCTAAAACATATGAGGTTTTCTTTATCGCTGAGGGATCTAGAACCTGGTCTTGGGGTATGCAATTCACTATTACGCTTCAAAGAGCTAGTTTATTGCTTACGTAGCTTAATGCTGTGGACCACTTTCTCGATCAAATACTCTATATAGATATGATTATTGCTTAGCTAAAAATATAAATGCCAATTTGGCAACATATAAAATTTTGCTCGCGTTATCTTATTTACATGGAACGAAAACAATAACTTTTCTTCCAAGCAAGAGATTACTTTAACCATTAATTCAAAGGGTTCAATACAATGATTATTTCTGACTTACAATATATCGAAACAGTTGACAATTCCGCAGAAGTACAAGGTGGCGGCTGGAAAGGATTTAGCTTTAGCTTTGCTGATGCTGATGCTGATGCTGTTGCAGTTGGTGACATTTCAGTTGCTTTGACTAACACTTCTGCTGTTGCAGTTCCTGGTGGCGCATCTTCTTCCTCCGATTCTACTGCTGTATCAGCTAGCTTCGGCGGCAAAAAATACGGCAAAAAATACTAAATACTAAACTGAGTTTATCAGTTTAAGTAAAATCACAATTCACTTAGCTACTGAGCCTAAATTTTACAGTCTTAGTAGCTAAGTGAACTTATTAGTAGGGTAACGTTAATAGTTAAATAGTGTTGATCAGAATTGCTACTTTAGCTACTTAACAAAGTTGGGCGTTAGAGTTAAGTCGATATGGGTTTGTACCACGTTAAATTGTGATATTGAATGAGGTAATTAAACCATGTTGATTCAAGACTTAAGGTTTTTTGAGATAATTGATAATCTAGATGACATCCAAGGAGGCTCGTCCTCGTCAGCGAGTAGCGTGAAGCCTGGTGCTAAAGCCAAAGCATCAGCAGATGGCGGCGATTTAAACTATGCGAAGACCTCTACTACTGGAACAGACGGTTCTGCAACATCAGCAGTAGCACTCGATATTGAAGGATTGGAAATTCTAGAATTGGTTACATTATTTCCAGATTTTGAGCTGGCTGCTACTGATCTATATTTGATATAGCTTTTGATGTTGGGGTTCTCGTGATCAAATAAATATTTGTTATGAGGTAACTGACTATGTTGATTCGAAATTTAAATTTTTTCGAACAAGTTGATAGTGCAAATGATGTCCAGGGCGGTGCAGCGGCAGGTACTTTTGCAGGTACTTTTGCCTTCACTGGTTCTGGTCTGAGCGTTGGAGATGCAGATGCTGACGCTGCTGCTCTTGGTAATTTTAACACCTTTGCCAAAACAGATACAACAGCAACAGCACAACCTTTCTCTGCTTCAGGTGCCGCAGGTGCTGCTGCCTCTGGTGTAGATAGTAATGGTTCTATAGCAGCTTCTGTAGACGGTTCTGTATCTTCTGCTTTCGGATTTTAGAATCGGTTGATTCTATCGACTTTTAATATTGGTGCGAAATGTCTCTGGGCATTTTGCACTTTCTGCTTTCCAGAAAGATGTATTTTAATTGGTCATCAATGTATAGTCATTCTAGTTAATTTCCTTACTTTCGTTTGTTATCTTTTTTAGGTAGTGGGTAGCAGATAACAATATTTATTAAAATCCTATGGTTTCTATTTGGAATGACTATAAGTTGTTCAAGTAATCGCAATATTTTAAAAGGAGTGTATTTTGTAATCATTAAATAAGTAATGGTTTTGCTTGTTTGTTATCAGACAATATGCTTGATTTTATTAATTATAAATATTGACTAAATAATTAGGCTCATAACTTCTAGCCGCTACATCAATAAATTTGGCAGCTTATCAATACAATATAGCAATCCGTTTAATCTTTCTTTTTGAGTTTTATTTTTTGATCTAGCAGCCTAATATAAGCTTACAATATAAGTATCAAGTTTAACTTATAAACAGAGCGCAAGATTTTTAATAAAACGATTAAACTAGATTGAACCATGACAACATTTCAAGAAGAAGCTATTAGTTTGAAAGCTGAATCTGCTGAAGATCATGTTAATTTGGGTCTTATCCTTAGCAATAAAGGAAAAATTGATGCCGCACTAGCAGCATATCAGACAGCTATTAATCTAGACCCTAAATATGCGATCGCTCACAATAATTTGGGAACAATTTTAGAAAACCAAGGAAAAATTGATGCCGCATTGGCAGCGTACCAAACAGCTATTAATTTAGAACCTAAATATGCGATCGCTCACTATAATTTGGGTTCCATACTACAGTCGCAAGGTCAGCTTGAAAGCGCACTGGCATCTTATCGCACTGCTATCTCTATAGATCCTGAATATGTCGAAGCTTACTATAATTTGGGAGTTGCTCTACAGGAAACGGGACAGATAGAGGGTGCAATAGCGGCATATCAGACAGCTATTAGCTTAAAGCCAGATTATCACCTGGCTAAATTTGGTTTAGTATTGGCACAGATTCCAGTTATCTATTCCAGCATGGAAGAAATTACCACCAGACGGTATAACTACCAGCAGGAATTAGAAAATTTAGCCAACTATTATCAATCAGCATCTCAGCAAGAACGAGCAGAAGCAGCAGAGGCAGTGGGTTGGCGACAGCCATTTTATCTAGCTTATCAGGGTTTATGCGATCGCGATTTACAACAAACTTATGGGAACATGGTTCATCAGCTAATGGTGAGTTGCTATCCTCAATGGGGTCAAGCCCGATCTCTGCCCCAGTTAGAGGCAAATCAAAAGCTGCGGATTGGTTTTGTTTCGGGATTTTTTAATCATCATTCAGTTTGGAAAATTCCCCTGCAAGGTTGGGTAGAAAACTTAGACCGTAGTGAATTTGAACTTTATGGTTACTACACGGGTAATAAAAGCGATCGCGAAACAATAAGAGCGGCGAAAGCCTTTGATCGCTTTGACCATGGTTCTTTCTCTGTGGCTCAATGGGCAGAGAAGATTGTCGCAGATAATTTACATGTTTTAATTTTTCCCGAGTTTGGCATGGAACGGCTGACCCTCGGGCTAGGTTGTCTCAGATTAGCGCCCCTACAGCTTGCCTTTGGGGGACATCCTGAAACTAGTGGTTTACCCACTATTGACTATCACTTGAGCAGTGATTTAATGGAGCCACAGCAGGGACAAGAACACTATACAGAGCAGTTGGTCAGATTACCTAACCTGGCTGTATGTTACAAACTGATTTCGATCCAGCCAGAAGCGAGGAACAAACAACAGCTAGGCATCAAAGACGATGAAATCATGTTTTGGTGTTGCCAATCTTTGTTTAAATATTTGCCCCAGCACGATGATGTTTTTCCCCGTATTGCTCAGAAATTACCCAATGCCAAATTTGTTTTTATCAAGCTAGAAGCCGAATTTGCCACCAATATCTTTTGTCAGCGGTTAGCTCAGGCTTTTAAAGAGTTTGATCTTGATTATCAAGATTATTGCCTATTCTTACCACGATTAAATAGTAACGCCTTTAACGGTACTGCTGCGATCGCTGATATATTTTTGGATAATATTGGTTGGGCAGGAAACAACACCACCATGGAATCCACGGCATATAATTTACCCATAGTGACTTTCCCCACCGAGCTAATGCGGGGTAGGCATACCATGGCAATCCTGAAGATGATGGGTGTGTCACAGACAATTGCTCAAAGTAAGGATGAATATATCCAAATTGCGGTAAAACTTGGTCAAGACAGTAGTTATCGTCAACAGATCTCACAACAAATTGCCCGCAATAAACACAAGCTTTATGGGGACTTGAAGCCAGTTAGAGCATTGGAAGACTGGCTGTTGCATGCGACAAATAAGCCCAGAAGGGCTAACAGCACCAAGGTGGCAGAGATTTTTCAACTGGCGGTGCAGGAGCATCAAGCTAAAAAATTAGATGCCGCACAAGCACAGTACCTCAAGGTTTTAGAGATACAGCCCAACCATGGGGAAGCTTTATACGCTCTAGGTACTATAGCCCAGCAGCTTGGAGATCTCGCAGCAGCAGAGCAGTATCTAACAAATGCCGTCACAGCCCAACCTAAATTTATTCAAGCCTGGTTTAGTTTAGGTAATTTGCGCCAGAGTCAAAATAAGTTTGAGACAGCAGAGCAAGCATATCGTCAAGCACTGACTCTACGACCAGATTCTGCGCCTATTTATAATAATTTGGGTTATGTTTTGCAACAGCAGGATAAATGGTCAGAAGCAGCAGTAGCCTATAAGCAAGCCTTGTCTTTGATGCCCAACTGCACCGAAGCAGATGTCAACTGGGGAAATGCTCTGTTTGCCCAAGGAAAGCTTGACGCAGACAAACAGTTACACTATGCTCAGCTCAACTATAAATTAGGTTTGAAGCGTCATCGAGTCCAAGACTGGCAGACAGCTATAATCTATTATCGCCAGGCAATTTTGATGGAGCCTCAACTTGTGGATGCTCACTATCACTTAGGTTTGGCACTGCAAAAGCAGAGAAAGCTAACTGAAGCCATGGCTTGTTACCAGCAGGTTTTACAATTGGCTCCTGATCACGCAGTGGCATACTATAAATTGGGTCAGATCTGGCAGGATCTAGGGGATTTAGACCAAGCTACCCATAATTTTAAACTAGGATTAAAGTTAATTAATCCCAACTATGCCCGAGCCTTAGAATCCTCATTAGATAAAGCTACTTCATTTGCCGATAACTTTAGCGTTCCTGAGATTCCTCAAGGGGAAGTCAAGGTTGGCGACTACCAGTTCCCAGCAATTCCTGCTTTACCCGAACCTGAAGCTGAAAGACCATTTTGGAGTATTGTCATTCCTGTGGTCAACCGTCCTGAATATTTCCCCGAATGTCTTGCTAGCGTTTTGGCGCAGTGGACGAGGGACGAAGAGATGGAGATTATTGTTTTAGATAATGGCAGCGACCCTCCACAATGGAAAATTCCGCAAGATTTGGGCAAGGGAATTGTTCGTTATTACCGCTTTGATGAAACTATCTCCTTACAGGAAAACTGGAATACCGCTGTATCTCTCTGTCGAGGCAAATGGATTCATCTGCTGCATCATGATGATTATGTACTGCCTGAATTTTATGCTCGGTTTAAAGCCAGTTTAGCAACTTGTCCCGAATCGGTTGGCGCAGCATTTACTGGCTATCAAATAATCAATGACAATCGTCAAATAATTCATAACGAACAATATAACTTGGAAAGCTATCGAGGTATTGTTGCCGATTGGGTACAGCAAATAGGAGCTATCAATACCACTAGCCCTCCATCTCTAGTGATAAGAAGGGCGGCATATGAAAAGCTGGGGGGCTATAAACCCGATATTCTCTATACCTGTGACTGGGAGCTATATAAACGAATTGCTTCGTTTTATGATTGGTGGTATGAACCAGGGATTCTGGCTCATTATCGTCAGCAGGCTAATAGCATTACAATTTCAGAAAACACCAATGGTGCTTCGGGGTTCGATCATCTTCGGGCGATCGAAATATCCCAAAGCTATCTACCAGTCGAACATTGTGCCGACATTACTGCCAGATCTAGGTTCAATTATTTTTATTGGTGTTTGGAACGAGCCGAAATACCACTAAAGGTTGGCAACTTAAATGGTGCATTGCAACTTATAAAGGCTGCCAATGAAATTAATAATTCTCCTCAGGCTCTGGAGGCTTTATTAGAATGGTTACAGCAGTCAGCAGCAGCTCCCTTGGTAAAACAGCTAGCTCAACTTGAACCAGATGATAGTGAGGTAGAGCAAAATACTTTAGCTAATTTATGTCGAAGTATCCTCGATCGCAAACAACAAGAGAGTTGTATAGAGTGCTAGTTTTTCTCTCTCAAAATCGCAATTACAAACCAATAATAATTAATTAAAAAACCATGACTTACCGCAAAGTGATCCGCAAAAAAATTATGTCCCCCGATGGCACTGTTATTGCCGAAGCCAGCAGCAGTGTTGTAACTTCTGGCGATAACCAAACTAAAACCGACCAAAGCGTTTCAGTTAGGGTGAATCAGACAGGTAGTTCTAGCAGTTCAAGTTCAAGTTCAAGTTCAAGTTCTCGCTCTAACTAGCAAGGAATAACCTCATGCCCGAAGCAACTCTATCTCAAACCCTAAAGCTGGCGGCTCAACTGCACCAAGATGGTAGTTTGACACAGGCACAGCAAATATATCAGCAAATTCTGCAACAACAGCCTCAAAATCTCGATGCGCTTCATGGGCTAGGGTCACTAGCCCTCAAGCAGGGTAATTTGCCCGATGCCGAACAGCTATTTCTTGATGCCCTCAGCATTCAACCACAAGATCTTAAGACCTGGTTTAGTTTGGGTAATTTATATTATGCTCAAACTAAACTACCTGAAGCAGAGCAATGCTATCTTAAAGTTATAGAGCTACAGCCCAATTTAGTCTCTGTCTATAATAATCTCGGTTATGTTCAGCAGCTTCAGGACAAATTCCCAGAAGCAGTATCTTCTTATCAAAAAGCCTTAGATCTTCAGCCTAACTGCATCGAAGCTGAACTAAATCTAGCCACTGTACTCCATCATCAAGGAGAACTCTCTCAAGACAAACAAGTTTATTATGCAGTTAAATACAATGATTTGGGTGTAGCTCGCAAAACCGCTGGAGACTTGGCAACAGCCATTACATATTACCAACAGGCGATCGCTTTACAGCCCCAATTAGCGATCGCCCATTACAATCTAGGAGGTGCGCTACAGGCACAACAGAAGCTTGAACCAGCTCTCACCTGCTTTCAAAAGGCTTTAGAACTTAAGCCAAAGGCAGCAGATTTTCACCACGCTGCGGCAAACGTTCTACAACATTTAGATCGCTATGATGATGCCAGGGATCATTACTACCAAGCAATGAAGCTGAGATACTCTCAACAAGAAATCATTCAGCATTCGCTCTACGATAATATCTACTATTGTTGTACTCAAAAAACTGCAAGTCAATGGTTTAGATCTATCTTTAACGACCCCATTGTCTACAAGTATACTGGGCTAGTAACTCGCCCTTACGTCCAGTTAGGGCTTAAGTATGCCTCCTTCAATAATGCTCCGCCCCCAGGAACCATTGAAACTCATCTCTACGTAGATTACCCAACCTATTTGAGTATTCCTAAACCAGGAAGTTATCAAACATTCTTTGTCTTGAGAGATCCCAGAGATGCCGTGGTTTCGTGGTATTTTTCTGCTAAATATTCCCACGTATTAACTAGCATCATTCCCGAATTGCGCCGTAACTTAGCAGAAATGGACTTAAATAGTGGCTTGAAATATATCATTGACCGACTACAGGAGTTTGGTTACTTTGAAGCACAAAGATCCTGGAAATTGGTTGAGGGGGAGCAACAAAATATTGCTATTTTCCGCTATGAAGACCTAGTGGATAGCAACAGTTCTTTCCTGAGAAAACTTTTCCATCATTTAAGCATTGAAATACCAGAGACTGAATTTATTGATCTGTGTGAGAGAAATAAGTTTGAGGCAATTACCAAAGGCAGAGTTCAGGGGGAAGAAAATATTAACAGTCATTATCGCAAAGGAATATCAGGAGATTGGAAAAACTATTTTGATAACTCCACCTTAGATTACTTCCACCATGTTACGGGCAATTTGATCGAGATTTTAGGCTATGAAGGGTCTGGTCATTTTAATTAATTCCCACAGGTTGATCTGTACTAAAAGTAACGAGTAACGAGTAATGAGTAACAAGTAATAAAGGCATCTGCATCAACGCATGTAGCAACAAAACTAGACATGACTCTGTTTTTTATGTAGAACGACCATAATTAAAATTTACAGACTTAAAAAAGGAATAAGTAGAGCTTGCTGAAAAAATCGGATTTGAGTTGTTGTCATATTCCTCGTTCCTTATTCCTTATTTAACCTTAGTCGCTTTATTAGCACCTCGTTCCATTTCTCGCATTTTCTTCCCGCGCCAAATCAATTTAACAGGAGTGCCTGTAAACTGTAGCTGTTCACGAAATTGACGGTCGATATAGCGACGGTAATTATCGTTAAAACGTTTTGGATCGTTAACAAATAAGGCAATAGTCGGCGGTTGGGAACTTACCTGAGTTCCATAGTAGATCCGACCTTGTTTTCCCTGACGACTAGTAGGTGGCGAGTGCCAAGCAACAGCTTCCTCTAACACTTCATTGATCACCGAGGTTGAAACTCGACGACGGTGTGATTCAGCGGCGGTATCGACCAAATCAAGGATTTTGTTAACCCGTTGACCTGTCATGGCACTCACAAAAATTATTTGCGCCCATTCCATAAAATAGAGACGAGACAGAATTTCTTTTTTATATTGATTAATCGTACCCGTCTCTTTTTCTACCGCATCCCATTTATTAATTACCAAAATTACAGCCCGACCATCATCAATAATCCGCCCTGCTAATTTAAGATCTTGTTCCGTAACGCCATCAAGGACATCAATCACAAACAACACCACGTCAGAACGGCGAATTGCTTTAAATGCCCGGTTGATGCTAAAAAATTCAGCACCGTAGTTGACATTTTTTTTACGTCGAATACCCGCAGTATCAATCAGGCGATAAGTTTGTTCCCCCCTTGACACAATCATATCGATCGCATCTCTAGTTGTTCCCGAAACAGGACTAACAATTGAGCGTTGTTCTCCAGTTAGAGCATTTAGTAAACTAGATTTACCAACGTTGGGACGACCAATAATTGCCACCTTGATCTCGTTATCTTCTACCAACTGATCCATCGGGGGCAAGTGAGTTATTAATTCATCCAATAATTCCCCTGTACCGCTACCGTGGATGGCAGAAATCGGATAAGGTTCACCTAAACCCAACTCCCAAAATTCTGCCGCTTGAGCCAAACCTTGCTCTACCGACTCACACTTATTAACCGCCAACATCACAGGAACAGACTGACGACGTAACCATTCCGCAATTTCGCGATCGCCGGCAGTTAAACCCAACTGACCATCCACCACAAAAATCGCCACCGAAGCCTCTACCAGCGCCGCCAGCGCCTGCTGACGAATCATTGGTAAGAACTCAGTATCATCATCAAAAACTAGTCCACCAGTATCAACAATTTGAAAATCGCGATCTTGCCAAAATGTGGGACGATAAGTGCGATCGCGGGTAATTCCTGGTTCATCATGGACGATCGCCTGTTGATCTCCCGCCAAACGATTAACAAAGGTAGATTTCCCAACATTGGGTCTACCAATAACAGCAACAATAGGTAATTTCATATTCTGTTAAGACGCTACACATCACGCCTGTAAAATAATTAAATGAAGAGAATAAGATATCCAATCTTAATATCTGTTTACTAATAATAGTCTATTTTGCGATCGCAAGGTAGTCTGAATTTTACGCTAATCTCATCTATAAATATTTTTAGTTTTAGAAATTATTATGGTAACTTCAGTAAAATGGTCTGTTGAGGATTATCATTTAATGCTTGCCAGCGGAGTTTTAAATAATCGTGCCGTAGAATTGATTGCAGGAGAAATTGTTGAGGTGAGTCCTGAAAGTCCGTTACATCGATTTACTAATGATTCAGTAGCCGAATATTTACGAACACTATTGCAAGATCAAGCCAAAGTTTTTGAGTCTCATCCCATTACTCTAGCTAACTCAGAACCCGAACCCGATATCTCAATTGTCCGCTTACCAAATACTAATTATCTCAATCATCATCCTTATCCAGAAGATATTTATTGGTTAGTAGAAATTTCTAGTACAACTTTGGAATATGATTTAAATCAAAAAAAGCAAATTTATGCTGAGGCAGGGATTGAAGAATATTGGGTAGTAGATTTAAACCATACTGAGTTAATTGTATTTCGAGAAGCATCAGGTAGAGATTACAAAACCAAATTTACCCTAGATCAAGGAGTGATTAATTCTGTTGCTTTTCCTAATATAGAAGTTGCTGTAAGTACTTTATTTAAAACTTATTGAAATTCCGACCCAATTTATAAATCCTTTAAATTGGTTTAACTAAATCTCCTACTTGAGGATTTTCAAATGGAATATTTTCATTACGGATTTCTTGACTAGGGAAAGGGCGCGATGCAGGAAATGAAATAATAGTAGATAAAGCTTTCGATAACTCTTCGGTATATTTATTCCTATCTGATTCGATAATAGACATTTTTTCTTGAATATGAATAATTTTGCCTGTCCCTTTGTAAACTTCTAAATGTCCTAGAGATTCTCCTGTATTAGGGTCTTTTATTTCATTTTCTTCTAATGAATAAACAAGCATTTTTTGCCCCTTTTTAACACCATGCTCGGAACCTCTATTGATGACAATCCTGGTAGGAGTAATAATGCGAGCGATGGTTGCAGGAAATATTTTCGGCTTTGATTGGTTTTGCTCAGCAGAACTAGTCATAATCTGTAATGTATAATTATTTTTTATTCAATACCTCTAATAGTTGGCTTAATAACTACCCTCGAAGTGATTTGAGAATCGTTATTTGCTAATTTATTTAAAATATCTTGATAACCCGATGTCGGTCTATCTATCAAAGCCTGTATTTTGCCATCTCCCTGTATGTTAATGATCGTTCCTGTTCCAATCAACAACTCGAAACCATCTTCATCCTTATAGTAACAAGAGACAAAAATACCAATTGAGAATAATTCGGATCGCTCTAGCAAACATAATATTCCCTCACGTTCCATAATCTCATACTTTCTAGCGGATAAAATTTTGGGAATTAATGGCTGTGATACCTTCTGCTGCAACTCTTTGTATTCTACAAATAATGTATTAATCGCTTTAATCACAGTGGCGATAATCAATAGCAGAATTAAGACGGTGACGATAAAGGAGTCCAGAGGTATTTGAGTTTTGACAGGGAATCTTGTCAATAGTATAGATACAAAAATACCAATAAACGTGATTAGCGAACCTTGAATTTCATTAAAGCTAGACCAGATTAGACTCCAGAAATTATTTTTCATTCAAATTGAATTTTCCAATACTTGCTAAATATAGCAGAGGAAGAGAGATGCCTATGTCTAGCTGAGTCTTCTATTTGCTCTGGTTACGCCCATCGCATTGGGTGCAACCGCAATTGTATTTTCTGATCAATATAATTCCTAACTATAGTTTTTTTAGGGTTTGTTTTCTATTTGGGCAAGGGACATATTGCTTACTTATAGTCTTTTTAACAAGCCATCATAAACTTTTTTGATAACAGTTAGATGGTTGAATTGTCAAAATTGATTAAATAGTAATTAAACTATTCCCTGATTTTTTAATTAGTACAATAATATCGAATCTCATTGAATAAATATGTTCGCATAATGGGATTAATTACGAGAGAACAGCTTAAATATCTGGGTTTGTATCCCTACGTCACTTGTAATTTAATTCAAGGTACAAATGAAGAGACTCTTTGGATACATAGCTCATATGATGAATACATATCTCTAGGGGAATGGCTTGCAGGAAGATTGCCTCTTAAAAGGAGATAAATCACTGCTGAGAATAAAAAATAATAGCTAAAGGCTAAAGGCTAAAGGCTAAAAGTTATAAAGAACTGAGTAATTAACATCAGGCATATTATCATAAATAACATGAGAATTTATGGTAATCGGCAATTAAGAACAGTCCCAGGACAAAGAACACGTCCCACAGCAGCTAGGGTGAGAGAAGCTTTGTTTAATATCTGGCGCGATCGCATTACTGACTGTAGTTGGCTTGACTTGTGTGCAGGAAATGGTTCAATGGGGGCAGAAGCGCTTTGTCGTGGGGCAAAGAAGGTAGTTGCGATCGAACAGTATGGTAAAGCCTGTCAGGTAATCGAACAAAATTGGCAAAAAATAGCGCAGCCTGAGCAATATTATCAAATAATTAAAGGTGATGTCTTAGTAAAGATTAAAAGCCTAGCGGGAGAAAAATTCGACTGGATTTATTTTGATCCCCCTTACGATAGTTATTTATACTTACCCGTATTAAAAGCGATAGTTGAACTGGAATTAGTAACTGTTGAAGGAGCGATCGCAGTTGAACATAATCCGCGACTTTGGCAAGCAAAAGAAATACCAGGATTAGAAATCTATCGTACAAAATCCTATGGCAACACCACTATTAGTTTTTATGCAATTAATTAACTGTGGTTAAACACTAATAGATCTGTGGAAATTAAGTAAGGAACAATAGGAATGGAGTTGAAAGCTAAAAGCTAAAAGCTAAGAGTTAAAAGATAAGAGCTAATAGTTAATAACAAATGACCAATAACAAATGACCAATAACAAACAACCAATAATAAATGGCTAATAAATCACTTCCTGGCAAGTTAATTGTCAAAACAGGCAAGTTTGTGTGGACAACTATGTGGCAAGTTATGATGTCGCAATTAGCACCCCGCAACCAGAAAGGGGCATATATTCGACCTGAAAGTCAATTTAGGAACTCAATAAACTTAGAAAATGAGCAATATCAACCTGCGGCTAATCGTTACCGTCTTTATGTAGGAATGGGTTGTCCTTGGGCGCATCGTACTTTAGTTACGAGGGCTTTAAAGGGTTTAGAAAATGCGATCGCAGTTTCTGTGGTTTACCCTTCGAGTGATTCGGGAATCTGGGTTTTGTCTGAGGCTGAACTTGGTTGTCAAACGGTGCCTGAACTATATCAGCTAGCGCAACCAGGTTATCAAGGACGCTGTACGGTACCAATTTTATGGGATGAGACAAGTAACACCATCGTTAATAATGAGAGTGCGGAAATTATTGAGTTGCTTAATTCTCAGTTTAATCAATATGCCAAACATCCTGATTTCGATCTTTATCCTGAAGATCTTAGGCAGCAGATAGATCAGTGGAATGAGAAGATTTATCATACGGTTAATAACGGGGTCTATCGTTGTGGTTTTGCTCAAACTCAAGCAGCATATGATCTTGCTAGTCAAGAATTGTTTACTTCTCTAGATGAAATTGAGCAGGCTTTAAGCAGCAGCCGTTATCTCTGTGGCGATCGCCCAACTTTAGCTGATATTAGGTTGTTTACTACCCTATTCCGCTTTGATATTGTGTATTACGAATTATTTAAGTGCAATCTGCGTCGTATAGCTGATTATCAGAATTTAAGCGGTTATTTACGAGATTTATATCAATTGCCTGGGGTGGCTGATACCTGTGATCTAGAAAGTGTTAAACGAGATTACTACGGCAATCTCTTTCCCCTCAATCCTGGTGGTATTATTCCTTTAGGACCAGACATTAGCAGTTTGCTCGAGCCTCATCATCGAGAGCAAATATAATCGTTTTAATTGATTTTCATACCCTTTGTGTTATTTGTTCGAGGGATTAGGGATTAGGGATTAGGGATTAGGGATTAGGGGGAATATAGACAAGTTTTATTGACACAATTCTGATTTAAGATTATTACAAATGTCAATTAATAGCTAATAATTATTACTCGACAATATTAATGGCTAATGATTCCTCGAACATAGAACATTTCAAGTCTGCATGGCAAGAAAAATATCGTGCTAAACAATTGCTCGTAAATGCCGCTAATCCTGAATGGCAACTTCAGCAGGGCAATAAATTTCTAGCACAGGGTCAATTAAATAAAGCGATCGCCTGTTATCGTCGGGCGCTCAAAATTGACCCTAATCATCAAGCAGCACAGCAATTGGCAGTAGCACTTAAACAACAGGGTTCGTTACCCCAAGCTAATTTTGATGATCTTCAAATCGATTCTCAACCAGTCCAGACCCAAGCAAAACCTGTCCCAGTAAGTTACTCGCCCATTGCCCAAATTTATTTACAGCAAGCACAGTCGTATCAAGCGCAGGGAGAATGGCACCAAGCGATTACCGCCTGTCAGTTAGCATTAGAACAGGATTCACAGTTAGCCGCGGCATATAAAACCTGGGGTGATAGTCTGCAACAACTCGAACAACCGATTGAGTCTATAGGATACTATGCTCAGGCTTTAGCTATCAAGCCCGATTTTGCCGAGGTATATCTCAGTTTGGGTAGTTTATCAGTAAAACAACAGCAGTGGCAGCAAGGAATTAGCTATTATCAACAGGCGATCGCAATTAATCCTAATTGTGTCGAGGCATATCGTAATTTAGCGAGGATTTATAAACAGCTAAATCAAACCAAGTTAATGCTTCAGTCTTGGTTTCAAGCTTTACAGCTAGCACCCCAACAAGTTGAAGTGGCTGAACATCTTAAATTAGCCGAGGTTATGCGTTCGGTTGGTAATCTCCAGCAGGCGATCGCCTGTTACCAACAGGCACTAAAATTACGACCTCACGATGCAGATATATATCTTCAATTAGGAGAATTACTAGTAAATCACAACCGATTTAATGAAGCGGTTCAAGTTTATCAGCAGGGACTAAAGTACTTACCTCGCCACGACGTTCTCAACTTTTGTTTTGCCCAACTTTTAGAGTCACCGTTACACCGCCTTAAAACGACGGTGCCTGCGGTGACTTCGTCAGATAAGATTGATCGTGCTATTTATCATTATCAACAGGCGATCGCTACTCAAGGGCAAAATTGGCAAGCTTATGAGAATTTGGGTCACTGTTTAGCCCAGCAGCAAGAGTACGAAGCTGCCATTAGCTGTTATCAAAAAGTTTGTCAACTCCAGCCTCAACATTTACCAGCATACTCAAAATTAGCAGCGCTACAGTTAAGGTTGCAACAGTGGTCAGAAGTAATTCAAACCTGCCGTGAGGGATTAAATTTAGCTCCCCAGCAGGCAGATTTATATCAAGCTTTAGGTAACGCACTGCTACAGCTAAGGGAGTACGACGCCGCAATTAAGATCTATGGTTGTCATTTAAAGCTAAATCCCCAGGCTATTGATACCTATCGTAATTTAGGTCTAGCTTTGATGGCAGAACAACGATGGGCAGAAGCAATTCACTGCTATCAAAAGATCTTACAACAAGACCCTAATTGTGCCGAAAGTTTCTGTAAGCTAGGGGAAGCGGCGGGGCATGCAGGTCAATGGGAGATTGCGGTTAGTGCCTGGTCACAGGCACTCAAACTACGAGGAGAAGAACCTTGGTCATATCATCATTTAGGAATGGCGCTGATTAATTTAAGCAGATGGTCAGAGGCAACGGAGGCATTGCAGCATTCAATTAGACTTAATCCTAGTTTTTGTTGGTCTTATTACCATTTAGGTGATGCCCTGGCGCAACAAAAACGCTGGCAAGAGTCCACTGCGGCATATCGTAATTTTCTAACTTACGAAACCAGCGCCTATGCCTATGAGCGTTTAGGAGATAACTTGATGAGAGTGCAGGACATAGACCCAGAAGAGCAACTGCACCAGACTGAAGCGATCGCCTGCTACTATCGAGCGATCGAGGTTGAACCAGACTATCTGCAACCATACTATAAGCTGTTGGAGTTAAGACCTTACGATGCCGAAATTTGTTTTCAATTAGCCGAAACCTACGCTAGAGATAATAAAGCTGCCACGGCAATTATTTTTTACCAAATGGGGCTGGGAATAAACCCCAACTCTCCCCAAGCACATTTTGAATTAGGCTTAGTTTTGTCACAACAGCAGCAGTTAACTGAGGCAATCGCCCATTACCAGTCAGCGGTCAAGCTTAATCCTAGTAAGCAATTATATCAATCCTATTTAACTAAGTCGTTGTCTCAACAAATGCCAGCAAACTAATGTTGAACTTAGAGCAAAAAATTCAGCAGCTTTGGTCACAGGCTGGTAAATCTCGTCAGGAATTAGATATGGCTACCGCTGTGACTTGCTACCAGCAAATCAGTCAGCTACAGCCACAGCAAACCGATGTCTATTGCGAATTAGGTAATTTATACTTTGAGCAACAGCAACCCCAGCAAGCCATAAAAGCCTATCAACAGGCGATCGCTATTAATCCTAGACAACCCCCTTGGGTCTACCAAACCTTGGGCAAAGTCTTACAAGAACAGCAGAATGTAGCACCTGCCATTACGGCATATCAAAGAGCAATTCAGCTAGATGACCAACCTCCAAGCTGGATCTATCGCAATCTGGGCGACCTGCTAGTTAAACAAGGGAAATATCAACAGGCGATCGCCATTTATCAGCAGCTAACTGCTTTAGATTCGGCATTTGCTGCCGAGGCACAATTTAAAATCGGCAATATTTATCATCAGCAACAGCAGTTTTTTCCTGCTCAAGCCGCATATCGCCAGGCAACCATGGCTAGAGCTTTTTACAACATAGATAAAGTGATTCGCTTTATCCGAAAATATCTTAGGTGTAGCCAGGATCAAACTCAGATTGATATTTTAGATAACGGATGCGATCCTACAGGCAGACAGCTAGCACTCTTAGCCGAAGCAACCTCAGGTCGAGTTGTTGGTACAAATGTTCTCCCTGGATTTCCGCAACACACCGTCAAACGTCGCCGCCCCAACAATGAATTTTACGCAATGGACGGACAAGAATTATCTTTTGCCGCTGATTCTTTTGACTTAGTTATCTCTCTCAATGTTCTCGAACATGTCCCCAATCCTAGCCGCTACCTCAATCAATGTTGGCGAGTTATGCGTCCTGGGGGCTATGGTTTTTTTAGCTGGTATCCAGTGTGGTCTGGTGCCACAGGTCATCATATCCATCCTGATATGGTCAACAGACAAGCGCAAAATCTAGGCATCAAACCTCCTCGCTATAGCCTTGATGGTACTTCTATCCCGTTTTGGGGACATCTGCTGTACTCTCCCCAGGAAATGCTCGAATTTCTGTTGGATCAACAGCAATATGCTCCTAACTTGGCTGAGTGGATGCGAGACTACATCTATTATGGACAGGATCTCAATCGTTGGCTGTGGCGAGATGTTTGGCGTTCATTTCAGGCTTTGGATTGGAAAATTATTGAGTCAAATCATCATGGCGAACAATCTCTTCCCTCAGATATTCTCCAGCAATTAACACGAAAATACGGTGTAGTTGATAATTTTCAAATTTGCGGCGCAACTATAATTGTCCAGAAAATGAGTAATAAGTAATGAGTAACTTTAAAAAACTATTTTGGGCTTAAGTTTAAGTATTTCTTGGCGTTGATATAAAACACTAATTCCTAAAAAAGTTTGATCTTCACTGTAGGTTATTAAATAATACTCTGGACTATATATTAAGACTTCCTGATTAATAGTTAGTGCTTGGCTTAAATCTATCAATTGCCCCTGACACCAACGTCGAGTATCTTCACTGCTTAAGGTGACGCAATTTAAATGTTTCAAAAGCAAACTTGGTTGAATCAGCCCAAAAGTTTCTTGGTCTAATTTTTGTTCGATCTCAGCAAAGGTAATACTGTCAACAAGATTCATTCCACAGCTTGCGGTACGAATCAAATTTGCTAAGGTGCCACCGACTCCTAACTTGGCTCCTAAATCTCTGGCGATCGCTCTAATATAGGTACCAGCACTACATTCAATATCTACTTCTAATTCATAGAACTCTGCTTGATAGATCTTGAGCAATTCGATTTTGTTAATCGTTACAGTTCGGGGTTCGACTATTACTTCTTCCCCTTTTCTAGCTAACTCATATAATTTTCTGCCGTTTTTCTTAATTGCACTATAAATCGGTGGGACTTGCTCAATTGTTCCTAAAAAACTATGCAAGCACTCAATAAGTTGGTCTTGAGATAGTTTAATCTCAGTGCAGCTACCAATCACATCTCCTTCTAGATCATCAGTTGTGGTAGTTACTCCCAAACGAATCCGCGCCCGATAAGCTTTGGGAGTGGGCAAAAATTGTAAGAGTCTAGTGGCTTTCCCCACTGCTATGGGTAAGACCCCTGTTGCTGCGGGATCAAGGGTGCCACCATGTCCAATTTTTTTAGTATTTAGCAGTTTTCGTAATTTAGCGACACAATCATGAGAAGTAAAATCAACAGGCTTGTTCAAATTAATAAAACCAACAATCGAACTGCTAACATTGTCCCCCTGTAGGATTGCTGACATTGTCCCTTTGTGGGATTGTTCATTGTTCATTGTTTAATGGCGTTTGAGTGAGTCTATTTACCGCTTTCGTATTAGTCTCCAAAACCTCAGTCTGGTCAACTAGAGTTGCAGTTTGCGTTGTCATCTCCGCAGTCACAGGATCTTGCTGCCTAAATAAACCGACTAACCCAGATTCATAGTTAGATGCGATCGCGAGCAAAGCACCACCTAAAATATAAATTGGGAAAGGCAACATGAACTGTTTTAACCAGATACTAAACTCGGCTAAAACAAACAAAATTCCTACTCCAAACAACCAAGCTTTTAGCATTTTTCTGTCCAACTAGATTTATCAGTACTTTAACCTAAGCAATTTACATATAGTTCTGTTTGTTTTAGACAACTCTAAATATGGATTGAAGGAAGTTTATAGCAGCGATTACGTAGTCAAGTTCAAATTTATGAAAATATCTCCAAACCTTCTACCTTCTACCTGCTACCTACTACCCACTACCTAAGAACCATTTGACCCTAAACGTAGTCCCTTAACTTGTCAGCAATGTTACCAGCTACGAGTTCCCGCTTCTCCTTTAAACGGACCTACAATATCTTGAGTGATCCAACCACCATAAAAACCTCCAGCCTGTCCCTTAACTAATTCGCCATCTACATAGCAAGCATCCATCTTACCTGGATAAAAAGCGACATAGTTTTGAATTGGTAGAAAATCTGTAGTCGGTTGAGGATAATACCAGGCAGCATTGATTACTTGTTGGTCTTCGACACGCACATTATAATAGCCAGCTAATCCCTTCCATTCACAAAATGACCTTCCCGTAGTGACGAGTTCTAAATATTCCATTTGAATATCATTTGGTGGAATATAGTAAGAAGGTGGGTGACTCGTCTCTAATACTCGATAGGTATTGCCGCTATCTGCAATTTTGACCTGATTGAAAATAATTTCAATCTGTTTAGAAGATTGCTCTAACCGTGGAGGACGTGGATAATCCCAGACTGATTCCTGTCCTGGTTTGGGTTCAATACGTTGTGGATGAATCATTGATTTTTGATTGTTGATTTTTGATTGTTGATTGTTGATTGTTGATTGTTGGTTGTTAACTAACTGACCTTACGCAGTACGTAGCAAAAATTAGTGTTTCGGGTTGTTAGTCATTAGTTGAATACCTAATACATGCGGCTAAAACCTTTGTTACTTCCTACTTCCTACTTCCTACTTCCTACTTCCTGCCAATCATAAATCAACGAGTGCGTAATATCAGTTAACTAATGAACTAACCTTGAACCACTTGCTTGATAGTGGTAAAAGTCTCAATACTAATTAAACCTTGCCGATATCCTTTTTGATTAGACATGCCTAGAAAGACATTTCCACTGCCCTCGGGATTGCGAGCAAATTTGGGCGAGGTATTAATATACACCAAAGCACTATCAATGCCCTGAACAAACTGACGGCTTTCTTGATAAGATTCTGTGACTATGCAGTCGGCATGACCACTACTATAGCGATTAATCCAAAACACTGCTTGGGATAGGCTTTCTACGTAGCGAAATGCCACCGTTTTAGAGAGATAAGAGCGACTCCAGGCTTCTGGTTTGACTGGCTGCAAAAATTCGGGAAATTGCTCAGTTAGTATTTCATCTCCATGCAAACTAAATCCCTCTTTTTTTAGGCTATTAAATAAAGAGCGTAAAGTTGAGAGCTTGACGTTTTGATTGACCAAAACTTTTTCGATCGCATTTACAGCATCTGGTTCACTGTCGTGACTATCGGTAATCATCTGCCGCGTTAACTCTAAATTTCCACTGAGAGACAGGTACAAATAACAGTTGCCAATAGTAGTTTTAAGCACAGTAGCTGTGGCTTTTTCTGCTACCTGCTGCACTAAACTCGGTCTACCATAGGGAATCACTAAATTAAGATAGCGGTCTTGTGTTACCAATTCCTGAACTGAGATTCCTAAATCGGGAGAAATATGAGCTAAAGAATTAGCGGGTAAGTCGATTCCCTTGAGCGCATTTTGTAAAATAGCGGCAATAGTCTGATTAGAATTACTGGCAGCACTACATCCTCTAGTAATTAGACTATTTCCTGTTTTAAGACACATCCCAGCAGCGATCGCTGCTAGTTCAGGAAAAGCTTCGTAGATTAAAGCAATTGTTCCCAACGGGATAAATTGACAATAGGTTTGGGATGGTTCTAATTGATATGGAGCATTAATCAATCTTCTGCCAGGATCAGCAAGGTTTGACAGCTGTTTTAAGATCGAAACAGTCATTTCCAGTCTTTCTGGAGTGAGCTTAAGCCAATCGGCAATCGGTTCAGAAATCGCCATCTCACGACTGAGTTCCAAATCCAGGGTATTAGCCTCCAGTATTTCATCAAAACTACTTTCCATTGCTTCGGCTAACGCCAGTACCCCCAGCCTCCTTTTTGCTCCAGATACCTGAGCTAATTTAATCGCAGCTTTATGAGAGTCTCGAACTATGGTCAGCATTTGATCTGATGAACTTTGCATTGCTTTGCTATTAATGCCGATATACTACAAACAGCGAGAGAAATAGTAGCATAATCAAAAATAAAAATACCACTATCCAGGAAATGATACTCTGCGTACTAAGCCAGCGCAATAGCAGGGGCAAAATTACCACCAAGAGTACACCTAAGCTGAGCAATAATAGCAGTATTATCGATAAATAGCTTCCCCTCCAGCGAGCATATGCATTCTTCCAACGATGACCAGTCCATCGCCACGATTTTTTCTGATAAATCGAAGACAATTGCTCGATGAGCAGACCATCTTTTTTTACTACAAAAATTTGCTGGCAGCGATCGCAGCCCAAAGCTTCTGTGAGGACAATTGGCTTGAGGTTGCCTTTTCTTCTACAGGGACAAGGATATTCGCTACTAGGATCTATTTTTTGTATCTTGTGTGAGCGCACTCTTATCTCGATTCAGATTACTAAAATTAAATGTAAGATTAACTTTGATCGCAAGCAGCAAAGATAATTCTGTTATTCTTTTGCGGCTTCTGCTTTCTCCGAATATCTACTACTAATTTTACTCAAGTCGCAAAATGAAAAATCTTAACGAATGCTTTAATTTAATTTAAGCTTTTTTAAGCGGGTGACGCGATTTGAACACGCGACATTCACCTTGGCAAAAATATAATTATTACCAACTTATAACTATATTAACGTACTCACGTTTATTTTGATTTTTAAGAATATTTGGGATTAATTATAGTTAAAATAGCTTCAAATCTTTGACGAATGGCAATTAACTCTTGCATGCTTTTATTTGATAATGCGATCGCTTCTTCGTTTTGTTTTCTAGCATCGCCAATCATGGTTTCTATTTCACCATAAACTTGCTGATCAAATTCATAAAATTGGATCTCTACCTGATGTTCCAAGTCTTTAGCTGACTTTTGAAATTGACTGGTAATTTGCCGACGTGCATCCGCCATCTGTTGCTCTCTTTTTCTTTCTTGTTCAACTTCAGCTAAGTCTAAACCCAGTGCAGCTACAGCAAAAACAGGACCCAAAAACTTAGTAAAATTACCAATATTTTTTGCTATGCCTACAGCTTGCCAAGGTTTAAATTTAAAGCCGATAGCTTTTCCTACACCTAAAATAGTTTGATGTAAGCCACTACCAGCAACATCAATACTTCGCAAAAAACCTGTTTTACCAGCAGTGTTCAAAAAACTTCTACTGGCATTTTTCAGAATATTTGTCCCTGCAAATTCAGCTATATCTCTCAGCTTAGTAAACTGATCCCTTAATACGTCAACATTAATTCCTTCATGAAGATAATTAACTGAAGCATCTAAAGATTTTCCGATATAGGCAATGTAAGCTTGAGCTAAATTACCTTCTAATACTCCTTCTACTTCTTGTTTGATATCTTCTATTGCTGTGTCAAAGGCAGTTTGAATTTCTCTCCCAGCTTTTTCGTAGTGTTTTTCTACTTCGAGATTAATTATTTTTTGTTTGTATTCCCATTCAGTTTCACTACTAACTTTGCCAACATAGCTAGCTAATTCTACTCCTGCTTGAGTGATCGCAGCAACTAACCTTAAAGCAATACCTTGAATTTTAATTTTGACGCGGTTGCGTTCATTTTTTACTTTACGTGATAGCTGATTGAGGATTTCAAAAAAGGTTGAATCTCCTCCAGAATTACGAGTTAGTTCGGCTTGTGTGTCATTAACTGCACTTAAAGCTATACGAACAGGGGTGTCTAACTTTGCTAAAGATCCGCGACGTTCGACAAACTGATTTAGTTCTCGAATGAAAGTTTCAAAGCGACTAATTTCACTTAAAAATTCATCGTCTTCATCAATACCATCGCAATAGTCTTTAGCATCAATAAAACAGACAGGAAAGTCATCAAGGGAATATGGTTTTAAGGCTTCGGATAAACTATAGCGATAGTTAATTTTTTTTTGTTCCTCTTCTCCTGCTTCATCAGACATTTTATTGACTACCAGCATCATTTTCCAGGCATAGCCTTTTTCGTAAGCCAGCTTTTTAAAGTTCTCAACTGTTACCGAATCAAACAGCATATAAGTAAGAGAGAAAACTAATAAGTCAGCCTTATCTATTGCTTCATAAGTTATAGCGTCGTGATCTTCTCGATCTGTAAATAACCCAGGAGTATCAATTATCTTGATATCATTCCAGCTATAGCTAGTAGTTTTATCTGTAGCAATATCAGCATCGATTTTGATATCTCTTTTCCCTGTTAAAGCGGAAATAATTGTTGATTTACCCGCGCTATATTGCCCGATAAAAGCAACGCTAATCAAACCTTCTTGTTTGTATTTTTGGATATCTAGATCTAATTTATTTTTGATTGTGTTGAAATTTTCATTATCGTTTACTGAGAGAAAATTATTTAAATCGGTGTAAGCATGATTAAACTTTTCCGTAACAGCAGCAGCATTAAATTGTTGATTTTGATTCATGGTTAATTACTCAAATATTATGCATAGAGGTTTATTAACAAGCTAGATATTATTAACTTGCTTGAGTTTGAAAAATTGATACTATTGACTACTTTCAATTGAAATATCTTCTTGCAACACTTGTTTCATCTCGTCTAAAGACTTTTTAAGTTCGATGGCAGTTTTCGTCTTAATGTCTATGCTGTGTGCAAATTCTCGATCTACTTTAGCGATAGTTTTAGCTACATTTTTAATTGAATTCGTTTTTCTAATCCAATATCTTTGATGTTCTGTTTCCAAGCTTTGTTTAACTCCTGCTCATTTGCCTTCCAATTATTTTCGGCAAATCTAGGAATAGAATTAATAACCTCTTGAAAAATAGCGACGATTTGCTGTTCTAAATATTTACAGTTATCCCTTTGAGCTTTATTGATATCCTTGCAGATCTTTTCTTGTTTAGACTTCAAAGTATTACTGAAATTTCGATAACCTTGTTTTTGCTGAGTTACCCATTCATCGGGTTTTTTAATAGCACCAACAGTAGAACCCAAAAAAGTTTGCGATCGCCTGATTGTTCCATATTTGATTAATGATTCGCGAATTGAATCGAGAAAATCTTGTATTCGACTGGCTTTGTATAGTTTATCTTTATCTTTTTGATGTTCTGATTCACCTGATAATTGTGCTGCTAAAAGCATGACAGGAACAATATCAAAGTAGTCATTATAATTTTTAGTTACATGACGGCGAATACGATCAATATGTCCACTAATGCCACTTTTTCCTTCTTTAGCGAATAGTTTGTTGGGATTTTTAAGGAAGTGTTGTAAACGTCTGGAGTCGCGTAGATTATATTTTAAATTCAGCAGAATAATCAACGGCTTTGCTTTTGCTTTTAACTGTTCGAGAAATTCAAACTCTTTTTCTTGAATGCCATCATTAGTAACTACATAACAAATAACATCTGCTTCATCAACGATACTTTTGGCAACTTCTTCATCATCTCTCCCGCCAGCATCCGCAGCACCAATACCAGGAGTATCAATAATCCGAATGTTTTTCCACTCATAAACCCGATTAAAGCGAGTCGTGCGCTGTTTACCTACGCCAATCGATTCCCAGCCTTCTTGGGTGATAATTGAATGTAGAGTACTTTTTCCTGCCTTGGTTCTCCCCATAAAAGCAATGCTAAAATAGTTTAATGCTCTTTGCTTTGCCTGATAAGACTCTTTAACCTTGTCTAATTCCCGAATAATCTGTGTATCGAGAGATTGTCTACTTTCTTCTAACTGTTTCGCAACTTCTTTAGCACTAGTAGCTTTAGTATTCTTATTCTCTATTCTCAACATTACCTCTCCTAAGCTGAGAATCAATGTCTTAAGAGTTGATTCGGTTTTCTTAAAAGCCTCTTCTGCATACCGGTAATCTTCTCTGGCGATCTGAGAACAATGTGTGATCGCCTCATCATATTCATGTCCTGATAACAAGATTTGTCTTTCTAATCGTTCCACTTTTGTGCCAATTGTTTCTGGCGCAACTTTACTAGCAAGATCGATCACGGCACGAGATAAAGCTGACTGCTGCTCGTGTTTCAATAGTTTGGCAGCAAAAGATAACTCAGTTTGATTGCTTGTACTATTTCTTTTTACTTGATCCCCAGCATTTTCTGCTTCTACAATAATGCGCTCTATTTCTGTTTTAGACCAATTCCAAATACTAGCCAGGCGATCAAGCATCTCCTTTTCTGATGGTGCAAAATAACCATCGGCATAGGCAATTGCTAAGATTTGTCGCATCACTTCCGATTGTTCGCCCACAGCAACTTGTTTAGCAATACAATCAAGAGTGAGATGCTGCTCTTCTTGTGCCAAAATCTTATTCATCTCGTCTAAGGTTCGTTGTGAGATGTTTGCGCGATCGCTCAATTCATTAAGATATTGGATCTCTTCAGAATGAATTTGGTTGTCGGCACAAATGAGATGAACTAATAATAAAAAGCCATAGTCTAGCTGCTCTAATGCCGTTTGCGAAGTCTGAATCATTAGGAACTGAAATATTAAATAATCGTATATATGATTTATTGTTCCCCAGCAAACAGCCAAACAATTAGTTACCTACTCAGAATTATCCTAAAAAAATTTCCTCTAGATATTTACATAACCTAGCAACAAAAATACTAGCTTTTGAAGCTTAGAACAAATTTAAGGCAAATCCATGAGTATCCGAATCAACCAGCTCTACTTAATGAAGTCTCAATAGACTCTGAAAGACTCACTATATAAAACTCCTATTTAAGCGGGTGACGCGATTCGAACGCGCGACATTCACCTTGGCAAGGTGACGCTCTACCACTGAGCTACACCCGCAAATTCACCGAACCCTGTCTATTTGCTAGACCGACCTATGGTATGTACAGTCTAAAAGCTGTACTGTTTCCTTGCCGATTTATATTATGCCAAATCGCTTGAGGTTTTGCAAGGAATTTCTTAGATCACTGACGTATTACTAAGAATAAGCGGTCAACGAAAGAGGTTAAATCACACCCTAATCGATCTTAGTTGGATAAATTGGGTACACACCATAATACTATGGTCATTTCAATTAATTACCTTAGGTTGATCTGTACTGTAAGTAATGAGTAACAAAGGCACAGCTTTCTCCGCAAGCAAGGGTCGCTTCGGCGCTGTCTGCGTGCGACCCTGTGCCATATGTGGTAGCAAGACCAGACATTCCTATGTTTCCTATTTAGAACGACCATAATCCGATATTCAAGCCAATTTCTACTAATTCTGTGATAATTGGTGATGCTAATTCAATCTTCATTTGATACTTATCTCCTTCTTTTAATGTTCCTTGGGGCTTAAAGATTTTAAAGATTAGTGGAAAAGTGATATTTTTATAGACTCAATAAGCGTTTACTAAGACGATTCCGTTTATAATCTTCTAGCTTCAATTTGATTCCAGACTAATTTAGCGGCGCCCAACATACCTGCCTTGTTGCCTAATTTAGCAGTGAGTAATTGCAAACCATGACGAGAAGGAGATACGACTCTCCTGTTGATTTCAGCCAAGGTACTAGGTAAAAAAAACTGAGAACTGGCACTAATCCCGCCACCGATAATTATTGCTTCAGGAGTTAATACATAAACTAAACTGGTCAATCCTGCACCCAAAGTCCTGCCATAATCCTGCCAGAATTTTAAAGCGGCTGGATCTCCTGCTTGAGCTAATTTACCCATTTCAGCTGGTTCTTTTGCTGTACGACGACGAACTGAATTAATGGAAGCATACTGTTCTAGGGAACCTTGATTACCACTGCGACAAGGATAACCATCAGGATGAAGAGTAATCAAACCTAATTCTCCTGCTGCACCATCGTGTCCAGTAAATAATTTGCCATCTAGAAAGATACCACCACCTACTCCCGTACCCAAAGTTAACAAAATAAAATTTCTATATGCCTTTCCTGCACCCAACCAAGCTTCTCCCATCGCGGCACAGTTAGCATCATTTTCTAATACGGTAGGTAGACTAGTTTCTGCTTCTAGCCAGTCCGCCACAGGAACATCATCCCACCCAATAAGATTAATTGACTTTTTGGCAATCCGACGTAGAGTATCAGTAGGTCCAGGCAATCCAATCCCAATCGCACCACAAGTATAATCTAAATTAAGCTGTTTTACACCTTGAGCGATCGCTTTAACAACTGGTTTTGGTTCGGCTGGCTGCGGTGTAGGGATGGTAATCGCCTTGAGACATGTCCCATCTGGAAGAAATATACCCAGCTTGATTGCTGTTCCACCTAAATCTACCCCCATCACTTGATCGATCATTTTTTGTGTAATTTTTTAATACCTACAATTACGATGCCACTGGACAGTATTTACCTAGAGTTATTTATATAGCTAACTACAGCTACGGTAGTCTGAGCAAATTAGACAAGTTAACTGACGGTAGTGGAAATCTTATTGTTGACTATGATTACCATTCTTTAACTGGAGAGTTAATTAAGGAAACAAACGGTAATGGTACGATTACTACATACATTTATAATCTTACAGGACAGTCGATCAATTATACAGTTGGTGCAGCAATCATCAAAATCCTTTGCATCAATTGAGGAAAAATACGCTGAAACCAGACAGCAAGATAACTTTGCCAACCGACCAAAATTTCTCCTGAGTTTTTATATAGTCCTGTAACTAAACTTTGGGCTACTTTCTCGGGAGTCATGGGCATCACCCAGCGAAATAGTTTTAAATCTCTGGCCATGTCAGTATCGGTTAAGGTTGGTAACAATGCCACAACCTTAATGTTGTGGTCAGCCAATTCACTACGCAAAGCCTGAGTAAAACCGATAATGGCAAATTTAGTTGCGGAATAGGTAGACATAGTAGGCGCAGCAACTTTCCCCATAAGACTAGAGACATTAACGATAGTGCCTTCTTTTTGACTTGCCATCCGTTTTGCCATTAGGCGAGTAATGGTCATCATCCCTAATAAGTTAATCGATATTTCTTCTTCAACTTTTGGTAACTGAGTTTCTAGAAATGGTGCTTGGTGAGCTATTCCTGCACAATTTACTAGTAAATGAATTGGTCGATGGATGCGCCAGGCATGGGCGATCGCAATATTAATTGAAGATGTTTTAGTCAGATCTACAGACAAAGTTGTTACCTTGACTCCCAGATTGGTAATTTCTGTCGCCACATCTGACAGTCTTTGGCGATCCCTAGCTACTAACAGTAAATGTTGAATCCCTTGATGAGCTAATTCTAAGGCGATCGCTCTTCCAATACCGCGAGATGCTCCAGTAATTAGTGCTGTTTTTCCTTTGATATTCATAGAACTCAACCTCAATTTGATCGTTGACAATAATGACGAACTGGTAACTTACCTTGCTGTTGGCTCACGGCAAACTTTGGGGCTTTTTTAAGGTAGAAATTAGTTGATTTTTCTCCAAAAAAGCCTGATTAATTATTAATACCAACAAGCAAAATCTGATTTTAATGATTAATTACTATCAATAAGCTAGTAATATCGGTATTTTTATATATGAACCGATTTATTTCTGTATGCACTTTGATAGCAATTAAAATGTTAACTATTTGGTAAGACAATAGTTATGTTTGAAACGCTTTAAAATTGACTTGCTTGTAATGACATTGTTTGAAAACCTAAATATACTTACAAAGTTTTTACAGAGTTTTTATGACTTTGCATACCCTAACAAATAAAAAGAAAGATTGAGACGTTTTTTAGTATCAAAGATTGCATTTGTTAATTTTTGTTGAGTAGAAAATCGGGAAACCTAAACAACCTATAGCCTCTAGAGATACTGCAAATTTACTTATGCGAAATTTTTGATCTATAAATTTTGCTAATAATCAACTGCCCTAGGTTTATCATGAAGCAAGACTATTTAAGAGATACTGCGCTTTTGGCACCTGAGGGGGATAGCTTCGTAAACTTTAGTTCTTAATTGAGAGTCATAGATAATCGTCAACTCTCGTCAATATAAAATCAGAACAGTAATAAAAAGAATGAAAAAACGATCCAGATTAGTATTCTCCCTAATCCCCCTGACCACATATTCGTAGCAAACAATTAAGTATTCAATATTAGATGACTCATTCTCAAGACATAACAACCCTTGCCCGCTGGATGGCATCAGACTTTAGTAATCAGGCACAGGCTTACGCAAACCCACCTTTTTTTGCTCACATTCGGGTTTGTATGCGCCCTCTACCTCAAGATTTACTGGGGGGTACTAGCTTGTTTCTAGAACAGGCTTACGATTTTATGCTGAATCAACCCTATCGTTTGCGGATCATTAAATTAAATCTGGTAGATGATCGCATTGAGTTAGAAAACTACAAAGTAAAAGAACAAGAAAAATTTTATGGGGCATCTCGTAATCTTGACGTGTTAAGTACTCTTACTGCCGATCTGATTGAAAAAATGGAGGGGTGCGATATGAATGTGACTTGGACAGGAAAATGTTTTCAAGGGCAGATTAAACCTGGTAAAGCCTGTATTGTTGAGCGTAACGGCAAGATCACTTATTTAGATAATAGTTTTGAAATTACTGACAACAAGTTAGTTAGTTATGATCGCGGACGTGATCCCGAAAGCGATGAATTAATCTGGGGATCGGTTGCTGGACCATTTGAGTTTTTTCCGACCCAAAGTTTTGCGGCGGAGGTATAACTAGGCAAGATCGAGTTAAGGTGTTTTTTGCTTGCTACTGATGTGTCAAGACTAATTTGAGGTATTAGAAAAAGTCCACAGATGAACACAGATGATTGATCTTTTTTTTCTTCGATTTATTGCACTACTTTAAGCTTGACACGCCACTACTTACTAGCTGCGAATAATCAAATAGAGTGGTCATAACAAAACTTTGTACGACTATAGATCCTGGTAAACTAATTTAAGCTGAAATTTTATGATGAGAATACCTTGCCCGAATTACCAGAAGTTGAAACTGTCCGACGCGGATTAAATAACCTGACCCGAGAACAGCCAATTAAAGGCGGAGAAGTGTTGCTACCTCGGACTCTTGCTTATCCAGAGGATATTGAGCAATTCTGGCAGGGGATTACAGGTGTTGCGATCGCTAGTTGGCATCGGCGAGGTAAATATTTGTTGGCAGAGTTGGGGAACAAACAACCTGCGGGATGGTTGGGGGTGCATCTGCGGATGACGGGACAGCTACTTTGGGTGAGTCAGGATTCTCCATTACAAAAACATACGCGAATCCGACTCTGGTTTGCTGACAACCATGAGTTACGTTTTGTTGATACTCGTACCTTTGGTAAATTTTGGTATGTTCCTCCACAGATGCAGCTAGAGTCAGTAATTACTGGATTACAGAAACTGGGACCAGAACCCTTTGCTGATCAGTTTTCAGTTGAGTATTTTGCTCAAAAAATGAGTACTCGTCGCCGCCATATTAAAACTCTTTTGTTAGATCAGAATATCGTGGCTGGTATTGGCAATATCTATGCTGATGAAGCTTTATTTAAAAGCGGGATTTTACCCGATACACTAGCAATGGATTTGAAACCTCAGCAAATTGAGCGACTGCACCAGGCAATTATCGAGGTATTGCAAACTTCAATCGATAAAGGTGGCACTACCTTTAGTGATTTTCTCGATCTGTTAGGAGTTAGCGGCAATTATGGCGATGCAGCTTTAGTTTATGGTAGGAAAGATCAACCTTGCCACGTTTGTGGTACACCTATTGCCAAGATCAAATTAGGCGGGCGATCTTCGCATTTTTGCCCTAATTGTCAAAGCTAGCTGATTGTCGTTTCCAGTAATTTCCTTGTTCTGGCTTGTTATCGTGTTGGGTGACTAGGGGACTAGGGGATTAGGAATTGGGTTAGAATAAACAATACTTATAACGCTGCTCAATTTTAAAACTATATGTATACGGTTTCTATAAAGACATGACTATATTCTGACCTATCAAGTCAAAGAAGCTATGACAACAGCAGCGTGGTCATAGCCGTATAAGATTAGCTAATCACCAACGCTTAGTTTTGATATCATGAATCCAAATTGAGGGGATTTTTAGATGACTAAGCGAGTATTAGTAATTGGAGGCTGTGGCAGAATTGGCTATAGTGTGGCAAAAGATATTATTAAGCATACTGCCGCTGAAGTTACCATTACCTCTCGTAAACCTCAAGCAGCAAAACAGCTCTTAACACAACCCTGCCAGTTTCTAGTTTTAAACTTAGATGATCGCCAACAGCTACAGCAAGCGATCGCTAATCAAGATCTGGTTGTCCATTGTGCAGGTCCATTTCATCATCGAGATGGCAGAGTTTTAGCAAGCTGTATTGATCTTGGAATAGACTACATTGACGTGAGTGATCATCGTTCATTTTACCAACGAGTGATTAAATATCACGATCAGGCGATCGCTCAAGGGGTAACAGCTATTTTAAATACGGGGATCTTTCCTGGTATTTCTAATAGTATGGTCAAGCAGGGAGTTGAACAGTTGGATCAGCCGCACAAGATTCATCTTAGCTATGTTGTGGCGGGTTCTGGTGGTGCGGGGTTGACTGTGATGCGGACTACTTTTCTCGGTTTAAGAAATAAGTTTGCTGCCTGGATTGATGGACAATGGCAGGAGATTCTACCCTACACTGAAAGGGAAGTAGTTGAATTTCCCGCACCTTATGGCAAGACTGGAGTGTACTGGTTTGATGTACCAGAAACTTTTACCTTTACTGACTCCTTTCCCGTTGATACTGTAATTACCAAGTTTGGCTCGATCCCCGATTGGTATAATCATTTGACCTGGATTACCGCTCATATTTTTCCTGAAGCTTGGGTCACAAGTCCCAAAGGTATCGAATTTTTCTCCCAGGTCAGCTACGCTATGACCAAGGTTACAGATCACTTCAGCGGTACGGGAGTAGCAATGCGGGCTGAAATTACGGGCACTAAAGCAGGTCAACCCCACACCTATTGCAGTACTATGGTACATCAAGATACAGCGATCGCCGCAGGTGCAGGAACAGGAGCGATCGCACAATTGATTTTAGAAGGAAAGTTGCAACAGCCAGGAATTTATCCCGTAGAACAAGCCTTATCAACCGAGTTGTTTCTTGAAGCGATGGCTAGCCGCCAGATTGAAATTACTAATTGATCTTGAGTAAAGACTGCGATCGCTGTAACTCAGATAAATTAGCATTACCTGTACAAAAAAGCACAGTTTTTATCTCGGCAACCAACAATTCGATTAACTCATCCAGGGCTGCCTCAGACTCCGATGCTGCCTGCAAGAATGGAAAAGCCAGACCAGCAATATCTGCCCCTAGAGCGATCGCTTTTGCTGCTTCCATACCATTCCGCAATCCTCCTGAAGCGATTAAAGGGAGTGAGGGATACTGTTCTCTAATTTGGACAACACAGTCGGCGGTGGCAATGCCCCAATCGGCAAAAGTTTTGCCCAGTCTACGCTGTAGATTATTCTCGGCTCTTTCGCTTTCTACCTTTGCCCAGGATGTTCCCCCTGCGCCAGCAACATCAATCACATCTACTCCTGCATCGATCAACTTGGTCGCCATGTTTACCGAAATACCGTTCCCAACCTCTTTGGCAATGACAGGAACCTCAATTTGCTGACATAGCTGTTTAATTTTGCCGAGTAGACCTTTAAACTTAGTGTCACCACTAGGCTGGATACATTCTTGCAGCGGATTAAGATGCAGGATCAAAGCATCAGCCTCTAAGATTTTTACCACTTTTAAACACTGCTCTAAGCCATAAGTATAGTTAAGCTGTACTGCTCCCAAATTAGCAAACAACATCGCATTGGGGGCGTGGGATCTTATAGCAAATGTATGCGCCACATCAGGATTTTCTATGGCAATTCGTTGAGAACCGACACCCATAGCTAAACCATGTTTTTGCGCTGCCACAGCTAATCGACAGTTGATTAGTTTTGCTTGTTCGGTTCCTCCCGTCATCGAAGAGATCAACAAAGGAGCATTCAAGTTTTTGCCTAAAAAACGGGTTTTAAGATCAATCTCGCTAAAGTTTAGCTCTGGCAAACAGGAGTGCCCGAAGCGGTATTTATCAAGTCCATTAGTCAAATTAAGAAACTGCACGTCGTCTTCCAGACAAATACGCAGATGATCCGCTTTTCTAGTTTGCGTATTAGCCATTGATTCTTTGCTCCTTAGTTGACAGTTTAGATTATGCAAGCTTTATTTTACTGTGTTTGCATATCGTATATTGCCTAATTACAAGATCACCCATAAATTCAAAAAAAAATCAATATTAATTAAGGCATTGAGTCCTAATTAATATTGACTTCGTGAACTTTAAGAATTCACCTCAGATCAATTCTTTTGTTTTATTTTTTACTTAAGTCTCGAATATTACCTTCTACCGCGCATATTTTTAGCCATATTGCGGAACATGTCCATGCTATCGTCTGAGGGACGACGCTTCTCTGTTGAGGGCTTAGGTGCCTCAAAGCTTGGTGCTGGTGCCGCAGGCTGAGTCGGAGCAGGCTGGACAGGAGCAGTTTGAGATACTGCTGACCCCCCTGTAATTCCAGGTTGTGCCTGAGTGCTAGGTGTAGGATTGAAAACAGTGTTTACGGTAGTATTTTGGTTCGTATTGCTGTTTTGATAAACGTTTGATCTATCTTCAATGGAAGAAACTTCATTCTCAATCGCAAACCCATCCTTATTGGCTAAAGTTTTGGGAAAAGTTCTTCTAGTTCTTTTGGTTTTTCTCATATAGTTGATGTCGCCCATAGTCATTGCGTCATCAGGACTCAAGAAAAAATCTTTGTCTCCCACGGTGGTGCTGTCTCCTATTAATCAATAATTATTTAATGATGTTAATAATTGCTTGAGGCTAGCTATCCTTGGCTGTTGGTTAAGGAAAGTAACCAAAAATTAATTATCTTTAAGTATTATTTTACACATAAGTAATGCTAATAGTCAATAAAATTGCGGATTTTAATTGGTAAAAATTATTTCTCATATCTAGCTATAAATACTCAGGAAGGTGGCAACTCTTAAAAAATAGTCAAATCTAGCGATAAATGTCCAGAAATATTGTTTAACTTAGATAGTCCTTAATTTCGGAGTCAACAATGAGCAAGCTACGTAATATTTTGCTAGGTGCTGGAGTCGCTGCTGTCGGTGCGATTGGTACTAAAAAAGCAGTGGATTATCTACGTAACCGAGATAAAGAAGAAGTGGTAGCAGAAAATGAGGGTGATGCTGAGGTTGTAGCGGCTGACGAAGTTGCTTATGCCACTGTCGAACCAAGTTCAGTGCAGGATTTTTTAGATAAAAGCTTTGGTAATCCTGGGCGCTATGTTCCTACTCGTGCGCCGAAGGTCTTTGAATATCAGGATGATCAATATATGGTTATCTGGGCGAGAGACAATGAAAAAGACAAGAATCAAATGATGGCGTTTAAGTATACTGATGCGGGTCGTAAAATGGTAGCCAGCGTCGGTTATACAGGTGATGCCACTGACTACAATCTCAATTTAGATGATACTGACTTTGCTGTTGAAGTAAATGGCGAAAAGCTAGTGAGTGGACAAGGAGAGACTAGCGGTGCCGATGAAGTAGATTTTGTCTTGGCATAGATGGCTTGGCTCTAGCTGTAAGGTGGGCAATGCCCACCTTGCTTGACTTATGAACGAGATTTTGCCATCTGACAGAAAAAGTCTACATACTGTAGATGTCCTGCGGGAAACACAAAGTTAAGAGTCAGAGGATCAGTGGTATCTCTGGAGTCACCAGGTCCTCTGATCACCTTAATATTTTGCGGATCGCTTTGATCAAGTTCTATTGCCTGACGGTTTTTGACTTCTCCACCACTACTATCGACATAGACAACCACGTTATTGGTTTCAAAATCTTTACCTAAAGCTTGAACTAGTTCTAAAAATCCGCGATCGCTTCCTCCACGTTTAAATTGAATTTGACCATCTTGCTCAACTGCCTTACTAGTGACCGTATCCCCCACTCCGACGATATTAGGCATGATCTTAGGATCAAGGTTATCTTTAACTAGCTGGAGTAAATCTTGCTGCTTGTGGGGGGCTTCCCTGGCGTTAAAGTCCGACCCCAAAGGATAAGTTCCCGTCTTGAGATAATAATAATGATTGAGGATGACTAATACTCCTACTTCTTTAATTGCACCACGCAACATAAACTGAAAGTCTGTTGTTCCCGAATCTTGATCTCGGGCTGGCTGCATAATTTCTAATCCTTGTTCATCCCTACCGAGATTGGGGGCATAGTGGATGAAAAAAGAATCTGATAAGCCCTGCTGCCGCGACTCTTCCAGTAGACCTTCGACAAACTCTTTGATTTCTTGTTGGAACTCGGCATATAGTCCAGGCTGATCCTTCAACTTTTCGTGAAAGACATTCAGGTTTGCAGTAGGAGAAACTTTATTGTCCAAGACTGTAGCCTGGATATCTGCGGCTAATTGCTCCTGATCTAAGTTATATTTCGGCTTTTGACCTAATTGTTTGAGAAAATCTGCCACCTTGAGGGGGACTGCTTCAAGAAACTCCATCTCCGCCTCACTTACACCAGGATGAGAAACATTACCATAACAGTCTTGCCACTGTACCCCACCTCCAGCTAAACCTGGCAAATATAAACCTTGTTTTGCTATATCTTTGCCGCCTAGAGTTCTTTCTATAATTCCGTTTACCCCACGCTGACCGATATGTTCACCGTTAGTCAGCACAAAAAAGTGTTCGCCTAAAGCCTTTACTGCGTGAATATATTTAGTTTCCATGACTCGTGTCAGCGGATCTTTGACCAAACCCATGCACACTCCATCAAGATCTTGGATAATTAGAATATTCTCAGTTTGAATCAACATTTGAGCCAGTCGCTGATGATTCAAAGAAAGAGACAAATCTGACAATTGAGTTTTGCTATCAACAGCGGAAGAAGTATCAGAAACAGACATAATATATTACTGACAGGAGTTTTATACAGACTTTTCGCGTTCATAAAACTAATACCATTTATTTGCCCCTAACGAATGCACTTTAGATTTTCACCCACGGTCTTGCTGACTGGAATACTATTGGCAGCATGGTTAATGATTCCGTCTCCTGTAGTTGCCACAACGATTACTATCACCCAAAACACCCCAAATATTAGTAATATCCAGCAAGACGATGTTATTTATCTAGGGGAAAATCACGATAGCGCCAATATTCATCAACAACAGTTAGCAATCATTACTCAACTCCAACACAACGATCGCAACTCAGATTACCAACTAGCGATCGCTTTTGAGATGTTTCAGCGTCCTTTCCAAGGCTTTTTAGACCGCTATCTTGCAGGGGTAATTAGTGAACAGCAACTAAAAGAGCAAACTGAATACGAAACACGCTGGGGTTTTGACTGGGAATTCTATGCCCCCATCCTCCGTTTTGCCAAAGAGCAACACATACCTTTGATTGCCCTTAACACCCCCACAGAAATCACCCGTAAAGTAGCAGAATCTGGCATTGAAAGTCTTGCAGGAAGTGATTTTCGCTATATCCCACCGCTATCGGAGATCAAGTTAGATAATGAGTTATATCGACAACGCTTAAATGAAATCTATCAGCAACACTTTGGGGATCAAGCAGGAAATAGCACAGATGCCGATAATTTCTTTGCGGCACAGGTATTATGGGACGAAACTATGGCAGAGGCGATCGCTTTTTATTGGCAGAATCATCCCCAAAGTCAAATAGCAACTTTAGTGGGTCAGGCTCATATCATGTATGACTATGCTATCCCCGCACGAGTCGCCAGAAGAATTGACAGTCATAATTTTACCCAGACTTCTTTGTTACTTCAGGATAACCAGGACGATAATCCTAAATAACTGATGTTACGCACTAATTTATCTGTTTAGACTGGTTAAAGGTAAAGGGTTAAAGGGTTAATTAATATTTTTTTCATACCTCATTCAAACTATTGATTGTTCGTGATTTTGCGTAACGTCAGTAAATAATAAAGGATCAACAGATAATTAACGCCTAGAGTAAATTAAAATGACGAACAAAATAGCTTTTAAATTATGCAATTACGTAAAAAATTAAGGTTCAAATAACTATCTTCTCCGAGGACTTTTAAAAGCTAAAAGCTACCAACCAATGACTTTTCAACGAAGCTAATGCACACCAAGCGTAATTAATCATCAAACTCTTCTGAAGATGCAGCGTGAGGTAGTAATAGATTTAATAACACGCCAATAATGCTAGATAGCCCAATACCTTCTAGGGCAAAAGCACCTGCTTTGAGGCTCATCCCCCCTACTCCCAACATCAAAATTGCGCCGACAATGGCAATGTTACGAGGTTGTAAGAGATCTTCCCCTGTTTGCAGCATGCTGTTCATGCCGACAATAACCACGGTGCCAAACAGCACTATTAAAATGCCTCCCATTACAGGCACGGGGATAGTTTGTAAGATTGCTCCCACCTTGCCACAAAATGAAAGTAAAATAGCGGCGATCGCTGCCCAGGTCATAATTCCTGGATTAAAGGTTCTGGTAAGAGCTACGGCACCTGTAACTTCAGAATAGGTAGTGTTAGGAGGACCACCAAGAAAAGCTGCTAAGGTAGTAGCAATACCGTCTCCCAATAAAGTTCGATGTATTCCTGGATCTCGCAGATAGTCGTTGCCCGTCACCGAACCGATAGCCAACACGTCACCAATGTGTTCAATAGCAGGAGCGATCGCCACAGGTAAGATAAATAAAACCGCTGGTAAATGAAAACTGGGGGCGGTGAAGCTAGGAATTGCCAGCCAGGGTGCTTGAGCAACGGGAGTAAAATCAACTAAGCCCAAGGGTAATGAGATCAAATAGCCCGCAGTAATACCTACTAAAATCGGAATTAAGCGCATAAATCCTCTAGCCACAATTGCCGTTAACATAGTTACCAATAAAGCTACCGTTGCCACTCCAATAGCAGTCGCCTCCCGATAGCTTGCCCCTGCTACCGTTGCCATTTCCACTGCGGTAGGCGCTAAACCTAGTCCAATCACCATAATCACCGGTCCTGTGACTACAGTAGGTAAGACTCTAGTAATAATAGCTGAACCACCCCAAAAGACAATTAGACTCAAGAGCAAATATACGACTCCTGCCGCTGCCACTCCCGATAGCGTCGCTGCCAGACCATATTTTTCGATACCCAAGGTGATGGGTGCAATAAAAGCAAAAGAAGATGCCAAATATACAGGAACTTTGCCCCCTGTAACCCATTGAAAACACAAAGTACCTAATCCCGAGGTGAATAACGCCACATTAGGATTTAATCCCGCCAAAATAGGAACTAACACTAAAGCTCCAAAAGCCACAAACAGCATTTGGACTCCCAAAAGAAAATCTTGTAGCCTAAAGCGATAAATCGTGGACGAGGCGCTCACATCTGGAGTAGTTTTGGTCATATGATTAGTTAATCCGAGACAATACTGCTAAATCTTGTTCGTCCAGAGTTGCAGGTACTCCACTGCGAATTAACTCTGAAAAATCCTCGTTGGGTACCATCATGCATAAAGCATATAAACGCTCCTTGCCTGTATTTTGCAGATAATGAGTTCCTTTCTTAGGCATTAAAACGCTATCCCCACTACGAAGAGGAATCTCTTTACCATCGCAGACAGCTATTCCTTCTCCTCTGAGGATAAAAAACATTTCCACCGCAAAATTATGTCGATGTGCAGGAGTAGCGCTACCCACTTCAAAAATTTCCACACAGACAGTCAAGGAATCATCGGCACTGCTGGGATCGAAGATGATCGCTAGGCGATTGCGATCGCTCGGACTAATGCGATAAGCCTGATAGTCCTTGATAGTTTTAATCACAGGAATCATGCAATGTTCATTCATCTTGGCAGGGGGATTAATGGCTTAAAATCTGATATTACCTAGTAGTATTGTATGGCTGCTTAGATAAGTGCTGAAAAATTCGGGAATTTATTTATTTTTGGTTCGGGTTCGAGGTTAGGACAAAGTGTATTAAATTACACAGAAGTAATCGTCTGATCAAATACCAACCCACATTTCTGCTGCTATATTCTCTCTTTTATGACTTTGAGGTTAAACGTTAATTTTTCGTAGGCTCTATTAACCTATTCTCGTTCAAAATTCCCTTAGTTAAAAAAGAGGGATATTACTAAACTCAAAGCCACCAACATCTTCACAAGTTCCTCAAATTAGTTAATTACAACAGGACTATTAATATTAATCCCAATAATATTAATCCTAAAACATGACTAATTCTTAGTAAGTGCCATGAGATAGAGGAATAAAATGATTAATAAAATTTTGGTAGCAGTAGATCGCTCTCAAGGTTCTCAGTCAGTTTTTGAACATGCAATATCTTTAGCTCAAGCTACTGATGCCAAATTAATGTTACTGCACATTCTCACACCTACCGAACCAGAGCATCCCATTGCCCCTAATTTTACTTATTATCCTCTGGTACAGCCCCGAGATTATGAATTATATCAAAGAGAATTTATTAGATATGAACGCCATGGACTTGAATTTCTCAGACATCTAAGCAGAAAAGCAGAAAAGAAAGGAATTCAGCTTGAATTCACTCAATTAGCAGGTAATCCTAAACAAATAATTTGTGAGATAGCACATAACTGGTCAGCAGATTTAATTGTCGTAGGTAGCAGAGGATTAAAGGGTCTTAAGGAAATGTTTTTTGGTAGCGTTAGTAATTACGTAACCCATCATGCAAGCTGTTCTGTTTTTATCGTCCGTCAGCTTCTTGATTCTGCATCAGAGCCAGCATTTTCTTAGGCAGAGCATATATTAGATAACCGAGCAGAAACCCTTCCCTATTAAAGATAATTTTACCGACATCGGCTCGTTTATGCCCCACTTGCAAACATTATGAGGTTCTGTTTAATGTTCAATACAATTTTAGTGGCAATAGACCATTCCCCAGCTAGCCAACAGGTATTTGAGCAGGCTTTATTTATTGCTCAAGCTAACCAGGCAAATTTGCTCTTAATATACGTTCTAGAGGTTGAAGCAGCAGACAGTCCTTTAATGTCATCATATCTTTTACACTCCCAAAATCGCTCTATTCATTTTTCTTCCAAGATCGTGCATCCTGCTCATGAGGTATTTGACCGAGAATGGGCAGATTTTAAACATAGAGGCATTCAACTACTTCGCTCTTATGCTCGAAAAGCGATCTCCAATGGCATTCAGACCGAATATAGTCAGATTATGGGGCATCCTGGTTCAACGATCTGTGAGTTTGCTTATTCTTGCTATGCCGATCTGATTGTGATCGGGCGACGAGGGCATTCTGGCTTAGATCAGCTTTTTCTCGGCAGCGTTAGTAATTATGTGGTTCATCATGCTCCTTGTTCAATCTTGTTGGCACAGACTCCAATTGAGCAACAGAACATTTCTCAAAAGATTCCACAACTGACAGCTTACAACTAATATTTTGCGAATTTTACTTCCACAGGAGACACAAATGACTATTACACTGATTCCTCACCAGCACGATAACATCATTGGTTTGGATATTGATGGCTGGATCGATACAGAAGATATTAAATCTATAGTGCAACTAATTGAAACTAAATTCAAGTCTGGAAAGAAACTAAGAATATATGCTGAGATTCACAATTGGTCGGGAATTTCTCTCAAAGCTTTGCTTGCAGATCTTAGATTTAGTCTTCAGCACTTCCCAGATTTTGAGAAAGAAGCTATTGTTAGCGATCGCCGTTGGTTAGAGAGTCTAGCAGCATTAGGCAATACTTTATTTTCTGGTATTGAAGTGAGGCACTTTAAGCTAGAAGAGAAGCAGCAGGCTCTAAGTTGGATTATGGCTTAGACTAGCCTTGATTTACTTCGGTGTAAATCATAACAAAGAGAGCATTAATGACATAATATCAAGGAGATAGCTCTATATTTGCCAATAAATTTTTGAGTATAAATACTCATTCCTCTACGTTAATTTAGTACAAAACTAAAAGCTGATTAAGTTTAATTGCGAAAATATTTAGTTTTGCAACACTTTGCCTTGAAAAGCAATTCTTTTGCTAAAAAAGTCAATAAAATTACTGATAAGAAATGATCTATTTTGAGAGGAGTTTAGTTTACTTTGTGGTGGCGTTGGAGCAACAATCGAGCTTTCAAAATTACTATACATAGTCACAAGTAATAGTAATTAACCACGATAATCTAAATTAAAGCATCTTTAAGACTATAGCGATTCTCTCAAAATAATAAAATCAAAACTCAATTTATTTAATAGAAATTAAGAAAATGGCAAATAAAGATTTTTTCCTCAGTGCAGACGATGCTCAGACTTTAGGTGACATTAATTACATGAGAAAGCCTGTTAGAGTGAGGCATACTTTCCCTAAAACTTTAAAAAACCCTAATGGTTTTGCAGTGGAAAAAGAAATATCTTCTTCTAATGGGAGAAACATCGATAGCTTCAACAACGAAGTTAGCGAAAATAGTTCGAGTTTTCCTTCGGTTCAACCAATTGAAAATAATACTAGCTTTGAGGCAGTAAAAAGTACTCCGAAAAAGCGTCCTCAAGGCAATAGTATGGATTTGTTCCGTAACATGGCTCGCAGCATCGGTAAGAAATAACCAATTAGTCTGACTTAATAAATATTTAATAAAGATATACTTTCATTATGTATTTTTAGATTGGCTGTTTATCTATACAGATAAACAGCCAATTTTTGTTTTTTATGTGATATTAATTTTGTAAGGTTAGCCACAAGCGAAGAAAATGGAGCGATGCAATTAACTTTGGAACGCAAAAAAGGCTTTAGCCGCATGTAGCTTTTTGTCCCACCTTGCGTTGATTGCCAAAATACGAATTAGGCAATGAATATTTTGTACATCCCCAATGCTGACCATTAATATTTCGAGAATCTTGCCATCCTAAAAGGATTAATTCTTTAGCGATAAAAGAATTAATCCCTCCATGAGCGACTAAAACAATCGAACTATAAGGTTGATTGTTTTGTATTAATAGCTCTGCTGCTTGCTTGGCTCTTTGTTTAACTGCATTTGGTGATTCGGCAATGGGAGGAATTTTTAATCTCCATAATATTTGACCAAGAATTCCCCAACTGAGAGCCGAAATTTCGATATTGGTAGAAAAAGCTCGCCAACAGTCTATTTGTCGAAAAATTGCGCTATTGATTGGTTTAACTTGAGGCTGAAGAATTGTAGCTGAATCAATTGTGCGATTTGAGTTACTAGTAAAAACTACATTGGCTTTTTGTACGATTGCAGCAATATTTGCTGGTGATATTGAATCCTTCGCTATTCCAGCCGCCTCATAACGTTCAACAAAATTCAAGAATTGATTTTCCTTTGGTTCAAGGTGGTAATGCTACTTGCCAGATTTAATGAAATGAAAAGTAAAATGCGCTATCGCGGTTCAAATATAAGTTAGTTTAGTAATCCAAAATAAATTGATAAAGGCAAGATTATAAAACCGATAGCTATTAAAATAGCGAAAATCAAAGCGATCGCATAAACTGGGGGACTTGTTTTCGAGTTAAGTATCCCAATTGATTGCCATGCACTCCAAATACCGTGACGTAAGTGGAAAGCCAGCATAATTACGACTCCTGCATAGCCGAAAGCGTAGATGGGGTTTTTAAATTTTTCTATCACTAAGCTTGATAGATCTCGCATCTCCACCCCATCAATTGTTGTGGAATAGTAGCTGCCAAATTTAAAAGTTGCCAGATGCCAAACTAAAAATCCCAGCAACACGCTACCAGTGATTAGCATGCTGCGAGAACTAATGGACTGTTTACTGGGTTCTCCTGCGCTTTTAAGCTGACTGTAGCCAATCGGTCTAGCCTGCAAGATATTGAGTCTGATCGAAATTCCAACTATCACATGGAATATCGCCAATCCCAATAGTGTAAACTCGACTATGTAGAGTATGATGCCTAAACTATCAATATAATGTGCTAGCTGATTATATCTCTTGCTGCTAGTAAGTAAAGCAAGGTTTCCTGCCATGTGGAACAGAACGAACAAAGATAGACCTAGTCCCGTCAAACCTGTAATGATTTTTTTACCAATTTGAGAATTGTGAAATTGAATTAATTTCAGGTGATCGCCACTTACAGTCATAACGAAACAATATTTTTGGTGAGTACCATATATTGTAAGCGACGATCAAAATTTTTATTCTTGAACTTTTATAAAAAACCCATCTTGATTGAAGGAAAAAGATGAGTCCAAAGAACACACAACGTGGAGGGTAGAAAAAGACCAAAAAATTGATTGAAGAGAAGAAAAAAGAACCTGGCACTGAGCTATTTTCCCGGGGGGCAACCCCCCAAGTATCTTCGCCGCAACAGCATTTCACAATCGAGTTCGGGATGGAATCGAAGTGGTTCCACTGCGCTAATAGCACCAGGAAGACTGGTAGAGCGAGTTGAATTGAATCGCCCTCAAGACTGCATAAATCTAAA
>JBCDDK010000032.1:0-59962 GCA_039180345.1 Cyanobacteria bacterium P01_G01_bin.39 | reverse complement strand
TGGCGATCGCAACAAGGAACAATATTGTGTAAAGCTTCACAATAGGTGACTGTCATATTATGGTTGCTTGAAATTGCTCCTGCTTGATGCGTAAAATATATCGGCTCGCCAATATGTTGATAGGCTTGCGAAAAAATTTTAATTGATGAAGTATGTTTTTGATGTTTTTGGAAAAAAATACGTTTGCTGATATTTCTAGCAAGCTCATCAAGCCTTCTAGAAAGCCAATTTAAGAGTTTAACTGACATAAAAATACCTGGGCGGTGATCAGTATACATTTTATTGAAGCCTAGGTTTATTGTTTTGTTTCCTTGCCTATTGGTTTCGCTTGAAATTCCACTAAGAAATTTAATTTGTTTAAATTGAAAATTATTAAACCATTCTTCAGCTTCACGAGTTCCTCGAAATACAACCAAAATAGGAGATTCGCCATTCTTACTTTCTTTTTGAGCTATAAATCCAAAACGAACTACTTCAGGTATGAGAAACCAATAAGTTAAATAATCATAAGTAGCAAGAATTTCATACTTATTAAGTTGAGCAGGATCGCGCTCAATAATCTCTTTATCTTCAGACTTAGTATCTACCTGATTATCTCGAACAGGAATATAATACTCATCAATTCTTTTTTGGCTAATTTCTTTAGGAGTATATATTACCTCTCCCTTATTCACAAAATCTTTAATTTTGTTTTTCTCATTAAACCAATCATCATAAAGTTCGTAATCTCTGTAGGCAATACGATTTAAGTTTGCTAATTCCCAAGCAGTCTCAGAATCGAATTCGCAAGGTACTCTCAAATTCACAGAAGGTGAAATTATCTTGTGTTCTGCTTTTGTGGGGGCAATGTTTATTTTCTTTAATTTCATCTTTGCTTACTTTTAATAGAAATATATATATAAAAAATGGCAATTCCTAGAAATGAAATAATTTAGGATTTAGTTCACTGAATAATTACCAACAAGATTTTTCTTTGATAAAATATTAACAATAACACGCAAAAAATACAACTATAAAGTTTTTAAAAATATTTTTAAATCTTCAATTTTACTTGAAATCATAGTTAATCTTCAAGTAAATTATAAAAGTCTATATCTCTTCTTTCTCTATTTCCCTATTCCTCTATTCATCGCGAAAATTGTAATCTAATATGAAATATAGCAGTTCTAATTTTAATGCGGTACAGTCCCGACCTGGGTTTCTGCTGATAGTTGATAGTTAATGGTTGATTGAGGTGTACCTTACAGCTACAAGAACCGCTATACTTTAATGCTGGCTACGAATGATTGAGGTGAGGAATAGGGCAATAAGGGGCTGGGGGAATAGGAAATTTCTTGCTTTAGAGCTTCTCCTAGTCACCTCGTCATAATTTATCTGTATCATTCTTTTTTAGATTTCATATAATTAGCGAATAACCATAATCAGATAAGTACTGGGGAGTATGATTTTGAATTATTATTTACTGATAACTGACAACTGATAACTGATATTATGCCTCGATTAAATATTCATAGCCTGTCAATGCAAATCAGTCGTATGTTTGAGCAGGGACAGTCTTTCTTTTGTGAAATTAAGGTGCAGGACTGGCTCAGGGAGCGGAATGAGAACCCTGATGATTACGAAATTTCCTTTGTTGAAAAACCAGCCCCAGCAGGATCAGGATTGATTGTGATGCACGAGATTAAGTTAACCCGCAAGGATGGTAAGCCAGTAGAAGACTGGATCGTAGAAGATATCAATAGCTACATCTAAATTACTCAAACCCCAAAAGAAGATTGCCATTATTCCTAATTGCTATTTCTAATTGCCATATGACAGTTTTTTTTAATGGGGTGTAATTTCCTTAATATTTAAAACAATTTTGTTTCATAATGTAGCTAAAGTAATCAAGAATAAGCGATGATCGAACAAAAATGTGGCACATGTGGTAGTTCTGATATTGTACGGGACATCAAGATATCATCAGGCAAAGGAATCATAGGCTTGGTGTATTTTAATCCAATAATCTTTACGGCAAGGGAAGAGTTATTATCAGATCTTTGTCGTCAATGCGGTACTGTTGTACGTATGCATGTTGAGAACACGGATAGAAAATGGATGACTAAATTCTGAGCAACATTATTTTTTGTTAGTCAAACTAAATCGACTAAAAATTACAGACAATTCGATAACGCTTATTTTCCCGCGAAAATTGAAGTCGAGTGATAATTAATAGGCTAGGATTAATTGAAGCTATTTAATAGTTATGACATTAATATATGTGAAGCAGTATCGGTAATAAACAAGGCTTCATTGACTCGACAATGCAATTTTATCAGTGAGTCTAATAAATTATTGACAATGCTTATCTAGTAATGACCTAACTAACTCATAGCTATTGGGTTGAGTTTGCACAGTATAGGCTTCCTGTTCTATGGCTTGACTATGAGTATCGACATATCTTTTAAAAAAAGGTTGCGCTTGAGGAATGGGTTCAACATCTAGTCCGATAGTTTGCAGACTACCATTGCCAACGCAATATTGGGTGGCATGAACCGCTTCATGAATTAACGTGGCATTGCTATTGCCCAGCTCAAAGACAATCGGATTAATCCAGATAGATTTGCTTCGGGAACTAAATAAACCATAAGGTTTTCTGATACTTCTACGTAGACCTACTTGCTGATTGGGAAGATTAGAATCTGGGGGAATAGCTATCTTGACTTGAAATCCGTAGCTTTCTAGCTGACTCTGGAGTTGCTTAAAATCAGCATCAGCTTGTGGTAGCTGACTCAGGAGGAGCGTGGAGCCAAGTAATAAAGATGTAAGCATTAATTTGTAGGCAAAATTTTAAGCCAAAAGTATTTATATTTAAGCTCATATTGAGGCTTCTTTACTTAAAAACTGATTAATAGTTGGCGTTAAGTATTGAGTGAGAGTCAAAGCATCAACTCCTAATTCTGTACGCTCACATGCCGCCTTAATCCCTGCTTGAGCATGCCACCAAGCAGAAGTCGCCACAAGATCAAACAAACTCTTGGTTGCTAATTGTAGACCTTGAGCCGCCAACCCAGCGGTTAAACCCGTTAAGACATCACCGCTACCGCCTCTGGCTAAAGCTGGGGTACTTTGGGGAATTACCCAAGTCAAACCTTGAGGATTAGCGATCGCCGTTTTCGCTCCTTTGAGTAGAATGATGGCACCACTTTGTTTGGCGGCGGTTGAAACCAGATCGAGACGGTTATCAAAATCCGTAAGTTCGGGAAACAGACGCTTAAATTCTCCCAAATGAGGAGTCAATATGGTTGGCGCTGTTCGCCCCCTTAAAACTTCAACCACATCGTGTTCGGCTAAGATATTTAAACCGTCAGCATCTAAAATTATGGGACACTCAGACTGTAAAACTTTGTTAACTACGGACTGAGTACTGGTAGTCAAACCAGGACCACAAGTAACTAGATCAAACTGACTCAGGTCAGAGACAGAAAAAGGCAAAGAAGCGATCGCACCTTCTTTATTTTCAGGACAGTCGACAATTAAGGCATCTGGCAGATAACTAATTAGCAAAGTTTTTAAAGACTCAGGTACTGCTACCGACAACATACCCACACCGCTAGCCTTTGCACCCAGGGCAGTCAAGATAGCCGCACCAGCATAGGTACGAGAACCACAGATCAACAGGGCATGACCCTGACGATATTTATAAGTAGTGAGAGGACGAGGTAGAGGAAGAAGGCTAAGAGCGATCTCGTTGGTCATCTGTCTTAAGGGAACTGGCTGGGGCAATACTGACCAGATATGATGCCGCAGCAGACCAAAATCGATTCTTTCACTGTTGCCGCAATACTCCAAAGCAACCTCTTGAAAAAAAGCTTTTTTCCACAAGCCCAAACAGAGTGTATGAGTGGCATTGATCGCATTTCCCATCACCAGCCCAGTATCAGTATGTATGCCTGAAGGGAGGTCGATACTGACAATCGGTTTTGACCAGCTATTGAGCAAATCTACTGCTTGGATGATGTTTTCAGGCAGATCCCGAGTTAAGCCAAAACCAAACAAACCATCGACAATAAATTGACATGCTGCTAAAGGCTGAATCTCCTCATAAAAAGTAATTCCTAAACTTGCGGCATAGTTGGCATGTTGTGCCGTTAGTTCTTTGAGTTTAAAAAAGGGACGATAAATTTTTATTTGATATCCTGCTAAATAGAGTTCTCGGGCAATTACTAAGGCATCACCCCCATTGTGTCCTGGTCCGACTAAAATACCTACAGCAGCATTTTGAGGCAGAGGATAGAGAGTTTTTATTCTCTCGAAACAAAGCCTAGCCGCTTTCTCCATCAGTGCAGCTACAGGCATTCCTGCGGCAAAGATTTGCGATTCAATTTGCTGCATCTGTTCGGCAGAAACAATCACATTTTCCACAATATTTTTCATAGCGATCTTGTCGGCACCATCTAACTTTTATAACCTATAACAACTAATTACTAACCAAGACAATTTCAGATCATTGCCAACATTCGAGTATTTTATCTAATGTTAAATGTCAGACAAGCCAAAGCGCTGCTATTAGCTCACTATGCTCATATGCTAGAATACCGAGCCGAGATTTTCCTTTGGGCATTATCCAATTCTCTACCGATTATTTTGATGGGAGTCTGGATTCAGGCTGCTCAAAATGGGCAGTTTGACTTTAGTCCCCAAGAATTTGCCCGCTACTTTTTTAGCGTTTTTATAGTGCGGCAGTTGACTACTATTTGGGTCATTTGGGAATTTGAACGAGAAGTACTCGAAGGTAAGCTTTCCTTAAGACTGTTACAGCCGATTGATCCAGTTTGGCACCACGTCACTAGACATCTAGCGGAAAAAATGACCAGAATTCCGTTGATTATAGTGTTTTGTGGTCTATTCTGGCTACTGTACCCCGATGCCGCTTGGTTTCCCCAAGTATCACAGCTAGCTCTAGGTTTGATTGCGATCGCCTTTGCCTTTGTGTTGCGTTTTGCAATTCAGTATACTTTTGCCATGTTGGCTTTTTGGACAGAAAGAGCCAGCGCCGTCCAGCAATTTTGGTTTTTATTTTATATCTTTCTCTCAGGTGCGATCGCTCCTTTGTCAGTTTTCCCCGATACGGCTAGGCAAATTATTGAATGGACTCCTTTCCCTTACATGATGCACTTTCCGGCAATAATTTTTATGGGACTACCTGTAGATTTTGGCAAAAGTATCCTGATCATGATTGGTTGGACAATCGCTTTTATTGCCCTGAACCGTTGGCTTTGGCGACAAGGTTTAAAGCAGTACTCGGGCATGGGAGCTTGATGAGGCATGAGGCATGAGGCATGAGGGATGAACAAAGGCTTATGCCGCATGTATGAGGAATGAGGAAAAAGCTAGTTCTGCAATTAATCAAAAGCTTGTTTCCTCTACTCTCTCGTGGTTGATACTTTCTAATTTAACTGGCTGTAGCTCTTTCTGTTTTATTGGTCGTAGAGCTAGAACTTCTGACGGTTTTGCTAAATAGTTCCTCTTCCATTGGCACAAATTCGATGCGGTTGAGCAAAGTTGTAACAAAGGCAAACAATAAAAAGGGTAGCGAAAGAACTAAGACAATACCTACTGTCGCCAAAGCATAAATCTGCCTAGTACTACTCCATAATGCCAATGTAGTAGCCAAACTGATGAAAATTACAATTAACCAGATGATAATCTGTCCATAAATATCACCAAATTTTAAAGTGCAAATCATTTTATATTTATGTAGGTCTTCGTTCATTAAAAAAACTCCAGTGAAAAATTATTAATAGGGATCGTTAATTACTTATGATTATCGCGGAGGTTTATGTGATTGAGATAAATATTCAAATATTTTTCCACAGGTTGCAATATCTGTTTACATTGGCGTAACAGCAAGCAAGTATAAGTACCTAAAATTTATCAAGCTCTGGTATTAAATAAATCTATGAAAATTTTTGATTTTTAGCAGTAAAGTTCAACCTTGTAATAGGCTAAATGAAGAAAACTAGAATCAAAAACCTGTGACATCATGGCGGAAAGATCTATTGTCGAAGAGCGCGACTATACCCTAATTATTGATAAAAGCGGCAGTATGTCGATTAATGACCGTCCTGGAGGGAAAACTCGCTGGGAATCTGCTCAAGAATCTACTCTAGCTTTAGCTCAAGAATGCGAAAAAATAGATCCTGATGGCATAACGGTTTATTTGTTTTCGATGCGTTTTCGTCGTTACGATAACGTTACTGCCGATAAGGTGAATAAAATTTACACCGAAAACGAGCCAATGGGACGGACGGATTTAGCCAGCGTGCTTTATGATGCGGTGGATAATTACTTTGAACGTAAAGCGGCAGGAGAGGCAAAACCCAATGGGGAAACAATCATCGTCATTACCGATGGGGAGCCTGATGACTACAAAGCCGTCATGCGGGTAATTATTGAAGCCTCTAGGCAAATTGAGCGGGATGAAGAATTAGGAATTTCTCTGATTCAGGTGGGAAATGATCGCAAAGCGACCCAGTTTCTCAAAGCCTTAGACGATCAGCTACAGTCGGCGGGAGCTAAGTTTGATATTGTAGACACTATTACCATGGATGATATGCAGGGTCTAACCTTAGCAGAGGTTTTATTAAATGCTGTTATTGATTAGCGTAATTATTTATACTAGAAGTGGAAAATTATTCAGTAAGATTTAGCCTAGAATCCTAACACTAATAAGCGACAAACTATTAGGATGTAAGAGTGATGCAATCTTACCCCTTACATTCTCTGATCGAAGGTAGCTGGTTCAAGTTAATTTGTGGAGCCAGCTACCAACATCTTCCTGTGGTTCGCAATTTGGCTTTAGCCTATAGTTTGGCTGGTGCTGACTGTATTGATGTGGCTGCCGATCCGGCGGTCATTGCAGCGGCACAGGAGGGAATTACTGCGGCGCAGCAGTCAAATACAAGCAATAAATCAAACCAGTCACCCTGGTTGATGGTTAGTATTAATGATGGCGAAGATCCTCATTTTCGCAAAGCTCGGTTCAATGTAGCGCAATGTCCAACCGAGTGTCCTCAGCCTTGTGTTCAGGTCTGTCCTGCGGCGGCTATCGACTTGAATTTGGGCGGCGTAATCGAGCCACTTTGCTATGGTTGTGGTCGATGTTTGCCAATTTGTCCTCAAGAGTTAATCGTTACTGATTCACATCGATCCAGTATTGATGAAGTTGCAGGGTGGATCAAATCGATGAAAATAGACGCAATTGAGATTCATACTCAAGTTGGTCATTATGACCACTTTAAGCAAGTTTGGCATGGTATCCTGCCTATAATTGATCAACTAAAGCTACTGGCAATTAGCTGTACTGATGCTCCTGATGTGATCGAATATTTAAGATCCTTATCAGCATTAATTAGTCCCTTGCCCTGCCCTCTAGTTTGGCAAACCGATGGTCGCTCGATGAGTGGCGACATTGGCAAGGGAACAACCCATGCTGCGATCGCTTTTGCCCGTAGGGTCATCAAGGCACAGCTACCTGGATATGTTCAGCTAGCAGGAGGAACTAATGACTATACGGTGGATAAACTCAGAGAGTTAAATCTACTACAACAGCCAAATCTACCTCTGGTTAAAGCTGTTTCTGGGGTGGCATACGGTAGTTATGCACGAGGTATATTATCACCGATATTAAACAAACTAGAGACAGCTCAACTGCAACCAATTCAATCTAATTCCTTTACAACTGGGATAATGAATCAGCTTAATTTAAAACTAGAGCAAGATCAAAAAATACTTGAGCAAGCAGTAGCTACCGCCAGCAAACTAGTTAATCAAGTGAAACAGCCTCAAGCTTTGAGATAAATTTACAATTTTTTAACCACATAATACTTTTAGAATGCAGTCAGATATAGCCTCCCATCGGATGCAGGTGACCGATAACCTCGATAAATTACTTACTATTTTTCCTGAATCAATTCGTTCTAAATTAGACGAACATCTCAAAGAGGGCAATGATAATCTAATTGAGGTAGTTTTAGACTTAGGTAGATTACCCGAAGCTCGTTTTAGCGATCGCGTGACCTATATCCGCGAGGAACCTGTTACTAAAACCGAAATTCAGCACTGCATTGAGCGAGTGGGCATGTTTAGTAGTGATAATCGTGCGGGGATTGAACGCACCTTGCATCGCATCAGCGCTATTCGTAACCGCACAGGGGATATTATTGGTTTGACCTGTCGCATTGGTCGAGCTATCTATGGCACCATCGTCATGATTCGCGATCTGGTAGAAACTGGACAGTCTATTTTACTTTTAGGTCGTCCTGGTGTGGGAAAAACCACAGCCTTAAGAGAAATTGCCCGAGTTTTAGCAGATGACTTGGAAAAACGGGTGGTAATTATCGATACTTCTAATGAGATTGCTGGAGACGGCGATGTACCTCATCCTGCAATTGGTCGCGCTCGTCGCATGCAGGTAGCACGTCCTGAGTTGCAGCATCAGGTCATGATTGAGGCGGTGGAAAATCACATGCCCGAAGTGATTGTGATTGACGAAATCGGTACTGAATTGGAGGCTTTAGCCGCTAGAACTATTGCCGAACGAGGAGTGCAATTAGTCGGCACGGCTCACGGTAACACGGTGGAAAACCTGATCAAAAATCCTACCCTATCTGATTTAGTGGGAGGAATTCAAAGTGTCACCCTGGGAGATGATGAAGCCCGCCGCAGAAGAACCCAAAAAACCGTTTTAGAGCGTAAAGCGCCTCCCACCTTTGCGATCGCTGTAGAGATGCTAGAGCGTCAGCGATGGGTGGTTCACGACGATGTTTCCGCCACCATTGACTCTCTGTTGCGGGGCATTGAACCTCCTGCCCAAGTCAGAACTGTGGACGATAGCGGCGAAGTAACGATTATTCATGAGGAGTCCAAATCACCCTTTAAACCCTTACCCTCCAGGAACAGTAATGGAGTTGCCTCGCTATATCCTCAAGGTTTAAGAGCATCAGGTAAAATGACTCCTGTTGCTTTAGAGAGCCAGCCAAAAGGCAATAGTTTTGAAACTATGCTGGAACGTTCTTGGCAAACTAAAGACCCCCAAAGCCAGAAAATACGCACCCCTGGTCCCAATGGCGAGGATTGGCCCGTATATATTTACGCCTACGGTATTGGTCGTTCTCAGTTGGATCAGGTGATCGAGGTTTTAGATTTACCTGTAGTGTTGACCAAAGACTTAGACCAAGCCGATGCAGTAGTAGCATTGCGATCGCAAATTAAACATCATTCTAAACTGCGATCGATAGCTAAAGACCGTCAGGTTCCAATCTACACAGTTAAGTCCAACACTATTCCCCAGGTAACACGGGTCTTTCGTCAGATTCTTAATCTCGATGATCCTAATATGCCTGAACCAACGGATCTTAGACTATTTACCAAGGCGGGAAATGATGATGAAATCGAAGCCTTGGAAGAAGCCAGACTCGCCGTAGAGCAAATAGTGATTCCTAAAGGACAGCCTGTAGAGTTATTACCTCGTTCGGCAAAAGTCCGTAAAATGCAGCATGAACTAATTGAACATTATCGTTTACAGTCAGATAGCTTTGGCGATGAACCAAACCGTCGTTTAAGAATCTATCCTGCATAATGTCGTTTTTAATTAATCGGTTCGTCTGCCAGTCAATGATTTGGAAGGGACAAAAATTAATTAGAACGGCTATATTTTGTGCCGCGGAGGCTATCCCACCAAGGATTGCCTTCCCAGTAATTTCCGAGTAGATCATTTGCCGTCGTGATGGTATCCCCAAGTAGATCTGAAGTTGCTGCTGAATCATTAGTGTCAATCTCTTCTGAAGTATCAGCAGTAGGCAAAGATTCTAATTCAACAAAGTTGCTTTCTAGCCAGTAGCCAATGCCACTAGATCTAGAAGCTCCTGTTCCCCACCAGTAGCCAATGCCACTAGATCTAGAAGCTCCTGTTCCCCAGTTATAAGCATCGCTACTTAGGATCTGTTGTGTTACTTTCCTACTTAAATCGCCTGTCTGTATAGTTGCAACTTCTGCTTGAGCATCTTCGTAAATTTCTGCCATGTCAATTACTCCAGGATTTACTACATTCCAGCCGATGGCATCTAATACCTGTAAATCATCATCAGTGATTGACCAGCGTTCAGCAAAACTAATATTAGGACTCATCAATGCACGATTATCTGACTCTACTAGATGACCAACTTGATGGTCTTCTCCTGTAGTAAACTCTATGATACTTTCTTGACCATCAACAGAGAAGAAAGCAGCTTGACCATAAGTAAGATCATTAATACCTAGTTCCGCACTAGCTGTAGAGTAACGGAATAAATCCATAGTAGTCATGTTGCTGATTTTGTTACCTACGGTTTCTTCCGTATGTCTAGCGCCGCTAATAAAACCTAAAACATGACCAATTTCGTGTTGCGCCATGCTGAGAAAATCAAATGTTCCCTCAGCAGGTGTCCCTAAATAGTCATAACTCCAAAGCTGACCCTCAAAATTATTGACGACAATATAGCCATCAAGTTTTTTACTATTTCCTTTTACAAGACCTAAAGCTTTGAGGTTAGCTCTAGTAACATGAGTCTGAAAATTCTGTTCAATTACTTCTCCCCCAACCAAAGCATCAATTCTGTTTTTATCTAGCAGGTTATCTGCCGCAATTTGATCTAAATCAGTCGTGACATCGTTTTGAATTGCATCATATATCTTACTATATTTGACGTTAGTGGCGATCGCAGGAAACGCACCTCCAACTACATTATCAGGTAATGAGTCGTCGGAAGCTTCTACGTGAATATTGATTTCAAGGTCTTTTCCTCGATATGAGTCAGCTAAATGTTGAGACCAAATATCACCAGCAATTTCAAATCCTAACGCCTGTTCTTCAGTTACTCCTGGCGCAAAACTAAAGTTGAATTCTACATTGGAGTTGGTTCCGTTCATATTAATTAAAATCCCTTAAATATCGTTTGTATCCAAATAAATGTCAAATATATTACTTTTGACTTATTTTGATATTAACCTTAAGCAGGATAGTAATTAATAAAAATATGATATTTTATTCGAGATAATTACTCATTATTTTTATAGTTAGTTTGCAAAAATATTGTATTTATCATTGTTATCACTTAGTTGGGCTTTGGTGGTTTTGCGTATTTTTAGTGATTACATGCAATTATTCTTGGTTATAATCTAATGATTAATCGAAATATTTTAGGCAGAATAATTGCTTTTATGAAATTTGTTTTCGAGACAAAACTTACTAAAAGTAAATTAAATAAGTAATTATAATCAAGATTTCTTGGCTATGTAGACAGAAATAGCCTTACCTTTTTTAAATAAATATAGTTGGTGATTGCAACTATTAGATTTGATCTCAGACAAATTAATACAATTTACCAAAATGCTTGATAATCTTTGGCGGTTAATTGCCAGCGACGATTAAAAACATGAACTTTGTTAGTGAATCCGTGAGAGTCGATTAATTTACCTTGAACATGACTCCAAGCCAGCAAACTACCTTCGAGATTAAAAACTTTTACCCCTCGCTGCTGCATCTTTTGTGCATATTTGCCGCTGCGATAGCCAATAGTGCAGTATGCCACAATCGTTTTCTGCTGATATTGCTCTAAGTTGCTTTCAAATTCTTCAGTGGAGATAGCCCCCTGAATGTAAGATACCATTCTTTCAGATGGCGATCGCACATCGATCAGAATCAAGTCTCGATCTTGCTGCTGCAGAAGCTGTAATTCTTCTACGGTAATTCCCTTTACCAGGGGAAATTCTTGAGAGTACTGACGATACATCGTCATGATTCGGTCTTGTTTTTCTTGTTCGGTAAGTAATTTGCTGTGTTGACAACCAAGTAAGATGAAATATAGAACAAAGACACTAATTAAGAGAACTGCAATTTTTTTAGACACAAGCATCGTTCAATTATCGTTTAAACTTGTTCTGCTCTCAAAAGTTTTAAAAATTTTTCTATTTAGTAGGTAAGTATTACGGCAAATATTTTTGAATTTATTATATTTTATTTTGCCGCAATAACTCAGTAGCATCATTTTTAGCCATTGGTTTGGCAAAGAAATAGCCTTGAGCATATTCACAGTTAAAATCTTTTAGAATCGCTAATTCCGACTCTGTTTCAATTCCCTCCGCAATCACGTCCATCTCTAGTCGGTGAGCCAGAATAATTATGGTATTAACAATTTCTCTATTTTTCTGACCTTGACTCATATTACTGACAAAAGAACGATCAACTTTGAGGGTATTAATGGGAAAGCGATGTAGGTAGCTAAAAGAAGAGAAACCTGTCCCAAAATCATCCATGCTAATTTTGATTTTGAGTTCTTGTAATTGATTGAGCAGGGTAATAGTATTTTCAACATTATCCATCACCATACTTTCAGTAATCTCTAGCTTAAGATTGGTGGCGTTTAATCCTGTAGCGTTCAAGGTTTCTTTAATCTGGGCGATTAAATTTGATTGAGCAAACTGTCTGGTAGAAAGATTAACGCTCATTACCACAGATTCAGCTTGAGGAAACTGCTGGCACCATTCCTGCATCTGGGCGCAGGCAGTAGTTAAAATCCATTCTCCCATGGGCACAATCAAGCCAGTTTCTTCCGCAATCGGAATAAATGCACCAGGAGATACAAACCCACGAGTTGGTGAATGCCAACGTACTAATGCTTCAAATCCTTTGATTGTTCCTGTCTTAAGACAAATAATTGGCTGATAATAAAGTTCAAACTCTTGTTCCCTAATGGCTTGATTGAGATCTGCCTCCAATTGTAGGCGTTTTAAAGCTTGTTCCTGCATGTTGGTGGCAAAAACCTCATGGCGAATTTTGCCCGACGCCTTTGCTTTATACATAGCTGTATGAGAAGCCTGCATTAACACTTCTGCCTGGAAGTCATTATCGAGATTATCAACAACTATGCCAATACTCGCCGAAGTAAATACATCCTGTTGACTAAGTTGATAGGGAACAGACAAAGCATGTTCTATCTGATTAGCTAATTTAATTGCTTCGTTGGGATTTGTGGCAATTTTAAAAGCGATCGCAAATTCATCGGCACCAACTCTTGCTAGAATTGCCTGAGAGTCAAGGTTTTGCTGTAAACGTTGCGCTGTAATTACTAAAATGCGATCGCCAGCTTGATATCCTAAACCATCATTGATTAGTTTGAAGCGGTGTAGATCAAGACTAAGGATGGCAATAAATCCTGAAGATTTACTTTTATTTCGCTGTTTTAATTTTTTAAGCTGCTTGGCAAATAACGACCTATTTGGCAATTGGGTTAAATCATCGTAAAAAAGATTGTAAAGTGCTTTATATCCTAGAACACAACCGATAGTAGCAGCAAAACTAGCCAGGGGTGGAATAAAAGGAATCCAACCACCAAGAGCAAACGCGACTGAGTAAATTAGTCCTAAAGCGCTAATAGAAACTATCCCCACTACCACAATCAGCAGGGGATGTCTCAGCCTCCAGGCTATTACCATTGCCAATAAAGCCCAACCCCAAACCCATAAACCCTCAAGCCACTCAGACCAAAACCAAAATAAGCCCGCCTCATTTTCCACTACGCTGATAATCTGACTGACCATTTGGGCATGAGCAACTACTCCAGGCATGAAGCTTTGGGAACCTAGATAATAAGGAGTAGGTATAACATCCTTGATACTAGGAGAAGTGTTACCAATTAAAACTATTTTGTCCTTAATTAGATTGGCTGGAACTTCTCCTGCTAATACTTCAGAAAGGCTCACTTTGCGGGCAATATTAGGCGATCGATAATTGATAAGAATTTGTTTACCTGCGGTTTCAGAATTTTTAAGCTGATAACCTCCTGAATTAGACTTGAGATCGGGAAATTTAGCAGACCCAATTTGCAAATAATCGTCCTTGGCTTGAAACTTAAGATTTTTATCTGCTAAATATTTAAGACTTGTCCGTAATGAGAAAGAATACATTTCGGGCAATTCATCTGATTCAAATCTGACGTGCATTAAATTACGCCGCAGGACATCATCTCCTATATCTACCACAACATCGTTAAAGCCAATTTGTTCTGGATCAACACCTGGTGGCGCTGCAACTTTATGCTCATCATCTCCCAGAAGTTGAATTACAATTACGTTGTCTTGTTGTAGTTCTTTTCTCAAAGCATCTGTACCTGGTGGATAAGCTACTTCACGATAAATATCAAAACCAATCACTTTTGGTTGAAACTTTTGAATGTTTCTGAGTAACTTGGCAAATGTTTTATCTTTGAGAGGATAACTATTATGTTTCTCTATATCTTGATCAGTAATTTCTACTATTAATAATCTGGGGTCAATTTCATCTTGATTATGCAGATTGACCATCCAATCATAAGTCAAGAGTTCTAGAGCTTGTAGTGTTCCTAGTCGCCTCACTCCCAATACTATTGTTGTAACAATAATGGTTAGTAATAGTAAAGAATAACTATAGCTTTTGAACCAAGTTTTGACTTGTTGGAGGCGAAACTGTTTTAACTTTGACTTGTAAGAAATAATATTCATTACTGATTAACTTGTTAATTAAACCAAGCTGTGTTAGTAGTAAATCTAAGTATATTTGCTGTAATATTATTAATATCGATAATTTTATTAAGTGAAAATATTGAAGAATATATGATTATTTTGTCTGTTAAGCTATTAATATAAGTCACATAAGTAGCTATGGCAAATGTTATTATTAATAGCTAAGATAGTTGAATGATCATAGCTAATTTTTAATAAATAGATATGTACAAATTTCAATATAAGAGAAGTAAATCTAATAGCTTAATAAGATTGTCTGTTGTTTCGAGTATTTTATTACTTGGTTTTGCTCATGAAGCTTTTGCAGAGCAAGAAAAAGGCAAGGCGAACACTGTAAGTTCGGATTTTGGTTTACCAACCCATCGTCGAGATGGAGGAAGTAGAGATAATCGCAATAATTGCATTGCCAATCCTGAAGACCAAAACCTAATGGCACTGATTCCTGACAACACAATTGGCATTAATTCAGCGATAAATCCCAGATTATTTTTCTATGTACCTAAGATTAATAATCAAAAACCACTGGAGTTTGTACTCCGTAATGAACAAGATGAATTGATGTACGAAGCCTTTTTTACAACCAAAGGTGATGGCATTATGAGCGTCGAAATTCCTGCGGATATTAGCTCAAGTTTGTTAGAAACGGAGCAAAATTATCATTGGTATCTATCAATGATTTGCGATCATCAACAACGTTCAAGAGATATTGTGGTTGAGGGATGGTTACGTCAAGAATCAATCGATCTAGCTACTCAAAAGCAAATAGATGTTGCTAGTTCTATCGAACAAGCCGAGGTTTATCATAGTCAAGGTTTTTGGTATGATGCATTATCTGTGTTGGCAGAGGATGAGGATGCTATTGTTGAACAGCCGATGATCCGTCAGAAATGGTCGCAAATGTTAGAATCAGTTGGCTTAGGTGAATTAGGATCAGAACCTTTTGTGGAAACCGAATTAATTGAATCTTCTGCCACTTCTTTATAAAAACTAATTTTTGATTTTTCTTAAATTATTTCTGATAAATAGTTAATTGAACTCACACTATTTATATAGTAATAGGACAGTAAGATTTGTCCACAGATGAACACAGATGAACGCAGATAGATTGACTCACTGCGTTTGAAGTTAAGGGTGATGATGTAATGTTCTAAATGGTTTTGCAAAACAATGTAAGGTAAAAAATAAATATATAGAGCTGAAATATTGAAGTTATCTGTTTAACTAATATTTCGGCTTTTTTTGTGGCTAGATTTACTTTTATATATTGATAGATAAACAATTAATTTTTAAATCAAAATATCTTGCTAATCAAGTCTGGTAATTGATTACAAATAGTGACCATTGCTGCACTAGGAGGCAACATAGCAGCAGTCCCTATAAGTACTTTCATTGCTCTTTTGGCTGTTTTCTTTACAGTACTATCTTGAGCATTAGTTAACGACAGTGCGATCGCGTTTCTAAATTCTTAAAATTGTTTAGTCATAACTTAAACATCAAAGCCATATGTATTCTTTAATAGCGCTCTCAATTCATCATTAGGTTGTTCTCCATAACATGAACCGACAATCTTGCCATAATCTTCTAAATCAATACTTTGATTAGAGTCAAGGGCATTTAAAAAAGCCTGTTCGTTACGAGATTCAACGTAAATAAAGTAATAAGCCCATCTCCCAGTACTATCCTTTGCTTTGATTTTATGTATCTGATGACCTTGCTGTGCCAGATATTTATTTTTATTATCTTTGAAAAAACGTTTATATTCACTTGCAGAGCGATCACCTAAGCTATTAAGAGCAAGAAAACAATGCCATTTTATGTCATAGTAATCTTTGCTATTTTTTGAGTGCATTTCATCTCTTAAGGCTAAGATAACTTGAAGATCATCAATAATTATCAGATAAACTAGCGCCTCGTCTCGTTCTTCGGAAGGTAATATTTTACTCAGAAAAGCAAATAATAATGGCTCAATCATTTCTGAGTTAAAGTAACCTAGTCTACCAAGAGAAATTGCCGCTGACTTTTTAACTCTCATCGGTAAATCATTAGTTTTAATCAAATTGCTAATCGCTTTTACATTAGGATCATTACTATTTACTAACCGAGCAAAAGTCTTTAAATTAGGTAATGTTGTTCTACCTCCATCTGCAATAACCGCCCACTCATAAACCCAATTAGCTTGATTAAATAAATGTTTTTTGGGTATACAAACACTTAAAACTAGCGCAGCATAACTTCGAGTAAAAGGATCTTGTCCATTATCTTCAATTATTTTTCTAAAAATACCTAGCTGTGATGAGAAGAATTCAAAGGTTTTGTAAGAATGACAATACTTGGCACGAGTTAGCCATACCAAAGCCCAGATTGCTGAGTGTGAGATAGCATTATCTCCTTCTTTTAAAACAGTAATTAAGACTTTAATTATTTCTGGGACAAGAGTTGGTAGAAAATCAACTTTCGTATCTATCTTGTAGCTATTAAGACGAAAAAACGTTTCAACTAACTGTAGCCCTGCTTCTACACGTTTCTCAATACTTAGCTGATTATTTTTATCTCTTAGATCTCTTAGTGGATTAATTAAAACCTGCTCCGTATTTGTGGGATTAATATCCTCAATATCCGTTGCTAATTTAAAGAAAAATATTCCCGCGATCGCTTGACGATGTTCTCCATTAGCATTAACGTATCCTTTTAATAGGCGATCTTTACATAGCTCTGCACAATGAGAAGAATGTAAAACTTTATCAAAAGCCTTATCCATCTCTGTATTTGGTAGTCTAGTGCAGCCATCATTTTCGCCAATATTATTAATAGCTGTATCTAGAACAAATCTGACAGTATCTTCTGTCAAATCTGGTTGTTCTATTATGTATCTGAGAGAAGTAATAACTGCATCACGAGTTTCTTCAAGAGATCTCTCGCGAGATAGCATCCGACGGATAGCATTATCAATATTAGCAGTATCAAAATCTTCTTGATTAATTTCTTCTTTAACTTTATCTTCTTGAGGAATTACTTGACTTAAAAAATTAATTTCTTGAACTATTCTATCAATTTCTGCTCGGCATTCTTCTATCCTGGCTCGTAGCTGAATTTTCATAGTAGGATCACCTGATATAGCCAGTTCATACTCGTAGACACCACGATTTTCTTGCCATACATTCAACGCCTTCTTGAGAATGTCAATTTGCTTTTGATTATCTGTTAACATTTATCAACTCCTATATCAAATCTACCTAAATCTATAAAAGACAATATATGAAATAAAAATATTGTAATAATCAATAAGTTTTCTTAAAATAAACTCTAAAATTTTTTACTAATCTAATTTAAAGTTTTTTAGCAGTTAAAACTAAAACAATAAACTCTGAATACAGCTAAGATTTATATTTTTTCTCTTAAATTCAGGAGACAGTATCTCTCTTTTTTTCTCCATAAATACCTACATAGAAAAATTCTGATAAATGACTCTGAGGTTTTTCTAGTATATATCCTGCTGGACTATCTATTATGACGCGATAAGCTCTAACTACATCTTGAAATGTTTGAGCGAGATTTTCCTCATAAAAGCGAGTTGCTTTATTAAGTTGATATTGAGGCTTTTCCAATATTAAATTACAAGCTTGTGAATAATCTACCCCAGCTAAATTTAGATTGTATACCTTAGCATCCTTAAAATCAGCTTTATGGACAATAGCATTGCTTAAATTAGCATTGCTTAAATTAGCTCCTTGAAGATTTACTCTACTCAGATCAGCTTTTTCTAAACAAGCCCCTGCTAAATTAGCATAACTTAGATCTGCCTCTCTCAAATCTGCTTTCCTCAAATTGGAGTTTCGTAAATCAGCACCTTTCAAATCTTTTAAGGGATCAATCCCTGCAATTTTTGCCAACTCAAAAAAGTCATTGGTTTCTGCATCAAGAATTTGTTTAACTTGAGCTTCTAATTTCTGCAATGATAAATCTTCATTCATATTTATACTCCACTTTACTTAAATCATATCCTCCCAATTCATTTTGGCATGATGAAAATAATTGCCTTAATACCGCTAATTTAATGAAATTGAAGTTGTTTACACGATTGTCATCGAAGTTGGTTTGGGGCAAAACAAGTTCTAATTCATCAGCTTTGACTGTAAAATTAGCTATGATAAGGCAAGGTTTGTCTTGCTCTTTAATATTGAGCTTTGCCCATTTTTTCTGAACCCAACAACCATATAGGCTTTTGGGTCTAGTTGCTTCATTTTTTTTGTTATAACTAAAAAAACTCCATTTTATATTTTCATTATTCCCTTTACTATCAAGCCATATTTCAGTTTTAGAATTATCAAATGTATAAGATTCCTCCGATGTAGTTATTTCTCGATCATGTAGAGGAATATAACCATTTTCTATGTTAAATTTTAATACTCCGCCTTGGATACTAAGTATTATTGGCTGATTGACTTCTTCAGACTTTTTTTGCAGAAAAATATCTTGTTCATTGAAATTAATTGTTAAACATAAATTAATGCTATTTTCTTTATTCTCTTGCTCAGGAAATTCTCCTATCTCAAAAAATAAACAATCTGGATAATTATGATGTGGATCAAACCCTTTAAGTTTTTTTAATCGCGATGTAGGCAAATCGATATTTTGCTTATTACCTCCAGTTTTCCCTGTGTCTAACTGGAGGCTTGCTACTTTGGGATTGATAGGCGTGTTCGTAAAACCTCAACAATTTCTTGTGTAGAGTTATTCCACGTTTTAAATGCTTTATCACCAAGTAGAGGAAACCTTTGTAAAATAGCTTGTTCTTCTTGGCTATCTTTTGCAATAATTAAAGGAAGTACTTTAACTTCCCCTGACGAAGCTTCAACGTTTAAGACTGAATTAAGTTCTCGCTGCGGATATTTTTTGTTAAGAAAAGCAGAACTAAGAACAACAATTACATAACGAGATATGCTTAATCCTTCATTTACTTTTTTAGTTATACTATCTCCCCATTTTATTTCTGCCTTATCATACCAATAAGAAATACTTGCCTGTTGCAAAGCACTAACTAGAGGTTCTACTACTAGTGGTTTATCTTCGCTAGCATGACAAATAAAAACATCTCTCATTGAAGTTTCTTGATTTGGAGTCATAGATGTATTAGTCTGTCGTTTAAAACCTTGCTTAATGCTGGCTAAATTATTAGCTTGTTCAGAATTGATTTTTCCTTTAATTCTGGCAATTTCTTGTTCGCATTCACTAATTCTTGCCCGTAATTCAAATTTTTGTACTGGACTGACTATGGATAGTTCATTTTCTAAGTAGTCCCGCTTTTCTATCCAGCTATTTAAAGCTTCTTGAAGATTTTTCATAGAAATTTCAAATACATTCCTTTATCTAGACTCTGATGTTATTATCTCTAATTTATAGTGTGCGATCGCATTTTTCTCCAAAACCCGCTACCCAACGACAGAAATACCTTCCACTATCAAAGAAGGAGTATTACAATAACCATTCCAGATCGCATCATTACCCATCGCAACTATCTGTTTTAAAATTTGATAGACATTACCAGAGATCGCTGTATCTTTAATTCTGCCTTTAATTTTGCCCCTCTCAACTCGATAACCAAGATCGACGTTAACCGAAAAATCACCACTAAGATCAGCACCACCACCTAACATTTGATCGACAATGATGCCGTTGTCTAATTTGTTAACTAACTCCGTAAAAGAATTGTCTCCAGGGGCAATAATTAAATTAACTAGAGAAGAACTTGGATAGCTATCTAAACTGGGACGAAAACCATTTCCTGTAGGTTTTAGATTTAACTTGCGTGCCGTAGTGCGATCGCTATAAAATTGTTCTAAGATGCCATTAGTAATTAGTTTTAAGTTCTGTGTTGGCATTCCCTCATCATCAAAAGGACAGTCGTATGGTTTAAGTCCAGGCTGTTGTGAGAGGTTAATCGATTCTGAGACAATTACCTTGTGTAGTTGTTTACTCCAAGGGGAAGAATTTTCCAGAACTCTTTTACCATTTAAAGCTGATACTACCGTATCCCAAAGTATAGTTGCGGCATTAGCAGTTAATAAAACGGGAACATTACCCTGGGGTGGCGATACATTATTTTTTGCCCAATCTAAACGCCTAATAATACTTTCAATAATCGGGTCAAGATTTAATTTCTCCTTACTGTATTCGCCGTCAAAAATACCCAAAAAATCTTCACCACGCACTAATTCCGCACCCAGAGAACAATCCAAACCTGACTCTTTATAAAAACAATTAAGTCCCTGAGAATTAATTAACCTAGTCGTTTCTTGTTCAAATTCCAATTCAGCAGAACAAATCAATTCAGGATATTCTTCCCGCAGTTTACCGATAGCTTGATTGCCAATTTCGATCAATTCTGTAACCGAAGCACTAACTCCAGTTAAATCATGGGATACTTGACAAGATGCTGCTAATTCAATACTTTCAGGCTCATTGAGACTTGATAGAGCGATCGCTTTATCAATCAATAGTTCAGGCTCCATTTTGCCATAAGCTACCGCTAAACCTGGTCGATTATTTTGCCACAATCTCAAAGCTGTGCCAATAGATTGACCGCTTTCTAACTGCTTGAGGCGATTTCCTTCAAAGAATACTGGCTGAGATTGAGATGTTACCTGATAAACTTCAGCATACTTGATTCCGCGATGAGATGTTAACTGGAGTAATGATTCGAGTTCTTCATTCATGATTTTTGAGGCGGCTTAATAAGGGTTTGGTAACAATACCTAAGTTGATTGTTTAATTAGCACCAATAATTAGTTGGGCAGCGTATTAATTAAATGTAAAATCTTATTACTGTCGACCAATAAGACTATGGCAAGATTGAATTATATATGACCAACCTTACCTTAGAATTAAAAAATCAGTTATTAAATAATCGCTATTATCTTGAATACCTAATTGCGAATGGTAACTATAGTCATAGCCAAGTTTTTTTCGCTAGAGATATAGTCACACATCGTCCCTGTATTATTAAACGGCTATGTCTCGATTTTTGCCCGAGCAAGCGTAAACACAGCGCAAAATTACTGTTTCAGCATGAGGCAAAGATTTTAACCAGGCTTAATGGTCAACACAGTCAGATTAGTCGATTATATGATTATTTTAATGACAATGGTTCTTCATATCTGGTGCAAGAATGGATTTCTGGTGATACCTTAGCGCAAAAGCTATGGCGAAAAAAGGGGCTATCTGAATCACAAACTAGAAAAATTTTATTGAGTCTGCTATCAGTTTTGGACTGTATCCATAGCTTAGGAATTATTCATCGTGATATTAAACCTCAAAATATTATTTTACGAGAGGAAGATCGTTTACCTGTCCTGATTGACTTTAGTGTGGCATATCAAATGAGCGATCTTACCCCACCAATGCCCATGATTGTCGGTACTCCTGAGTACATGTCTAGAGAACAATCCATGGGTCAAATTGCATATCAGAATGATCTATATAGCTTGGGTGTCACTACGATTTGTCTGTTGTCAGGATTACCTCATAATACTCGCCAAAACTGGAGAGAACTCTCAATTAGTGATGATTTAAAATTGGTAATTCATCGGACAATTTCTGACAAAGCAAATCTCAGATTCAATTCTGCTCAAGAAATGCGGGCGGCATTATTACCTACTTCTCCTACAAAGTTACATCCAGAAAATAAGGAAAAATCTCGCTTCAAGTCCTGGTTAATATATTCAATTTTAGTTATACCAATTATTGGTGTTTGGTTTATATGGCGATATCCCAAGACCCAGCTTGTTACAAAACCACCGACAAAATATACTCAACTTATTCCTGAAGAGACATTAGTTGTTGAAGATGAATCTCTCATAACTAAGAATGCTGATCAAAAGATTGCTACCAATATTTTCCAAAATGTAATCTTCCCTGTTGGCAGTTCATCAACGCAAATTATTGAGGCTTTAGGAGAACCTGTTTGGCGCAAACCTGGGTTTTGGTCAAACAGTACGGCTTGGTCATATGAAAACATTGTGGCAAAAGGAATTGACTTGGGATATATATTTGATACCAAAAGCGATAAACTGCTTCAGGTGGAAATAGCAGTCCCACCGCAGACTAACTACCGCAAATTGCAGGATGCTTTGACTTTTCTGTGTGGGGGAAAAACTAATCCCGATCTAGAACAAGGCTTACAGACAGTTTATCAGCGTCAGCAATCCACTTATAATTTTACAGTCGAAGATTTAGAAGGTACGATTCAACGCAACCATAAAGACCGTATTTACATGGCTGTATGGCAAGAGGATTTCCATTAAATTATGGGCATTGCACAGTTATGGGATGATTTCTACAGTTATTATTTTTTCCTTAATTATAAAAAGCTAATGGCTAATGGCTAATGGCTACAAACCATAACCTTAAATATGTCATTCTTTTAATTAGTAACGCCAAACTATGATTCGATGACACAACTATAAGTAATCTTGTTATTGTCCGAAATAAAGTCAATTAATTTGAATCCAATTTTAATCCTCGGGCGTACTAGAAATGCAGAGATAATTCTGACTTCAATACTTGACCGAGTTTAGTAGAAGCTAGAAACTAGCCAATCAATCAGATACTATACACTCTTGAGTATTTATCACAATTGTCAAACACCCTCGAAGTTCTAGATATACGCAGGCATAAAATGCCAATAAAGATAAGTTCGATCTATCTCATGCAGGTAGGTCAGCTTTTACTGGCAATAATATCGTAAAAACTACTGTAAGATGTAAGATCAATGTAAGTAAAACAAAAACCTTGAGTCATGCTATATCTTGTCTTCGTATATGTCTTCTGAACCATCCAGCAGTTTTGGGACTGATGAACCTAATCAGACTGATTCAGACTTATTTTTGCAGTTACAGCAAGGGCAAACTAATACCTTAGCTATCTTGTATGATCGCCATGCAGGATTAGTTTACAGCATAGCCTTAAAGCTTTTAGGCAATAGCACTGAAGCGGAGGATTTAACCCAGGATATATTCTTAATTTTGACTAGGGAATGCTCTTATGACCCTAAGCGAGGAAGTCTGCGTACCTATCTTGCTATTTTAACCCGATCGCGTGCTTTAGATCGTTTAAGATCTCGTAGCCGAAAACAGAGGAGACTGCGGGAACAATCTTTAAATGAAGATGCTGAGATGTCTGATAGTCCTATGGGAGAAGTGTATCAGCTAGAGCAATCACAAGAGATTCAACAGGCTTTGGCACAGCTATCAACTAACGAACAAGAAGTATTGAGAATGGCATACTATCAAGATCTAAGCCAATCAGAGATTGCCGAACAATTGAATATTGCCTTGGGAACGGTTAAGTCGAGATCTCGCCGTGGCTTGCTCAAACTACGCCAGGCATTAGCTAGTATTAGGGGGCAGTCTTAAGTAATATGTCAAAACTACCAGCAGAATGCGAACAGCTATTAATATCGGGCTATGTGTTGGGGAATTTGAGTCCTGCTGAGGCTTTGTTGTTTGAAGAGATACTCGCCGAAAATCCTGATTTAGTAGAGCAGGTTACGCTAATGCAGCAAACTTTAGATTCAGTATATAATCCTCCTGAAGTATCTCCTCCAGCTACTTTGCGCGATCGCATTTTGCAAACCGCAAACACTCAACAAGCTAATTTTAAGACCGCTGGATCTACTGCTAATAATCCTCAAGTTGCTTCATCGTCTCAGTCTTCGGTGCTAGGTAAAATTTTAGGTGCCTTGGCATTATTGATAATAACTGTTTTGGGTATTGCTAACTATCGTCTCTGGCGCACTGTCAAAACAGCAAATCTAATTTCTCAGACTGAGCAAAAAACCTATTTACTTCAAAGTGAAAACTTATCAGAAACTACCGCCAAGCTGACAGTAAACCTCAACCAATTAAGTGGCAATCTCATGGTTGATAATTTACCTCCTTTACCACCAGAGAAAGTATACGCCCTTTGGACAGTAGTTGGCGAAAACATGCCTTATACTACAGATCAAAAAGGAGCAATTTTGACGGCGGTTTTTCAAGTAGATGAGTTTGGTAAGTTTGCTCATGAAATTGCTGTCCCCCAGCCTCATCTCGAACCGAGAACAATTAAGAAAATTGCAATTACTGTCGAAGATAAATCTGCGCCGCAAGCTCATGAAGGCTCTATCGTAATTTCAACACAGGATCAGCTTTGAGTCCTCATTAATACAAGCTAGAAGATTGCTCATAATGATAAATGTTTAATGTTTAATGTTTAATGATAAATGTTCAATGTTCTTGCTGGTTAAATTGATGATAAATTAATTATCCTGGTTAATAGCTTCTTCTGGCTCAACTCAAAAAAAATCATGACTTCTATCCTCGAACAGCTTAAAGATTCTGTTAGTCAAGCTTTAGTGTCCGCTTTTGGCGCCCAATTAGCGGATACAGATCCTTTAGTCGCTCCCACTAATAATCCTAAATTTGGTGATTATCAGTCCAATGTCGCCTTGTCTTTAGCTAAACCCCTGAAGCAGAATCCTAGAGCGATCGCGCAATCGCTTATTGATCATCTAGAGATTGACCAGATCTGCGAACCGCCTACGATTGCAGGACCAGGTTTTGTCAACTTTATGGTAAAATCTGATTATATTGGAAGCTCATTGCAAAAAATTCAACCAGACCCTAGATTAGGTATTGCTAAAGTAGAGTTAGCAGACAAGGTTGTAGTAGATTTTTCTAGTCCTAATATTGCCAAAGAAATGCATGTAGGGCATTTACGCTCTACTATTATTGGCGATGCGATCGCCCGTATTTTAGAGTTTAGGGGTTATGATGTGCTACGTCTCAATCATGTTGGCGATTGGGGAACTCAGTTTGGCATGCTGATTGCTTATTTAAGAGAAGCTTACCCCGAGGCTTTGACTACAGCAAATGCTCTGGATATTGGTGATTTGGTTACGCGTTACAAACAAGCCAAGGTTCGCTTTGACCAAGATGAAGAATTTAAGCAAACTGCTAGACAAGAAGTAGTTAATCTCCAAGCAGGGGCAGAAGATAGTCTTCATGCTTGGAAGTTATTGTGCGATCAATCTCGTAAAGAGTTCCAGGTAATTTATGATCTGCTAGATATCAAACTAGAGGAAAGGGGGGAGTCGTTCTATAATCCTTTCCTGGAAGATATTGTTAATAAGTTAGACCAAACAGGTTTACTAGAAGAAAGCGAAGGTGCTAAGTGCGTTTTCCTAGATGGCTTTACTAATAAGGATGGCGATCCTCTGCCGCTGATTGTAAAGAAAACCGACGGGGGATTCAATTACGCTACCACCGACCTAGCCGCTCTTAAGTACCGTGTTAAGGAAGATGGTGCCAACAGAATTATTTACGTTACCGATTCTGGACAGGCAAATCACTTTGCAGGGGTATTTCAAGTCGCCAGGAAAGCGGGAATCTTACCCGATGATGTGGAAGTAGTTCACGTACCATTTGGTTTGGTACTGGGTAAGGATGGCAAAAGAATCAAAACTCGTGCGGGGGATACCGTCAAACTCAAAGATTTGCTAGACGAAGCAGTTGATCATGCTCGTGCAGAATTAGAAACTCGACTAAAAGCAGAAGGACGAGATGAATCACCAGAATTTATTGATCATGTAGCTCAAATAACAGGATTAAGTGCCGTCAAATATGCAGACTTGAGTCAAAACCGTACCTCAGATTATAAGTTTGACTTTGATAAGATGCTCGATTTAAAGGGCAACACCGCACCATATTTACTCTATGCTTACGTGCGTCCCCAGGGCGTTAGTCGTAAGGGAAATATTGATTTTGCCCAGCTAGATACTAATACTCCAATTGAGCTAACGGCAGATGCTGAATTAGCCTTAGCAAAGCACATTTTACAGCTTGAGGAAGTAATCAAAGAGGTGGAATCAACTTTGTTACCCAACCGTATTTGCCTATATCTATTTGAACTAAGTCAGAAATTTAATCAGTTTTATGAACAATGCGATATTTTAGACGCTGATGAACCCCAGCGCACTTCTCGCCTAATTTTAGCCGACTTAACCGCTAGAACCATCAAATTAGGTCTATCTTTGCTCGGAATTGAAGTGCTGGAAAGAATGTAAACACGACGGAAGCTAATCTTTTTCGTGCAGCCATAATATATGGTTTAATGATCTTTAATCTTAAAGATCATTGAGCTTTTTTTTGCCAAAGGTTAAACCTTTGCTGCCAGAGATTGAATGGATAGTAAAAGGCAGGACTCCATAGACTAGTGATAATGGCTGAGATGATCACAATCTGCTGGTACTTAGAAATGATCTGAGTCATACTGACTGCATAATCTCTGGCATATTGATAAGCATATATTGTCTCTGCCAGAATACTCATAAAAAACACCACAAAAGCGATGGAAATAAAATCTTCGCCAAGATATTTCTGCTTTTGTAAGCTAGATGTCAATATACCGACCACAACTAAACTCAAGATATGGGAAGGGGAGCTAGCGCTGATACCATCATAAATACAGCCGATTACCAAACCTGCGATCGCACTTTGCCAGACAGTTCTTTTGATACTCCAAGCAACTAGCCAAATTAAGAGCCAATTAGGATTGGTTTCTAATAATTCTACTCCTGGGATATCCATTAACATCAGAATTGCACAGATAATTACCGAAGCCGTAATTACTAAGATATTGATTATTTTTAAAACATCAAATTTTGTCTGACTAGGACTGGGCATGTTCGCAATGGATATTATAGTGTCGTTCTAATTAGTTGACCTACGATTCTAATTTATTCTTTCGGGGGATTGGGGATTGGGGATTGGGGACTAGGAAATCCCTCATAGTAATCTTTTAGGCTTTGGTTCTTATTTAATATGACTATAATTATGTAAATTGAGTTCATCACCTAGTTACTTTAACTTCGGATCAAAAGATTGGACTGCAACCCATTCTAGAATCTCAATTGGTGCTGTCAATTCCACTTCGACTTCTACTGCTGCATTGACAGTGTTGTCATTTGCTGTTGATTTTACTTTGCCGATTGGTAATCCTGGAGGATAAAGTTTGCTGAGACTGGAGGTAAGCAGATCGTCCCCAGGCTTGATATCGGTCACTTGAGAGAAAAAGTGCATCACAACAGTTGATGTTCCTTGCCCTTCTATATATCCTAATTGACGGTTGCGACTCAAAATCGTCCCAACTTTACTAGTGGTATCAGTAATCAACAAGACTTTACTGGTATGGGGCGTAACCTGAATAACCCGTCCCACCAGTCCACCAATTCCCATCACAATATATCCAGGCTCAATACCCTCTTGTTGACCCTTACCCAAAGTAACTTTGTCCCACCAGCGATCACGATTGCGACCAATTATCGGGGCGGTAATAGTACTGAGAGACTGTTGTTTGCCAAAATCTAATAACTGCTTTAACTGTTGATTTTGTTGTTCTAGTTCGGTAAGACGTTGTTCTAGCTCGAGGATTCTGGCATTAGTCAATCGATCTTCTAAAGCAAGCTGGCTTTGCGATTGGAGGGGGCTAACTAAATAATAGTAAACCTCGTCAAAAAAAGCTCCTTGAGTCTGTTTGACCCACAAAGCAATAATTAAAGCAACCACAATTAAGATGGTTTGAAAACCGTGCTTGTCCCACCAGCGACTCATACTATAGTTCTTCTACTAATTAATTTACTGACGTTATCAAACATTGCTCAAAAGATAATGGCTGTTTAAGTTAAGATCGAGCGATCGCTAAATACACGGTCTAAAGTTTTATCTTCTAATACTCTACCTGTTCCCAAAACCACACATTTTAGGGGTTCGGCAGCAATATGAGTCACAATTCCCGTCTCGTGGCTGATTAAAGTATCTATTCCCCGCAGCATCGCACCACCACCTGCTAACATAATGCCGCGATCTATAATGTCTGCTGCCAAATCTGGGGGAGTTTGCTCCAGGGTACGTCTAATGGTATCAATGATGTTCCGTACTGACTCAGTTAGACATTCACGAATTTCTGCTTCACTAACTTCAACGCTGCGAGGTAACCCCGATAGTAGATGTAACCCTCGTACCTCCATGGTTTGATCAGTATTATCAACAGGATAAGCCGAGCCTAATTTGAACTTTATACTTTCGGCAGTGTTCTCCCCAATCGCCAACTTATGTTCTTTCTTGAGCTGATTGGCGATCGCTTGAGTCAATTCATCCCCCGCAATCCGAATTGATTCGCTGATTACTTTACCTTGAGAACTAATTACTGCTACTTCTGTAGTGCCACCACCAATATCAACAATCATATTACCTGTGGGTTCAGTGATGGGTAATCCTGCGCCAATAGCGGCAGCCAGAGGTTCTTCAATTAAGTCAACTTCTCTTGCTCCTGCATTAGATGCCGCTTCGATTACTGCCCGACGTTCCAATTTAGTTACCCCGCTGGGAATACCGATTACCATTCGAGGATGAACTAAAGGACTGCCGTCAAAAGCTCGTCTAATAAACTCATGAATCATGGCTTCTGCCGCATCAAAGTCAGCAATTACCCCATCTTTGAGGGGGCGTAATGCTTCAATATCTTCGGGCGCCCGCCCTAACATTAATTTTGCTTCTTTACCAAAGGCTCTCGGGATTTCTGTTTTGCGTTCAATGGCGACTACAGAAGGTTCTTCCAAGACAATTCCTTTACTCGATACATATACTAACGTGTTCGCAGTACCCAGATCGATTCCCATGTCCCGCGATAGATTAAAACGATTAAAAAAACCCACTGTAATTGATCGCTCCCGAGAAACTAGTACGCTTTGTCTAAGTCGAGTCTAATTTACTCTTTATCTAGTAATTAGTCTAATCGAAAATATACGGAAATCTCCAGAAATATCAGCTACGAAGATTAATAGTAGGAGGTAGGAAGTAGGAAGTGTTCTATGTAAACAGGATTTAGTATAACTATTGTGGTTTTTACTATCGGAAAAACAGAAAATCTTCTAATTTGTTTCTTTGAAGAAAGCATAGGCTAATATTATATTCTCTAGAAGCAATGCAGTTTGTATGTCCAAACCAGAAGCAAAATTTTGTGTAGTGGGTATTGGTGCCTCGGCGGGAGGACTGCGAGCGCTAGAAGAATTTTTTGAACATATGCCCACTAATAGTGGAGCAGCTTTTGTGGTGATCCAGCATCTATCGCCAGATTTCAAAAGCTTGATGAAGGAATTACTCGCTAGACGTACTCGGATGGCAATTTATCGAGTTACAGAGGGCATGACACTAGACCCAAATTCTATTTATCTAATTCCTCCTGGGAAGAATTTAGTTTTAAATCAAGGTCAACTTCATTTGCTAGAACAAGAAGAAAGAAATCGCCACGGGCTTAATTTTCCGATTGACATTTTCTTGGAATCTTTAGCCAAAAGCAATATAGAGCGAGCTATTGGCGTAATCTTGTCAGGTACAGGTAGTGACGGTACCAATGGCTTGCGAGCAATTAATGAGGCGGGTGGCTTTGCCATGGTACAAGAGCCAGAAACGGCTGAGTTTGATGGTATGCCTCGTACTGCGATCGCCACAGGAGTTGTGGATCGGATTTTACCCCCTTCGGAATTAGCTCAAACTATTCATCAGTTAGTTAAAGCCCCTGATTCTCTAGATAAAGGCAATGCATATCGAGGAGATCTTCTCAATAACAGCAGCTTGCGGCAAATAACTAAGACTTTAGCACAGCACGAGCAAACAGACTTTTCCCACTATAAAACCAGTACTCTTTCTCGACGTATCCATCGTCGCTACTTGATTAGTGGTTGTAATAGTATACAAGAGTTCATTCAGCTGTTAGAAACTTCTCCCGAAGAGCGGGCAATTCTCCGTCACGATTTACTAATCAGCGTTACTCATTTCTTCCGAGATCGCGCCCCGTGGCATTTTCTAGAGACGAAGGTGATTCCCGAGTTGATTGCCAAAGCCGAACCCCATGAGGAATTGCGTTTTTGGGTAACAGCTTGCGCTACAGGGGAAGAAGCCTACTCCCTAGCGATCCTGCTCGAAGAAGCGATCGCAGGTGCATCCAAACCAGTCAGGTTCAAGATTTTTGCTACGGATATTGATCAGGCAGCCTTAGAAAAAGCAACTCAGGGTATTTATCCCCTAACGATCTCCAAGGACATTAATCCAGAAAGGTTAGAAAGATATTTCGTCAGGAAAGATAATTCCCTGCAAATAATTCGTAAAATCAGAGAAAAACTATTATTTGCCCCCCACGACATTACTAAAGATGCTGGTTTTACCCGCATGAACTTAATTAGCTGTCGCAACGTGCTAATTTATTTACAATCAAATCTACAGCAACAGGTCTTACGCAACCTCCATTTTTCTTTAGCATCTAAAGGAATCTTATTCTTAGGGGAAGCAGAAACCTTAGGTCACATTGAGTCTGAATTCCAATCTCTTGATTCCAAAAATAAAATTTATCAAAAACGTCGGGATGTACGCTTAAGCTTCCCCATTAAACGCTTGGAGAAAGTTTCGCCGCAGTTACTGCCTTTCCCTCCGTCAAAATCTAGTGACGTAAATCACCTCGAACCAATGTTAGATGTAGCCTTTAGCTATTTCTTACAGAAAAACAACGCCACCTGCCTACTGGTAGATCGCCAACACAGATTGTTTCATGCCTTTAACGATCAGCTCAACATCCTCAAAGTCCCTTCTGGTAGAACAACGACAGACATTACCAAAATGATCGTGGCAGATCTGCAACTTCCTCTAATCACCGCTCTCCACCGAGCCAAACGAGAGCGATCGCCTGTATCCTATTTGGGAATTAAAATGGAACGGTCGCCAGGGGAATGTAGTTTTAAGCTAGAAGTTGTGTATCACGAAAGCAGTAAACTGGCTGATGACTTCTTCTTGATTGTGATTGAAGAAGATGAAACTCGTCCTCAACAGGTGATTGGAGAGCGGTTTAAAGCTGATGCGGAAGCCTCCCAGAGAATTATGGAGTTGGAAGACGAGCTACAGCAAACTCGGGAAAATCTTCAGGCGGTAATTGAAGAGTTGGAAACGACAAATGAAGAGCAGCAGGCGACCAATGAAGAGCTAACGGCTTCTAATGAGGAGTTGCAAAGCACCAACGAAGAACTTCATTCGGTAAATGAAGAACTATATACCGTTAATGCCGAATATCAGTCCAAAATAGGAGAATTAACTGAATTAAATAACGATATCGACAACCTACTTCGTAGTACAGATATTGGGGTTGTGTTTCTCGACAGAGAGTTAAAGATTCGCAAGTTTACTCCCGCAGCCACCATAGCCATCAACCTAGTAGAGGCAGACATCAATCGTCCTCTGAAACACATCACTCATAACCTTGACTGTGAAAACCTGATGCCATTGCTCCAGAAGGTAATTGATACCCAGCAGGGTTTTGACCGCGAGGTAGAGTTAGTAGATGAAGATTTCCACCTTTTGATGCGGATTAACCCCTATCGCCTAGAGGATGGACAGTTAGACGGGGTGGTTATTTCCTTTATTGACATAGACGAACTCAAAACCATTCAGCAGCAGATTCATTTGGTTAATGAAGAACTTAAGGTATCTCAATCCGATTTACGCCAGCTCAATCAAGACCTAGAAGCCAGAGTAAAAGAGCGTACCCAAGCTTTGCAAAAGTCGGAAGCAAGATTAAGAGCCATATTAGAAACTACCTCTTCAATTATCTATCTCAAAGACATCAAAGGACGCTATCTACTGGTCAACCAACAGTATTTAGACTCTTTTAATGTAACTGAGGCAGATGTTTTGGGTAAAAGCGATCGCGATCTTTTCCCCTCAGAACTGGCAGAGGATTATATCAACCATGATCTACAAGTCATAGCTACCAAATCGGTATTAAACTTTGAAGAGCAAATAATGATTTCTCAGGGCAGTTTACTTACCTATATTTCTATCAAAGCACCTTTAATCGACGATCAGGGTCAAGTTTATGCCATCTGTGGTATTTCCAGCGATATCAGTAAACAAAAGGAAATTGAAGTAGAATTAAGAGCCAGCGCCGCCCGAGAAAGAACGATCCTCAATGTGGTCGAAAAAATGCGCGAAACTCTAGATTTAGCGGAAATCTTCCAGGTCACAACCGCCAATATCCGTGAAACTTTAAAATGCGATCGCGTGGCGCTTTATCAATTTAACCCAGATGGTCACGGTCAGTTTGTCGCTGAATCTATGGCTAGAGGCTGGTCAGCACTACAAAGCCTCCAGGTAGTATACCGTTGGGATGATACCTGTTTACGGGAAACTAAAGGGGGTAGATTCAAAAATGGATCAACAATGGCGATCCCTAATATTGACGAAGCCGAATTTAGCGATTGTCATCGTCAGCAATACCAGAATCTAGGAGTTAAAGCCTTTTGTTTGGCGCCTATATTTCAAAATCAGTCGCTATGGGGACTTTTGGCAGCTTACCAAAACGATCACCCTCGGCACTGGAAAGAAGGAGAAGTCCGTCTCTTGACTCAAACTGGCATTCAGTTGGGTATCTCGCTCACCCAGGTAGATCTATTTACCCAACTTCAACAGCAAACTAGAGAGCTACAGCAAGCTAAAGAAGTTGCAGAAAGCGCTAATCAAGCAAAAAGTGCCTTTATTGCCCATACTAGCCATGAACTACGCACTCCCCTCAATGCAATTTTAGGATTTGCTCAAATTCTCCGTCGTGAATCAGACTTTACCGCCGAACAGCAACGGGGAGTTGAGGTAATTCAACGTTCTGGTCAACATTTGCTAACTCTGATTAATGATATTCTCTACATCGCTAAAATTGAAGCAGGAAAACTCAATTTAGAATTTACTGATTTTTTACTCGACTCATTTTTAGATAACTTGCAGGCAATGATTCAAATTCGCTGTCAGCAAAAAGGCATTGAATTAGAACATTTGATTCTGGGGGATTTACCTACGGTGGTTAGAAGCGATGAAACCCGCTTGCGCCAACTACTACTAAATCTCCTTAGTAATGCTGTCAAATTTACTCACAGTGGCAAAATTACCTTCAGCATCGGTTATGTTCGAGATTTTGCTGAGGACAAATCAGATATTGTTCCAGCAGAAAATACTCATCTGGTTCGCTTTCACATTGCTGATACAGGAATCGGTATTCCCCAAGATCAATTAGCAGAAATATTTTTACCGTTTCAACAGTTAAACAGCGATAAGCCTAACGGCATGGCTTCGCTACGCAGTTTTCAAGAAGGTACAGGACTGGGCTTAAGCATTAGTCAAAGTATTGCCGAACAACTGGGTAGCAAAATTTACGTCAAAAGCACTCTTGGCGAAGGTAGTGAATTCTGGTTTGATCTAGAATTTAATCATGGGGAATCTTCTGCTAAATCCTCCATATCTAATAACTTTCATTTAAACGTTACAGGCTATCAAGGGCAACAGCGAACAATTCTGATAGTAGACGATTTGGAAAATAATCGGGAAGTGTTAATCAATTTCTTAACTTCTCTCGGTTTTAAAATCTTTGAAGCCAGTTCGGGAACATCAGCAATCAATAAAATTAAGGAGCATAAGCCAGACTTAGTCATATTAGACCTAGTTATGCCCGAAATAGACGGATTAGCAGTAATGCAACTCTTAAGACAAGAATCGGCTTGGCAAGATTTACCCATCATCATTGTCTCTGCCAGTACCCTTTCCACAGACGAATCTCAATGTTACCTAGCAGGGGCAAATGCCTTCTTAGCAAAGCCCTTGAATTTTGCTCAACTGCTAAAACTGCTAGAAGAACATCTCCAATTAAAATGGATAATTCAAGATAGTACCAATCAGTCAACCATCCCCCCCCTTAGCCAGTCAGAATCGACTGGACAACCTTCAGATCCAAATCAGCCAAGCAACATAAAATCAAATCTAACTCCCACCGCAGCCGAATTAAACCATCTCCTTGAACTGGCAATGGAAGGAGAAATTCGTGAGTTACTATCCCAGATAGACCGTATGCAAAGTGAGCAACCTCAGTTGAGGTCTTTTATTCAGCAATTACGCCCCTTGGTAGAAAATTGTCGGCTGAAGCAACTAAAAGAATTACTCAAGAACCATGGGAACAAGTAAAGTTTGCCGAAAGATACTGATGTTCATGACACCAATAAACAAATTTAATTTATGGACGTTGCTATTACCGCTTCGCTTAAGTAGGGAGTAGGAAGTAGGAAGTTAAATACAGTCAGGATTGTAACTGAAACAAATGGTTACTCTATCTACGTCCACCTCCGCTATATCAATATACGAATATACTGTCTCGGCAATTAAACCGATTTATTGAACAACTAATGACTAATAATTACGAGCAGATTACTTTTTGTTAAAAGTACAACCATAAACAATGCACATTCCCATAATTCTGTTGACTGCTCACACCATGATCGATGAAAGAGAATCATTTCTTGTCAATTCTTAAGCCAACTAGTAATTATAAACTTTGCTTGAGGCGATCGCTCTCTAGGTTGGCGGTTAGAGTAGTGCAGATAGTCAAAACGGCAGAGATAATACCTTACTACCTTAGATACCTTAAGTCTTAATAGTTTTATTTTTTGTTTATAAATAGTGTTTAGATACAAGCCTCAAATTTTAATTTGAGAACATTTATGAATTGACTTATTTCAACTTAAACTTTTACATCATTTTGTCTTCCAAGCATTAACCTCAAGGTAAAGTTCTGTAAGCGGATATATTCTCTAAATCATTAGACCTGACTTATTGAGAGAACTAACATCTTGCAGAAAATATTGAGTAAAAAATTTTTGGCGTGATAACAGAACAAAACAACTATTCGAGTTTAACTAAAGATTGCCGAGCTTTTATCGTGCCGATCATGCTCTTCTTATCAAGCATGATTATGGCACTAGCTTGGCTAGGACACTTAAGATTTAGCCAACTACCCTTAGTTTGGGCTACACTGTGTTGCTGGTTACTAGTCCTTCCAGAATACTTTTTGAATATTTTGGCAATCCGTCTCGGTCATAAAATTTATACTGGCGCACAAATGGCGGCTTTTCGACTTTCATCAGGAGTAATTTGCATTACAATTGTTTCTCGACTGGTGCTGGGCGAAAATTTGACTCCTAGAAAATTGTTTGGTTTGGGGTTGATGATTGTGGCAATGATTTTAATTGCTAAACAATCCAAGACTAGCAAAACTAAAATTATCTAAATAATAAAGTAGCTGTTTTCTTTAATCAAAAAATACCTTAATCTACTTATTAATTAATATAATACATAGATTAATTGACCTAGTTCCATCTATTTCATGTAGTGCAATTTTTGGATGCAATATCAAAAGCGATCACCTAACAATCCGCTTCTCAATTGTGCTTCGCAAGCTCTATTAGTTATTAATAATATCCCTAATAAGCTTGAGTTAGATTCAGATAATTTTAAGTAATTAAGCTTTTTTTATGATTAGAGTTCACGGCTTAACTAACAGATTAAAATCATTTGCCTGAGGTGAAGCACTATCCACAATTATAGAGAATCCTCAAGCATAAGATATAGCTTTTCTCTATTATCTCTTACTAGATCAGTTAATTATAATTCGTGAATGCACCGCGCCCGATCAAATTTGTGTTTATAGCTCTTATCTGCAAAGAGTTTATTAAGACAGATTTCAAATAAAATTTTGTTCATAATATTTTCTTAACATGTAATCTATTTAACATTCAATATTGCTAAACAATAAACAATTGTAAAAAAACCGCCTTATATAGAAGAATATGCTGGATAAATTAGAAAGCGGCAAAAATTCATCTCAGTGAATGTAAAGACAAAATTATAAGTAAATAGTTAAAAAAAATCAGAAAGTCAGTATTATTTTCTGATCTATCATATTTTTTTTGTCTACTACTACGACTGAATGTCAAACTTAGATAATTTTATCTTTGGGCATCCTGATCACTCTGATAGAAGTTTCGCAGTTTTATAAACAAACTAGGAGTATATCTAATGACAGAATCCCCTGAACAGAAAAATCAACCAAATTTCTTAGAATCAGAATCTTCCCGGCCGATCCTGAATCGAAGACAATTTATCGGTGCAGGAGCAGCAGCAGCAGCGGCATTAATCCTACCAAAATCAGCCCAGGCAGATAGCGAAATAGCCAACGGTTCAGTAAAAATTGCCCAGGCTAATCCTATCTGTACTCCTCCCTCGCTAACACCACCCTCAGATACCAGCTTTGTCCAACCAAACATTATTGCTTCCCAAAAGCTTAGTAGCACTGATAACTACTGTACTCTCCGCAGCTCGCTAGATATCGTAGCTAAAGACTACACAGACTTAACAACGCCACCAGACCCAATGACATATGTCCGTGCTTTTGAACAAGTAGATCCCCCAGTTGCTCCAACACCAGGGTTTGCACCAGGTCCTACTTTATGTGTCAACCCTGGTGACCTCATTAGCCTCAATACCACAAATAGGCTCCCTATAAACACTCCACCTCCACCTTCAACAGGCGGGGAGTCTACTTACTGCAAACCTAATCAAGGGGCATTTCCGATCGGCAATACTCATAATACCCCTGGTTGTTTTAACAGTACGAATCTTCATTTCCACGGTTTGCATGTTTCGCCAATATCACTCACATCCAATGGAACTCCTATCTCTTCTGGGCAAGATCAAACTGTCGCCAAATCTTCAGATGATGTCTTATACGATTTAAAACCTGGAGCAAGCCATGAGTATTGCCCTTGGCTACCTGCATTTCATGCTCCTGGAACTCACTGGTATCATGCCCATCACCATGGTTCTACAGCAATCCAAGTTGGAGGCGGTATGGTTGGAGCAATCATTGTTAAAGAACCCGCTGGTCAGGAGATTTGCCCTGGGGCAGCAGATGTAGTGATGCTGATTGAGGAAGAAGCCCAGTCACTTACTGGAATAAATGATCTAACAGCTCAAGAAAATCTTGATCGAGGAATTTACGAGCGTACAGGAATTGCTAACACAGGAACTTTCCGAGTCAATGGTCAAGGTTTGGACGCTCAAGGTAATCCACCAACCTTAACTTTAGAAAATGGTGAGGTTCAACGTTGGCGTATCATCAATGCCAATTCTACTCCCCGAGCTCTAATCAAGCTTGAGCTTCGAGCAAATAATGCTGATGGTTCTCCAAATCAAAATGGGGCACTGCAAACTCTATACCGTATTGCTGTAGATGGCATTACTTTATATGGTAAGCCAGTAGAGGTCTTAAACAGCTCAGTCTCATTTGCACCAGGAAATCGATTTGACTTTCTGGTTAACCTTCCTCCTAACACTGGAAACTATACACTCTGGAAAACCATAGATCCGAACCTCGTTAGTAGACAGTTGGCTGGTAATAGCAAACCTCAAGCATTGGTATCTATCCAAGTTAGCTCGACACCTCCAGTACCTGCTGATAAGTACTCTGAAGTTCAAGAAAATTTAAGTGATCTAATTGCCAATAAGATTCCCATTACAGGTCGACCAGACTATCTCAAGCCAATCACTGCCAGTGATAAGGTTAAGGAAAATCAGACACCAGTTGTGTTTCAAATTCCCAATCGTGCTGCCACTCCTTCAGATCCAGTAACTACTGCTGGCAGAGGAGATTATCGGATCAGCAATACAAAATATGACTCAAGCAATTTCGCAAATATACGGGCGGATTTAAACAGTACTGAAGAATGGATTGTGGCGAATACGAGTGGTGCGACTCACCCATTTCATATTCATGTCAATCCATTTTTAGTGGTAGCCACTGCTGATCTTACTGGCATTACCATTAACGGTACTACTGATCAGGCACTTTACAATCAACTGACTGCTGCTAATGTTCCATGGAAGGAGCAAAATGATGGCATCTGGTGGGATACTTTTCCTATTGAAAGCAATAAAGCTTACAAGATTCGTCATCGCTTTGATGACTACTGGGGGAACTTTGTTCTCCACTGCCATATTTTGATCCACGAAGACCAGGGCATGATGTGGAATGTCCAGATTAATAATGTGCAAAATAAAGGTGCTGATCCCTGTCAACAACTTCTAGAACCTGTAGTTATTTCCTCATCAAATCCTTTCTCCACAGGAACAAAAATAGCCTTACAAGCAGACACAGGCAAATGGCTATCTCGCTGTAATAACTGTCAACAAACCGTAGGAAACAATTATCCTGATACGATCACAGTACATATTGACAATCCTGATTCTAGTAATCCATACGCACAATTTGAAGTTCTTGATGTAGGTGGCGGTAAAATAGCCCTCAAGGCAGACACGGGTAAATATATAGCACGTTGTCGAAACTGTATCATCAATGGCGCATATCCAGACTTTCTTACAGTTCATGTAGATGATCCTGACTTGCCATACGCGCAATTTACTCCAGAACGCTTAGATAATGGCAAGTATGCCCTAAAAGCAGATACAGGGAAGTATGTAGCACGCTGTCGCAACTGCTCTACGGGCGCTGCCTATTCTGATACTGTAACTATTCATGTTGACGACCCGACAAATGCGCCATATGCACAGTGGAATATTCAGCTTATTCAGTAACAACTATGCAAATACTATAATGTTTGCAAGTTCGTAAACTGCCTATTGTGTAATCATCTGCGCCTCTCTCTCTCATTTAGAGGGAGGCTTGAGAACAAGCTAGGTAGTAAAATAATTACTCAGGAGCAACAGAGTGAAAAACATCAAAATAGCTATGCTACAAAGTTGGCAATACTATTTGAGGATCTTCGTACGAAGTAACTTCCGCATTAGAAGAGAACTAAATAAACCACTGGTGATAGTTTTGACACTTATACTATGTCTAACAATCTCAGTATCGGAAATATGGGCGCAAGAGTCTCAGATAATAGTAGCAAGTAAAGACAATACCTTAATTGAAAGTTCAACAGGAGAATTGAGTAATGGCATGGGTTCATCCTTTTTTGTTGGTCGGACTAATCAAAACTCCGACAGTATTAGAAGAGGTTTGATCGCTTTTGACATTGATAATCAGATTCCTGCTGGCTCCACTATAACTGAGGTCAAGTTGACCTTGAATTTAGAACGAACTCCTAGCGATAATGAATCTGTAGAATTACATCGAGTACTATCGGATTGGGGCGAAGGAAGTTCAAGTAGCCGAGGTGGTAGAGGTGCCGTTGCTACCCAGGGAGATGCGACCTGGATTAATACTTTCTATGATCAAGATTCATGGTCGGAGTCTGGAGGCGATTTTGCTTCAGAGCTTAGTGCTGTCCAGAAGGTAGGAGATGTTGGCACTTATACCTGGGGTTCAACTCCTGAGATGGTTCAGGATGTTCAGCAATGGCTAGACTCACCAGAAACTAATTTTGGTTGGTTGTTATTAGGTAATGAAGCAACTTCGGGGACAGTTAAAGTTTTCGCCAGTCGCCACAACACAGACTCATCAATTCAACCTCAACTTAGTGTTGGCTTTCAGCCCTAGAGGCTATCCAAAAAGTCTCATTTATCAGCATCAATAGCATTCATCCTGCTAAATTTCTTTTGGTCAGGGAAGATAAAAATGTTTAATTATTTTTAAGATATTTTCTTAAGGTAGTCTCAATAGTATGCCAATCGTGTCTAAGCTAGGCTACTTAGAGTATGGTCTTTCTGTTTTAAAGAAGGGGATCAGCTTGACTAAGCACGTTCGCTAATAAGTTTTACTCCATACCCTATCTGCTAACAAATAATACCAGCAAGAAAAACTCCTCCCATAGGGGTGGACATGAAACCAGCGGCTTTATACAGAGCATTTCTATCCACCCTACTCTTGATTTTTAATCCAAGCAAACATTTTTTGTTTTGGGATGATCAACAGCTTCTACTATACATACTAAAAAATTTTAGACTTCTTATGAAATTAATTTTGGTTCCCATAATGCTGTCTTTATCTAGTCTACTGATGGCTTTTGCCTGGCTAGGTCATGTTAGATTTCCCAACAAAGGATTTCTGCTGGCTCTTGTGATGAGCTGGGTGCTTGTTTTACCCGAATATGTCTTGAATGTTTCGGCGATTCGTTATGGATATGGGGTTTATACAGGAGGAGAGATGGCAGCGTTTAACTTAGGCACTGGAGTACTGTCTGTTGCTTTAGTGTCTCGTTTATTTCTCAAAGAACATCTTAACAATTACCAAATAGTTGGTTTCTTCTTAATGACCTGGGCGATTTTGTTGGTTGTTTATGATTAATTTTGGTTTAAAAATGGGTTTTTAATAAATAATTAAGGTTCATATTTTCCTTGATTTGATACTATCTTATATCCCAATCAAAATTTAATTAGAGCAAGTAAGAGCTAGATAGAAACGACAAAATATGATCTCTTATGTGACATCAATAGTGTTTTGTGTAGTAAAAGAGATATTTTAGATAATTGCTATAAGCCATTTACTTCAGGTATTTCGGTCGCCAATGTAATTTAAAATACACAAACAAACTGTAAAGAACTATGTATATTTGCGGATACTAATAGAGAAATAGCAAAAGTTCATTGTATGGTAATCATCAAGCCCGCAAATAAACAGTTATTTTGATTTCGAGGTAAATATCATGAATAAAGATGCTTTAGTTTCCGAACTAGATAAACTGATTGCCCAAAAACAGGGAAGTGAAAAAATTATCGCTCAACTTACTAAACAGGTATGGCAAATTGATTGGACTGTTGCAGTTTTTGATATCGTAAGTCATTATCTTTCATTTGATATTCCTTACTTTTATCGTTTTATGCAAATGGATGTCGGAGATGAAGCAGAAGAAAGGCAAATACTTACTGACTGGGTTAATTCAAGAGATGCTTTGAATAAAGATTCTAAAGCTATATTAATTCCTTTGATAGAAGATCTTAACCAGTTGAGATTATCTGTTCGTCAGAGTTGAACTTGTTAAATTCAACTAAAAGGTAGTTGAGATAAGTTTACTTTCTGATAACTTGTTTGGATTCATTCCAATAATTATTAACTAGAAAATTAAATTATCTAGGATGCGTACAAGATATTTTTCCCTGTAATCTATGATTACTTTTCTTTCCAAGCGTGTTTTTCTAAAGTTGAAAGCGTCCTGTAAGTTTAATAGAGCAACTAGTTAGTGAATTCTGGTGTTGCTTAATGTTTAGAAGTAACAAGGAAAATCCATAAGTTGAAGTTATCCAAACTTCAGATATCTGGCTTTAGTTGGTAAACACACAATAGGCTGAAATTTCATATTCAATTTCAGCCCCCGACTGTACCCAGCAAATACTGCAATAAACATCGAAAATAATAGTGACTTTTGATGACCAGGCGAAAACGTTTGAAACCAGAACTGGCTTGTCCGAATTAACTTGCCAAGCCATAGTCAAAACTGCTCTAGAGCTTGCTGAAATTAAAGCTAATTCTCAAGTAGTGGAAGTAGGTGCTGGTACAGGACAAATAGGTCAATGGTTTGCCTCTAAATCAGTTCAATATTTGGGCTTTGATCTGTCTGAGGGCATGCTGGAACAGTTCCAACAGCACCTAAATGGGCAAGGGGACAATACCAAGTTAGTTCAAGCAGATGCTAATCAACCTTGGCCCGTAGTTGACGGCAATGCTAACCTAATTTTTAGTTCCCGTACTTTGCATTTATTAAACCTCGAACATGTCGTCAACGAATGTTGGCGTGTTGCTCAACCACAAGGAGCAACTTTGCTCATGGGAAGTGTGCAAAGGGAGAAAAATGGGGTAAAAAACCAGATGAGAAAACAGATGCAAACTCTCCTGGCGCAAGAAACCTTGCAGGGGCGACAGAAAAACAAGTTAATTAGTAAAGTAATTGAGCTGTTTACTAAGGATGGAGCCAATGAAATAGAGCCTGTGGAGGTATCGAGATGGAAAGTAGTTAGTACGCCCAGGCAGTCTCTCGAATCTTGGCGAGGAAAAGCTAATTTAGCTGGAATCGAGCTGGATGAAGAGATTAAACGCAATGTTCTTAATCGTCTGCAAGCATGGGCAGAAGCAAAGTTTGGCAACCTAGATCAGCCCATCGAATCCGAAGAAATATATGTACTCCAAGGCGTTCGCCTCAATTAACTTATGAAAAACATGATTCTGACCCAGGACAATGACCTTCTTTCAGAGTTGGGAAAATCTCTAATTTCAGGTTCTCTCAGCGATGAGAGACTCTTGGCACAAACTGCTGCCCAGCCGCCAATCCAAATTTTACCCGATGCCAACCTGTTAAAAATTGGCGGACAAAGTTTTATTGACCGAGGTAGAGAAGCGGTTTTCCCTCTGATGGACGAAATTGTCGAAAATCTTGGTCGACACAAAATGATTATTGGTACTGGCGGAGGAACTCGCGCCCGTCACGGTTATAGTGTGGGACTAGATTTAGGTCTACCCACTGGAGTTTTGAGCGTACTGGGTACTTTTGTCAGTATGCAGAATGCGAGAATGATTCATTTCTTGCTAGCTAAACACGGTATTCCTTTTATTGAACCCGTCCAGTTCCCCCAACTTCCGCTTTACTTAGCGGAACGGGGGGCTGTGATTTTCTTCGGCATGCCACCTTATATTTTTTGGCACGAGAACCCTGAAGTCGGCAGAATTCCTCCCCATCGCACAGATACAGGTTCTTATTTGATCAGCGAAGTTTTTGGTACTAAGTCAATGATCTTTATCAAAGATGAAGAAGGTTTATACACAGCCGATCCTAAGAAAGATCCCGATGCCAAATTTATCAAGAAAATCTCAGTTGATGAATTAAAAGCATTAGATTTACAAGATGTAGTGGTAGAACGTCCTGTACTAGACATGATGCAACGGGCAGAAAATCGCCGTTCAATTCGCGTTATTAACGGACTGGTAAAAGGCAATCTCACTCGCGCTCTTAACGGAGAAGATGTAGGTACGCTGATTTATGCAGACTGATTAACACCTCAACACAAAAACCTAAACAGAGTCAACGTTACACTGCCGTACAAAGGACTTGTCCGCATGTACGACGGTGCCTGCGTTGACCGCATTCCGCTGTTAAGTATAAAGCCCAAGTTTAGTGCTTTATTTCAGGTAGATACCTTTGATGAGTCCTACTTATAGATTGCTGGTAATTTTTAGCTAATCACTAATTTGCATCCATACAATCTAAACTTCAAAATCTTAAAAGGTGGGCAAGATTAATTGGCAAGTACTTGATTGAATTAAAACTGAGGTTTGCCCACCCTACGGTTACTGACAACTTGTAACAATCGATCAGTGTTCAATGACAAATAATAAATAAAATGACATACACAGAGTCCAATACCGATCAACGCAACCATCTTCAATCGATGCTAATGCGGGAAAGTTTGCTCGATAGAGAAGTACAAAAGTCTACTGAGCCTAGAGAAACTCCCGTAATTCGGATGCTGCCCGATGCTCATGTAGTTAAGATTGGTGGCAGATCGATTTTAGATGCAGGGCGATCGCTGATGTATCCTTTAGTAGAGGCGATCGCAAAGTGTCTTGATTCTAAGAAGCTGATTTTCGGTACAGGAGGAGGAGCCAGAAGTCGCCATGTATTTTCTATTGGCATTGATTTAGGTATGCCTGCGGGAGTATTGGCGCAACTAGCGCAAGCAGATGCTTTGGGAAATGCTCATATTCTGGGGGCGCTGCTGTCTTCTCATGGTGTAGTTGCGATTCCTCCAGAAATTTTTGGTCATCTATTACCACTATTTATTAATAGTGTACCTGGGGTGATTTTTACTGGCGTTCCTCCTTATGCTCTATGGGAACATCCTTCAGAAGTTGGTCGTATTCCCTCTCATGGTAGTGATGCAGGTTGTTTCCTGTTAAATGAATGTTTTGGTTGCAAAACTCTAACTTTGGTTAAGGATGTCGATGGACTTTATGATCGAGACCCCAAAATTGATTCTACGGCTAATTTTATCCCCAAAATTTCTGCGGCTGAGTTGAAAGACCGTAATTTGGAAACACTTCCCTTTGAACGGATTCTGATTGACTTATTGGCTAATTCTCGATTAGTAGATCAGTTCCAAATTATCAATGGAGCCGTTCCCGAAAGACTAGAAGCGGCTCTGAATGGTGAACATGTGGGAACAATCGTCTATGCCGATAAATAATTTATCGATAATTTAGTTTATTCAGTTTATTGTTTCGGAGTATTCCCATGAACGGAAGGCGAAAGTTTTTAGGTTTAAGCCTGTTAGCATTTTTGTCAGCTTGTGCGGCTTCTGGCTTTGAAAGTCGAGATTCATCTTCAGTGAATCTAACGATTTCTGTTGCCGCTAGTATGCAGGATGCGATCGCAGATGTTGGTAATTTGTATAATCAAGCAATGCCCAATGTTAGGCTAACCTATAACTTTGGTTCTTCTGGTTCCCTGCGTCGTCAGATTGAACAGGGTGCGCCAGCGGATATTTTTATTTCCGCAGCAGAGCAACACATGGATATGTTAGAAAGCCAGAACTTGTTGCTCGGTGATACTCGCCAAAATCTGCTGCAAAATGAGGTGGTTTTGATTACAGCCCAGGATAATACTAAGCTGGATCAATTCTCTCAGTTGCAGGGCGATGCCGTCGGTAAAATAGCTATTGGAGATCCCGATAGTGTACCCGCAGGGAAATATGCCAAAGAAGTATTAGACTCTCTTAAATTATCTAAATCCCTAGAAAATAAGTTTGTGTTTGCTAAAGACGTGCGCCAAGTTTTGACTTATGTTGAAACTAATAATGTAGAAGCAGGCATAGTTTATAGTACTGATGCTCAAATCTCCAAAAAAGTCAAAATTATAACCACAGCTCCCTCAAATTCTCATTCCCCAGTGATCTATCCCGTTGCGGTCATAAAAGATAGTAAACAATCTGAAGCTGCTCAAGATTTTATCGATTTTCTGATGAGCGATCATGCTAAAAACACTTTTATAAAATATGGCTTCACTACAGTAAATATTAATTAACAATTTAATCTGATTCTTTAGTAAAAATTGCTATAAATTGAGCTGATAATTGAGGAACATTAGTTTGAGTAACTTCCCATAAAATTTTAATATCGACTTCTTTATATTCATGAACAACTCGATTCCGCATTCCCCGAATTGCATTAATAGGAATTTGAGGATTGGATTTAGCAAATTCTGGAGAAAGCCGATTAATAGCTTCCCCTATAATTACAATTTGGTAAAGCACAGAGGACTGAGTTTTAAGATCTTGATTAAAAGCAATAAAATCTAAACTCCTACAAAATTCCTTAATTAAATTACAAGATCTAATTATGTCTAATATAGCAATACGAGATTAGGATAGGACAGTTAATATCTGCTACCTGCTACCTACTACCTACTACCCACTACCTATGAACAGTTTAATAGACTTGCCCTAATAACATATTACGTACGACTATATGATCTCCCGATCTCTGTTCATAAATTACTTTGGCATTTTTAAGAATGTTTTTTTTGCGTATCCAATTATGAGTTTGCTCAACAGATCTTTTGGTTACGATATCAACAGGTCGATCAAATAATTTACTTAATTCCTCTTCAATTAGATCAAGATCAAAAAAAGTGATTTTAGCATTTTCGGCAAATGAAACTAACACATCTATATCACTATCAAGATTAAAATCTTCTCTTAAAACAGAACCGAATAAAGCTAATTCTTCTATTTGCCATTGTTGACAAAGATCTTTAACTTTGTCGATTTATAAATTAATATTTGGCATATATTTCTAACTATTAATTAGTTGACAACTATATTATTTATCTTTGACAATTATTCTAAATATTTTATCAAGACTTTGAGTACTTTCGGGACTTTCCACACTTATTACTTAAATAAATATTACTTAAATAAAAAATGCCTCTCGATCTTTCTCCCCTCTGGATTTCTATACATACTGCTTTAGTTGCTACCTTTCTGGCTGTCGTGATCGGAATTATGGTAGCGCAGATCATGTTCCAATATCAGGGAAAAGAAAAAGGTTTAATCGATGGCGTATTAACCTTACCTTTAGTATTGCCGCCAATCGTGGTTGGGTTCTTGTTGCTACTGATATTTGGTCGCAATAGCCCGATTGGTCAATTACTACAACAGTGGGGGACTAGTATTATTTTCTCCTGGTCAGCTACAGTAATCGCCTCAACCGTAGTTGCATTCCCCTTGATGTATAAAAGCACCTTGGGGGCGTTTGAACAGGTAGATCGGGATTTGATCAACTGTGCTAGAACTCTAGGCGCTAGCGAAAATCGTATTTTTTGGCAGCTAGTTTTTCCCTTAAGCTGGCGAGGAATCATTTCGGGGATAATATTAACCTTTGCACGGGCATTAGGAGAATTTGGTGCTACTTTGATGCTGGCGGGAAATATCCCAGGAAAGACTCAAACCATGCCTCTAGCAATTTATTTTGCGGCAGAGGCAGGCAAGATGAATGAGGCTTTAATTTGGGTTATCATCTTAATTGCGATCGCTTTAGGTGTAATTACCTCCCTCAATTATTGGTCTTATAGCGATGGTTTGTTTGATCGGCTAATAGATAGTCTTGGGGCATCGGTAATTAGTCGCTGGGCATCAATTATTGGTCGTCGATTTGTCTATAGTCAACCTATTTCTAGTGCGCCATCAGTAGCTAATATTTGCGATTGTCAAGAACTGGTTGTAGAAATAAACCAGAACTTGACGAGCGACCCCGCGCCGCCGACAGGCGCAAGGGAACGCGCGAGTTTGACGAGCTTTAGTTTGACCAACAACTTCTCTGCTGGCGAACAACCACTAGGAATATTAGGGGCCTCTGGTTCAGGCAAAAGCATGACTCTACGGTGCATTGCTGGACTAGAAACGCCTGACACAGGAACCATTGTTCTCAATGGACGTAGCTTATTTGACTCACAGCGAAAAATTAATGTTCCCTGTCGCCAGCGTCGGATTGGCTTTGTCTTTCAGAATTACGCCCTCTTTCCCAATATGAAAGTGGCACGTAACATCGGTTTCGGTTTGCAGCATCTCTCGAAATCAGCCAGGAGAGAGCAAGTTCAGAAATATATTGATTTGATGCAGTTACAAGGGCTAGAAAAACGCTATCCCCATCAACTATCTGGGGGACAGCAACAGCGGGTAGCATTGGCGAGAGCTTTAGCTATTGAACCCGAAGCGATACTGCTGGATGAACCTCTTGCGGCATTAGACAACTACTTACGGCATCAAATTGAGCAACTATTAACAGATGTTTTTACTAACTATCCAGGAGTAGTATTGTTTGTCACTCATAAGTTAGAAGAAGCTTATCGGTTGTGTCAAGATTTAGTAATTTTAGATCGTGGTCAAGTCATTGGGTTTGGAGACAAAAAAGATATTTTTCAACAACCACCAAACTTTAAAGTTGCACAATTGACCGAATGTAAAAACTTTTCTCAGCTGCAAATAATTGATCAGCATACGGTTAAGGCAATTGATTGGCATTGCACTCTACAGATTTTGCCACGACAAGCATCATTAGGCATCGAATCATGGGCATATGTGGGTGTACGCGCTCATCATCTCCAGTTTGTGAACCAAGCAGAAATCAATCAAGGAGTAAATACCTTTCCCTGTTGGTTGGTTCGAGCTAGTGAGACACCTCATCGCATGACGCTGTATCTTAAGTTACACTCTCCTGGCGACAATGAGTCAGATTATCATCTCCAAGGAGAAATTTTTCAAGAAAAATGGCATGTACTTAAAGATCGAGCTTTTCCTTGGTATGTTTATTTAGATCCTTCAAAGTTAATTTTGTTGACTCACTAAAACTACCGCATAATTATTATCCGATGACATTTGCTCCACACTGATTGAGCATCAGAGATCGCACTTCGGCATCAATATTCATCATTTTCCAGGCTTTTGCCATGGACTCAACTACCTGATCCACCTGAATCGGATTGGTAAGTGCTAGTAGGGTAGGTCCTGCCCCACTAATGACCATGCCATAGGCTCCTGCTGAAATTGCCGCCTGTTGAACTTGATCATAACCTGGAATCAATTTCTTACGGTATGGCTGGTGGATTTGGTCGCTCAAAGCCGTTGTCAACCAGTCACGATTATTGGTTGCCAAGGCTCGAATCAATAATCCCATACGAGAAATATTATAAATAGCATCACTACGTTGATATTCTTTAGGTAGAACTCTTCTGGCTTCTGCGGTAGATAATTCAAAGTTAGGAATAGCTACTATGGGGATAATATCCTGATGCCAAGGAATAGTAGTAATTTGCCATTGTTTTCCATCGCGCACCGAGAGGACACAGTTTCCCAATAGGGCGGGAACAACGTTATCAGGATGACCCTCAATTGCGATCGCCAAATCCCTAATTTCTATTTGATTTAGAGGATTTCCTGCTAGGGCATTAGCACCCAATAAACCGCCGACAATTGCCGTTGCCGAGCTTCCTAAACCACGAGAGAGGGGTACTGCTAACTTAATTTTAATTTCTAGGGGAGGAGGAGTAGCACCAAGACGCTTATATAGCTGAAGTAGTGAGCGATAAATTAGATTATTGGCATCGTTATTTACCTTGTCAGCCTCATTCCCGACAACGATAATTTTTAGCTTAGTTTCACTATCAACTACCGTAAATTGAAACTCATTTATTATATTTAAGGCTGCGCCAAGGCAGTCAAAACCAACTCCGATATTAGCGGTTGTAGCTGGGACAGTAACGGTAATTTTGTTCATATTACGAAAATATCAGGTAAAATTACGCAAATCCAAGTGGGTTTTTGGCACTTTTCAAAGTCTTTTGCCACAATGATTTTGACTTGATTTCATGGCTATTAAAGCCTTACTTTGTCGAAATATGGTAGCGCTAAATAAACATAGTGTATATCCTAAATTACAATTATTTATTATCTCCAGGTATATACCTCTACAGTTAACTTAGCGAATAATTAGAGATTTGTTGATCGCCTTTTTATAGGCAATAGTTGCTTTAACCATATCAGCATAAGTATTCTCTTTGTTTAAAGATTCCCCAATGGACTTACATGCTTCGTAACTACCTACAGTAGCCAAAAGACGACCTTGAAGATAAATCCCCCATCTTTTATCGTCTACTTCTTTAATTTCGTATGATATTTCAGTCATGGTTAGCTCACTGTTTAGGGTATTACGATATTTTAAGCTAATTCTATAGTTTTGAGTATTTATACCCATCTATCTTTAGATAGTGATATCTTTATAATCTAAAAAAATTTTCCTTTAAGCGCAAATAAGGACGTTATTTTAACGTCCTCATAGTAATCAATAATATTCTATAGGTTGTTTGGTGGTTAAAGATCAAGAGTGCCAAACATGCTAAAAACTAGGCAGCTTCCCACATCTGTTGGATTTTACCTGGTAAAAACTTACTAACTTCTTGAATTTTTGCCTCAGATAATTCTGCTTTCGTTGCTGTGAAAACAGCATTAATTACTTTTTCCCCATTTGTTCCCCGAGGAATGCCGCCTTCTTTTTCAATGCGGTAGATAAAAGTATCAGCATCAAATTTTAAAGGGGGTCGAATATTGCTCAACCAAGCAACTAGAGGATTGTCATCGTGCCAAAGCTCAGCAATTTCCTGTTGTAGTCTCTTATTATCAGCGCCTTTTTCCGCTTCACCTTTTAGTTCAGATTCTACCCCTTTAGATGCTTCTGTGGTCATCAAATCCCGCATGGTGCGATAGACAATAGTAGTGAGATCTCTCGCATCAAAAATATCGGGTAATCCAGCTCTTAAAGCTACTTTTTCTAAAAATGGAGTGTAACTAGCAACAATTGGGGTACTAGCTCCTGTTTGCAGTGCTTCAGGAGGATTTGCTTCCATCCGCTCCAGCATTTTTTCTCCTTTCTCAGTTAATTTTGCTTTTTTAAATTTGATTAAGTGAGGTAAGGGACCATCAGGTGCACCTAAGGTATTAGCAATGCGAAAATCAATTTCTTCTTCGTCAATTACGCTAGGTACGTCTTCTTGATTAGCGTAAGCATTACCTGAAAAATCAGCATCAATGTACTGTTTCTGATTAAGATAATCTAAATGACCCAAAAAATCTGAAATGCTTAAATTACGCCCAGTAAAATCTGTAGCCTGAAAATCTACAGAATGTTTGCCGTTTTCATCCCCTTGATGAATTTTCCTGAGTAAGATGTACATTACGTCATCTTTTAGAGCTATAGGCATATTTTTATTCTTTAATTTTTTCTTACAGATACAAATATTACAAAAGGTTGATTAGTAAAGACATCTGCTATTGGCATAATATTGATCTGCAACTTTAGATGGATTTTTAAATTTCCTTAATCCATCTTTTTTGGTTTAGCTAAATTTCTAGCAGATGAAAGCGATAATCTGCGTAAACAGCTTGAAGCTTGATTGCAAAACAGTCTTGCTGTTTAACTTTTAAGAGAGAGGAAGAGCTTGCCTAATCACATTAAGAATTACAGTTTCTTCTGGATTTAGTTTTTGGTCAATTAATTTTGAGTTTGCTGTCTCAGACATCAAGCTCAATAAAGAGCCATCTTCATAGGCTTCAATAATTGCTGGGTGAACATAATATTTACGGCAGGTTGCAGGGCGATTACCCAATTGTTGAGCCACACACTTAATTGCCTGGGTAACATTTTTGGCTGCTTGTTTTTCAGAATCAAATTCGCCTAAATTATTTAACTCGATCGCAGCTAATAAAGTTCCTGCCCAAGTACGAAAGTCTTTAGCGGTAAAATCTTGCTCGGTAATATTCTGTAGATATTGATTAACGTCCTCAGAGTTGACAAAATGACGATCGCCTGAGTCATCGTAATATTTAAAAATCTCATAACCAGGAATATCCTGACACTGCTTGATAATATTAGCCAGTCGTTTATCGTTCAACTCTATTTCGTGATCGATGCCGCTTTTGCCCCTAAATTCAAATTTTACTTTACCACCATGAACTTCTACATGGCGATCGCGCAAGGTAGTTAAGCCAAAAGAGTTATTTTGCTTGGCATATTGATCATTACCCACTCTAATTAAGGTAGTTTCTAAAAGCTGCACTACAGTTGCCAAGACTTTCTCCCGAGTTAAACCTTTCTGACGTAAATGTTTCTGAGTAGTCTCTCTAATAGCTGGTAAATGTGCGCCAAATAAGAGCATGCGGTTAAACTTATGCTGTGAGCGAATCTTGCGCCATTGAGGATGATAAAAATATTGTTTGCGTCCTCTAGCGTCTCTTCCTGTCCCTTGCAGATGTCCATGGGGCAGATGACAAAGCCAAACATCTGTTAAGGCTGGTGGTATGGTTAAAGACTTAAGACGCTCCAATTCTGCTTGGTCAATGATGCGATCGCCATTAGCATCCAGATAGCTAAAACCACGACCAACTTTTTTCCTGGCGATCAGCAACTCATCTGCTCTAACATAGCGTAATCCAGCAGCTTGAGCTGACTCTCGTGGCTCCAAGTCTAATACTTTTTCAATTTGAGGTTCAACTATCTGATCAACTGCATACATCTTTTTAAATTAATACCTGCTAGTGTTATGTCAATTTACTAATAATCTGTAAAACTATAAGAAAATTTTCTTCTCGTCTCCCTCATCTCCCTTGTCTCCCTCATCTCCCTCATCTCCCTTGTCTCCCTCATCTCCCTCATCTCCCTCATCTCCCTTGTCCTCCTTGTCTCCCTCATCTCCCTTGTCCTCCTTGTCTCCCTCATCTCCCTTGTCCTCCTTGTCTCCCTCATCTCCCTCATCTCCCTTGTCCTCCTTGTCTCCCTCATCTCCCTTGTCCTCCTTGTCTCCCTCATCTCCCTCATCTCCCTTGTCCCCCTTGTCCCCCTTGTCCCCTTTATCTCCCTCTAACCAGTCAATTAAAAGTTGACAGACTATTAGTTTTTAAGCGGATCGTGTCCCCAATTCATTAGAGAATATCGCCAAGGAGTTGATTCAATATCACCACTGGGTTTTTGTGCCAAATGACGATGGACATACCCGACGACCTTTTTCATGTGTTTGAAATCTTTCTTACGATAATCAGATAGATCTTTCTTGAGAATTTTGACGATCTTCTTACCAGATTTCCGCCCTTTAATCTTGCCGTTTTTATCCTTTTGACCAACTGATTTACTCTCATCAGTCTTGAGCCATTGCTTAACTTCTGAGGCATTCATGTTGACAGCCGATTGAAAGTCAACCAGTATTTCCTGATGCTTTGGTTTAAGTTTAGAATTATCTTCAACCAAAGCTAACGACTTAGCTCGATGAACAGTAACATTACCCGTACTGTCATTTTTGATCAGATAGCGAGGCTTATTCTTAGTTGCTTTGACTTTTTTGCCTTCAACCGTAGTTGATTCAGTTATTTTCTCTTTAACTTCTCCTGTAGTTTCTCCTTTACCTACTTGCCATTTGACGAGCGACCCCCTAAAGGGTTCAGCAGTTCCTTCAACGGAGGGAACCTCCGCAACGGACTGCTTCACCGCGCCGCCGACAGGCGCAAGACAAAGGCGATTCGGTTCGCCGCATGTACGCGCGAGTTTGACCCGATCTCCTGGCTTTAACTTGGTGGTCATAGTCAATTGTTCAAACCGAAATTCAATTCCTTAAATTGTCCTTAATCTATAAGTATTTATGCCTCTGTTGGCAGACTGATTTCTTTAAAGCGATCGCCTGATTGAAATAACTTCAATTTTCTTCATATTTACATCTATGGTGGGATGTAATTATGTATTAACCGATTAAAGATAGCAGAATATGAGCCATAACTAACTAAATCTGATGACAACTAACAACATAAACCGTGCTGTCGGTACATTTCCTACTCGTCAAGATGCTGAAAATGCCTTGATCGAATTGAGAGATGCTGGTTTTAATATGGATCAGATATCGGCGATCGCTCAAAATCCAGAAGCCGAAGAGCTAGCTGATGTAACGGTTAAGTCTAGTGCCGAAAGAGCAAAAGACGGTGCTGAGACAGGGGCGGTTATGGGTGCGACAACTGGTGGAATATTAGGTCTGATCGGTAGTCTCAGTGTTTTAGCAATTCCTGGGGTTGGAGTAGCGACTGAGGTAGCAGTATTGTTAGGAAATGCTTTACTGGGTAGTGGTTTTGGTGCTGCTGGGGGAAGTCTGGTAGGAGCCTTAGTTGGTTGGGGCATTCCTGAAAAAGAGGCGATGTACTACAGCGAACTTTTAGCCGCGGGCAGTTATGTAGTTTTGGTGGAAGGTACAGAAGCGGAAGTAAATGGCGCTAAAGCTATTTTGGCTAATCATAAAATTATGAACTGGAATATTTATAGTGTTCCTAGTAATCATATGTGAAATTTTATAACCTATCCTCAATCCCTAATCCCCAATACCTAATCCCTAATCCCAAGCGGAGACTGCAATTACTTCATCAAAGACGCGCATTAAGTTACCACCCCAAAGTTTACGAATGTCTGATTCTGAGTAACCTCTTGCCAGCAACTCTTGAGTGATATTAGGCATCTGAGAAACATCATTAATATTAATTAATCCGCCACCACCATCGAAATCGGAGCCAATTCCCACATGATCGATTCCCATGACCTCAACCATATGGTCAAGATGGTTGATCGCATCGGCTAGAGTTGGTTTATTTTCGGGATATTGTTGATTAATCTGGCGATACTTAGCTAGAAGTGCTTTACTTTCTGTGGGGGTTAGTTTTCCTTGCAACCATGCAGCGCGTTCACTAGCTATTTCCTCTAAGGCAGCCTCTCGTTCAGGAGTTTGCGCGACTTCTTTAATGTAATCACCTAAAAGACAAAGCTGAACCACACCACCATTTTCTGCAATTGCTCTAAGCTGGTCGTCATTCAGATTACGAGGGACATCTCGCAGCTCTCTGGCACTAGAATGAGAGGCAATAATTGGAGCTGTTGTTAGTTCGATTACGTCCCAGAAAGTATCGTCGTGAACGTGGGAAACATCAACCATTATGCCCAAACGGTTCATTTCTTTGACAACTTCTGCTCCAAAAGGACTCAAGCCAGACCATTCTTGAGTCTCATCAGTTGAAGAATCACCTAAGTCATTATTTTTACTGTGGGTTAAGGTAATGTAGCGAATACCTCGATTAAAGAACAGTTGTACATTTTTTAGTTCCTTGCCTAAAGGATAACCATTTTCCATCCCCAGAAAAATTGATTTTTTGCCCAACTCTTCATGGCGCTGGGCATCTTCTGGGGTGAGCGCAATTGCTATTGACTCAGAATTATCAGCTACTAGCTTCTCAGTTATATCTATCAGTTTATTCGCATGATTGTATGCTTGCTGATAGGCTTCCTTGTTGCGCTCTCTTTGAAAAGTGAAAATTGACATAAACACCGCATCTAATCCGCCTTCTTCCATCCGCACTAGATCCCACTGACCACTGTCGACTAACCCAGGCTCGTTACGCACACTAGGATCAAATTCAGGATTTAAAAACTGACGCATGGGCCAATCAATATGACCATCAACTGTTAAAATGCGATCGTGAATTTCTGCTGGTTTCTGAGCCAGAGCTTTTTGAGCAGAGTATCCTAGTGATGACACGTCAATCAGCACCGCTAATGAAACTGCCGCTTTCCAGAAATTAGCTACCACTGTTCCTACCTCTTACTTGCGCCTTAATAACTCTAATCATCTAATTACCTTCAGGATCTGTCTGGCAAGCTTACATATCAACTTCGACCGTAAATATTGCCCCGCAGGGATGATTATCTGTTAGAGAAATTTTGCCCCCGTGAGCTTCAACAACCATTTTGCAAAAACTTAAGCCTAAGCCAATTTGAGAGACTCCTTCAATATATTCACCTATGTTATATGACTCAAAAATCTGCTGATGTAGTTCTGGTTTAACCCCAATTCCCTGATCAATGATGCTGATCTTGACTTTAGATGATTCTGGATATGTAACCTCAAGGATAATCTTACTATTTGGCGGTGAAAATTTCAGGGCGTTAGACAGCAAGTTTTCGATTGCTCGTTGCCATAAATTAACATCCACCGAAATTTTAGGGGTTGAATCAGGAATCTTGCTAATCAGATTTATTTGCTTGGCTTCGGCAGCAACTTGAAATTGTTTGATAATCTTGGACATCAGAAGCTCTTTTAAATCTACTTCTGTTTGATGCAGTACCAGTTGCTCTGCATCCATTTTAGTCACCATTAATAGATCGTTGAGTAAAGAGTCTAAACGTTGTGCCGTAGCATTCATAGTCTGTAGTGCTGCTAAATTTTTTCCTGATAAACACTTTCTTCTAATTAGTGAACTACTGGTTAAGGTAATAATTGACAGGGGATTTTTGAGGTCATGAACGATCGCTTTGGAGAGATTTTCCCGCATCTGGCTAAATCTTCGCAGCTTGATTTGGGTCGACACTCGGGCTAAAACTTCGGGTACCTGAAAGGGTTTGGTAATATAGTCCATGCCGCCTACTTCAAAGGCTTTAACTTTGTCCATAACTTCATTAGAGGCACTAAGAAAAATGATTGGGATTTGCTTATAGTTGCGATCGCTTTTTAGCTTGTGGCAGACTTGGTAACCATTCATCCCAGGCATATTAATATCCAGCAGAATTAGATCAGGCACAAAGCTTTTAATCCCCATCAAAGCTGTAGATCCATTGATTGCTTTGCGTACTTCATAGCCATTGCCCACCAGTATTTCCGACAATAGGCGTAAGTTGTCTAGCTGATCGTCAACAAGTAAAATTTTTCCTTGATGTGATAAGTTGCGATTGGGCGTAGCCCACGCTTCGCGAACGCTATTCATAGCAAAATCCTAGTAAAAAGTAGCCTTAACTTAATTCTTATTGCGCTTTTCGGCTGAATGAACCACAATTAATCATTATTTAACAAGATAAGAGCTGATATTTCTATCTCGCTATAAGATTACTTATACTAAATCCTTAGGTTTTTTTTAGCGATTAACTTTAAGGCGAACCATGTGCATTTGATTTTGTGGCACTCCATTGATGACCGCAGCAAATGGTTCAATACCAAACATCTTAAAGCCAAAAGATTCGTAGAGGGAAATAGCTGAAGTATTTGTAGTATTTACTACAAGAGTTAGCTGTATGAGCTGCGCCTGTGAATCTGCAAACTCAAGAGCATATGCCAACAACTGTTTGCCTAATCCTCTACCCCGATGGCTTGCTGAGACATACATACTGCTGATACCTCCTTTGTGATTGACCTTTTTACGTTTATCCCGTGTCACACTAACAATAGCTAAAAGTCGAGTAGTGTTAGAGAGACCAAATGTGATGCGGTTTGCACTCTCTCTCAGTAAATCAGCAAAATCTGAATCAGATCGTTCTTTTTCCTCTTCGTAACTTGAATTGAATGCTGCTGGACATTCACGTAGAGCTTCGAGACGAATATCTTTATAAGCTGTCGCAGATTGAGTATCGAGTTGGTGAATCAACATATAGAAGATATCAAATTTTACTTTTATTCACCTGAAGATTATCTAACCAAATCAATTAGTTTCTCAAATTGAAAATTATGAACTAAATCTATTAAAGATTGAGCTAGGGAATTATGTTCTATTGGAATTTGTTGAATCAAGTTTTCTAATCTCGCATCGTTTAACTCCGCAGCAGCAAGTTTAAACTCCTGTAACCAAGGTTCTGGCATGACGTTTAAAGCATCTGATGTCAGGGGCAATATTTCCCCTGTTTCTTGCTTAGTAAAAGCATGATCTGTATCCAATTGTTGATAAATATATTTAACTGCTAGATGTTTTTGGATAATGGCAAACAATTGATTTTCTTTAAACGGTTTTCGCAGGTAGTCATCACAACCTGCGGCAATGGTTTGCGCTTGTTTAGAGGCAAAAGCACTGGCAGTTAGGGCGATGATCTTGGTGGATGCAAACTCAGAGTTTTGCTCTGCTAATCTAATTTTTTTGGTAGATTCATATCCATTCATGACAGGCATTCGCATATCCATCAAGATTAAATGAGGTTGCCAGGTTGTAGCTAAGTTCAATGCCTGTTTCCCATTCTCTGCTTCTTGGACTTCAAATCCAACCTGACTCAGTAATTTAAGGACAAATAGCCGACTTTGCCAAACATCATCAACAATTAAAATGCGAGGTTTAAAGCTATTATTTGCTAATGCGATGACAGACTGAGAAGATACTGATTTTACCTGAGACTTATGGCTGAGAGAGGCGATAATATCGAAGCTAAAAACAGAACCCCGACCAACTTCACTACTTACCGTTAATTGACCACCCATCAACTCGACAAATTTCTGACTAATAGGCAAGCCCAAACCAGTTCCCTGTTTAGACTTGCGACCTGTCTGACTCTGACCAAAAGCTTGGAATATTTTGCTAATCTCTTCTGGGGCAATTCCTGCACCAGTGTCCTCAACTTCAAACTTTAAATTACACTCTAAACTGTCTTGAGATGCTGCCCTGTAATCTTTCTGGCTAACCCGCAAAGTAACTCTACCAGAATCGGTAAATTTGATAGCATTCCCTATCAGGTTAATTAACACCTGGCGTAACTTACTCTCATCCGTCCGAATATAATTTGGTACTGTGGCAGCACAATCGATAACAAGCTGAAGATTTTTTGCTTTGGCATTCACCCTCAACATCGCTTCCAAAACACTTAGCAACAGCTTTAGATCGACATCCGTCAGGTGGAGTTCTACTTTGCCCGCCTCAATTTTAGACATCTCTAAAACTTCGTTAATCATTTCCAGCAGATGTTCGCCACTACGATTGATGATATTAATAGTCTCCTGCTGTTGGGGGTTAGTGGCAGGGTCACGATTCATTAGCTGACTAAAACCAATAATGGCATTGAGAGGGGTGCGTAATTCGTGGCTGATATTTGCCAAAAACTCGCTTTTAGCCTGATTAGCAACTTCTGCTTCTTGTTTTGCTGCTTCGATCTCCTGACTACGTATTTTTTCCTGCTGTAGTAGTCCCGCCTGTGCTAAGGCAATGCCCACCTGTGCCGCTACCGATTCCATAAGCGCGACATCATCTTGATGCCACTGTCGATAGCGATCGCATTGTTGAATACTAATGGCACCATTAACCTGACCCTGATACGAGGTTCTAACTGTGAGTAGGGAGTTAATATTCAGTTGTTTATAAAGATTTATGCAGGGTCGTAATAAAGGCGTATTACAAACATAAGACCAATATACAGCATGTTCTTGGGACATCGCTGTCCGCAGACAAATTGCTTCATCTAAAGAAATTTCTACCCCTAGAGTGGGAGCATATTCAGCAACGGTATATTCAGCAACAACTTTAGCCAGGTTAGGTTGAGCAGCAACATAAGAAAAAATCTGACAGCGACTTACCCCAAAAGCCTGACCAACATTGTTGACGGCAGTTTGTAAAATCTGGGAAACATCTAGACTTTGACGAATTTCTTGGGTTATTTTTTCTTGTAATAATGCTCGATCAATTTGTTTGGCTAGTTTTTGTTCAATGATTTCTCGTTCTTTAATTTCGGTTCTCAATTCTTTGGTGCTATCTGCCACCGCCTGTTGTAAATCTTGTTCACGATGAAAAATTTGCTGCGCCATTGTCAAAAAGGCTCGAGTTAGTTTTCCTGCTTCATCACGTCGGTTTCGCAGTTTTTCTAAATAGTTTAAAGACCAATGATCTTGGAGATTAGAACTATTTTTACTTAGCTGATTAGCAACTTTAGTTAATTGATTAATTGGTTTAATAACTGTATGTTGTAATAGTTGATTAACTGAAGCAATTAGAATTGCAAATATGCCCGCAAATAGAGGCATAAAAATCAACATGCCTTGGCGCACATCGTCATCTACATTATTAGCAGGAATATAAATAGTTTGTGCTGAGGTCAATTGATTCAATTTCCAATTAAACCCATTTTGATCGCCATAGATGTCAATCATTTCTTGAGGCGCAATGTCAGGGCTACTATGACATTGAAGACAGCTTTCATTTTTAACAGTTAAAGGTCGAGAAATATAATAGAATTTTAAATCTGATTTATCAGTATAGCCAGATAATATTTTCAGCTCTCGGTTTTGCTTAAAATTATTAATTAGTTGCTTTTCAAAGTGATCAGGACGATCATCTAGGTTAGTCGGATTGACGGTTGCTTCCTTATATTGATAGTTGGCAAACTTGGTCATATGCTGGAAGTTACCAAAAATTTTCCTAGCTGCATATGCTGGAATAATTGATACTCTAAATTGGTCTATGCCATTATCATTCTGCTGATATGATTCCAATAAGTTAGTGCTGGTGTAGTACTTTACCTCTTCCATCATTTTCATCAAAATTTGACCTTCATTAGTCAATTTTTGCTCGGCTTGATGATATAAAATTTTTGATAAAGCTAAACCAGATAAATATATTCCTACTAGGAAAATTACTAACAATAGAATATTAAATTTATTTTTTAAATTAAAATT
>JBCDDK010000031.1:0-60016 GCA_039180345.1 Cyanobacteria bacterium P01_G01_bin.39 | reverse complement strand
TGAACATTGAACATTGAACATTGAACATTGAACATTGAACATTGAACATTGAACATTGAACATTGAACATTGAACAACTAAATGATAAATGCTAAATGATAGATGAAATGGCAACTACTAAAAATAAATTTTTGCAACCATTCAAAATAAAATTAGGATTAGAAACTGCTTTATTCGCGATCGCCCTTTTAGCTTTAGGATTAATTTTTCTCAAGGCAATTATCGATATTGACACCAATTACGATACTTGGTGGTACCATTTGCCATTTGCTGCCAGAATGTGGGGCATTGTACCTGTAGAAGAGTTCACGCCTCAATTGGTTATTCAACACCGATTTGAAGGCTTTCCTCTCTTAATTCAATGGCTAGAAGGCGGATTATGGTTCATTACGGGAAGAATTCAGTCTGCCAATTTGGTCGGGTTTTCTAGTTTAATAATTTACTTGGTGTTTCTAAAAACCTATTTCCAAGTTCCACTCTATCTATCGGCAATTGCCTTATTAGCAATTCCCGCAGTATTTACTCATGCTGCTACTTGCTTTGTCGATTTGCCAGGTAATATCGGCATGTCGATAGTGATGATGATGACCTATCTCTTGTATAAGGGTAAACAATTCCCCAATTCAAAAGCCTGGTTCGTCATGTTTTTGGGGGCAACAGTCGCCGCTAATGCCAAACCCCAACTGCAAGTTTTAACTTTCCTAGTTTTAGTTGCGATCGCAATTAAGGTACTCTGGCTTTATTTACGTCAGCCTAAACATAATCTACCGAAACTAGGGAAAATCATTCCCATTGCTCTATTTGCTTCGTTGATCATCTTTGCTACCCCAGTCAAAAACATCGCCCTACATGGCAATCCGTTTTACCCAATTAAAGTAGAGTTAGTAGGGATTGTTTTAAACCATCAAGAAAATCCTAAAACTTACCGAGAAGGAAATCGACCCCAAAAATGGCTGGATTCAGTGCTAGAAATTACTACTCCTACCTGGTGGACAACAGATCAATGGAATGGCGGAAATAGTCAATACATGGATCGCGGCGGCGGCTTTTTTGGCACCTATGTTGTGTTCAACCTATTACTTTTGGTCGGTTTAGTTATTCAAGAGTTTAGTCAAAATCGTAAATTGTCGGCGGCAAAAAAACTTATCGATGCCCGCACCGTACTAATTACGGTGATAGTTATGTCGATTGTGCCAGCTAATTTTCCTCAATCCCACGAATTGAGATATTTTATGTTTTGGATGATTACTTTTGTCTCCCTGAACTTATATTTGCTATCCCGTAGTCAGATTGATTGGCAAAGATGGCGTTGGTTGCAACCAAAATATGCGGGGTTCATCTATTTAATTTTCCATCTCTATGTCCAACATCAAGCAGGTTCCTTCTATGGTAGACCAGTGGGGATTAGCCTCGAACAACAGCTAGAGAACACAGTAAGACCAGAACTACTAAGTCAAATAACACCTAACTCTCAGATTTGCCTCAAAAGCCAGCATGGCATATCCAACGAAAAAAGAGTTCCCGTTGTACCCATGCAAAATACTTTTCTCTATAGTTCCTACTTTCATCCTGAATTAGACTATTCCTATTCCATCAAAGCCTCCCTCAAGTCAGCAGAATGTGGCGATCGCCAGATCATTCCCAGTGACCCAAAATAAATAACTCCTAAGAAACAAATTAGTTCGGCACGAGGCTGGGTAATGGGTAATGGATAAAATGTTAGTTAGATAATCTCACTTCAATTTATCATTTATCGTTTATCATTTGTTTGTCGAAGAACTTGAATTCAAAATACTCAATGTTTAATGCTTAATGTTCAATGTTAAATATAAATCACGTGCCTTGTTATTAGTAGCTACTTTTGTTGCTCTAATTCTTGGCATATCTAGTTTAGATAGCGATCTCGAAACTTTATCCCCAGTAAACACAGCCATCGTAGTCAATCAAGTCGGATATCTACCAGAGTGGCAAAAAACAGCTCTCTTGATCAATAATCAAAATTCTGCTGTACCTCTTGAATTATTAGATTCTGATACCGAAGAATTAGTTGCTACCCTACCTCTAACCCCAGAAATTAAAGACGAGTCAACAGGCGATCGCATTATCAAACTCGATTTCTCTTCAACTACCCAACCAGGAACATATTATCTCAAGCAAAACAAGCTCAGATCGCCCCAGTTTAAAATTGGCGAAGATATCTATCAACAACCTTTAGTCACTCTGCTACGCAGCTATTACCTGCAACGATGTGGTGTAGAGTTAGACGACCCTGTTACAGGAATATCCCATGTCCCCTGTCACCTCAACGATGGCTTAATCGCCCATCAAGACCAATTTCATCAGGCGTCAGAATTCATGTCAGCAGTGGGTGGATGGCATGATGGTGCGGCATATAGTAAGTATGTCGCCAGTACTACCGTAACTATTGCCCGCCTGCTGCGTCTCTATCAACAAGATCCAGATCGATTTCCTGACGGTCAATTAGCGATTCCTGAAAGTGACAATAGCATCTCCGACCTCTTGGATGAGATGAAGTTCGGCTTAGACTGGCTACTAAAAATGCAGCGCACTGATGGGGCGGTGTATCGCAAGGTTGCTGGAAAACAGTGGGCGGTCGCGATCACTCCTGATACAGACCTGCAAGCCCGCTATATTTATGGCATTTCCACCCCCGAAACGGCAAAATTTGCCGCAGTAATGGCGATCGCTAGTAGAATTTATCAATCGATTGATTCTGACTTAGCCATAACCTATTTGCAAGCTGCTGAATCAGCTTGGCAATATCTGCAAACTCAACCTGAGATGAAGGTTGATTGGGTAGAGGGGGATGATAGTGGTTCACAAAAGTATTTAGCCTCAGCATCAAATACCGAAGCCAGCCTCCAAACTGATACTGATGATCGCTTCTGGGCAGCAGCAGAACTCTATATTGCCACGGGTAAAGCCAATTTCTCTAGCTATTTTGCCGAGCATTTAGACCAGATGCAATACAGCATATTCGACTGGAAGCATCCTGTAAATCTAGCTTTAGTCAACTATGCAACCCAAAAGCAACAGCCAGCAACAGCCGAGTTTGTTGCCCAAATTAAATCTAAAATCAGACAACGGGCTGACTTAGTATTGGCTAAAGTTAAACAAAGTCCTTATAATATCGCCAATGACAACTTTATTTGGGATTCTAATCGCATCACTGCCGAAGAAGGCATCACTTTATTCTATGCCTATCAGCTAACTCAAAATAAAGATTACCTCAACGCCGCCACAGATCAACTAAACTATCTTCTGGGCTGCAATCATTTCAATCAAACCTTTGTTACGGGTATCGGCGAAAATCCCGTAAAGCGCCTCAACCATCCTTTTGCGATCTCCAAAAGAATAACTATTCCTGGTTTAGTTGTTGGAGGTCCCAATGAGAATTCTCCAGATGGTATCGTACTCCAAAATAGGGGACAACTCAGCTATGTTGACGATAATCGCTCCTATGCCACTAATCAATATGCGATCAATAATAATGCTTCGGTTATTAGTCTAATTACTAATTTAACTGCCCAGAATTAGCTAAGGCGATAGAAAACTACCAAGGTTAGTTTTATTTCTTAAACGGTTCTTTGAGCAGAAGGGCGATCGCACTATTGTTTTAGGTTGACACATGTATACAATTACAACTGTTTTCGCATTCTTTTGCAATCACATCTGCCACAAGAAAAGTTTTTGACCAAAGTATCGGCGATCGCTCGTATTGAAGATAAACAGATTTATGGAAAATAGAAAAATTGAACTTGTGAAACTTAGTTAGCAACTTCAAAACTAACGTACTCGGAGTTTTAGTCTAAGTCTGCTTCTCTAATTAGACGATCAAGTTCATAAGCTATATCAGGGGCAGTTTCATCCCAATAATGCGTATGCCCACCTGCACCTATACAAAATTCTCTGCGTGTATGACCATGACCACGATCCTTCGATTCAGAAACATCTGAATTAGAATCTAAATCAGCTTTATCCCATAAAGACTCATCATCAGGCGATCGCCATAAATAACGACCAATATAATCACCACTGCGATAGGCATTAACCCATTGCTTAACATTTAAGAGTTTTGTTGGGTCAGGATTAATGTTTTCAGGCAAATTAGGAGTAGTTTCTGTATGTTCTGTTATGTTGTTTGGATTATACACCCAATGATAAAGATGAGGAAAAGCAAAACTATACAACTGTCGAATCGGAGAACCCATTGTAAAAAGATAAATATTGGGAATTTCAGCTACATAACTGTCATCACACGATTCTTGGTACAACTTAAAATACCGACAATATTTCTCAAAATCACTCTTTAAACTAGATTCGTATTGCTTCAAATAACGAAGTAAATCGGCAGTGATAACTGTTCCCTGACTGTGAGCAATGATTATAATGGCATCGTATTGGTCTTCTTTTGGGCGATCGCATATATATTTAAGCAGAGAAAGATATCTAGCATAAATTCTGGCACGAGGATTATCATCAGTGGGATAGAGACGTAGATAATTATCAACATCCAATACAGCATCTAAAACACTACGTAAACCCAAAGATATTTGATTTAGTCTAGAACCAAAAGCAATCAAACTACCTGCTGATGCAGAAATTGCAAGAGCTAAAAAGAATTGAAGTGATTTGGTTATTGTCAATAAATGATGGATAATTATTGAGAATTTTTGGTTAGGAACTGAATTTAAAGAATCAGGAAAAAAGAAAAGCAAAATGCTTATAAAAACTCCAAGAAGGAAAATACATGGAACAATAAAGGTAAGAATACCAATAAATTTAATTGTTGCGCCATATCCTTTACTTAGCCAAGTTCCCATATCTTCAGAAGCATAATTACTCTTTTCATCTTCTGTTTTAGGAGGGGAAAGTTCTGAAATAATAGATGGTAATAATGTCCAAATGGCAACTGCTAGAGTAATTAGACAAATTCCGATAATTACTATTGCAAAAGGAGAAGCTGAATAATCGCTAAGTATTTGTAAAAAACAATCAGATTGGGAATCACAACCTGTAGCAGATTCAATAGATGATTTCAATCCTTTAAAAATAATTAAATCATAATCAATATTAGGTATCCAGCGAGAACCAACACTGTTAAACGCTGACCAGAATCCTAACGTTACCAACAAAAATAGAATTGCGGGGATAATGAGTGAAATAATAGAAGTTCTAAAAGCCTTGTCGAATAATTCTTTCGTTTTTTTTATATTTAATCCTTGTTTGTTTTGGATATTTTTCAAACTTGATTGAATGGTTTTTCCTAAACCATAAGTAGCGAAATAAAACAAAACAAAACCTATCCAAGCAAGAGATATAAGTGAGTAGGTTATTTCGACTAATCTTAAGCTAGCAATTGTAACACCTGTTAAATTATTTGGCTGAAACCATAATAAAATTATAGCTAACAAAAAAGATATTACACCAGAGGGAATAATAAATTCAAATATTCCAGGTCTACGCTTGTTATAAGGAATAACTATAACGACAAACAAAATAGTAAATAAAATCAAATACCATTCAATTGTTAGTAATTTATAAGAATCAAGAAGTAAAAATATATTTTTAAACCAACTTAATTTGATTGCAATTGAACCTAACAAACTTAAAGAAAAAAGAAAAAATAATATTATTAACGGAGTCCAAAATTTAAAGTCAAAATTTAGTCTTCTAATATATTTTTTATGATTAAGATTAAGTGCAAAAAAACCCAATAAAATACTAATAATTAATGAAATAATTATTCCATTAGTAGCAGATAAAAATATAGCAGGTTGCTCTGCAATAAGCTTTATGGGAACACTCATGGTAACTGCAATTAAAAGTAACAAATTTAATGCAGGTAAGATCAAAGATAATATTCTACCCGTCCAGAGTTGGAATCTGCCCCAACATATTAGTCTGCTGCCCAATTCTTTTTCTTTTTCTTCATTTAATCGATTTAATTCTTGATTTTCTTTGATACTAATCCTTGCTAAATCAATTAGTTGTCTACCAATGCTACTTAAATGAAACAATAGTTGGTAAAGTTCTCCAAAAATCCTAATAAATCCAGTCCCAAGACGAGATAAATCAGCCCAATACATTTCGTATATATGGACTTTCTTTTGTGATTCACCATCATTGTATTCACCTTCTAAACGTACAGTGTCATAAACTGTTGATTTATCATTATCATATTCACTTAAATAATCTTTAGTTAGAGCTATATCTACATCTACATCTACTTTGTTTTCAGTCGAATTATTATTCTTTATGCGATTGTCAATAAAAGCTCCTCGCTCATCAGGTATTAATGGAGGTTTATCCCTATCTTGATTTTCTATTTCAATAGGTTTAACTGGAATCTTTATAAATCTTTCAACAAATCTTGAATATTTATCACTAATATTAAATTTATTAGGATTTATCAGTAGATTGGCAACTTGTTTGGCTGAATCAAATGGCTGTTGATCGGAAACACCATGTACTGCAATTACAGCAATTCTGTTTGCCGATCCAGTTGAACTATTTTCATCTTTGTTATTTGGCATCATTCTTAATCAAAAATAATTAGGAGTACATAAAGACATAAATATATAAATTTCCAGAAAGATATCATGCTGAAAATTTTAATTACTATTTATAATAAATTCTGTTGGATTTTTAAATTCACATTCAACAGAGTTTTTATCTATAACAAACTTATTAGTTTGGAGACTTTCAGGTCTTAACTCATTTTTGTATTTATTCACGCAAGCTCTATTTTTTTCATATTCATCGTTTTTATCATCACCATCAAAACTACTTACAACTGGATACTGAAGTGCTAATCCCATAACTGTTGGCGTTATATAAGAATTTGTCAGTAGAAGACTCTCGTGATAAACAGTTTGAGGATCTTTTTTCCAACTAAATAAACTACAGATTAGAGGTATATCCTGAAAAACTCCGCGCCAGACAGTATCAATAATAGGTACTTTAAGAGCTAAATATTACTTCTGAAATCACCAATTATCTGGCTTTCTATCTTGCCAAAAAGAGATGCCTTTGATGTAACCCTCTATAATATTGTGGTCTTCAATTCCGTTCGGAACAAAGTCTCGATCCAAAACGTCTTCAACTATCCCTCGTACCCTTTCTAGAAAGCGATCCCATCTTGCAGGATTAGCATCAAGTTTTAGGTCTTCAGTGATGTAAATTAATTTACCTGTATGTTCAAAATTCATTAATCTAGCAGGTAATCTAGGGACAATGTCGTTATTATTGTGAAAGCGAAAAAATTTATTAGGTAATTTAGCATTTAGCTGTAAACTAAAATCTTTGTCTCCACAACGAGGTTGACCAAAAGTGTAAATTCCTCTCACTGGTAAGTTTCTTTCTGCCATCCAAGCACCAGCAAAAGTTGCCATTGCTCCTCCTAAACTATGACCAGTAATCCATAAAGGTAGCTCTTCAGCATCCATTAATTCTTTGAGCTTTTCCCACATTTCACCCTTTTCCCAAACATCAAGAAAAGCTTGGTAAAATCCTTGATGCACTCTGCCAAATAGATGATTAGTAGAAAAAGTTGCCTTTCTACTTAGCCATTTGTTGAATGATTTCTTAAATCCTTCTTTGATTTGCTTCAGGGTAACTACAGAAAGGTTATCTAGCCAATCAGCAATTTCGTCTGTTCCTCGAAAAGAGACAACAAGATAGTTTTTATGTTTGATGAGTATCGCTTGAGAACTTTGATTATCAAACCCATGTACTTCTTCAAAATCTGGATCTAGTCCTTGTAATCTTGATAAGATTAACTCTTTATCAGGTGATTTATCCTTTTTTCCGTTTTTTCTTTGATAAACAAGCTGAGAACAATAGGCTAACCAGTGAGCAGCCCCTGAGTCATACGTACTACTGTTGTAGTCAAAAAAGATATTTTTTAGTACCTCAACTTGAGGTTCATAGTTATGTTGTATGGCGGTAGATAAACCTTTTAGTTGCTGATTGATGAATAATGTAACGCGATTCATCATCTCATTAAAAAAAGGATTTTTGGGTTCTAAGGGTGAACCATTATGGGAAAGCACATCGTGTTCTAGAACTACACTTGCATGAGGAATAGCAAGAGTTTTCCCGATACGATAATAGTAGATTTGCTCCCTTTTGCCTTGATGATTAATCATTAGTTCTTCAACACCCAAAATATCAGCAGCTTCATCTGCTTCTGAGTGGGCTACAAACAGGGGTTGCTTTAAAGTAGCTTTTTCTACTTGTTTAATACACTCAGCTAATTGTGCTGCACCATCATAATCCATTCGACTATAACGATAGGGATTATCTCCTGGATCGTTTCCCACAAGAGGTTCTGTTGTTAAATCTTGAATAATTGCTAATGGTTTTCTAATGCAGTAAAGACGAAGTAGTCGTTCTTTGAAATCACCTTTTTTAAACGGATTATCTCCGTCATCATCAGCGATATCTAAAGCGGCAGAAAACAAAAAAACACCGCCATTTATGTCTGATAGATTTTGATTGGCTTTCCAAACACTGAGAGTTCCACCTGTTGACAAACCGCCAATTGATACTTGTTTTGCTTTATTCTTGGCATGAGCGACAACTTGATCAACTTCATCTTGCCAACTCTTTAAAGTGACCCCTTTCATTCCTTGAGGATTTTTAAGCCCATGACCAGGAAGTAAAGGAATATAAACATTAAAATCTAATTGAGCAAAACGTTTTCCTATTGCTTCCATAAAGTATGGGGAGTCGGTTAAGCCATGTAATAATACAATTGCTCTTTGGTTAGTTCCATTTTCAATATATTTGGGTTCACATCCAGGTCTAACATCCGCAGGACATCTATCTTGCCAGATTTCTAATTTTTTCATGAATACTTTTAAATTAATTGTGAATTCAATGATTTGCTATTCAGAGGATGATTGACGTAGTAATTCCCATTGCTCGTCAGTCAAATCTGTACGGCATAATTGACATATGATTATCGCTTCCGATCTTCTTAGCTATTGACAGATTTAATATAGCGAGAGCTTTTCTGATTTCATCGAAGCGATCGCCTTTGTTTTACTTTTGAAGTATCTTCTCATAACTCACCCAAATAACTGTTGTTGAATACAAAAAGTAATATTTCTTATTACTTTTAATTTTGTTTAATTGTCGTTTTAGAGTTTAATGTCACTTTCCAAATTACAAATGAGCTATCGCTGCCTCCAATGTTATGAATTAGTAGACACTTTAAAATCACTCTAAAATACTGTCCGCTAGATCATTTTGTGCCATTAATAGACAGCATCATCAACTATTCGATTTAAAAGACACTTTCGTGAAGCTACTCGGTTACGCTTAGAGCTTTTTCTTTCAACTTTTCATTTGACAGTAAGCAGTTGAAGCGATCGCAGCAGAATCTTTACCCGTTAACTGGCAAGAGAGCAAAATGTATCCCAAACTTCAGCAAATAGGTCGAGAATGGTTGTTGTCCAAACGGACACCAATATTAAAAGTTCCTTCAGCTATTGTTCCTGTAGAACATAATTACTTGTTTAACCCAGAACATCCAGACCTTAAAATTACTTTGAATAATCCGATTGAATTCAAGTTTGATCAACGAATGTGGAAACAAGTCTGACTATCACAGTTCAAAGCTATTAGACTTCTTGCATAAATAATTTCATGAATGCCTAAATTCTATTTTTGACAAGCTATTTAGAGAATTTAAAACAGTCCTTTAAACTACCATATTTCGTATTCGTGCAAGAGGTCTATTACAAAAAATCATTTTAAGATTAATCTCCGCTTTTGATTGAGAACGCAAATTTACTGCGCTTTACAAATGAGTAGACTCAAAAAAAGCTAAGAGCTACGAACTAGCTAACTGAATACGTAACGGAAAACTCACGCTTGTCGGGTCTCCCGACAAGACGTATCCTCGTCTATTCAACTGAAAACGGCTGTAAAATTAATAATCGCTATCGGCAACGCACATTCCTTTACACTTGATGCCGTTGCTAGCTGTACGCAGACAGTGAGGACATAGTATTTTTTCTGCTTGATTGGCTGAATTGTTATTATCTGGAGACTTTTGTGCTTGATTCTCGGATGTAGATGTCATCAATACTAGGTAGTTATTAATTAAAGCTAATTATAAATAAAAACTAACGATTAGAGGAGTTAAGTGTCATCAAAGATACAGAAAAACTTTTTCTCAATTACCTTGAACCGATAAACTTAAAGTTAATCATTTCTTTAGATGAGTATTAGACACTTTTCTAATTTAAAAATTGACGCTGATTTACATGGTGTAGCAATTTTTTAAAAGACAAATTTACCTTACTCCAACATAACAAGATAAATCATGACAGCAACTACAACCCGTTTCCCCATTGACTTAGGTGCTTACAAGCCTTTAGCTTTAGATCCTAGTAATCCCACTCTGACAGATGAACAAAGAACAACCCTAAAAGCCAATATTCAACTGTGTCGAGAGGTGATTGTATTTTTCACTGCCACTGGTGGCGCTAGAGGAGTTGGGGGGCACACAGGAGGTCCTTTTGATACTGTACCAGAAGTGATGATTCTCGATGCATTTTTCCGTGGCACACCCAATAAATTTGTACCAATCTTTTTTGATGAAGCGGGACACCGTGTTGCTACTCAGTATTTAATGGCGACACTCAATGGTGACTTACCAAAAGAAGACTTAGTTAATTATCGGGCAGCTAATTCTAAGTTGCCTGGACACCCTGAGTTGGGTTTGACACCTGGAGTTAAGTTTAGTTCTGGGCGTTTGGGGCATATGTGGCCTTATATCAACGGGGTGGCACTAGCTAATCCTGATCAAGTAGTTGTCTGTCTCGGTTCTGATGGTTCGCAACAGGAAGGTAACGACGCAGAAGCGGCAAGGCTAGCCGTAGCGCAAAACCTCAATGTTAAGCTGTTTATTGATGATAATGATGTCACGATCGCCGGACATCCTTCTAATTATCTTCCAGGTTATGATGTGGCAAAAACTCTAACTGGGCATGGTTTGGAAGTTAACGAGGGTGATGGGGAAGATATTGATTCTTTGTATAGCCGCATGTGTGCAGCGGTCACAGGCAATGGCCCTGTAGCCTTGATCAATAAGCGTCCGATGTGTCCTGGAATTGAGGGGATTGAAGGTTCGACCCATGGACATGATGTCATTGCTGTAGATAAAGCGATCGCTTATCTCGAGAAACATAGTCAAGGTGCAGCGGCAGACTTTCTCAAAAACATCACCAAACCTAGCAATGATTATAAGTTCCTCGGAGTCAGCGATAAACTAGGTTCTAACCGTAACGTCTTTGGTGATGCGGTAGTTTCGGTTTTAGGCGAAATGAGTGATGCTGAACGGAAAGAGAAAGTTATCTTTATTGATAGTGACTTAGAAGGTTCCTGCGGTTTCAAAAAAATACACGATGCCTATCCTGATGTTTTCATCCCTTCAGGAATTATGGAACGGGGTAATCTTTCGGCAGCGGCTGGTTTTGGCATGGCGGAAGGTAAACAGGGTGTGTTTGCTACCTTTAGTGCTTTCTTGGAAATGTGTATTTCTGAGATCACTATGGCACGCCTCAACAAGTCTAATCTTCTGTGCCACTTCTCCCATGCAGGTATTGACGACATGGCAGATAATACCTGTCACTTCGGGATTAACAATATGTATGCCGACAACGGGTTAGAAGATGGTTATGAAACCCGTCTTTATTTTCCCGCCGATGCTAACCAAATGAATGCCTGTGTTAAGAAGGTATTTCATAATCCTGGGATGCGCTTTATCTTCTCCACCCGTTCTAAAGTGCCAATCATTCTGGATGATGCGGGTAACGAATACTTTGGTGGCGACTATAGCTTTACCCCTGGTAAAGATGAAGTGATCCGCGAAGGTGATGCAGGTTATATCGTTAGCTTTGGGGATGCTCTATATCGTTCCTTAGATGCGGTAGAACGTCTCAAACAAGAAGGAATTAACGTTGGTTTAATCAATAAAGCTACTCTCAATGTGGTTGATGAAGATATGATGGCAAAAATTGGCAAAGCCCCCTTTGTAATGGTGGTAGAGTCTTTTAACCGTCGTACAGGTTTAGGTAGCCGCTTTGGTTCTTGGTTACTAGAACGCAACTTTACGCCTAAGTATGCCTATCTTGGTGTACATGAAGAAGGTTGTGGTGGACTTTGGGAACAGTTTCCTTATCAAGGTTTAGATCCTGAAGGCATTATGAGTCATGTTAAAGGATTGATATAGCTGTAACAATGATCATTGAGAATAGCGATCGCCTTAAATCTCTGGCTGTTAACATACATTACGTCTAATATCGCGTAGGGTGGGTAATGCTCACCTCACCTTACCTTATGTCTATTTACTTTTGATCCTTTTTCCTTTACCCCTTAAAAAGACAGTAAATTCTGATCGTGTCAGAACTTGATTGAGAGTTTGCTTAAAAAACTAGTTATCTACCCTAAAAATCAATCATAGAAGTGTTTAATGTATTAATCTAAGGATGATACTAGATAAACACTGGTTACATAACTGATGGATAGTAGAGAGTTAGCGCAATATATCGAAGAAACTGGTGGCATATCTAAACCGTGGTTATTAGTACAGCTACGGTTAAAAAAGCTACAGGAACGTAAAGGACAAATGCCCTATCCTGAATATATGCGAGAGTTAGAAGATATTCAGGCAGATTTATTAAAATTAGGTGAATGGTGGCGAGGTAGGGAAGAGGAAGTTTTTGGCTCTTAACTGCTGAAAAGTTTCAAAAAAGATATTACATAAGCTGAATTTATCAGATATTTTAGATCGATATTAGATGAAGATGGAAGATTTTTTAGAGAGAGGTATTACTCAGGCAGCTTATAAAAATTATTATATAGCGATTGATTTTTTCAACCAAGCGATCTCCTCAAACAGCGAATGTACCGAAGCATACTATCGTCGAGGATTAACCTACCTGGATTCGGGGGATGCTCAACAAGCAATCATTGATTTTAATCGCTGTCTTAATCTAGATCATCAACAAATAGAAGCTTATCTCAGTCGTGCGGAGGCTTTTCTGGCACTTAATCAGCTTCAAGCTGGTATAATCGATCTCCAAATCGCTTTAAGTCTAGATCCTGACTGTGATCAAGCTTATAAGTTACGAGCTAACGTTTGCCTTAGACTTGGAGAGTACGATCAAGCGATTGATTATCTTAAACAAGTGGGGGATATTTATCTACAGCGTCAGGATCAAAAAAGCTGTAAATACTGTAGTGATAAAATTCGCCAGATTGAAGACCAAAAAATCTCGACACGCAGAGGAATGACTACTGAACTTTTTCTGCAACAGATTCAATATAAAATTAGCAAAGGTCTATTTGCTGAAGCCTACGTCGACTGTAATTGGTTACTAGAACTAGATCCTTATAATGCTTGGGCGTATCAGTTTCGGGGAAATGTCTGCCAGGAAGTAGGAGAAGACGATCAGGTACAGCAAAACTTCCGCCAAGCTGCCAAATACTTTCGTACTCGAGGAAATATTGGGGAAGCAGAAAGAGTGGAAAGACACTGTATGATGATGCAGCTAAACGAAGTTTATCGCAAAAATTATCGATCTGGACGCAAATTTCGGCGGAAACCTGCCCCAGAGAACGACCGTCAACAAAGGCTTTATGATCTTGTTGGTAACTGGGATGTTGCTCAAGGTTTGGTATCAAAGTTGATGAAACGTCACCCAGATAGAGATGAATCTTGGTGCTGGACAAGAACGGTTATCGATATTGAATACAATTAACTGGCAATAATATCTCTACTTGATCCTGGCATTAATTTAGAAATTTCACTAGAAATTCCACATTACGGGATTGTCATCAAGATGAGCTGTTACCTGCTGAGAAATGCGATCAATTTCTTGTAACTCATCAGCAGATAAATTGACTGAAACTGCCTGAGCATTGTCTACAACCTGGGATGCATTTCTTGCTCCAGCAATAGCATGCGTTTGCGGTTGAACAATCAACCAGGCTAAAGCCAGCTGCGCTAAACTGCATTGATGATTTTCGGCGATAGGACGAAGTTGTTCTAAGGCTTGTTGTGCCCGTTGATAATTTGCTCCTTTAAAAAGTTTATTCTTAAGACGAATATCTCCTGGAGCAAATTGATGATCTGAGGTAAATTTACCTGTTAAGAGTCCTTGTGCTAGGGAAGAGTAAGCCAAAATCGAGATATCATGTTCAATACAGTATGGCATAGCATCATTTTCTACCCCACGCCAGAAGAGAGAATAGGGAGGCTGGAGACTGTCGATCCTGCCATACTGGCTGGCTTCTTCTAGTTGAGTACGGTCAAAATTTGATACCCCAATCGCCCGAATTTTACCTTGTTCTTTGAGTTTATTTAAAGCACCCATTGTTTCCGAGATTGGTATTTGCTCGCTACCAAAAGCACCAGACGGCCAATGGATTTGATATAAATCTAGATAATCAGTGTTGAGATTTTTTAGGGAACGCTCACAAGCTGCAATCACTTGGTCGTGTTGCAGATGATCGGCAAATACTTTAGAAGCAATAACTACCTTGTCTCTAATATCACTCACAGCTTGAGCGACGATTCGTTCAGAATATCCGTTACCGTAAACCTCGGCAGTATCAATGGTAGTGATTCCTACTTCATATGCCTGACGAATAGCTTTGATCGTCTGTTCATCTTCTATATCTATCCAGCTACCTTTGCCTGCTTGCCAGGTACCCATGATAATAGATGTAATTTGAATGTCAGATGTTCCTAGCGATCGCATTTCCATAATTCTTTTCTAAAATCAACTCATAAGAGTATTATGAGCGATTTTTAGTTTAATTTGCCCTTCGATCACTTGATCTTGTTACTTAATTAACCACATTTTTTTGAGTAGAGGGGAGTTAAGATTTACCGAGAAATAGTCACTAGATCTTGATTACTTAAGTCAAAAGCTTCGTGAACTGCCGTTAGAGCTCTGACACCATCTTTTTCATCAATTACACAGCTAATCTTAATTTCAGAGGTGGTAATCATTTGAATATTGATTTTTTCTCGGGAAAGGGCAGTGAAAAATTTTGCCGCAACCCCTGGGTGTCCAACCATACCAGCACCCACAACACTAAGTTTAGCGATCACCGTATCTCCTGAAACCTGACCACAGCCAATTTTTTGATCTAGTTCAGTAATTACTTGGCAGGCATGCTCTGCATCTGATTGGGCGACGGTGAAGGCAATATCACGAGTAGGAACACTATTAACAACATGACAGCGTTGTGACTGAATGATAGAGTCAACGCTAATCTTTTTTTGTGCTAGCAGGGAAAAGATTTGGGCTGCCATGCCTGGAATATCTGGTACCTGACGAATAGCAATGCGTGCCTGATTCGTGTCTAATGCCACCCCTCTAACGGGAGGGTGATTACCCTGATATTGATTTTCCGTAATTTCTTTGTGGTCACCAAGATCGACATCGAATGCCTGAGATAATAGATGCAGAGCGCGATCGCATTGAGACTCATCGATCACACAGCTAACTTTGACCTCGGAAGTAGAGATCATTTGGATGTTAATCTGAGCATCAGCCAGGGTTTTAAACATTTTTGCCGCAATTCCTGGACGACCAATCATGCCAGCCCCAGAAATAGCCACCTTAGCAATTTGACGGTCTACTATGACCTCTGCTTCATCGGTCGCATTGGGCTTAGTTCGTAAAGAAGGAGCGATCGCTTCAGCTACTGCGGTTGCTGAGGATAAAACGCGATTAACTACTGTAAAGGCAATATCGTTGGTATTGCCCTCATGGATCGATTGAATGATTAGATCCACATCAATATTTTGCCCTGATATCTCGCCAAATAAATTAGCGGCTACTCCTGGGAAATCTGGCACCCGCAACAGTGCTACTTTCGCTTGATTACGATCTACCTCTACACCGTCTACTGATTTACCAATTTCCATGCCCTGTAAAGAGCGGGGTTTGGGCAAGCGCGAAACTACTTTGGTTCCAGGGCGATCGCTTAAGCTAGAAAGAACAACTAATGGCATGCCATAGTTACGAGCAATTTCAACAGCGCGGGGATGTAGTACTTTAGCCCCAAGACTGGCTAACTCTAACATTTCATCGGCAGTAATCTCAGACATCAGCTGTGCTGATGGTACTAGTCGAGGATCGGTAGTTAGAATTCCTGGGACATCTGTATAAATCTCACAGCGGTCTGCTTTAAGTGAGGCTGCTAGTGCTACCGCCGAAGTATCAGAACCTCCTCTACCCAAAGTGGTAATTTCTGGGACTTCATTGTTACTAACTCCTTGGAAACCAGCTACGACGACCACCTCACCTTTATTCAGATGCCTTTGGAGGCGATCAGTACAGACTTGTAGAATTCGGGCGCGACTATGTTCTGCTTCAGTCACAATTCCCACCTGCGCTCCTGTCAGGGAAATTGCAGGCTGTCCCAACTCTTGTAACGCCATGCTCAGTAAAGCAATAGTTACCTGCTCTCCTGTAGACAACAACATGTCCATCTCGCGACGACAAGGATCGCTAGATATTTCATTTGCCAGCTTTACTAGAGTGTCAGTAGTCTTGCCCATTGCTGAGACAACCACCACCAAGCTATTTCCTTGCTGTACGGTTTTACGGATTCTATTCGCCACTGCCTGAATACGCTCAACCGAACCTACAGATGTACCACCGTATTTCTGAACAACTAACGCCATATTTTTAACTCAATCCCACAACAGGCATCGCTTATATTATCAGTTATTGAGCATAACCCGCCAGTAATTTATTAAAGCAATTGCTTTTCTTAGGACTAATTTAGTTTTAATTCTCAGGAAATATAACTTGAGTCAGATTCATATTCTTATATTTTAAAGACTATAAAAAAAGGGTAAAGACAGACTTTGATTGGTCTGAACTTTAACCCTTAATTATTGACAATATTAGCGCAATTGTCCCTATCCTGTCGCTAAATTAAACGCTGTAAAAGGGAGCAACTCCCACAAATCACCAGATTTTAGAAGGAGAAAGTAGTTCTCAATGCACCAATAAAGATATCATCGTTGTCACCATCTTGGTTAGGAGTAGGCAACCAGATGATTCCAGGTGTAATGGAAATATTATCGTTGAATTGATACTTGTAAAAACCTTCTAGGTGAATTGGCACATCATTAGAAATTGCCTCATCTTCACCATCGCCATCAGCATCAATTGAAGCCAAATATGGTTCAGCACCTACAATTAACGCTGCTAAACTCCCTTCTCTAAGGATGTCAGTGACCACAAAGGCGGCCGCGTAGTTCAAGATATCTCCATCACCGTCGTCACCATCCTGAACAATATCGGCATCGGTGAACGAACCCCAGCCTCTAATGCTAACGTTGTCGGTAACATCTAACAGAAATTCTAGACCAAAAGAATTAGTTTCTAGGGGTGAGCCAGAAATAATCGTGTTACCAGATGTATCCTCGAAGTTAGCTAGGTCGGTACCTGTTGCTCCCCACAAGAATGAACCCCGTGGAGAAAGATCACCTAAAGTTTGTTCGTTATCATAACCACGAACGTAGGTTAGACCAATCTGCAATGGCTCAATCGGAGTAATGTCAATCTGTCCCAAAGCTGAGAAACTTCCGTTGAAAAGCCCTGCACCATCACCAGGATCAGAAGCAGTTGGGGCAATGTAACCACCAGTCAGGGTGATAAAGTCATTGAGTTCAAAACTAGCACCAAGACCAGCAGAGGAGCCAGCGATACCCTGACGATAGATCGGATTACGTTCAGAAAAACGAGTCAAACCACCGTTGGCACCACCACCAGCTTCTAAACCAGGGTTAAAGGTATTAGCATAGAAGTGGTGAGCTGCTAAACTAGCCATAGCAGTTACCCGCAGCTTGTCGTTAAAGGCAGGAAAACTATAGTGCAGACGATCAATAGTAATATCGTTATCGGCAAAACCATCAAAGGCAAAACGTCCTTCTCTAGTGCCAGTCTCATCCTCAAATGAATTGCCGTTATTTCCAGCGGTTAAACGAGTAAATAGCTTATCTTTACCAGTAAAACTGCTAACTAGCTGGAGACGAACTCTATCGGCAAAGGTTACTTCTGAATCTAAGTCAGGGTTAGCGCCTGGCTCGAGGGCTTGTTCATCACCAAAGGCTTGGGCAAGATTAAATGTTACCTCCCCGATTAATTTAGTAGTAGTGGAAAACTGATTATCTTCTAATACCGCAGTTCGGCTCTCCAGTTCGTCTGTCCTGCCACCAACGGCAGCTAATTCAGCTTCAAATTCCTGGGTCATGCGTTCAATCAGCGCTAATTCCTCTGAATCAGGACCACTATTAGCGGCAATCAAACGTTCAATTTGATTTAAACAAGAGTTGAGACCAGCCGCAAACTCATAGCGAGTCATCGGTTGATTTCCACGGTAAGTTTGATTGGGAAAACCAGCAATACAGCCGTAGCGGTCAACTAAACTCCGAAGAGCTTCATAAGCCCAGTCTGTCGGAGAAACATCTCTAAGCTGGTTAACGTTTGTTACCTGTCCCATAGTATCGCCAGGGACTTGCTGCATGTCTAAATCGCTTTCAACAGCATTATTAAAATTAGCGTAATCTGCAATCTCATCAGGATTAGACGTATCAACCCCTTGAGCTGAGACAGAACCACCTGAAAAAATTGCTGCATAGAGTAGTGCCGCAGTACCGAGCAATGCAGGCTGCTTGATCTTGAACATTGAAACTTTCCTCACACCTAAATAATCACACACAGAATACGAGTTTTCATAATCTGCTTCTATACTTATACGCGATCAAAATTTTTTTTGTCAATTAAGATACTAAAGTCTTAATTTAGATGCAATTAGACGATGTCTTTAATGTATAAGCTGCAATTCAAGGTTTAGATGATCGACATACTGGGAAAATCGATTTTCTGAGACTCAGATTGCCAAACTTTACCATCTAATGCCATTTGCTCAATCAAGCTAGCAAGGCGAAGTGCCTTAAGAGCCTGTTCTCCACCCACAGATGGACGCTCTCCACCGCGAATACAATTTACAAAGTGTTCTATTTCTGCATAAATTGGCTCAACATTACTGGTATAGACTTTCTCAGTAATGCCATCTTGTTTGTAAAATATCTGTTGCTGATCAATTTGGGGATTAGCTTGCTGATGGCGATGAATCAGAATTTCATTGGCTAAGAAGTCGGTTTCGATCAAAGAATTCTTGCAGTGTGCCGCCAAACAACGAATTTTACGGTGAGTAACTTTAGAGGCGGTAAGAGTTGCCACAACTCCATTAGCAAAACCAAGATTAGCGGTTACATAATCTAAGTTTCCCGAATTGCTGGAGGCACTACCACTAGCGGTCAGCTTAACTACTGGGGAAGCTGACAACTCCAGTAACAAGTCAATATCGTGGATCATTAAGTCTAAAACCACCGAAACGTCATTAGCACGATTGGAATAGGGGCTGAGACGGCGTGCTTCTAATGCCAGAATATTCTCAGTTTGAATAACTTTGCTAAGTTCTCTAAATGCTGGATTAAATCTTTCAATGTGTCCTACTTGGAGAATACATCCAGTTTCTGCGGCTAAATTAACCAAAGACTCTGCTTCCGCTATGGAAGCAGCGATTGGTTTTTCAATCAAAACATGGACTCCTGCCTCAAGACAGTGAACTCCTACCTTATGGTGTAATTTAGTAGGTACCGCAATACAAACTGCATCTATTTTTGGGAGCAAATCTTCGTAATTCTCATAAAAGTGGGTTCGATACTGACTGGCAATTTCAATTCCTCGCGCCAAATTAGCATCTGAAACTCCAATTAGTTCGATATCTTTAAGTAGACTAAGAACACGAACATGGTGCTGTCCCATATTACCAACACCAATAACGCCCATTTTTAATGGTTGTGTCTGATTTTTACGGGATAGAATACCAAATTCGTGAGGTGCGGTAGGCGATATAGGACTTGCTCGCTGCTTTTGCTTATGTCCTTTATCCGACTCATTCGAGCTTATTGCCTCATTCGAGGACAAGTCATTCCCCTTTTGGTCGTTGTTATCTCGCGGTTGTTGAGAAAAATTAGTTTGCACTTTCTTAGAAAACTCCTCCACCAATAAGTCGATTAGTATAACCGATGTTGCAATTGCCCTTAAATCATCCAGATACTATCACAGGGGAATTAAATATATGTAAATTGGAAATTTACAAACCCAACAGCTAATTACATCATGATGTAAGAGCATTTTAATATATCTTTACATGATCTTATAGTAAGACGATTGTAAGTCAAGAGTTTGTGGCGGTTTTTGAGCTGTCTGTTTCTCAGAGAAACTTACTTCTGAAATAGCTTAGATTCTGGTAACTAAGTTTCAATGTTACCCTTAACAGGATTTATATTTCCTAGATCAGGTGAAGGTAGTTCAAATATGAGTAGTTTTAAAATCGACAACATATTGGTAAGTATCTTGAGTGCTAGCACAGGATTATTTTTGGTAGCGAATAGACCTCTTCTGGCACAACAGGTTGCAATAATCCCAGACAGATATGTTCCTGGCAATTCAGCAGCTTTGAGGGAAATGCAAAATGTTTCCACTCAAGCCAGTGATTTATGGGAATCCAATTCCCACAAGCTTAAAAAACAGCCAGAAAGCGTTGATTCACTTTTAGTTGAAAAACTAGCTCAGGGAGAAGTCAAACTCGCGCGTACATGCGGCGAACAGAATCGCCTTTGTGTCGGCGGCGCGGGGTCGCTCGTCGATTTAAAGACATTTTGTGAGAATTATCCCTATAACTCTCGATGTAGTGAAGTTGCACCAGCAGATAAATCAGACTCAGGCGATCACTCTACAGGTTCTGCACCTACGACAGACAAGCTTCAAAGCTCAAATTCACAACAAAAAAGCGGTTGGGCAATTGTTCCAGAAGCTAGTACCTTGGGTTTGGGGGGGCAGGTGGTCAGAAAAATTACGCCTAATTTCAACGCTAGGGTGGGGGTGAATGGTTTTGGACTGGGGATAGATATTGAAGAAACAGACGTTGATTACGAAGGAGATTTAAGTTTGTTTAATGTCTCCACTATTATTGATGTACATCCTTTTAAAAAATCTGGATTTAGAGTTAGTGGCGGATTGATCTTCGGCGATAACAGTTTTGACGGCAGTGCCGATATCTCCGACGAGGTGGCAGCGGAAATTGAGGGAGAATCTTTTAGTCTGGAGGAGCTTAATATTGATCAACTGGCTACAGTAGATGCTGATATTGACCTGAATAACAGCGTTGCTCCTTACTTAGGCATTGGCGGTGGAAATGCTGTGGGAGAGGGCAAAGGCTTGGGATTTTGGTGGAATCTAGGGGTAGTGTTGGGGGGTTCTCCTGATGTTGAGATAACTAGCAATATTGCGGATGAAGTTCCCGATGCCGTTAGAGAAGAGGCTGAAGCCGCTGCCGATAGAGTCCTAGAAGATGAAGAAGAAGAGCTAGAAGACGAACTAGACTTTATTAATATTTATCCTGTGGTGTCATTGGGATTTTCTTATCAGTTTTAAAGTTAAGGATACTATCGGAAACCTCTCTAACACGAAAAACACTGACAGTTGCTCGGTATTTTCTGCTAACAAATGTAAGCTCTCTGTAAAGTAAAGTTAGGCTGGAGTCTATTCAAGATAAAAATTAGATAAATTTCAGCTTATTGGTAGTGATATTCTCTAGGCAATCTTGATGATCTGTGTATAGATAGAGAGAGCAAGATCAGAAGTTTTAATTCTAATTTGCCTAGTTATTATTTATAAGCCAAATTAATTAAATGAAAAGTAACCGACCAGAAAACGATTATATAAATCGCAACGTGATGGAGGTGCTAGTTGCTGATGAAATTGAGCGCCAAATAGTTCGCCTACCTAATAATATTAAAAAATTTGTTAATAAGATTGAGGTGGCTACTTTCGCTCTCAATAGACTACCAGCATTGTATGCTTCATCTCAACAAGGATTTAATAAGCAAAAGTTAAAAGGGCGTTCTGAATATAGCGTTAAAATTACTCAAGAGGTCAGAAAAGGATTTGCTACTGTTCAGCAAGATCTATTGCGTTGTTCAACGCCATTACTGGCAGAAAATGAAGCCGAGATTGATCAAAGTATTGCTGAGGCTAAAGCTGCTTTACAAGAGTTAGCTGATTATCTTCCAGAAAAAGATCTCACTTGGAAAAACGTGATTAAACTGGTCAAACCCTTACTAGCGGAATTAAAAGGTCAAGATCAGGAAAAGATTAATATGCGTAAAATCCGTTCTCGCTCAAGTGGTCTCTGGGAAGATTCGATTCATAAGAAATAATGGATTGACTATATTTATTGATATTTAATTCAAGCAACGAGATAAAAATACTGTAATTATTGACACAAGTAAGGAATAGGATGAGACAATAAGAAGCTACGTTAACCGATAGCTGTAGGATATGAGTTTAGATTGGATTAGCCGCGCCCAACGTTTAAGTGCCTTGCCTCCCTATGTGTTTGCTCGCTTAGACGAATTAAAAGCCCGTGCCAGAGAACAAGGATTAGACTTGATTGATTTGGGAATGGGTAATCCTGATGGTGCCGCACCGCAACCAGTGATTGATGCGGCGATCGCTGCTTTGCAAAATCCGCTTAATCATGGTTATCCTCCTTTTGAAGGTACTAGTAGTTTTCGACAGGCGATTACAACTTGGTATCAAAGATGCTATGGGGTGGAATTGAATGCTGATAGTGAAGCTTTACCTTTGATTGGTTCTAAGGAGGGTTTAGGACATTTAGCTTTGGCTTATGTCGATCCTGGAGATATTATCTTAGTTCCTTCTCCTTCCTATCCTGCTCATTTTAGAGGACCTTTGATTGCTGGGGCAAAGATCCATCAGATACATCTTTCGGCAGCGCAAAATTGGCTAATCGATCTCAAAAGCATTCCTGAAGATGTGGCTCGTCAATCTAAAATGCTTTACTTTAATTATCCCAATAATCCAACTACTGCCACTGCACCACGGGAATTTTACGAGGAGGTAGTAGAGTTTGCTCGGCATTATGAAATATTGCTAGTTCACGATCTCTGTTATGCAGAGTTAGCTTTTGATGGTTATCAGCCCACGTCTTTACTGGAAATACCAGGAGCTAAAGATCTTGGCGTAGAATTTCATACTTTATCTAAGACTTATAATATGGCGGGTTGGCGTGTCGGCTTTGTTGTCGGTAACTCGGATATTATCCAAGGATTACGCACCCTCAAAACTAATCTAGATTACGGTATTTTCTCGGCAATTCAAAAGGCAGCGGAAACCGCTTTACAGTTGCCTGATGAATACATTAAGGAGGTACAGCATCGCTACAGTAAAAGAAGAGATTTTTTAATCAAAGGTTTGGGGGAGTTGGGCTGGGATATTCCTGTTTCTAAAGCAACTATGTATCTCTGGGTGCAAACTCCTCCTGGACAAGGTTCAACTGAATTTGCCTTAGACGTGTTGCAAAAAACTGGGGTGGTAATTACTCCTGGTAATGCCTTTGGCGAAGCGGGAGAGGGTTATGTCAGAATTAGTCTGATTGCCGATTGCGATCGTCTGGGAGAGGTCTTGAAGCGTTTTCGGCAAGCGGGAATCTGTTACAAGTAATAAGTAACAAGTAACAAGTAATAAGTAATGCAAATTAGGCGTAGAAATCCCAACCCCAAGGTGAATACAGGAGAAGTTGTATATCAATCAAAAATTCCTGATACAGAACCCAATAATATCTTAGAAGAAATTATCTGGCATAAAGAGGTTGAGGTGGAGCGAATGCGCGATCGCTTGCCCTTGTTGCAGTTAAGACAACAGGTACAGGACGTTGCGCCCCCTAAAGATTTTATTGCAGCTTTACGCCAGGGAAAGACCAATCCCGCCTTGATTGCTGAAGTTAAAAAAGCCTCTCCCTCCAAAGGAGTAATTAGAGCTGATTTTAATCCAGTGGCGATCGCCAAAGCTTATGAAACGGCTGGTGCAAGTTGTCTATCGGTTTTGACTGATGAGAAGTTTTTCCAGGGTAGCTTTAATAATTTGAGCCTGATCAGACAAGAGGTAGATTTGCCTCTATTGTGTAAAGAATTTGTGATTTATCCTTATCAAATTTATTTTGCTCGTGCCAAGGGTGCTGATGCGGTATTGTTGATTGCTGCTGTCTTAGAAGACCAAGATCTCAACTACTTCGTCAAAATTACTAAGGCGCTGGGCATGACTCCTTTAATTGAGGTACATACCTTAGAAGAATTAGACCGCGTTTTGGCAATATCTGGGGTGGAGTTGATTGGCATTAACAACCGCAATTTGTCAGATTTTAGCGTTAGTTTACAAACTACCTGTGATATTTTGGCTGCGCGTCATGAAACCTTGACTCAACGAGAGATTTTAATCGTCAGTGAATCTGGTTTGCATAAGCCATCAGATCTTAATACCGTTAAGTCAGCAGGTGCTAAAGCGGTGCTTATTGGGGAATCGATAGTTAAACAGCCAGATGTCGGACAGGCCATAGCTGATTTATTTTCGATTTAAGTAACTTTGTATTGGTGGTAGAAATGTTGGACAAAATAGTTAATGGGGAATTATAGTTGTGACCTAATATTTTTAAATTTCAGATGGAAGCACAACCTTTGTCCAATATTGACGGCTACAATCTCTTTATTCAAAACTTCTCTAACAATTTTTATCACTTAAATATTGTCGATCCTGACAATGTAGTGCATCATTTTGAAGGAATTTACTCTAGTCCCCAGGCTGCAATTGAAAAAGGCAAGTCTGTAATCGAAAATTTCAAATTCTGGCGTGAAAAAACTAGCCGCAAGGCTTCTACAGTAAACAGTGAACAGTAAACAGTGAACAGTAATTAGTGATCACTGAACGATAATTAGTGATCACTGTTCATTGAGCTAATCTCCGATATTAGCTTGGCTTAAATAGTCATTCGCAAATAATTCAAAGCCCGCTGCATCGGGGTCTTCGGTGATTGCAACTAGTTTTTCGGCTGCCTCGTTTGCCCAGTAGTCTGTCGTCCCTAATTCAAAATTAGAAAATTCATTACCTTTAAGAGTCATGGTTTCGGTTGAGAACTCTGTTGCTCTAAAAGCGGTAAATTCTCCAATAGCAGTTACTTTATTGTGCTTGATTGAAGCATTAACACTCTTTTCATTATAGATACCTAAGGGTTCTACAAAATTATTAAAGGCAGGTGCTAAAAAGTCTTCTCCAACGTTTTCTATTTTATTGTTCTTAATCGTGGTGTTACTAGTAATGTCATTCCAAAGTATAATCGCATTAACTTTTTCTAGATGATTATTCTTGACGACAATATCATTAGTATTAAAAAGTTTGATTCCTCCCGCATCGTGACTATGGGCATGTTGAGCGTCTATATTAACATCATAAATTGTTAGATTGCTAACTAATCCGCCATCTGTATTGGAAACTCCCACAGCTTTTTTACCAATATCATATATCGTAGAATCGACTAACTCAAATCCCTCTGCATGGTCGAGAATTATCCCCGTATTGTTAGAACCTTCTCTGATGGTTTTCTCAATACCAATATTATAAATTTCTAGATTTTTTAAGGTTACATCCGCTGCATCTTGAACAAAGATACCGTTGTTGCCATCAGTTATTTCTACATTTTCAATCGTGGCACCTGTGGCATCTGAGTTGAGGTAAAAAATAGATTTTGAGGTTCCCTCTCCGTGAATTCTTGAACCTTTTTGCCCTCTGATGGTAATATCTTTATCTATCAATATGCCATCAGTATAGTAGGTGCTATTACCCAGTTTTACTATATAACCATCTTTAGCAGATGCGATCGCTGTTTCTAAATTTCCCTTAAAATCTGTGTCTACATTAATAATTTTGGTTTGATTTTTGAGAGAGCTATTGCGATTGGTTTTAGATTTATTGTCAGCTAACATAGTAGTTCAAAAATATTTACTAACTTATCCATCTTGAGTGAGACAAATACCTGTAAGTTTTACTTACTTCATCTGTTCTTTATCTTGATCTGAAGTCACTTTATCTCCGCTTCATAATGAATGGTGTGACTTCGATCACCGCTATTAAATCTGGATCTAGTCACAGTAAGTCAAGAAAAATATTGAATATGACACTAAGCTTTGTTAGCAACCTAATGTTAGGCACTAATTGATATAAATAGTTGATGTGGAGATATAGCAAGTCTCATTTTGGTGAGGTACAAAGTTGATCGTTTTGAGGCAGTAGGCAGAGGGCAGTAGGCAGGAGTGATGTACCTCATGGATTTAAGAAACGCTATAGTTGCTATTTATAAACGCAATCAGTAATTAGCTAATCTGATCAATCATTAAATTTCAGGATGATTATGAGGGGCAATACAGCCATCAGGAAGCAGAGCAACAGAAAGAGCTATTGAATAATGTTTAATTTGAACGCGCTGTGCCAAAGTATGTTCTACATCAATTACGTCATGAATTTTGACAGGAATGACGCTATTAGGAGGAAATGCCCACCAACTACCATCTTGGTAAAAGCGATCGCTATAGCCTTCTTGGATACACCATCTTTGACAGACCGCAGCAGCCGCAGCCTTGAGATTGGGATAGATAATAGTGGCATCAATGGCGTGATTCATATTGGTTCGGTAGTTATCCGCTAACAAGTCGATTCGGTTAAACCCATATACTCGCAAGTTTTATGTTCGCAACTCAGATAAAATTGCTATAGTTGCTGAGTTATCGACGTTAATATGTTGCCCCCTTTAAATCCTAGACGTAGAGCTTTGTCAATCACTAAAAACAAAACTAGTAAGTTTAGGCTCAACTTTCGCAATGGGCGTTTTGAAATTCCTGGTGCTGATGCTTGGCATACTTACTGGCGAGAGCCATACTATTTGCTGTTAACTGTTCCTTGGTGGGGTTTTTTACTATTAACTACCTTATTTTATGTTGCTATCAATGGCTTGTTTGCCTGGGGTTATTTACTGGGCGGAGACTGCATTGCCAACGCTACTCCTGGATCTTTTACCGATAGTTTCTTCTTTAGCGTCCAAACTTTGACCTCAATTGGCTATGGTTCAATGTATCCGACTACTAGCTATGCTGATGTCTTAGTCACTGTAGAAGCTTTAGTTGGCATCGTTGGCATTGCCTTAATTACAGGAATAGCTTTTACGCGCTTTTCCCAGCCAACAGCCAAAGTCGTTTTTAGCCAGATTGCAACTATATCAGAACATAACGAGACTTCTACCTTAATGTTAAGAGCGGCAAACCAACGTCATAATCAAATTATCGAAGCGCAAGTTCGTGTTTACCTAATGCGGGATGAGGTTAGTCTTGAAGGAGAATATATGCGCCGCTTTTACTTACTAAAGTTAGTACGAGATCGCACTCCTAGATTTACTTTAAGCTGGACTATTATGCACCTGATTGATGAGGATAGTCCTCTATGGCAAGCGACGCCAGAATCTTTGGCTAAAACTAGAGCGATGTTGGTGATTTCTTTTAGTGGTATTGACGAGACTGTCTGTCAATCTCTTCATGCACCCCATTGTTATGGTGCTGATGATATTTTATGGTCACATCGATTTGTCGATATTGTGCGTCAGACTCCCCAAGGACACCAATATGTTGACTATACTCACTTTCATCGGGCTACACCTGTTGAACAATGAGCAATTAACAATCAACAATCAACAATCAACATTAATCAATAGTAAATGATATATGAAACGACACACTACTAACAACTTTTGCACCAAGATTTGATTTGTTTGGTCGTAGCTAAAAAGCTCAATGCTACTAGCAAAAGTGCTAATCCTGTCAAGCTATAAGTCATAGCCAAGCCCAGGGAATTACTTATGGGTTGAGAGACCACGGGAGAAAGAAACTGTCCGAGAAAAAAGAAAGTCGTTAATCCGCCTAAAGCCCTGCCGCGCAAGACATTTGGAATAATACTGGAAAGCCAGACATTAAGATTTGGCATCAATAAGCCAAAACCCAAGCCTGTAATAATTAAACCCAACAATACTAAATTGTAGCTCTGAGCAAAACCAATAATTAGATAGCCTAGTGCTGCGATCGCAAAACCCAAGACAATAATTTGCACAAAGCCGAGATATTTCTTAACCAAACCATATCTCAAGGATGCAATCGAGCTAGCTAGAGTTGAGGCGGCAATTGCTAAACCAGATGCAGCGGCACTAGAGTTATCCAAGCTTTGTAGGTAAAAAGGTAACTGTACAGGAATTAGATAAAATGCCACCATATAGAATAAGGCTACGCCATAAATCATGGCTAACACTCCCAAAGGTAGGCTTGGCTGAGATTCAGAAGCCGACTTTGTGGTTCCTTGATCTGAGTCTCGCTGTGGTTCAGATAAACTCCAAGCGATCGCGATCAGAATAACCCAGGCGGATAAGTAAATTAAAAAGGGAAACCGCCAGTTGAGATCGGCAATTAATCCGCCCACGGAAAGAAAAACAACGCCCCCCAAGCCCATAAATGCCGCTTGTAAACCCATGAAATTTGCTCGTTGTTGCCCTGAATAGTAGTCGCCAATTAGGGTAGTCACCGCTGTCATCACACCTGCCACCGCCAGACCTAATATAGCGCGTCCGCAGAGAATACTAACTAAAGAATCGAAAATAAATCCTGAAGCACCAGCTAATCCATAAATAAAGGTAGAAGCGACTAGTAAAGGTTTTCTGCCAAGGCGATCTACCAGTTGACCTGCAAACAGCCCCCCAATCGCAATAAACAAAGCGGGAATAGTTAATACCAAACGTACCAAAAGCGCTGCACTGTCCACATCAGCAAAATACTCTTGCATTGCGGGTAGAGAAGGGGCAATAGTGGCACCAGACATTACCGTTAGAGTGCTGGTAAGCAACAAGGTGGCTTTGATGGGCAGAGTATTATATTGATGATGATGGGTACTTATCATAAGCATTAAGAATTTGGTTGCTGCAATTCTATAACTTTCACAGACAATCAATGTCTTACCCTAGCCAGATGTATTAGGGATGCCAGACAATCTTTAATTGCTTAAATATATGCTTTTTTTTTACATTTTTACAATAATTTCTAAATAAATATGTGGACGATAGTTCAATCTGTTTTATGGTGGCTATTTATTGCCCTATTATTGTTTAGCTGCGCCATATTTATTCTTTTTTACCTCCAGGGTGCATTTCGCGATCGCTTAAAATATCGGGTCAAGAATCCACCTGATCCCGAGGATCAGAGCTTTCCCCTAACTCTTGCTAGTATTACTAACTCTTTTACCACTCGAGGAAGAGTTACCGACTTTTGGCATCAGCCAGCTCAAATCCAACAGGCTCGTTTAGATGCGATCGCTTCGGCCCAGTATACGATTGATTTTGAAACTTTTTTTATGACTCCAGGTCGGCGTGCTGATGATTTTGCAGCGGCGATCGCTAAAAAGGCTGGCGAAGGAGTGAAGATTAGGTTGATTGTGGATAGCTATGGCACCAAAGACATCTCAAAGCAATATTGGGAGCGTTTAACCAGATGTGGCGTGGTGATCTCGTTTTTCAATTCTTTTAACCTGAAAGCGCCTCTGGATTATGCAGGGCGCACTCATCGCAAGTTACTAGTAGTTGACAATCAGTTTGCTTTGGTGGGTGGGGCAGGAATTTCCGATCTTTGGGATGGAATTGAAAAAGATGATGATACTCAACCCTGGCTGGATGTGGAAATGCGTTTAGAAGGAGAAATTATCAGTATTTTAGCAGGAGTATTTTCTCAGCACTGGACTTTTGGCAATGGAGTGGCGGATCTATCTCGGGAGAAAATTAATAGTACGGAAACAAACCAAGAAGAAGATCACCTGATGCTAGTAATTCCAGGTTCCAATCCCGAGATTCGTTTTTCTCCCATTAGAGCATTTAAATATAACAGTATTATTGCTGCCCGTAAGCGTATTTGGTTGGCTAGTCCCTATTTTCTCCCTGACGACAATTCGATTGATTTATTAGTGGCAGCGAAAAAAGACGGTTTAGATGTGCGGATTTTAACTACTAGCAAACGTAGCGACAAAAAGCCTGTTTACTATGCGTCTTACGAACATTACGGCAGGCTATTACAAGGTGGAGTGGAAATTTACGAATATCAGCCTAGTATGACTCATGCTAAGTTGCTCCTGATTGATAATCGCTGGGCAACTACTGGTAGTGCCAATTTTGACCCCCGTAGTTTTTGCCACAATGAAGAGTTAGATATTTGCACATCTCAGCCTAAGTTAGTTGCAGGGATTAAAGATACTTTCGAGAAGGGCTTTGCTCAAAGTAAAAAAGTAACTTACGCCGAGTGGCAACAGCGTTCATTGATTAAACATCGTCTACTGGGTAATATAGTTGACTTTTTCCAATGGCAACTTTAATCGCGGAATGCGGTCAGCGCAGCGCAAAAGTGCGGTCTTGGGCGGGGCGTACGAGTTCTGCCGTAAGACGACAGAATCAGCCCCTTGGCTTTCCCCCATGAGCAACTTTCGTAACAAAGGCTTGAGCCGCATGTAGGCACCGTCGTTTTACGCCCCTCTTAAATGTCGCCCGCAGGTGGCGACATCGAGGGCTTTACAAGTCCGCGTTGCCTGAACTTGGTTCAGGCACTCGTGACGGACGCGGCGGTGTAACGCTGACTTGTCATGGGATGACGATCACAAAAGTTTACTGACAAGCAATTTAATCTATCACCTTAGTTAGAGGTTGCCTGAAAAGGATGAATAGTTAAATGTTATCCCAATTCCTGCATCCCCCATCTTGGGTGCTGGGACAGAGCAGAATTATAGATGACATATCAAAAAAACAGCTTTTCAGGTGTTCTCCTAAATACAGCAACATAAATATTCACGTTTTAATATAAGATAGGAAATATTAAAAAAACTTTAGAATAAATGAATTCTTATTGAATCTGATGTTCAAAAGTCATCAAGTATAAACCGCTGCTCTGCTTAGTTTGTTAGGGGGCATCATGGTTTTAGGCGATTAATTGGGCAACAGGTAATCGGTCAGGAGCATTAATTAGTCTGATTTTTGCCGCAATTAGCCGCTTTGGCTGCTTCCCAAGGGCAACCTATTACTCACGAGCAGGTATCAAAACTCTATGGCATGGTGGCGCAATTAGTTACCAAAGCTTATTTCTCCATATAAACTACTAAAATCAATCGCAATAAAAATGAGACTTAATACATCTAATTCGATGAAGATCGCTAAGGTCGCGATCGCTTTTTCCTTTTTTAATTTTGTGATTGCACTAACTGCCCATCATTCAGTCATTATCAGTAGGGTTAAAACGGATACTGTTGATACTGCTCGGAATGTGGTTAAAGAAGTGATTGAAGATATTAAAGTATTACCAGATGTTGAAGTTAGACAATAATGGCAACATTATTAGTCTCCTCACCTATGAGTAATATCTATTAGGCTTTTTTGAATCAAATTGACTATAAAGTTAAATCAATCTAACTATTACCTGTTAACTAGAAGAAATGAATTGAGTTGTTTGTAATAATTTACAAATTTAACCTAAACGAATTATCGTATTGCTAAACGCATTTTGCGACTAGGTGGTTTAAAAGCACGATCTAATTGTGCTAAATCCACTGGGGTTAATTTGAGATCTAAAGCAGCTCGATTTTCCTTGACGTGTTCAGGTTTTGTAGCTTTAGGAATCGAAATGATCTGCTCTTGGTGCAGTAGCCAACTAAGCGCAATTTGAGTTGAAGTGACGTTATATTTGGCTGCTGTATCTTTTAACTTAGAATTATTAACAAAGGCTTGCTGTTCTAAGGGAGAGTAAGCCATGATGGCAAGATTGCGTTTCCTGCACCGGGGCAATAGATCCCATTCAATACCACGACGCAGCAGATTATAAAGCACCTGGTTGGTGACAATCTCTCTGCCTCCAGGTAAAGACTCAGCTTCTTCCATATCATCGGTATCGAAATTACTTACACCGTAGTCTAAGATTTTTCCAACTGACTTAAGATGTTGTAATCCTGATAGAGTTTCTTTCAAAGGAGTTGAGCCACGCCAATGTAGTAAATATAAATCTAGATAATCTGTTTTAAGTCTTGATAAAGAGCGATCGCAAGCGGCAATTAATCCTTGATAACTAGCGTTGTAGGGATAAAACTTGCTAACTAAATATATATCCTGCCGACAACCAGCAATAGCTTCAGCGACCACCTCTTCTGCACCACCTTCACCATACATCTCGGCAGTATCAACCAAAGTTAGACCTAATTCTATTCCCAGCTTGAGGGCATTTATTTCCGCCTGTTTATTACTAAGTTTTTCTCCCATACGCCAGGTGCCTTGTCCTAATATGGGTATTTCTCTTCCAGAATGTAACTTTAGTGTTTTCATGATTTTATGTAATTGAAAAGCTTGTAGCCTATAGCTAAGAACCTGTACATTAGAACGGAGTTAAATTATATTAGGCGTACTGAGATGTCAATTGAGATCCGTCATTATCTACCGCAAGATTTTCAGGCGATCGCAAATATCTATAATGAGGCGATCGCAGCAGGTGGAATCACTATGGATTGCGAACCTTATTCTCCTCAGCAAATCTCTGATATAGTACACAAATTTAATTCCCGCGAAACAATTTTAGTGGCACACAAGGACAATACTCAGGTGGGATGGGGGATAATTAAAAAGTATAGCGATCGCATTGGCTATCGTGTTTGCTGTGAAACTTCTATTTATTTTAAATTTAACGAGACTCAAAAGGGATACGGGCAAGTTTTACAAACTGCTCTCTTAAAACAGGTTAAAGCATTTGACTATCATCATGTAGTTGCCAAAATCTTAGCTGCCAACCAAGGTAGCATTGAGTTTCATCAAAAATTTGGCTTTGAACTAGTTGGTATTCAGAAGAAAATCGGTTTTTATGGGGGACAGTGGCATGATGTGGCAATTATGCAGCTTTTAATCGATTAGCGGTGATGTAATTAAGTCCTTCTGAAAAGTTATCAAATAAGATCGATGATTGATAAGAGTTGTGTCTCAATCTTTTTTATATGGAGTTCCGCGTTAGGATCAAAGTGTTAAGAAATATTTTTGGAATCTTGACTAATTTAAAAAATTAATCTTCCTAATTTAAATCTCTACGTTGCTTTTAATTCAGGAGAAGTTTTTATGTCAATGTATCTAAAAGATCTATCCTTTGTTTCACCTAACATGGCTCGTTTTGTAGCTTTGGAATTGCCGTTACAATCGCTAACTAAAAAAGACATAGTTAAATGTCTTAAGGCTTTAGGAGTGAAAAATTCAGAAATTTTGAGCCTGAGATGGAAACAAGAATTATGGAATCAACTACAATTTTTCTCTACTTCCAAAATCTGAGTCGGGTATTAACAAACTTCAGGTTTAAAAATGCAGGTTTTATTAAATAGATCTTCTCAACGGCTGGCTCAAACCAAAACAGACAACAGTTACAGCAAGTTATCCATGATCGATTGGTAGACACACTTGTCCTTTCTGTTCATACATATTACTTCGTCATCTACGTTGGAGAGGTATTAAAAGAGCGTTGTAGTCACTGTTATCAAGAAATGCCAGCTTTCTAAGCAATTCTCAAAGTTCCGCCGAAGAAGTTTTCGGCTGCTGCTTTGAGCAAGTTTAACTTACTTTTCAAATATATATTGAGGAAATAAAAGATATGGATGCTCAAGAAATGTTAAAACGATACGCAGCAGGACAACGAGATTTTAGTCGGGTGAGTCTAATTCAGGTATGTCTGACTAATGCCAATTTAATTGGAGCGCACTTAACTGGAGCGCACTTGATTGGCTCGAATTTACAAGGAGCAAAGCTAACTGAAGCGCATTTAAGTCAAGCTAAGTTAAATGAATCAAATCTGGCAGATACAGAAATGGTTCAAGCCTGTCTCATTGATGCAGAAATGATTGACTCTGACCTAAGTGGAGCAGATTTGAGAGAAGCAGATTTGCAAGGAGCAGATCTACGAGGGGCTAATTTAGGTGGAGCAGATTTACGGGGAGCAAACTTACGGAACACTAATTTGCAAGGAGCTGACTTACGAGGAGCAGATTTGACAGGAGTCAACTTAAAAATGACTAAATTGGAGGGAGCTAACTTAAAGGGGGCTTATCTAAATGAGTTAGAACTTCAAGAAATAACAATCAATTAATAAATTAACTGAGAAGTCGGGAAAACTCTTTAGCAATCAGTCCATAACATTCACAGGTAGAAGCTTCGAGCTTTTCTTGAGAGAGAATACGAATTAAGCCACGTTTATATTGAATGATACCTGCTTTCTGAAATTTGCTGGCAACTTCTGTAACTCCAGTACGCCGTACCCCTAACATCTGGGAGATAAATTCTTGGGTTAACTGAAATTCATCTTTTTGGATACTGTCGCGCACCGTTAACAGCCAACGTGCAAATCGCTGCTCGACGCTGTGATAGCGATTACAAGCAGCCGTTTGACCGAGTTGGATGATGCGGGCTTGAACATAGCGCATTAGAAGACGCTTTAATGCTCCTTGACTATTTAGCTCTTCCTGTAATTGTTCGGCTGCTATCCGATAACCACCGTTACCCACTTGGACTATGGCGGTAGAATTGGTATAACTAGTGTCTAAAATAATTGGTAATCCTACCATCCCTTCGTTGCCAATTACGCCAATCTCCGTGGTCGAACCATTTTCCATAATTGCTACAGTAGAAACAATTGAGTGGGAGGGGAAATAAGCATATTCATAGTGCTGTCCAGCATGATAAAGAATTTTATGCTGCGGGAGTTCCACTGGTTTTAAATGAGGAGTAAGACGTTGATACTCTTCTGAGGGAAGAGCTGCTAATAGACGGTTAATTGGAGGGTTTGGATGTAGTGAGGACAAATTATGTAGATTCTCAAATTTTAGTTGCAACTTACAAACAATTTCATAGTGAAAATTCTCCAAATGACGATGAAGAGTTTTACCAAGAGCTTTTGAGTGTAATTGCACTTTGTTTAAAATATCCATAATTTTAACCAAAGTTTGTCCGCTCACGGACTAAAAATAGTCAATAAAATTTGATAATTTCTGACCCCTTCAATTATTAGACCAATCTTTGAGAACTAGATAGCATTCACAAGCAACTGTTTCTAGTGCTTTGCGGTCTAAAATTTTAATTTTCCCTCGATGATAGTCAATGATTCCCTCTCGCTGAATTTCTTTGGCAACCTCTGTAACTCCAGTACGACGTACTCCCAACATCTGCGAAAGTAGTTGCTGAGTCATTGATAGTATTTCTCCATCGTTGCGGTCATCAAGCATTAATAACCAACGAGCAGTTCGCTGTTTGACAGTATGATGATTGTTACAAGCAGCACATTGACTCACTTGATTAAAAAGTTTTAAGGCATATTGCAGCAGTGTTTTTTGTAACACTGGATTTCGAGTACATTCTATTCTTAATACTTGAGCATCGATTCGCATTGCCGTTCCTTTTGCCTGAACCAAAGTACGATTGTTCAGCACCCCGTTTCCTAACAATTGCATCGTCCCCACCATTCCCTCTTTACCAATTAAGCCGATTTCTGTAGTCGATCCATCTTGCATTTCAGAAATTAAAGATACAACTCCCTGAGTGGGAAAATATAATGATTCGATTTTTTGATTGGGTTCTAGCAGAATTTCGTTTAAGGATAGTTGAACAGGAGCTAAATAATGACTGAAACTTTGGTAATTGCTCTCTGGCAATGAGGAAAGTAGGTGATTATTTTTGGGGTTATTCAATATGGAGGAAACTTAGTTTTCCTACTTATAATAGTGATTATAAATTAGTATTACACTCTATAGCTCTAAACGTAATATCTATTCTTGAATATTTACTTATTTGAATAGATTCATTGAGCTATAGTTCAAATATTTTCGAGATAATCATCTTCTTTTTTTTACTATTTTAAGACCTAATTATTAATTATTTTTAATTAAGTAGTGATCGCATTCAATAATAATTTGGTTGGCTAATGTCATTATATCGAAAGGTTTAACAATCACTTTTATATCTTCAGTGATTCGAGCTTTAATTACTTTCTCCATTCTCACCATGGCAGTCATAAAAATAATGGGGATATTACAAGTATCTGGATTGGATTTAAGTAGCTTGTAGATATCTAATCCATCTAATTTAGGCATGACTATATCTAGTAAAATTACACCTGGTTGTTGTGATTTTGCTAAGTTTAATCCTTCTGCTCCATCTGAAGCAGTCAGGATTATCCAATTAGTATCATGTTGCAAAATAAATTTCACTAGGGTATTAAAATCAGGATCGTCATCGATAACTAATAAACTTGTAGCGAGCATGATTATTTAGTTTATCTAAAAAATATATTATTCAAATCTTATTTTTAATTTTTCATGGTTTTGAAACTGTGTCTGTACTCTTGCGGACATACGTGCTTTTTTTATAAAGGTAAAAATTATATTTAGGAAAAATAATTTATTACGATTAAATCAATAAGAATTATATTTTATTCAGTCAAGTAGTAGAATAAATTTGCTAGACTATTAAATAAGTTTTAAAAATCTTCAAAATTAAATCTTTATTACCCATTTCAAGTAAAATTCAGCTCGCCTCTTGACTTGCATATTCTAAAAGATTTACCTAGTAATAGCTTGATATTTTTAAATTGATGTATTTGCATAAATCTTAATGTTATTGGCGAGCTTTCAGGAAGATTTTCAATTAATCGGAGCAATAATCTTAATGCCAAATGCAAAAAAAACAGCTTTAGTTTACTGTGAAAATCAATTTGGTTTAATGGACGGTAAAACCGCAGCAGGGCTAGTTAGACACTCGGAAACTTATAACATTGTGGGGGTAATTGATAGTTCTTTAGCGGGGAAAGATGCAGGAGAAGAATTAGATAATCAGAAAAAAAATATTCCCATCTTTGCTAATTTACAATCAGCATTAGATAACTTATCAGACATTCCTCATTGCTACATTTATGGCAAAGCACCCTTAGACGCGACCTTATCCATTGCCGAAAGAGCCTTAATCTTGGAAGCTATGACCAAAGGCATGGATATTATCAATGGTCTTCATCAGTTCTTTTCTGAAGATCCTGAATTTATTGAAATGGCTAATCGCTGGGGAGTTGAAATTCAAGATATTAGAAAACCTCCCCAATTAAAAGACCTTCATATTTTTACTGGTCAAATTGGGAAAGTGACTGTTCCTGTAATTGCTATTTTAGGTACTGATTGCGCCTGTGGAAAAATGACTACCGCAGTGGAATTAAACAAAGCCTTAAATAAGCTGGGAATCAAATCGGTGCTGATTGCTACAGGTCAAACAGCAATCATGCAAGGGGCGAAATATGGTGTTTCCATCGACGCGCTAGTGTCTCAATTTGTGATTGGGGAAATAGAACACGCTGTTGTTCGAGCCTTTGAACAAGAAAATCCCGATATTATCTTAGTCGAAGGGCAAAGTTCAGTCTCCCATCCCGCTTTTATGAGTTCGGTGGGTATTCTTAAAGGATGTATGCCCGATGGAGTTATTTTACAACATCCTCCTAGCAGGAAATTTCGTTGCGATTTTCCTTATTTACCAATGCCAAATATTGTCAGTGAAATTCGGCTGATCAAAGCAATATCCCAGGTTCAGGTAATTGCGATCGCTCTAAGCCATGAAAATTTGACTGAAACAGAAATCCAAAAGACAATCAAAAGCTATGAAGATCGTCTTTTATTACCAACTACAGATGTTTTAACCTATGGCTGTTCAAAACTGATACGTGCCTTAGTTAAGCTTTTTTCGACTCTTGAGCGGCACAACAAAAGAAATTCTCAGATACGTCTGTTAACAACGGGGTGAGAGTTAAAAGTAGCCACGAAAATAGAGCGGGGTTTATGCCCAGAATCGAGATCGCTTTGTCCAAAATACAGCATAACGCTCGGATGTTATGCCAACTTTATGGAGAACAAGGTATTTCCTTAATGGGAGTCTCTAAAGCAGTATTGGGAGAGCCTTTAATTGCTGAAGCCATGATTCGAGGAGGGGTAAAGTTTATTGCCGACTCTCGATTAGAAAATATTCAAAGGATGAAAAATTCCCGAGTATCCGCTCAGTTTGTCCTACTTCGTACGGTCCCAAGTCAAGCAGAATCAGTTGTTGAAGATGTCGATATTAGCCTGAATACAGAGATTGCCACCCTAGAGAAGCTTAACTATTATGCTTCTTTGCAAAATAAAACCCATCACATAATTTTAATGGTGGAAATGGGCGACTTGCGAGAAGGAATACTCGCCGATGATATCTTCCTCTTTATTAAAAAAGTTCTTTGCTTACCTCATCTCAACATTATCGGAATTGGCTGCAATTTGGCTTGTTATGGAGGCATTAAGCCTGACAATCGAAAAATGCAGCAACTGTCAGCATTAACTGATGCCATAGAAAAGCAATTTCACATTAACTTATCCCTAATTTCTGGGGGCAACTCCGCTAACTATGAATGGTACAAATCCACTAACCAGGTTGGAAGAATAAATAACCTGCGGATCGGAGAATCAATTCTTCTAGGTTGTGGAACTGTCAACCGCCAAGCAATTCCGCAATTACATACCAATGCCTTTAAATTAATTGCCGAGGTAATTGAATCAAAAGTAAAGCCTTCTCTACCTTTTGGAGAAATTGGACAAGATGCCTTTGGCAATATTCCCGTATTCAAAAATTGCGGAATACATCAAAGAGCGATTATTGCTTTAGGCAAGCAGGACACTCTAATCTCTGGCTTAAGTTGCGATCAAGATCTCAAAATATTAGGGTCGAGCAGCGATCACACGGTTATTGGTAGTAAAAATTACGCTCTCAAAGTGGGAGAAGGAGTAAATTTCAATTTAGATTACGGCACTCTTTTGATGGCAATGACTTCACCTTTTATCAAAAAACAATTTATTTACTAGAAACTTGCGACAACCATAAAAATGACTAAAAAATACGTAAATCCCGCACTTCAAGAAGAATCAATTGGCGAACCTCCATCAATTATTGTCCCAAGAGAAAACGAATCTCTTCTGAGGTGGCTCAAAAGTACAGGTCGATTTATGTCCAGTCAATCAGATCGCTTTAGCAATGATAAGGAAATGGATGAACTCGAAGACATCCTCGCCGAAGATGAAGAGAAAGATTTAGATGAATAACTGCTGTTTAAGCACTATTCAAATACAGCGATCTTTTATTTAGATCTAATTTTAGATATAGAGATGGATAGACGTAAGCGCAAACAAATCTCAAAAAGCTAGAAGTAGATCTGTACAGTAAAATCCATCTCTAATAGCGATCAATCCAACATAACGCTACTAGTATTTCTGGGCGAACATTATCGCTATTCAAGCTCGGGTACTATTCAGTTTAAGCCAGAAGCTTTCGTGGATTTAGCCAGCTAAAATTTTTACTTCTAACAGGCTAAAAATATTAGTAACAATTGATTTTTTAGATAGTCAAAGTCCGATAAAATTCATAGAGTTCAATTGTTTGCCTATGTTGCCATTAATTACTAAATGTTGGTATCAGAATATCTAACAAATTTTGGAGTTTTATGGCTGATGAACGAAATCGAGATCAATAAGCATCAAACCTATAAATATAAAGGTTTGGAAATCGGTATTTGGAAGACAGCAGACAGAAAATTTATTCGTCGTTCGTGGGCTGCTATTTATTACGGCGATCGCAAATACCTTAGCGATCGCGGTAAAGAAATTCAAAAAAAGTTTAAGTATTTGTATTTATGGGACTGTTCTTTGCCTAATGGCAACAGTTACAACCATAAATTTGGCGAAGACTGTGGCATTTTTTATCCTAGCGATCATTTTGAAGTAACAGAAGCCAATGCGATCACCAAAGCTCAGAATATTATCGATCTAGAGCTAGAAAAGGTAGGAATGGAATTATTCGATTCTAGTCTGCCAACTCATGTTTACGATCGTGAAACGGGGCAAGTAACTTTAAGATGGTGTCTGCTTGAGGATAACTATGAGTTATAATTAAATATTTTTAAATAGCACGATCAGAGGAAATCTGAACCCGCTTAACAGTTCCATACAAATACTTTTAATCTTAACTATTTAGATACATATGGTTGCTAAAAAAACATTGTCAAAAGAAGATTTATTAATATAATTGATATTTTTATTTAGAAAGGATAAACGATATCACCTTTATTAAATGAGTATTGATGTGACTTATGGATCAGATTTTAAATAATTTTCAAGCCTGGGCTTTGCAATATCCTGAAAACATTCTCAGCAAGTTGTTGATGCCCCTGATCAGTTTTGTCGAGGGGCTAATTGGCAATAATCCAGTTTACCTTGATGCTAAACGGCAAACTTTGGGTTTAAACTTTTGCTGTGCGGGGGAAGTAGTTATGGGGGACTTTCAAACTTTGTCGACAACCCTTACCTCACCACAAGCTCGTACTTGGCGACTTGGCACTACCATACTGAGTCGAGATCATGGGGCAGGGATAGAGGACGGTGGGAGAAATGTTTTTCTGATTTCTCTGTCGGATGAGGCAGCGGAGGGATCAACTGATCATCAAGCTTTCCGTAAGTGTATGAATGATTATCTGATTAATGATGCAGCCAGGGAGAGGCAACAAGATTCTGTTGCGCAAAAGTTGCGGTCAGATTTAGCGGCTGATTATCTGGAAATGTCTCACGGAAATGGAGGAGATTTTTTTACCAACGACCAACGGGGTTGGATGGGGTTTATGGTGCGATATTTGCACTATGTTCTCTTTGGGATTAATCCTGACGATGAAGCAATTGCTGTTCTGACCAATTTGCACTACACCAAAAAAGGAACGCTACACTATTTTGCTGGCAGTAGCATTCTGGAAAAATTTAACCTGGCAGGTTTTGGTCAAGTTCCTGAACTTATTGAGCAGGTAGCAACTATCTATGAAAATTCTCCTGCTTTAGTTAATTTTGTAGCTAATAATCCTGAATACAACAACATGACTCGGCGTGAACTGGCAAAACTAATGGTGTCGGTGATGAGCATTGCAGGATTACAGGGTCCTCTGCATCTGGGACGAACCGCCATGGGCTTTCATTCTCTGCCGGCATATCAAGGTCGTGAAACAAATCAAATAGACACCACAGCATACTGGGACAATTTGGATCTGGATAATCGAGAAGCAATCAAGCTCTTTCTCTTAGAATGTGGTCGTTTATTTATGCCCGTGAGTGCCGCCCATCGTGTCGCTGTCGAGCCTTTTACAGTTAACGTTGCTGGCAAGGAGAGAACTTTCCCCTCTGGAACTAAAGTTTTGATCCCCATGCTGTTAGGGATGCTAAGTGAAGATTTCTGGGGTTCTACTGCCTATAGTTTTAATCCACAGCGAGAGAATCTTTGCCCCTATCACATGGGATTTAACTCAGTTGGCGATCGCAGTGCTGGACGCATTTGTCCTGGTAAAGAGGTTGCTCTGGAGATGCTGATTGATGTTATCCGTACCGTAGGTCAAGCTCGTCGTACCCAACTTGCTGAAATCTGAAGTAAATTTAAATTAAGTAGTACAAAAAAACTAACTAAATTAAGTGTATTTGACTATAAAAGTTAATTCTGCTAAAATTTATTTCATAATGGAAATCTGTGCCTGTATCACTAAATTCAACTATTCCTATTATGAAGATTAAAATTAGATTACCACTAGTGATCGCCTTGTGTCAAGTCTCTTTATCAACCGCCTCACCCTTGTTGAATTTTAATCTAGGTCATTTCGTTTAACCGAGATTAAAATATTTTGATTTGGTATTTTGCTGACTATTTACCAGGTTGAATGATCGCCTGATAACCTTGATTATTAATCATCTTAGCCATACCCGCTAATTGTTCTTGACTTGGTTTTTCCAAGCCAAAGCCATTAACTAAACGATTCATGAAGTTAAACAAAGAACAAATTGAGATTGCGTCTTCTACGGCTTGTGCATCCCAACCTTCTGCTAGCACTGCATCTATATCGCTCTGAGTAGTCTTGCTCGGAGTTAAAGTGAGCGTTTGCACTAGGGAAAATACTGGACGCAAACGCTCTTCGATTGGTGCAGTAGCAATATCTTTCAAGATCGCTTCTAGCAATTGCGGCTCGACATTGAGATCAATAGCGATCGCTTGATGCGAACCAGAACAATAATCACAAGCATTTAATCCAGATACATAAGCTCCAATCAATTCTCGTTCCCCTACTGTGAAAGCCGATTCTCCCCGCATGACATTCTGAATAAACTGAGTCAGGGATAAATAACGATCGGTATCTTGTTTAAATATTTCGAGAACATTTTGCTGTTGGAAAAAAGGCATAATTTGAACCTCTGTTGAATTTTTTTATAAGTCATTTTGCTTAACCGAGATAAAAATACTTTGATCTGCCAGGGATGAGTTGAAGAACGGGGAAATGCTTCTATTGATTATTTTCTGTAACCACAATACAGGTTGATTCAACTTGGGTTAGCATGTTCTCAAAGCTGGGGAGTTTCTCTCCATTGCGATCGACAATCTTTCTTAAAATATATCCACCCATTGGAATCAGACGAAAAAAGCCTCTATTTTGCCGATTCCAGGTATTACCATCAACACTATCCTCAGTTTGATTCATTTCAAATACAACAATCCAACGAGGTAAGGGTAATCCGAAAACTTTGGGAATTGCATCGGCACGTCTGAGGGTATGATCCTGAAAGCGAATTTCATAAACCAATCTAGCTAATTGAATCAGCTTGAGCAGTCCGCGACCACTATCTGAGGGATTAAACGTCCATTGCAGAGGTGCAGAAACAGGTATAAATAAAGTTAGACTATCGCTGTCCCATCGGGCATTCATCGTAAAGCAATCATCGGGAAGCTTATTACCATCCATATAATAGATACCTTTCAAAGTATCTGGTAGATTTGTCCCCTGTCCCGTGGGCATCCAAGTTTGAATTTCATCAAATCGCTTTTCTTCAACTGTGGTTTGGGGTTGAATCATCTGCTTGCAACCTTATTAATCAGAACAATCAATCGTTGGCATTTATATTTATGCCCTTATGCTTAAATAACGGGAGTTCGGTTTAATTACTGGCGCTGGCTTCATCTGGGGTGCTTCAAAAGCTAATGGCTAATGGCTAATGGCTAACAGCTAACCTAACCAGTCAATTGTCTTATCCCGAACTGACGTTAAATATTAGTACTTTGAGGTATTTTGCTGGGAAGTAAAAAGTTGTAAAAAGTAGGTCGTTGAGCATTTTGCTCTTGAATCCTAATCTCAATTTGCTGAAGACAATCTTGAAAAGCCTTCAGAGGTTGCTGAACATCTGGATCAGTAAAATAGGACGACTTATCTTTATTCTCATATCGCCCCAATTGAGTAAAGTAAACTGAACCTAAGGTATAGGTAATATTCATCTGGGCTTCCGCCTGTGCCAGAGGTGGTAATAAGTCAAAATAATCTTGCATCGTTGCCCCAGTAGCAGTCGTCGGGGAAGCTCGATATCCAGCAAAAGGCATATTGGGACTATAGCTCATGTAGGTAGCTTGGGAAAAATTAACTGCTGCATGTTGAGCGCTGCAAGTAAAAATGAGTAAGGTTACAGCATCAATTAGGTATGTTTTGGAATGAATATCAAAACCTGTTGGGGAGTCAGATACCTCGCCAAAGCCCGTCATGCGCCCTTCATCATCGTTGATTAAACTCTGCACCCATTGCTGAAGTTCAGTATCTTCAATAACATCCTGGTCATTTTGATAGTAAATAGAAAGATAACTATCAACCCACTGATGAATCGCATCCCAAATCAACATGCTATCATCTCGATAAGGATAATCAGGTAACTTTGTGCGATCGTTTACTCGCCGTCTCTCAAAGAATGTCGGCAACATGGAATCGTTAAAAGAAAAGGGATAACCTTGAACTCCTTGGAGGCTAATGCGCAGTGAATCAGTTAAGCTTGCGCTTAAAGTGGCATCAACTATACCTTCTGGATTTATCAGACCAACGGTAGCCGCATCATTAATAAACAAAGTACCTTCAAAGTGAGGACGGAGCAAGATACCCAAAGGATGATTAGGGGCTAATTCTCTGGCGGTGGCAATTACAAAAGGTTCAATCAGCAAGTGGGTTCGACCCAAATGGGAAATTAGCTCATGATAGTTAGCATCAGCGATTTGCACAATAGTTTTGGCGATTAACCAAGACCATTGTCCATCTTGGGGTGTTTCTGGTGGTGGCGGCGTAAAAATCGGATTGTCCCAGCCAGGATCTTGGTGGCACTGAATAGCGACAGGGACTAAAGAGCGAGGGCAATTACCTGCTTGGGGAACCGCAAATAGTGCTAAGGGCGCGTAAAGATACTTATGATACTGTGGCGGAAAATGACCAGCTTCGACACCATTAAAGACTTGATAATCAGCAATATAAAGCCGTTGCTCCTGAATTGCCTGCTCAAGAGAATCCTGCTGACCCATGACAGCTTGGTATTGCTCATCGGTGACAGGAAAATTTTTAGGTAGGCTGTCCTCAACTCCCTCAATAACTAATGGATTTGGTCCAGCAACTCGATGAGCGGCAAATGCGCGGTCTGATTGAAAGCGATCGCTAATACTGGGAAGATAAATGATCTGAAACAGATCTCGATAGGGTATTAAGCTCTCGTTAATATTTATATTATCAGTTGGGAGTTGAGTCTGAACTCTGGGCTGTGGGGTAGTAGTTGTAATATTTTGGGTAGATACCTTTCTTCTTCTGTATAGCCATTGAAGTAGAGGTTTGGCTCGTTTGAGTAACCAGAGCAAAAGACAAGTGTTATCAAGATTATTGATAAATCTGTAGATCCAGGTGGTGATACCGTATAGGGTGAATTTAAGACCAGAACCCCCTGCTAAAAAATCTTCTAAAGACTGATTGCCAAAGACTCTTAAAATTACGGAAATCGCGTCACGAATCCAGGCTGGTTTATCAAAAGGCTGCTCTTGATCTGGCAACTTCTTAACCATGGCGGTTCTTGAGGCAACAGGTAAATCAGGGGGATAGGAACCCCACTCATAATCCTGGCGTTGCTGTTCTAGCTTCTGGATTCGGGTTAGATGATCATCATGTTGCGGGAGTAACGGTTGCATAACAACTTGCGACCTATAATGAGGCGATCTGGTTGGGGATTTTACCTGGCTTAGACTTTGGCTTAATTCTAGGCTAGCCAGTCAAAATCTATTTTTTTTGCAATAAATCTTCTCTATGCTAAATAAAGAGTGTAAAAGCTTAACTTAACTTGATTTTATGCCAGATATTGATGCCAACTTAAAAGCTAAAAGAACTCTCAGCAATTTTCGAGATAATTCTCAGATTTTTTATAGTTTTTTTGTTTAGCGTTGAGATAGGTAAATTAATAAGGTGAGCTATATGACTCCAGCAGTTGAATTAGCCAGCAATAAAGCGTCTGTCAGTCGGCTTCCAAATAGTCTACAAAGTCTAATTGCATTATTGTCGCAAACAAGTTATCTTACGCCACAAAAAGTTTATCAAAGTCTTAAATTAGCCAATATTAGTCAAGCTGAATTAATGCCGTGGGCAAGTTTTGCCCATTCGATTAGCGATAGCTATGGTCGTCAATTAGTTTACGATGGCGGCTACTTTGAAATTATGGTCATGTCGTGGCAACCTGGAGACGTTAGTGCAATTCACGATCACGGACAGGCTCAATGGGGGGCAGTTCAGTGTTTTGGTCAGGGAACTCATACTGTATATAGTCTGGAAGAAAATACATTACATACCTTAGCTGAGACACCTTTATTTCCTCAGCAAATCTTAAGAGTTAATCACGACTTGATTCATCAAATGAGTAACTATTCATCAGAGCGTTTTCTGAGCCTTCATGTTTATGGTTGTTATGAACCTAAATCAACAATTACTGGGGATGCTCGTATCTTTGATTTGCTTGAAGGTAGGATTCAGTATACTAATGGAGGTGTGTTCTTCTGCTTACCCGAACCAGAAATTGAGCGCCGAGGTCAAGCTATTACCGCAGATCGTCCTACTATTTACCGCCATCATCGGCAGATGCGCGATCGCATTCTTAAAGTATTGAACAGTTCTAATTCTAATTTGGCACACTGGCGCTCAAAGCTGGCTCAGTTAGAACCAGAATTGGAGAGTTATTCAAGATCTCATCTAAGAGGATAGTAGGTTGCTCAAGAAGATCATTTGGTATTTTAAGCTCTTGCCCTCATTTCCTGTTTTACGCATCTTAGGTAAAAGACAAAATTACCAGAATGAATGATCGAGATCTGTTTTTATCCCAAGGTAATCCGAAATTATTACTAGTCTTATCCAGATTACTGGCTGCTGCTCGTCCTGCCATCTTAGCTTTTCTGATTGCTCAAGGTTCTCGACTGGGTGGAGAAAATGAGATCCCAATTTCTTTTTGCAATGTGCTGTTTGTGGGTAATCTTTGTTCAGCGATCGCTGTATGTCTGGGTTTTAATTTTAATCATATTATTCGGGATTTAAAAACCTTAGAAACTAAGATTTTACTGGGATTATTGCTTAATGGCTGTTTGGCTTCTTTACTATCGTCGTTAATCTTTCTCGGTTTGAAATATACTTCGGTAACTAATTCTGTTTTATTAGGTAGATTAGGTCCAGTCCTCTATGCGGTTGTTGGCACCGTTTTATTAGGCAAAAAACTCAGTAAGTTTGAGTTGGCAGGATTCTCCTTAATTGTGGTGGGAATTACCACCATTACTTTGAAAGATAGTAATTTTCAATTGAATCTAGGGGATATTCTGATTTTGACCTCAACTTTGGTCTATACCTGCACTGCACTGTTGGGAAAAGTTGCTTTGGCAGATAAGTGTAGCCTAGCAGTGATAGTGTTTACCCGCAATTTTATTTCGGCGATCGCTTTTTTTATAATTGCCGTGTTGCTCTTCGGATTTAACCACTTTGGCGATGCTTTTTCTGGCGGTCTTTGGGTCGTAATGTCTGTTTATGGCTTAGTTGTGGTCGCTCTGGCGCAACTACTGTGGTATAGCGCTCTAAATCGGCTAAATTCAAAGACTGTAGGTGCAATAACTTCTCTTTCGCCAATTTTTGGTATTATTTTCGCCTATCTGCTCAATGGAGAATCTCCTTCCAGGGTTCAGTTTAGCGCTCTAATTGTGATTTTACTTGGTCTATTCATTTCTAATATTGGACAGAAAAAAGCATCAGATGATGATAATAATTTAAAAAAAATGTCAGATATGGAATCGTGCGCTTCAGGTAATTAACCCCAACTTATAGAAACATGAGTAAAAATTTTTTAATTCTGAGCAACCCCAAACCCTACAGCGATCGCTTTGGTGATGTCCCAATTTTCTATCAATACTTGGCTAGAGACCCCAGAATTAATTTATTTCACCTCAATACTCGTCAGGTTTTAGCCAGCAAATTAAATTCCACCACGGTTTGGGCGGCAGCAATCACAGACAATTTGACTTATGAGGAGTTTTTATCCTTATCAGATCGTTTCACTAGCCCCTACAATCTGCGACAGTTTGATTTGGCTTTTTGTCGTTCTCTTAAGCCTTTTCCTTCAGGCTATTTAGATCGCTTGAGTATTTGGCAAAGACAATTGCAATTTGTTAATAGTCCCAGTCATAAAAAAGAACAAATTGCTGCCGATTTTCTGCTGCGGGTAGCTCACGATTGGATTGTGGACACTATTGTCACCAATGATCCTCAGGTTGCCGCTGACTTTTGGCTACAACATCAAACTATAATTGCCAAACAGGTTAATAGTTGTGGTGGTAGAGGCGTTTATAAAATCTGGTATGAAGACGGTTTATTTCAGGTAGATAATTTTATTCAGGGAGTACATACTTTTGCCGATTTTACGGCGGTGATGAACTATTTAACTAACCAGACAAATGCCTCAATTCAGTTTGTACGTTACCTAAAAAATGTTGGTCAAGGAGATAAAAGGATTGTCGTAGTCGATGGCGAAATTTATGGGGCATATATTAGACGCTCTAAAAGTGGACATTGGGTGAATAATGTTAGTGGTGATGGAGAATGCCAGTTAGCAGAAATTACAGTTGCCGAACGAGAGGCGATCGCAAATACTGTAGGGGCATATCAAACCAGAGGATTATATACCTTGGGCTATGATTTTCTAATGGATGATGATGGAATCTGGCGCATTAGTGAAATCAATGCGGGTAATATTGGTGGTTTTGCCAGATTGGAACAATTAACTCAAACTCCTGTTATGGCTCGCTTTATCGATTGGTTAGTGAATTTTTCTCCAGCTAATCAAGCCCTATCTGTAGCTAGGCGATCAGTTGTTAACTTTGTCGGTAGTAGATAGTAGGTACCGCTGAGTATAACGACTTGCGATCGCTAAAAAAGCTAATGGCTAATGGCTAATGGCTATGAGCTAATCACCTTTAAACGAAGCTAATCTACATTAAGCGTTTATTATCTTCTTTAATAGCGTTAAGGGCGATCATTTTCCTCAAAGAGATGAGATTAAAACATCAATTTGATGTAAAATTAAGATAGCAAACCAATGAATACAAGATGAACATTGCTTCACTACTAGAGGATGCAAATCTTTCGCCTACCCTGCTCGAAGATCGCGGCGCATACATTCGAGCAGTTCGTCAAGGAATATCGGGAAAAGTTGTCGAGTTGGCGATCAAAGCTTTAGGAGAACGGGACTTGTTTGTCAGTTTATTAAGTACAAGTTCGGGCAACTTAAATCGGTTTTATCATTCTCCATTATTGACCAGAGTTCAAAGTGAGGGAATATTAGATACTTTAAAGGTATTTAAACAAGCAATTGATGTTTTTGGCGATGAAAACATAGCCAAAGAATGGTTGCATACAAATATTCCTTCTTTGGATGGTGAATTACCAATAAACTTGTGCGACACCTTTGAAGGTAGAAGATTGATTAAAGAGGCTTTGGAGGTGATCGAATATGGCGAGTTTACTTAATGGAACTGTTTAGAATCACCCGCATCAAATACTTGGAGAATTATACAGGTCGGGGAAGTTCATTTGCTAACGGTGCGCGATGGAACAAACCTGGGATACCAGTGCTTTATTTTGCTTCAACCCCTAGCGTGGCGCTTTTAGAAATGGCAAATTATTTACCAAGTCCCCGACTAATTCCTGCCGATTATAGGCTGGGGATTTATCATTTGCCAGACACCATATCTAGTCAAAATCTAATGATTAATAATCTACCACAAGATTGGAGTCGCTATCCTTATCCCTCAAGTACTCAAGAAATTGGTAGTCAGTGGCTCAATGAAGGCAGCAGTTTGATCTTATTTGTACCCAGTGTAGCTGTCCCCGCTGGTTTAGAAAATATAGCCGTAATCAATCCGAGACATTCTCAAATTAATCAGTTAAAGTTATCGTTGGTTAAATCTAGTTTATACAACAAACGCGCTTTTAAAGGATTATTTCATTGACAAGTTTTGTCAGGTTAGCGATTGACTACCTACTACCTACGAATAGTTTAATAGACTTGTCCTGTCTTGGTGCGCGTACATGCGGGCAAGCCCTTTGTCTAGCGCCGTAAGACGACACGGGGTCGCACCGCTAGTAACACATTACGTACGACTATAGACCAGGTAGAACTTTAGTTAATTGTTCGCCAAATTTATATTGTAAATCGTTCATATCAGCGTAATTAGTATAGTAATGTCCCAAATCACTAAGTTTTTGCCTGAAGCTGAGTAATGTCACAATATCAGAAGTAATTTGACTTATTTTGACTGCTTCATTCTTAAAATAGGTATAAATTAAGGGTTTGTCATTACTCTTGAAAGTTTCATAGGCTTTTGAGAACTCTTCTTCGGTATACTTACCCACTTTGGTATGGAAAAGACTCACAAAAATATCGCAACCTGCGATCGCTTTATTGTATTCATCTTGCAAACGATTGGCAGACATAGCATCAATAAAATCTTCCCACAGTATTAATTTTAGAAAAATACTATAATGCCGAGCAATCATTACGGCTAAAGCGACCCTGTTTCGCTTTAATTAAATCATTGTCGAAGATACGATAAACTGCATTAGTCGCCCAGGTAGGTTTAAGAATTACGCGATCGCGCAGTAGAGGATTATCATTAAAATGCAGTACAATCCCCAAATCATGAAAATAGCCAAGTAGAGTCTTAATGTCTTGGTCGTTAGTTAATTTTTGATCGTGGCAAATTTGATCAAAATCTGGCAAAGAGATATAGTTACGCTCATCATTTTAAGCAATACGAAATACGATCACGTTTGTTACAAATGAAAATGTCTTGATTACTCATTACTCATTACTCATTACTCATTACTCATTACTCATTACTCATTATTTGACCCCTGGATTTTTGCTCGTTAATATTGAACCGAAATTAAACGCTCATCAGAATCATGCACTATCCAGTGGAATCTCAAGTCGACTTGTGGCTAGAATCTCTTAAGCAAAGCAAAATATTCAATGTGGCGGATATTTTTAAAAGTCGCACTAAGCCCCATAACAACATGTCTGTAGCAATTAAGACTAACTCTAAAATTACTAAGGAAATATCATCCCTTTCTGCTACAGAAAAAGAACAGGCTCAACAATACTTATTTGCCAAACAAAATGAAATAGATGCCAATATCCTATCGAAACTGAGCAATTTCACCTCCAATAATGAGACACCAAGTTTCGTCTACTTTATTTTAGGGTCAGTAATTGGGTATTTTTTGCTAGAAGTCCTAAATATACCTCTCTTAGTTATTTTTCCTCTTGTTTTAGTGGTAATCTGCCCTGTATTTCTTTTGCACTTATCCAATAATATCAATTGTTATTATCATAAATACCTGGCAAAGTTAATCGAGTCAGAATCATAAAGTAAGAGAAATCTCTCAAGAATATTTAAGCGATCGCTTATTATATGATTTAAAGAGCGATCGCTTTACTGTTCAATTAGATTGAATCAATGAGATAACTAAACTTGTCCTAAAACAAAACAACTACTATACTTCCTCTTCTGCTACTATAGGAAACTCACCTGATCGTTCGGAAGGAATTGCCGCAATAATCGCATCAATTACTTTAGATATGGGAATGATCTCCAACCCAATATCATCAGGTAAACTTTGTCCTTTTGGTACAATTGCCTTTTTAAATCCTAGTTTTGCCGCTTCCTTGAGTCGTAACTCCATTTGGGACACTAGCCGCACCTGTCCTCCTAAGCCGACTTCTCCGATCAAGACCGTGCGCGGATCGACCACGCGATCGCGAAAACTCGCTACAATAGCGATCGCCACTCCTAAATCAGCAGCAGGTTCTCCCACTCCTAAACCCCCGACCGAAGCGACATAAGCATCCAATTTTGATAAGGGAACTCCGACTCTTTTTTCCAGTACCGCCAAAATTTGCTGGAGACGATTATAGTCAATGCCTGTAGTTGAGCGACGAGGAGAAGTATAGCTAGTAGGACTAACTAAGGCTTGTACTTCCACTACAATGGGTCGTGTCCCTTCACATGCCACTACAATCGAGGTTCCAGGGGATGCCTCATCACGATTGCCTAAAAACAATTCTGAGGGGTTATCCACCTCCACCAAACCCCCTTCCGCCATCTCAAAAATGCCTATTTCATGAGTGGCACCGAAGCGATTTTTAACTGATCGCAACAAACGATGAGAAGCATAGCGATCGCCCTCAAAATAGAGTACTGTATCTACTAAGTGTTCTAATACCCGAGGTCCTGCGATCGCACCTTCTTTGGTCACATGACCCACAATTAATAAGGTAATATTCTCTCTTTTACCCACCTGCATCAATGCCGAGGTACACTCTCTTACCTGTGCCACTGAACCAGGAGAAGAGGTCAACGCTGCAAAATGAAGAGTCTGAATACTATCGATTACTGCTACCTGCGGTTTCAAAGATTCAAGTTCCCGCAAGATCTCCTCTAAGTCCGTTTCTGGCATTACATAAAGATTATTCTCCTTTTTTGCTTTCTTGCCATTGCTGTTATCGTTACCAGCTTCTGCCTTAGTATCTGCCACGTCTAGACGCGAAGCCCTTAATTTTACCTGTTGTCCTGACTCCTCTGCCGAAACATAGAGAATGCGCGGCAAGTTATAAGACAGCTTGTTTGCCACCTGTAACAGCAAAGTTGATTTACCGATGCCAGGATCGCCGCCAATTAATACCAAAGAACCAGGAACAACTCCTCCTCCCAAGACTCGATCAAACTCTCCATAACCAGAAGGAAAGCGTTCTTGGACATCATTATTAATTTCTGAAAACTTAAGAGAAACTCTAGGTTTAGCTGTTCCCGATAGTTTGTTATTGCTACGAGTTCCTGACTGCCATCCTCCACGGCTATATCCTCCACCTGAGGAGACTTCTACTGGTTCTTCAGAAATAGTACCAAACTCATTACATTCTTTACATAATCCAAACCATTGGCTATATTCGGCTGCGCAATTGTTGCAGATATAGATTTGTTTTGCTTTAGCCATTACCTTAAGAAAAATTAGAGAATTTAAGAAATAAGAAGATAAATAAGTAAACTTGACTAAGTAACATAATCTTAATCCTAAGAAACTTTAAAAGCCTCAAAGATAAATTAAATCTGAAAAAACTCCACAATAGTGCGAATTGTTGCCCTAATCGCCGTAGAATATACCATTAGAGCTATGAAAAATTCTAGTCAATTAGTTTAGGCGATTAGACTTTAGACATTTATCTTAAATATCGGTTATTTTACTTAAAAAATAAGGAGCGTATAGTAATTTGGAAACCAATAAAGAAAAAATTTTAGTGGTAGATGACGAAGCTAGCATCCGTCGTATTTTAGAAACTCGTCTGTCAATGATTGGCTATGACGTAGTCACCGCAGCTGATGGGGAGGAAGCATTAGAAACTTTCCGCGTTACTGAACCCAGTCTGGTAGTTTTAGACGTGATGATGCCTAAATTAGATGGCTATGGTGTTTGCCAAGAATTACGCAAAGAATCTGATATTCCCATCATTATGTTAACTGCTTTAGGCGACGTTGCTGATCGCATCACGGGCTTAGAGTTGGGTGCTGATGATTATGTTGTCAAGCCTTTTTCTCCCAAGGAACTAGAGGCTAGAATTCGCTCTGTACTACGCCGCGTCGAGAAAAATGGCGCTCCTGGTATTCCCAGTTCAGGAGTAATTCATGTCGGCTCAATTAGGATCGATACTAACAAGCGTCAGGTATATAAGGGCGATGAGCGCATTCGTCTTACGGGAATGGAGTTTAGTCTGTTAGAGTTGTTGGTTAGCCGTTCTGGAGAACCATTTTCCCGTTCAGAAATTTTGCAAGAAGTTTGGGGCTATACTCCCGAACGCCACGTTGATACTCGGGTAGTGGATGTCCATATTTCTCGTTTACGTGCCAAGTTAGAAGACGACCCTAGTAATCCTGAATTAATCCTGACTGCCAGAGGCACAGGCTATTTGTTTCAACGCATTTTAGAAGCAGGAGAAGAGTAAGTTAGAAGGAACAAGGATTAGATCTCATAAATCTCCAGTTTTCTTTGATTACAAATGCTTTTAGTTGATCAATCTAAGAGCTAAAAGCTTTAACAATGAGTAAAAAAGATGCTAATTATATACTCAGGTTATTACCTTTCTTCGCTGGGGGATTAGGTGGATTTCTGCTGCTGATTAATCGTTTATTCACTGTCCAAATTACTGATTCTCAGGCACGCTCAGATGCTCTAGGGGTAATTGAAGGGGCGGTCTTAATTTTAGTTGGATTATTGTGGCAGCAAATTCAAGCCAGAACTCCCGATACAGTAGATTTGATTGGCGAGACAGGTTTGGAATTGAGTGCAGAACTTTCAGAAATAGCGCAAACCGAGTTAGCTTGGGCATCTCATTTATTGTTGACTAATACCGTAACGCGATCGCTAGTGGTTTACTATGATGGTAAGGCTATCCTCCGCCGTGGTGTATTGGGTAAAAACCCGCAAGTAAAGCCAGGCGCAATTGTACAAAGAGTACTTGCAAAAGAAAAGCCAGTTTATTTAGTCAATCTAAGTCTTTATCCAGGTAGAGTCGAGTTTGATTATTTACCTGAAAATACTCAGGGAGTTATCTGTCAGCCTATTGGCAACCAAGGGGTTTTAATTTTGGGTGCTAATGCTCCTCGTAGCTACACCAAAAAAGACGAGAAGTGGATTGAAGGTATTGCCGATAAGCTAGCCGTGACTCTGACATCGGGTGCTTGATAACTAAACCTTAATTCTGATTTGGATAAAAAAAGGGAACTGCCCAGTTCCCCCAATTAAAGTCGTCTGAAGAAATTGCCAACACTATTAGTAATATAGTACTAATTGAATAAGTAGTCAACTAAATATTAAGTACTTAACATTTGTCGGCGTAGATGCTATTGTACTAATACAGACCAAACGGTCTTAAAATTACTATGTCGAAAGCTCAACAAACCAAAAGTCGCATAATTCAGCAAGCAGCAGCGGTGTTTAACCAGAAAGGTTATGCAGGTTCTTCGATCGCCGATATTATGCAGGCTACTGGCTTAAAAAAAGGAGGAATCTATAACCACTTTCAAAGTAAAGATGAACTAGCTGTAGCAGCATTTGACTACGCAGTCAGTGTTATGAGTCGAAATGTTTGGAGTGCTGTGAAAACTAAAAGTAATGCCGTAGAACGTTTACAGGCTTTAGTGTCAAGTTACTTGGCTTATGTAGAAGAACCTCCCGTTGTAGGAGGCTGTCCAATTTTAAATACGGCAATAGAAGTTGATGATACTGATTCACCATTACGCGATCGCGCGATCGCTGCTATTGACTCTTGGCGTGGCTTAATTGTGCGAATTATCCACAAGGGTATTAAAAAAGGTGAAATACCAACAACTGTTCAACCCGATACCATTGCCACTATTATTATTTGTACGATTGAGGGAGCAATTATGATGAGTCAACTTAAAAAAAATCCTGTTCATTTGCAAAGAGCGATCGCCCACCTGCAAGATTATATTCAGAATAGTCTGGCTTAGAGTTGTTGAAGTTTAATTATGCTGGGAGATGACCGCTATTTTTTTGAACTAAAAAAGACCGATCGGTCTTAAAATGATTGCAAATATAAAATGAATCAAAAACAACTAGAAGTAACCTTAGATTTACCTGTAAAAACCTATGACATCGATTTTGCAGGAATTGTCAGCAATATTGTTTATCTGCGTTGGTTAGAAGATCTCAGGTTAAAAATGCTAGAGTCCTATTTGCCTTTAGAACAGTTGATGGCAAAAGGATGCTGTCCCATCATTTACTCTAGCCAAATCGAATACAAGAAAGCGCTAAGGATATTTGATCGCCCTGTGGGCAAAATGTGGATTGCTCAATTAGGGAAACTGCGCTGTACCTTGCAGGCTGAGATTATTTTAGATAGCCAGGTTGTGACGACTGCGATTCAGACAGGGTTTTTTGTCAACTTAGAAACGATGCTTCCGATGGCTATTCCTCAAGAATTAACGGCGATTTATCGTCAAGGCTAAAGATGCAAGATAACCAAGCAATTCAAGCTTATTTGTATGAGCAAATTCCGATTTCAAAAGCGATGCAGGTTCAAGTAATTGCGGTAAGTAAAAATTTAGTCAAACTTGCTGCACCACTGCAACCAAATATCAATCATCGCTCAACCGTATTTGGTGGAAGCGCTTCGGCATTAGCAATTCTTAGCGCCTGGACATTAGTAAATTTTCGTTTGCAGAGGGAGGGTTTTCATCGCAGATTAGTAATCCAGAAAAATACCATAAGCTATGACAAACCTATTGACAGCGACTTTGAAGCAATTTCCTCCTTAAAAGATCAAGAAAAATGGGACAGATTTACTAAAATTTTGCGACGTAAGCAGAAATCTCGAATTACAGTTCATTCTGTTCTCAATTGCAAGCAACAGCAAGTTGGAGAGTTTACAGGAGTCTTTGTTGCTTTAGGAACTTAAGAACAGGATCTATATATGTCAAATAGCAGTAATCAAATCATGTTGAAATTTTATTATCATCCCCTATCTCCTTTATCCCGTCGTGTCTGGATTACCATGCTGGAAAAAGAGATTCAGTTTACACCAGTAATAATTAATCTCCAAGGTGGAGAACAGTTCAAACCAGATTTTCTGGCAATTAATCCTTTCCATCATGTTCCTGTGATTATTGATGATGGCTTAAGAATTATAGAATCTCTAGCAATCTTAGATTATTTAGAAAGTAAATATCCAAAATATTCTTTGTTGCCTGAAGATTCTTCTAGATTAGCTAAGGTAAGAATGGCACAAATGGTAGCAAACAACGAGTTATCTTATCTGGTAATTCCTTTAATAAGCGAAACAGAAGATTCACCTAAATTAGGGCAAACCAAACGTAAAATTAAGCGAATACTCCAGTTTTTGGCTGAATTAATCGGAGATGATGCTTACTTTGGGGGAGATTACCTTTCTTTAGGAGATATTGTTGCAGGAAATGCCGTGATTTTGGTTAACAAACTAGGTTTTGATATTAGTCAAGTAGATAAGATTGAACAGTGGTGCGATCTCTTGATGGCAAGAGAAGTTTGGCAACAAACTCAACCTAATGATGAGCAAGTAGCCATATTTAAACAAACCGTTCAAAAGTTACTGAATCTAAAAACATAACCTTGAAGCATCAGTAATATATAAGCAAGGAATGCAGTCTACAAATATATTGTTGAGTTTATATTGTATCCCAGGAGGCTAGATGACTGTAACTACTTATAAATGGTCAATTGAAGAATGGCATGAATTAGTTAATCTCGGTTTGCTGGAGGGAAAACCAGTAGAATTCCTCGAAGGAGAAATTATCGAAATGAGTCCCGAGGGTGTGGAACATAGCTATACTAATCGCTCTGTCGTTAAGTATTTAAGGCGGTTATTTGAAGGCAAAGCAGAAATAATTCAAGCTCAACCAATTACTTTAGATAATAGCGAACCTGAACCCGATATCACTGTAGCTCGATTACCAGAAACTATCTATCGTCAGCATCATCCTTATCCTCAAGATATTTATTTCTTAGTAGAAATTTCTAATAAGACATTGAAGAAGGATTTAGAGCAAAAAATTATTACCTATGCTCGTAACAGTATCCCTGAATATTGGGTAATTGATTTAGTGAATAAAAAATTGATAACTCATACCCACGTACAAGATAATAAATATTCCCAAGTTGCTGAATACAGAACAGGAACAGTTTCAACGTTGGCTTTTCCTGATATTAAGGTTGCATTAGAGCAACTGCTGTTATTTTAAATCGGTTAAGCTCTCCTGACCTCTGCCTCAAAACTAAAAACTAAAAACTTCACACATCACCAGTATAAAAGCTGCTATATTACATAAAATTACATATAAGGCTAAACAAGGATTTATCCGTACCAATAGTGATGGAAAATGATTTGCCAGCAGAATCTCGTGACGAAGGGAAAATTGTCAATGTCAGTATTTATGGTGGCAACTATAACGAAAATATTCACGGCGATTACCAGCAAAACAGCCTGGATTATCAAGCAGCAATTTTACAGCGTACTCTAAATCTTCGTTCTCCCTACAAAGGACTAAAAAGATTCAATGCCAGAGATAAAGACTTGTTTTTTGGTCGCCAAAAACTGATTGATGAACTAATTGAGGCAGTTAACCAAACTAACTTAGTACTGGTTTTGGGGGCTTCGGGTAGCGGTAAATCTTCTGTAGTCAGGGCGGGGGTGATGCCGCAAATAGAGAGTTCCCCAGATCAAAGTTGTTTGTTTACCCCCTACCGAAATCCCTTCGAATCCTTCTACCGTAGTCTACTCAATCCCGAAAAAAACTATGGTATGGATGATGCGGAACTGGAATTTATCCTCCAAGGGAATCATGACAGTTTTGAAAAAGCGATCGCTTTACTGCAAACTAAGCAATCTGAATGGTTAATCTTTATCGACCAGTTTGAAGAGTTATTTACCCTGTGTCCGAATCGAGAAACCAGGGGTAATTTTATTCAAGGTTTAATTAATCTGAGTCAAGATAGTAATCATTCAGTTAAGTTTATTCTGGCGATGCGGTCTGATTTTTTGCAAGAATTGGCGACTTATCCGCAGTTTTCTCGAATTGCCTCACTAAATATTCACTTAGTTGCCGATCTTGAAGAGGGGGAACTGCGACAAGCCATTGAACAACCAGCAGCACAACATGGCGTTGTCTTGGAAGCGGGTTTGGCAGAGGAGATTATTCGTGATGTTCGAGGACAAGCAGGTTCTTTACCCTTACTGCAATACACCCTCGATTTACTCTGGCAAAGAGAGGATATGTCTGACCGCACTTTAAATATTGCTACCTATCATCAACTCGGTGGGGTGACTGGCGCTTTACAAAAGCACGTCAATGAAATTTATCAAGGGTTGCCTGACGAACAACAACTAGCTACCAAACAAATCCTACTGCGATTAGTTGATGTAGTGGCTTTAGAACAGTCAGAAGTTCAGAGGATAGCAGTTAGCAAGAGGGCAGATAAATCAGAATTTACTGATATTCAAGCAGAGACAGTACAGTTTTTAATTAATAAAAGCTTACTAGTAAGTGATGATCTCAACCAAGAGGGATCTACGGTAGAAATTGCTCATGAAGCCTTGCTCAATTCTTGGGCAGAACTTAAGGAATGGATTAACGATGCCCGTAATACCATTTCCCTTAACAATCGCTTGCTAGAAGATGCCAGTCGTTGGCAAGAGCTGAAGAATCAGAATTCTCCCCAGGCAAATGATGAGTTGTGGAGTGGTTCCAAATTAGAAAAAGCGGTTGAGTTAAAGAAAGATGGAACTTTTGAAGTTGTGCTGGGGGGTTTAAGCGACCCTGTTAATGATTTTATTGATGCGAGTATTGATTGGCGCGACAGAGAACGAAAAGAAAAATTAGCAGCAGCAGAGAGATTAGCTAAAGCTAATAGAATAGCAAGGGAAGCAGCAGAAAAGTTAGTAAAGGAATCGAAAGCAAGATTAGCTGCTGAAGCAAAGGCAAGAAAAGAAGCAGAGCAAGCAAAAACCGAAGCAGAAAATGCTGCTTTGGAAGCAGAAAATGCGAGGAAACTTCAAGAAAAATTAAAACGAGAAGCTCAAGAAAAAGTCTTTTTGGAAGCCAATTCCAATAAAAAATTACGTAGAAGAGCTTTGGGATTAGGAATTATATCTTTTACAGCAGTGATTCTTGGGATATTAGCATTCTATTTGAACAGTAAATCTCAAGAAGAAGCTGAAGCAGCAAGATTGGAACAACGAGCAGCAAATATCAAAGTTAAACTCTCCTTGGGCAATGAAATAGAGCATCTTTTGGAATCTCTTGAGTTGGTGGGTGACAACCAAAAATTCAATAGAAAATGGTTTAAATTATCAACGAACCTTTTCCCAGAAGTCCAATCAGTTTTATTTCAGGCAGTAGAGGAAAGTAGAGAAACATCTATTTTGAATGGTCATGAAGATTCGGTATTATCCTTGAGCTATAGCCCTAATGGTAAATACCTCGTTACTGGCAGCTCTGATAGAATGGTTAGATTATGGGATGTGTCTAGTCAATCCTTGATTCACACCTTTGATGGTCACGAAGATTGGGTCATGTCCGTAGACTTCAGTCATGATAGTAAATACATAGCTAGTGCTAGTAAAGACAAAAAGGTTAAGCTATGGGATGTGAAGAACCCAAAAACCCCAATCCAGACTTTTAGTGGTCATACAGATGTAGTCATGTCAGTGGACTTCAGTCATGATAGCAAGTACCTTGTAAGTGCTAGTCATGACAAAAAGGTTAAGTTATGGGATGTGGCGAAACCTGAACAGCCCATTCATACTTTTGATGGTCATACAGATGTAGTCATGTCAGTGGGCTTCAGCCATGATAGTAAGTACCTTGTAAGTGGTGGTTTAGACAAAAAGGT
>JBCDDK010000030.1:0-63044 GCA_039180345.1 Cyanobacteria bacterium P01_G01_bin.39 | reverse complement strand
GAAGGCGGCGCGGTGAGCTAGTGCGGTCTTCGGTCACTCGGATGCAAGCTCCGAGTGCTGCGAAGACTTCGTCTTGTTGGTTTCCAACAAAGAGCAACTAGTGAACCCTTTAGGGGGTCGCACCGCAATCAACAAAAACCATGATCTTGACTGTAGCGCATTGAAACAAGAAAGGCTATATAGCGTTGATTTTTATAGACAAAGCTGACGATCGCTTGCTGAAATTTGGCGATTGGTTTTTAGATAGTCTTTGAGCCAGTTACAAGCATATTCTGAATGATTAAAGTTAGCAATTTTATTTAAATTCCAAAGAATAATTTGGTAATCTTCTCCTGCGGAAACTAAGGTTTGACCGTTGGAGCTAATGTCTAGAGTGCGCACATTAGATCGATGTGCTTCTAGAGTTAGAGTCTTTTCTCCCGCTAGATTCCAAAACTCAATTGCGCCATCTGCCATGGCAGTAGCTATAGTTTGACCATCGGAGGTAAAATCAATTTCGTTGACGGGTCGCTCGCCTGTACCTATAACATTTAGCTCTTCTCCTGCCAAAGACCAAAGTTTGACCGTACCATCCCAGGATGCCGTTGCCCAAATTTTGCCGTTGGGACTGGGTTTGACGCTAAAAACAACATCTTTGTGTCCTGTCAGGGTAGTGACTGCCCGATTTTTAGTTTTCCATTGCCAGAGTTTAGCGGTTTTATCTCTAGAAGTAGTTGCCAAAATTTTACCATCGGGACTCCAGGCTAATTCAATAATTGCCCCTTGGTGTCCTCTAAATGTTTTAATTAATTCCCCTTGCAGATTCCAAATTTTAATTTCATTGTTATCTGTCGCACTAGCCAGATATTTACCATCGGGACTAAATGCCACAGCGAAGACTGCCGAAGTATGTCCCTTAAGGGTTTTAATCGCTTTGCCGTCAAGATTCCAGAGTTTTATAGTAAGATCGTCTGAACCAGAAGCAATTAGCTGGTTATCGGGGTGAAAAGTAACGTCATTTACCCGATTGCGATGCCCGTCAAAAGTTCGTAAAAATGCTCCTGAATTAGTCCACAATTTGACTTTAGTATCACGACTGGCAGAGGCAACCAACTTCCCGTTGGGGCTAAAAGCAACGTGCCAAATACTATCTTCATGTCCTTCTAAATGGTGAATCAGCTCGTTATCTGGCTGCCAAAGATGAATTATCTTCTCAAATCCTCCCGAAGCAATAGTCTGACCATCAGAACTAATATCCAAAGCAATTACGCGATCGCTGTGTTCGGGGAGGGTAGAAATTAACTTTCCTGCATTACTCCAGATTTTTACTGTGCGATCGTCTGAAGTAGAGACAATCTGAGATTTTTGGCGATTATACTTTACTTTAATTACTCGATCGCGATGCCCTTGGAGAGTGCGCTTTATTATCGGGCGGGCGGGATTGCTTAGATCCCAAAGTTTGAGGGTGCGATCATTGGAGGAACTAACTAAAGTTTGATTATCGGGGCTAAAATCAACGTCATTAACACTATCTTGGTGTCCTGCCAAAGTAGATAAAAGTAAAGGCTGCTTATTGGCTAAAGTTTCCTCCAAATCCCAAATTTTGATCGTTTTATCCCAAGAAGCTGTCGCTATCAGACGACCATCGCTACTAAAAGCAATGCCCCAAACTCGGTCTTGATGTCCTTCTAAGGAGGTAATTAATTCTCCTTGGGGAGTCCATAATTTAACCGTATTATCCCAAGAAGCAGAAGCGATCGCGCGATCGCCTGGAGTATACTTTACTTCCCAGACAAAATCTTCGTGTCCCCATAATGTTTTGAGCAGCCTGCCGTATGTGTCCCAAATTTTAACGGTCTTATCCCAAGAGGCCGTGACAATGCGATCGCTATCTTGATTGAAATCTACGCCCCAAACTCCTGCGGTATGTCCGATCAGAGTCGCAATCAAAGTACCGTCAGCCCTCCATAACTTAGCAGTTTGGTCTTCGCTGGCAGAGACAATTAAACTATTATCGGAGTTGAATTTTAGTTCCCAGACTGGCCCTTTATGTCCGATTAAGCGATTTTTTTCGGCAATATTGTAGTTGCTACGGCGTAAGTTGCGCTCTATTTGTGCTTTTAGGTCTCGATCTGGCTGCTCTAATTTGTCAAATTCTGTTGCTGCTTGTAGACCTCTAACTAAAGAGTCTAAATGGCGATCGCTAAAAAAATATGCCTCGGATAAAGCAATTAAACTCTCGATTGTTTTTGTGAGTGATTTTTGTTCGCTTTTTTTTGCCTGGAGGCTTTGCTGTTGGGCGTATATGCCCAAACCTGTGGTTAAAGCTAAAGCACCGCCCAGAATCAAAACTAAACTTTTTTGTAGTCGGCTATTTTGCTTTTCGATCTTTAATCTAGATTCTACTTCTTGTAATTTGGTCGTTTCTAAAGCTTGCTGCATTTCTTGTTGTTGGGAAGCAGCTAGAAATTGAAACTCTTTTTGACTAATATCGTGCAAACTCGCCCACTGTTCAGCATCTAGCAAAGCTTGACCTCGTAACAAACGAGATTGATCCTGACAGTCGGATGCCAGCCACAACTCGATCTCTTTACTGAAGGGACGTAAGTTAGCCTGTTGCCGTTTGACCCATTCTAAATTAAAAATTTCTTGATAAATCGGGTTGCGGGGAACTAAACTACCATTTTGCTTGATAACTAAATTAGTCAGCAGCAGGTAAGCTTGTTCTGGACTATTGTCGATGGGAATAGCGCCTGTAGTTAATATTCGCTTTACTATATTCAACAGGCGATTGGCTGTTGTTTCGTTGGCTAAAAGGCGATCGCGAATAGTTCTCAAATGTTCTGGTTCATCCTGTGCCTCCCAATTATCAATAATTTTGGTTCTGACTAAATTCTCTACCCAAATTGCTTCCGTTCCTAGTATGGGAGAATCATCTAAACTATATTCTAGAGCTATTTTACAGAGCTTTTGAGTCAGAAATGGCTGCCCTCCCGTCCAGACTAAAATCTCTTGCAGGATCGATTTGGAGTCTGAAAAATTATCTTGCAACCCTGCAATTAAAGGGGCTGCTTCCTTCAAACAAAAACCTCCTAATTCAATACTCGTGCCAATATTGAATGGAGTTTTAGTGCGATCGCGAATTAAATCGTTAGGAGTAGCTACTCCAAATAAGGCGAAGCTGAGGCGATTATATGCTGGTTGGTCAGATCTAGCGTTGTAAAAGTAGCGAATTAGAGCAAAAAAATCATCATTAGAGAAATTTAAGCTAAGAACACTATCAACCTCATCAATAAAAATCACAATTTTTTCAGCTACTACACGGGAGAGAACGATCTCATCGATAAAATTGTTTAATTGCTGTACAGGAGATAAGCCATCCTGTTCCTGCCACCACTGCTTAAACTTAACTTTGCCAATCAAATTCAGCCCGCGCCATAATTCGGCTGCAACACTTTTGTACCATTGTGGTGGAGAGATATCTTTGCTGCCGATATTGGTCATGTCAAGAGAAACACAAGTATATCCCTGTTGTTCTAAGCGATTTTTGACTCTAACCCGCAAGCTAGACTTGCCCATCTGACGACAATTAAACACATAACAAAATTCTCCACGTAAAAGAGCTTCATACAGTTGTCGATCTGCCTGCCTGATGATGTAGGTAGAATCATTAATCTGAAGACTTCCACCAACTTGAAATACACCCATTTTTAAATTATGAATTGCTAATCACGAGCAACCGCACTTATCATTTGACTTCTGGTACGAATCATTATCAACTAACTTATCAGAGGAAAAAGAAAAAATATTAATCAGAGAATTTATTCATATTGTTTTCTGAGGTAAGGTAGCGAAGATTAGTGAATAGTAGATGAAGGATGAAGGATGAAGTTGATCTTTATAATCAAGCCTTGATAATTCTCCTGTTCAATCCACATTAACCATAAATTAGATTAAGATATGTCATTATCTTGGCACAGGGTAATGATGTCTCTCAATTTAGATGCAGTTAATTCAGTTGAAATATCGGTTGTAATTCCTCTTTATAATGAATCACAAAGTATTGAGTATTTATTTGCTAGATTAACTCCTGTTCTAGAACAGCTCAATACTAGTTATGAAGTTGTCTGTGTTAATGATGGTAGTCAGGATGATACACTGCCAAGACTTATCGAATGCAGACAAGAGAATTCAGCGATCAAAATAGTTAATCTCTCCCGTAATTTTGGCAAAGAGATCGCCTTAACTGCTGGTATCGACTATGCTTCTGGTGCGGCTGTGATACCAATCGATGCCGACTTACAAGACCCGCCAGAATTGATTTCTCAGCTGATTGACAAATGGCGCGAAGGATATGATGTAGTCTATGCTACCAGGCGATCGCGTCAGGGAGAAACCTGGATTAAAAAAATTTCGGCGATCGCTTTTTATCATACGATTGGCAAGATGAGTCATGTGCCAATACCCGCTAATACAGGAGACTTTCGGTTATTGGATCGGCGTGTAGTCGCAGCAATCAAAAAACTACCCGAAAGAACCAGATTTATGAAAGGCTTGTTTGCCTGGGTCGGATTTAAGCAAACATCAATCTTATTTGACCGTGAACCACGCCACTCTGGAACAACCACCTGGAATTATTGGAAGTTGTGGAACTTTGCCTTAGATGGCATCATCTCCTTTAGTTTTCTTCCCCTTAAGGTATGGAGTTACATTGGGGTAACTATCTCTCTGATTTCTCTGTTATACGCTTTGATATTGGTGTTAAGAACCCTAATTTTCGGCGTTGATGTTCCTGGTTATGCTTCTTTAATGGTAGCGATTCTATTTTTAGGGGGCATACAACTGATTACCTTGGGAGTATTAGGAGAATATTTGGGTCGCGTCTATGAAGAGGTGAAAGGAAGACCATTATATTTTGTGCGGGAAGAATACGGCTTTGATCATCAAAAGCTCAAAGTCGGCAATAACTCTATTTGATGCCAACTTTAGTCAACGTTACACCGCGCGCAAAGCAAAGCTGTGCCTTTGTCCATCTCCACCACTTTATGAGGACGCGACAAAGGACTTGTCCGCATGTGTTGAGCTTGGCTCAAGTCCGCAGGTCGTCCGTTTCGTTTTTAAGATTTGTTTTACAAACAGTTTCTGATTCTGTCTTCTAGCCCTTTTAAATTTTCAGGAAGAATTAATAATTAGTGTTTTCTAGGGCAAATGTTAGACGACCGTAGTCGCAGAAATAGCCAGTTTGTCAGAGAGACCCCGCCGTCAAACGACGGGGCTTTCTCTGACTTCATTAAATTTGATATCTCCATAACTTTAAATCTGGACGTGAACTTAACTATACTGTTGATAATTTGAACTATTAATCATAGCTATATAAGTATTAAATACACAACATAATAATAGTTATCATCTTTAACTTAAATGGGGAAAGCCTCTTCAAGAGATTATCTCATTGATACTCAAGCTAAGATGAATAAATACCTTGAGCATGCAATAAAGCCAAGTCGGCTGATGAATGCTAAAGCTAAAGCTAAACAAACTAAAATCTCTGGCTGAGAACAAACTACCAAAATATTAGATAATCCTAGATAATCTTTGAGTATTATCTGGCAAAGCTATCTTTCCTTACTTTGTATTAGGTTTACCTGACATTTTTTGCTCTAAATTACTATGTCCAAAACAAGATCAGATTCCGTTCTTTTTCCTATCTTGGAAAATGACTATCTCGAACGTCTAAAAGCCTGTGGCGTAGTTTTAGAAATTGAGCCTGGAAAAGTTCTTTATCAGGAGGGAGATATCGAATATTGTTGCTATGTAGTTTTGTCAGGAAAAATCAAAGTTACGAAGCATCTTGGGAAAGAAGAAATTTTAGTTGCTATTCATCATCGTGGCGAGTTCACTGGCGATCTTAATATGCTAACAGGGGGCGCTTCTCAGGCAACTGCTAGCAGCATCGATCCCAGCCGCGTTATTCAGTTTCAAGATTTTAAGCAATTGCTCAAAGGTTGTCCTAGCAGCATTGATATATTTATTCCTGCCTTAGCCGAACGTTCTAAGTGTCTAGAAGGCAAACTACGTCGACAGGAAAAGTTAGCCGAATTAGGTAAGTTGTCCGCAGGATTAGCTCACGAATTAAATAATCCCGCCGCCGCAGGGAGTAGAGCAGCCAAACAACTCAACAGTGCGATTATGACTTTACAGGAGAATATGCTGTCTCCTCGGGGACACAATTTTTCAGCTCAACACCGTCAATTACTATATGATTTGCAACACAAAGCAGTCAATCGTGAGTATTATAAGCCTGATTTATCTCCTCTAAAACAAAGTATTCTCGAAGAAGAATTAGCGGATTGGTTAGAATCTTTGGGAGTTGACGATGCTTGGGATATATCCCCTAGTTTAGTTAGTGTTGGCATTGAGCGACCGCACCTACAAACTCTTGCCACAGAAATGGAATCCGCTGCTTTTAATGAGGCACTAAGCTGGTTGGAAGCAACTTTGACGGTGAATAGTTTGGTAACAGAATTGGAATCTAGTACCAGCCAAATTTCCGATTTGGTAAGAGCAATCAAAAACTATTCCTATATAGATCGTGGTGCTATTCAGGAAATAGATCTGCACGAAGGGTTAAACAATACTCTTAAGATTCTCAATCACAAACTAAAATACGGCGTGACGGTCAATCGAGAATATGATAATAGTTTGCCAAAAGTTTCAGCTTACGGTGGTGAACTAAATCAGGTTTGGACAAACTTAATTGATAATGCGATCGATGCTATGAATGGGCAAGGAGAAATAACCATCCGTACTAGTCTCGAAAATAACTGCGTCTTAATAGAGATTATTGATAATGGTTCAGGTATCCCCATTGAAATTAAGTCCAAAATTTTTGACCCTTTTTTCACCAGCAAAGCATTAGGTAAAGGCAGTGGCTTAGGTTTAGATATCTCTCGCGGAATTATCGTTAAAAAGCATAAAGGTAATATCCGCTTTGAATCCGAACCAGGAAGAACTAATTTTCAGGTACGTATTCCGATTAAACAGTATATTTAAAAAGAGCTAAATCGGCATCATTTCAGCACCCAAGTTATCTTTTTGTTGGTAGGAATTGCTTTTGTGAGTATGGGAATTGCCGTTCTGATTAGCAATTATATTTTGTTAGCTATTCTAAATAACTACATAGTATTATTATCTCCTGACTGCCCGTAATAACTACCTTGAATGTTTTCGTTGTAATTTCCACGGGCGATATGAACGTTGCGATCGCTAGTAGCGTAAAGATTGGAATTATTATAGATATTGACTGATACAGGAGATAGATCTTTAATCAGAGTTCTAAGTTCAGTTCTGATATCAAGCCAATTTAAATTAGACGTGTTATTTATAGTTGATGGGATGGGTGGAGTATTGGGTTCGACTCGATGGGCTTGTTGATAATATTGATTTGCTGCTGCTGTTTGTTGTCTAGTGGAATATAAAAATCCTAACATCCAATTTGATCTAGCATCCATTGGATTGAGCTGTATAGCAAATAAAAATGCTCTTTCAGCTTCTATCGTATTTCCTTGGGTCAAAAGTATTTCTCCCGCCAAAGAATGATATTGGAAGAAATTGGGATTTCTAGCGATCGCTTGATTGATTAGATTAAGAGCATAAGTTAAATAGCTTTGGGCGACTTCCCTGAAGTTTAAAGCTGCCTTAACTAATGCTGCCCGAAAATAAGAAAAACTAGAAGCATAATATGGATAGTCAGGAACAAATTGTCCAGACTGTATTGCCAGATTGATGGAATAGTTAATCTGGGTAATTGCTTGATCATACAAGTCGGCTGCCGCAGGGAAATTTTGCCAGGCTTCTGCTTGGATTGCCTGTTGCCCCAAAATACATCCTTGCTGGTAATAATGATTTATATAGTTCATAGATATAGTTTGTGAATTACCTGTGATTGGTGTGTTCTTAAATTTAATATCTTCTATATTAGAATTTTTGGTTTTTTGATTCTTGCCTATATCTAGCTGCTTAATTTTGTTATATTTATCTTCTTTATTTTTATTTGAATTATCAATAAGTGCAGTTTTTAAATTATCTATATAAGCTTGGCTAACATCAGTAGTAATAGTGAGAGCTAATAATTTTTGTTCTGAACTATCAGAATCTATTAATTCGGCATTTTCAATGTCAAGATTAAATTGTTCTTTTAATAATGGAGCTAGTTCTCCAGATTCAAATGATTCTGCTATATTCTTTAGCCCTTGATCAGAACCTTGAAGAATAAGTTTAATACAATTTCGTTTTATATCTTTTATATATATAGACTTATCATTAAAATGTTGTCGCATAAATATCAAAGCTCTCTCAAAGTTTTCAGCAGTATGAGGGACTTCTAGGCTAGCTTTTTTATCCCCTTCTTCAACAGATAACTTGAGTATTTCTGGGCTTGAGGCTGAAGAACTTTTTTCTTGGAAGAGTCTGATTCACTTGAAGAATGAAAATGTATCTCAGTAACTACTTCTTGAGATTGTTTATTATTATTTTTTTGTTTTTTAGATTTACCAATCACTTGAGCATTATCTTTAATCTCACCACCACCCATATGACCCATGCCGTGATTACCATTCTGCGAGTACAAGTTACTTGTATTTTGCTTCTGGCAGTTTTGTTGAGTTTTAATTTCTTGATTACGACTGGGCATATCATCTTTACTCATCAGCTAGATCCTGAAGCTAATCGATGGCGTCAATTTACGTTGTTTAAGACTCTACATATCAAACAACAAATTTATTACATTATATAGAAAGATATCAGTAATATTGTGATTTACTAAAAACGATCACCTTAATTTCAGATTGACTAGATCAAGCTGTCACTTTCATTTGATCTTTTTGTTTGTTCGTCTTCTGGAAAAATAAATCAAGTCGCATTTGGTTCAGATGCATACTCCATAGAAGCCGAGAACTAGCACAAACTAACGCTTCAGCTATCAGTGTTTGCTCGATTTTCTAATACAGGTGCGGTTTTTACTACCAAAAAAAGGTAAAACCGTACATAAAAGCGCATGAAAGGAAGTCAAGCTTTTGTTATATTTATTTACATAAGATACAAATAACTTAATAAACAGGAGGTCATTGATGACTACCTTACTAATTGCAGTATTTCTCATTGGTTGGACAGCGGCAGCAGTAATTGGCACTCAAGCTTACTTTCGAGGAGAACAAACTAAGCCAATTCATGAGCGCAACCTCAAGTCAGAGTCTTTTGAATTATTAGCCAAATCATTTACAGGGGAAGATACTAACTACAGCGATCGCATTCCCGCTTTTGCCTTAGACACCTATACCAGCAATAATCTACCTAAAAGATAGACCTTGAAATTTTTAGATTTTCCTAAACAGCATACAACCCTAATAGCTAGACAGCGATTGAATTAGATACAAGTCTAAAGAAACCGCAACCCAGCTTTCAGGGTTGTTTTTTTAGTATTCAATGATGTGATGATTCAAGCCAGGCTCAGCTTATGTCAACAACATCTAGCTTATTAGATCATCTTGAGCAATAGATGGCTCAAATAAATCTACACTACCTATAAAATAAGAATTAAGTAGCTGTAATCTCCATAAACCTCTTATTCGGCAGTAGCCAACTCTGTGCTGCCACGAGTACGGCGACGAGTTAAAGTATTAAATAGCATTACGCCAATAGCTTTGACCAAATTACCTTCAAGCTCTTGGAATAATTCCATGTTTTTGCCAAAAGCGGCATTAGCCTCATCAACAATCTCTTCAGCAGTCGCTTGATCTATAGGTAAGTCATTCATTGCCGCACGATATTTGTTTTTGAATGCTTTTTCATCAGAGATATCCTCAAACTCATAAAAAGCAGTGCCCTCACCATCAGTAAGATTCATCGCTCTTTGGGAAATTTTCTTCAGAATTTGCCCTCCAGATAAATCTCCTAAGTAGCGTGTATAGCAGTGAGCTACCAACAATTCTGGTTTAGTTTCAGCAATTTCACGAATTCTGGCAACATAAGCTTTTCCTGCTTTAGTATTTTTTGCTTCTTCGCGCCAGTTAGCACCGTAATAATAGTGTAAATCCCGCTCCAGACTTTGTTTGCGATTCAGCTCAGGAAAATATACTTTGGATACTACAGGATGATCCTTTAGCCGCTCCATCTCTTCTTCCATTGCGGAATAGACAAAATAAAGACTAGTGACTAGTTTGCGATAGGATTTTTTCTCGACTACACCTTTGAGAAAACATTTTACGAAACCCACGTTTTCTGCCATTGTGTGTGATTTCTTGGTACCTTCACGCAACATTGTGGCTAAATTGACACTCATATCTAAAATTTCCTACTTTTTTATGATTAACTTGCTGATCTAATTTAATTCTGTAACAAAAGATCTAAAAAACTACCTAGTCTGTTAGCGTAAACTGAATTAATGAGTATTGTTATTAAGAATTCTTACATCCAGAATAGTTGTTAAAAACTCTAGTGTCATTAGAAAATTGTCAAGTTTTTTGGTTGAGAATCAAACAAAACTAAACAAAATATCGGGTCAATAGAAATTGAGGAATGATACATAAGCTCAAAATAGATTCGAGCAAGGGATATCTTGAGCTAGGCTCCGCTGATCACAATGCTGGCAAACATTGCGATAGATAGACCTTGGACACATTACTTGAGGTTAAAAGGAGCGCAAATTTCTCTTTTATTTAGACTAAATGCTTCTTCTTTAAGGCAACCGTTAGATTCAATTAATTTCGTAGTTTATTCAGCGCAAAAACATAACAAATTTCAAAAGCCAGTTTTTACAGCCTATACAAATTACTGTTCTTAATAATTTGGCTTAACATCATTGAGGTTTTACTTCTAAAAACCAGTCACTTAATGCTTGGCTACTGTAGAAACCTAGTTGAGACTTGAACTTTCCAAAAGCCACTAAAATAAGCTAATTAACAGTTCAGCCATCAAAAGATAAAGATTAACTTAATAATTCAAGCAACACAGGTCAAATCAGTAACAAAACCTTACAAATGTTTGTCATAAGATAGATAACTTAAACAAAGTGAGCATTTTTGCTTATAATCATAACAAGATCTAGATATCAATCCTAGTTTTTGGTATTGAATCAAAAATTTAGATGATTGCTTACTGATGCAGTCGTTTCAAGTTTTTCAAAAACTTGAATTACATACATACTAAGGGGGATAAAATAAACGTCACCCAAGGACGCACTCAGTTTTCTAAGACTTACTGCGTCGCTTTTCTCTAAAAAATAAATATCATTCATATTTAATATGCCAAGAATACTAGTAATTGACGACGATCCTGCAATCTCTGAATTAGTCTCGATCAATTTGGAGATGGCTGGTTACGATGTTAACCAAGCAGAAGACGGAATCAAGGGGCAGGCTTTAGCAGTGCAGTTACAGCCTGATTTAGTTATGCTCGATTTGATGTTGCCTAAAGTTGACGGCTTTACTGTTTGTCAACGGTTACGCCGAGACGATCGCACTTCTGATATTCCAGTGCTGATGTTGACTGCTTTGGGACAAACCCAAGATAAAGTAGAAGGCTTCAATGCTGGTGCCGATGACTATTTGACGAAACCCTTTGAAGTAGAGGAGATGTTGGCTAGAGTCAGAGCTTTATTGCGTCGTACCGACCGTATTCCTCAAGCAGCCAAACATTCAGAGATTCTAAATTTTGGACCTTTGACCCTAATTCCAGAGCGTTTTGAAGCGATTTGGTTTGAAAAAACCGTTAAATTAACTCATCTAGAATTTGAACTACTTCACTGTCTCTTGCAGCGTCATGGACAGACTGTTGCTCCTCCAGAGATTCTCAAAGAAGTATGGGGTTACGATCCTGATGATGATATTGAAACAATTAGAGTTCATATTCGTCATTTGAGAACCAAATTGGAACCCGACCCGCGTCATCCCAGCTACATCAAAACTGTGTACGGTGCAGGATACTGTTTAGAGTTGCCGACTACCGAGCAAATGATTGCTCAAGAAGACATGGCATCGGCATAAAAAGAAGGGAGAGTCGATTGATTTGAGATACTAGTCTGTCTAAATTGATGACAAATTGTCAACAGAAAAAATATCGGCTTTTCTTGTATTAATTTGAATTAATTGGAGTTTTACCAGCAGCTAAAATCGCGCTGCCGTAAGCAGCCTCTGTATGTTCTGAAGCTTTTAACACCACTTTGAGGTGACGTTGGCGAATTTGACTCCACGTTGCATTTTTTGCGCCACCACCTGCGGTATATACACAAGTCAACTGCTCTGCTCCTAATTCTTGCAGCTTTCGATATCCCTGCTCTTCAATGCGCGACATACTTTCTAACAGACCATGTAAAAATTCTTGTGGTCGATTAGGGCGAGGTGACAACTGCGGCGATAAATTAGGATCGTTAACAGGAAAGCGATCGCCTGGTGACAATAAGGGATAATATACCAGAGGGCTGGGTATTTCGGGATTGATTTGGGCTGATAATTGTTCTAACTGTTGCTTAGTAAAAAAGTGCTTTAATACTGCACCACCTGTATTAGAAGCGCCGCCAGTTAGCCAGAGTTGACCAAATTTATGACTATAGATACCAAATTCTGAGGCAGTGACTTTAGTGCGGCTTAATAGTTTAAGCACTAGAGTTGAACCGAGGGAGGTAACTGCCTCTCCAGGCTTGCTGGCACCGCTGGCTAAGAAAGCAGCAATGCTATCAGTGGTACCCATTTTGACTATACAATCAGCTGCTAAATTTAATCGCTGACAGATAGCACTTGTTACTACTCCTACCGTTGCTCCTGGCGCTAAAACTTGAGGATATAAGTTGTTAAAGGGCAAATTTTGCAACCAGTCAGGATAACAAAGATAATCAACGTCATAACCCAATTTGAGAGAATTGTGACAATCGCTAATGCCTAACTTGCCGTGGAGTAGAAATCCTAACCAATCAGCTTGGTGGAGCAAATATCGAGCTTGTTTAAAGTAAGGTTGTTTACTCCACCACCATAACTTTGCCAGACTAGAGCTAGCACTAATTACTACATGGTCTTGCGGCGCGACCATCTGAATTTTATCTAGTACTTCCTTGCCTCTAATATCGTTGTATAAAATTGGTTCAGCGATCGCTTTTCCGATAGCATCACATAGTAATACTGTAGAGGAAGTTCCATTAATGGCGATCGCTTTAATCTTTTTTTTAATAGCAAGCGGAATCTGATTAATTAGACTAAATAAGCTATCTTGCCAAATTTGGACAAGTTGAGATGCAGTGAGGTTAGTAAAGCGTACTTGTCTAGTATCAATGACATTTTTCTCTTGATCGATAACTATCCCTCTGGCTCCAGAGGTACCAAAATCGATGCCGAGATAATAGTTCATGACTAGAGGATTACTAAGGATATTGATTCAAGTTTAGGGCGCAATAGTTATTTGTGAAAATACCTAATGACAAAGGACAAAGAATAAATAACATTCAAGACTAATAATTTTCACGAAGTTAGAGAGAATTGCTATATGAAAGGAAACAAGCTTAAATAATTTCGATAATAACTATAAATTTAATTTTTTAACGGCTTAAAGTTAATATATATTTACCTGTGCCTTTCTCATCGTAAGTATTAACGATGATGTTGTAAGTACCATCTTCTGGCAGAGTAACGCGGATGCGAGAATTACTGTTTTCTTCGCTAATATCGTCGTTTTCTTTAATTGTGTTGCCATTACTATCAACTAAAGCCACAAAAGCATCAAATTCATCACTTTCCAAATAAATAGTATAAGACTCTCCTGCGTTACCTTCTAAAGGATAAAAATCATAGAGGCTACCATCTTCACTAATTACGCGATCGCCTTTTTCCAATGCACCTCGCTCAACTTTAGTAAATGGCAGATCATTATCTGATTGAGCAATGACTTCCTCCTCTGCGGGTTGATCTTCTTCCGACTCTGGCTCTGAGATAGCGGTCGGTTCACTGTCTACTTCAGGATCTGTTTTTGTTGGTGCTGCACTCTGATCTGAACCATCTTCTTCTAAATCTGCTGTTGTTTCTGTTTCTTCTGTCGCTGGTTCTTGATTGACAATAGTGGGCTGAGGAGGAGCTTGGGGAACTGGTGGCACAGGCAAAGTAGCTAAATCACTACTTTCTGAGTTCTCATTTTCAGTATTCTCAGGGATAGGTATATTTGTTTCGGCTTCTTCTTTTGGTGCTATAGGCGTTTCCGTGTTTTGAGTCGTTGCTGGTGGGATAATAATTTCTGGAATTTCTGCAACAGTATTGCTTTCGGGAGTTGCCTCAGACTCAGATGATGATGCAGCGACATTCGTAGTTGTAGAGTCCGAATAGGCGATCGCACATACTTTAGCATATCTAGGATCAGGTTTACATACGACTCCCGTATCTTCAGCATTGGGACTTAACAGACTATCACGACGACGGCGATCAGGGAATAAATCATCTACCACCAAACCCATAACGATTCCTGAGGCGGTCTTTCTACCATAGCTAAAATATTGAATATTGTTAGCCGTGGCAAAGTTTTCTAGTTCAGAGGTAGCAATATCTGCCGTTTGCTCAGATATTGCCAAAGGAGGTAGCGGTGATTGCTCTTTGAGAAAAGCGATCGCTTCTTCGAGTGCTTTTCTACCTTTATTAGTTCTAATCGGCTTTTCTCCAGGTAGTTTTAGCCAGATGCCATCATAATACTGCCGTTGTTCTTCGAGCCACTGAGCATAACCTTGAGGATTAGTTCTAACACGATTAATTTCCTCTAGTATTGATGGTTCTAGAGCCGCAGCAAGTTGATTAGCCTTGTTTTTGCTATCACCAGAGTTATTGACTGCTTGCCGAGTATCTTGTTGATCAACGTTGACCTGAGCTAGCGCCTCATTCGACAATGCCAAAATTGTTAGCGGTTGCAGCACCAGCACTAAAAGATTCAAAGTTAGCCTAAAAATATCTCGCCAACTCAGAAAACCAACTCTAAGCACTTCAGTTCTCTCGCTCATATAACTTACCTCAGGCAATTCCACAAAAGCTTATTCCTACTAATAACAAGCCCATGTTAGCTCAAGTTTATTTAGCATCAACCAATCTACCTTGATAGATAAACAGATTATCAACTCGGAGATAAAGTTCCTGATATTTGAACAAATAGATTTTTTTTGTCACTGATCCCGATCGCAGTTGTTTTGGGTACTCTAAGTAACACTTGTCTAGAGGCATTCTGTGCCTAGTTGATCTGCCCGAATGTGTTTTAGCCTTATATGAAACTTTTATTATTAAAGACTTTATTGCAGCGTCGTGCCAGAGACGAAGGTTTTACTCTGCCGATGGTCATTGCTCTTGGTTTAGTAATGGTTCTTTTGGGAACAGCCAATATTGTTAAATCAAGCGAAGAAAATCTCAACGCTACGATTCAAAACAGTTCTTCCGATGCTTTAGCTATTGCCGAAGTTGGTATTACCAAGTATCGAGAATTTCTCAATCAAAATCGGATTTTGACTGTATACAATCATGATGTATGGACAAGCAATGATGTTGATGGTGTTAATGTTGTTGGGCAAACTTGCAGCGATCTGACTACAGCACCAAACGGCTGGACAGGTACAGCTACCTTAGCTAACGATACCGCTGCCGATGCTACTGATGATGATGATAATTGGTGGAATATTAGTGAAGATATTGATGGAGATGGAGATATAGATACAGATGATGAAATTGGTGAGTATCGCTTAGTTAGCTATATATATGATAACGATGGCAACATTGCTACTAATGATAATGGAGATTTCAATAATATAGCGGATGCCAATACCGATGATGATTCTGGAACTCTGGCTGCTGGCGTTACGGCAGGAAGTATTACAGATGAAAATGATACCGATGATGATGGTGAAAGTGACGCGAGAGGAATTTTAACTGTTCAGGGTAGAAGTCCTGACGGTAGCGTAGCCCAAATCCAGGTAGAAATACCACTGCGCATCAATCAAGATGAAATGCAGAACCTTGCTCCCGCAATCTGGATTGGCGATGGTGACAGCGACAACTTAGGGACTTTAACAATTCCTGGTGATACAAATGTTGTTCTTACAGACGGTGCCTCAGGATGTAGCGATCCTCCTGATGATGGAAGCAACTCCATTATCAGTGATGCTCGGGGGATTCCTTTACTTACGTCAATTAATGACAAGTTTACTGAAGCGGGCGCAAATGTTAACGACATAAGTTCTTTGTCAAATACTATCGGCTCTACTAGCGATAATGCCTATGTAACTCCCCCAAATGGAGAGACTTTTGACCAAAGTGTTCATTGCCGCAATATCAGTAATTGTAGATATTATTACAACTTTACTGGGGATACTATTAGTACCCCGCTACAGACTGATGGTATTGCCAAGGTTACTCTTTACGTTAGCGGAAATTTGAACATCAATGAAGATATTCTCGGCAGTGGAGTTTCTTCTGATTATTTAGAAATTTACGTTAATGAAAATGTAACTATAAATTCCAATAATGTTGATACTATCAAGGCATTAATTCATGCTCCTAATGGTAAATTGACAATCAATGGTTCTGGAACTGTTAATATTATCGGCTCAGTTTGGGTAAATGAGTTTGATAATCAAGCAACAGCTAATTTTGGAGTTCAAACTTCACCTGGAATTTTTGATACTGAAACTACTAAAATTAGCTCTCGAACCCGTGTCCCAACTTATGAGGTCTACACTACAACTGGCACCCGACCCCCAAGACCTTTAACTAGTAGTCCTACCAATTGGGTAAGAGAGGAGGCGGAATAATATAATGGAAAAATTACTCAGATTTAATTATCGAAAAACTTACGACCAAGGTTTTTCAATTCTCGAAGTATTAGTTTCAATTCTGGTTGCGTTGGCGTTTGTCAGTTTTTCCTTACAATCTTTTGTGTTAGGAATAGCCATGAAAGTGCAAGCTCAAGAAAAACAAAGAGCGAACCAATTAATCCAAGAAGATTTAGAGCAACTAAGCGAATTTGCCAGCATTATCGCTGAAGATCACACTAATAAATGTAATCCAGTTGCAACGGCAGCCGTACCACCTGCTCCTGCCAGAACAGCCTATCAAAACGGCTATGGCTGGGAGTTATGGACTGATATTAATGCTGTAGGTCAACCAACAGCGAATTTATTAGTAGCCTCTGATGGAGCTACAACAGGCAAAAGACTAGGTTTAATTCGCACTCAAATTAATGATTTAAGTGATCCCAGTCCTGCAAATGATGCTCCCTATCGTATTTTAAAAATCAACTACCAAGTACAGGAATTAGATAGTGCAGATAATCCGATTGGTAATGTTATTGCAGAACGTTATGTGGAGGTAATACCCGATGTTGCTTTACGATGTCCTTAAAAAAAGTAACAAGGGTTTTACTCTTGTGGAGATGCTAGCAGCATTAGTAATTGTCAGTATTATGGCTGCTTTTGCTGCTCCTAATTTACTCGGTATGCTCAATCAAGCTCGTGTCAAAGATGGTTTGGGGAAAGTTGAAGGTGCAATTAGAGAAGCACAGAAGTTAGCTGTACGTCGGGGGAAAACCTGCAAAATAAAATTTGTTAACCAAACTATCGGCGGTAAATCCAGACAAGTAATTACTGTTGTTGAAAGCACTGATGCAGACGAAACTGTTAGTGCAAATTATTACAATGGTTGTCTTTTAGAGAGAAGAATTTTACCTTTAGATGTGACGGTTGATTCTGGAGGAATTACTAAAATAACATTTACCCCTAGAGGAAATACTGTAAACGAAAGCTTTGGAACAATAATAGTCTCTCACAGTAGTGCAGCCAATACTGGAAAATGCTTGCAAATACAGGGAGCATTAGGAACCATATTAACTGGAAACTATGATAGTAGTGCAACACCTCCATGTCAGATTTCAAAAGCAGATTAGATTAATCAATAGTTACTGATGCAAAATAAAATCAGGCAGAAAGGCGATCTCGGTTTTACTTTAATTGAACTGATGGTCGCTCTTACTATTGTAGGGGTGATTGCTGCGATCGCTACGCCAAGTTTTGTCGGTTTACTGAACCGTATTAGAGTTGATAATTCTCTAGAAGAATTACTAGGAGCAATTAGAGAAACACAAAAAATGGCAATGCGCCATGGTAAAGTTTGTCAGCTCAATATTGATCCCAAGACAAAAATTTTAAGCTCTACAGATAATGATTGCTTATTAACTACCAGAAATATAAATCAAGATGTAATTATTAGAACTAATTTACCTGGTTTAAATCCCAATATTCCCTTTTCTCCTAGAGGTACTACCACCAGAATGGGAACTATTGTATTATCTTCAGATCTTAGCGATACTCAAAAATGTTTTGTAATTTCATTAGGGCTAGGTATTATGAGAACTGGAAACTATACAGGTAGCAAAGATGGTTCTGTTTCTGCTCAAGATTGCGAAAAATTTGATAATTAATTCTTTAAAAGATTAAAAATAAAAAAGAGAACCAAAAATGATTCTCTTGTATTTGCTTATATTCAATAAAGTTTAATTCAGAACATTATAGGATGGAGGGGCATAAGGAGAGGAATTATTATAATTATCCTCGTAAGTTTTATACTTCTGTGAAAAAGCATCTGATTGTAACATAAAGACATTGTCTTGAAAATCAACACCTGGAGCAGTTTTATCAGAAGTATCGCTTTTTCCGATTTCAAAGGCAATTATTCGTTGATCGTTATCCAGACCATCAATTTTGTATACTGAACCAACTAGTGTTGCATAACCTTCGCTAGCTAAAAATTCTCCTAAAGATACTTGCTCTCCTGGATCATCAATATCGTTGTCATCGTTCATGTCATAGCCATTAAGAGCAGGGAGTTCAGTACCTTCCTTTAGCACTAGTACATATTCATTCTCCTTTGCTGGTGCGTTATCTTGTTTAGTGTAGACTTTACCTCCAGCACTACCAGAGCAAGGATAGCCAGTACAGGAACTAGGATCGCCATTAAATGTTCGAGGATCGTTAAAATTGATTACATGAGAAATTGCTACGATGTCGTTGTTGGGATCGCTGTGCCAATCTGTATCCCAATTGACAGTGTCTCCCATCGATTTATTTCCTGCAAAATCCTGAGTAGTTGTGCTGCCATGACCATTACCTTCGCGACTGTTCAAGCAATTTGCGCTAGAGCCAACACCTATAGGAATTGAGGTGATAACTAAAGTGTCGCCATCTAAGGAGATGGGTTGGGGTTGTTTGTCATCACTACTTGCTATATCACCGTCGTGCTGCGATTTTTCCAAATTGCTAGGATTACTAATACTATCGCCAAAGTCAGTTCTCATTTGCCATTCAACAGAATCAGAGCAAGCAAATTTTGAATCGAACTCTCTACGTGAAGTTATCGAATTTCCAAAATTATTAGCATTATTATCTGGTGCGGTTCTAGCTCTGGCTACAGTTTTGGTATCAGCAGAATAGCTACTAGCATTGTATTTTGTGGTACCTTTTGTTTCGCCAGTGAAGTATAGTTGCGCTGTAATTGCAAGTCCATCGATGTCCGCCGCATCATCGGCATTGATTATGCCGTCCTTGTTTTTATCCCAATCACTATCAGCAAACGTAACATCGCTGCCTGCATCGAGTCCGTCTGTTAAAGTATCCCCAAAATTAATCTCTCCATCGTCATTACGATCATTAGGATCGTCAGCAAAAGTGATGAAAGTATCGTTGTCACTATCCGCTGCATTTTCGACTATACCATCACCATCATCATCAACTACACAGGCAAAGAAACCCTGGTAAGTAACATCACTACCATCACAGCTAGCAGTTTGATCTTGAGCACTAATACCATCTACTAACACATCATTATCCCAAACAGCAGGATTATCAGCGTTTGAATAATTGCCATTAGCATCGAAGTCTGGTCCCCAACGATATATTGCCCGAGGTCCTTTCCAGGGAGAATCTGAGTCAACCTCTTCTGGATTGGCAACAGAATAAATTACTCTTTGCTCAACTCCAGGTATTTGTAAAGCTAATCTAATTGTTCCGCCACTAGGTTTGGTATAGCTTGTTGCCACATTTTCAGTAATATGCTTATCACTCATATCCACTTCGATAGTCTGAGCGCGGCGCATTTCATCAGATATAAAATCTAAAGCGCGAGAGGACTCGTTTCTGGCTGCGGTTTCAGAGTTGCCCTTTTGAGTTAATTGTAATACCTGCATCAGACCAAAACCCAATGCACCAATTACAAAAACACTCATGATTAAACCCACCAGTAATTCAGTTAGAGTAAAACCTGAATTAGATTTGTTTTTTTTTAAAAGTTTGTGAAACTCTTTATTCTTCATATTGGGAACAATTTTGTATATAAATCAAAAATACTGATTCAGTATTGAGGCAAATAATTGTGGGCAAGTAAGAAAATTTCAATTACCTACAGTTGTCGCCATTTATACTATTACTGTCCCAATATAGTCAGAGATTTTAAGTTACGTAAACTGTTGAAGACACTGATTTTCGAGAAAGCTTAGATGAATTTTGGGTAAATTACTTGAGTGTTAAAAAGGTCAAATATGACTGAAAATTTACTTATGATTAGTTACTTAGATGCTAATCTTTGACGAAGAATAAATTCAGCGATCGCCAGATCTACAGGAGTCGTAACTTTCAAGTTAGTTTCTTCTCCCTGAACAATTTTGACAGGTAGTTTACATTTTTCAAACAGTGCGGCATCGTCTGTTACTTGCCAACCTAATTCTTTGCCTTGAGCATGGCAGTGTTTTAATAAAGCTACGTCAAATCCTTGAGGAGTTTGCGCCGCCCATAAGTTGCTTCGGTTAGGCGTATCAGTAATGAATTTCTTGTCGTCTACTACTTTAATTGTGTCCTTGACAGGAACTGCCGCTATTAGTCCCTTACAGATCTTTAATGACTCACTACAGCGGTCAAATAGTTCAGAGGTCGCTAAACACCTAGCACCATCGTGAATTAATACCTGAGCAGCATTTTCTGGTAAAGACTGTAAACCGTTATACACAGATTCCTGACGAGTATCTCCGCCTACGATCAACTTTACAGGTTTGGTTAAATTTAGTTGATTCAAAATTGTTTGGAGGTCAGGGAAATCTGCCGACTGTCCTATGATCCCAATCCATTCAATAGTTAGAGAGTTTTCCGCTGCTAATAAACTCCAGGCTAACAAAGGCTTTCCTAATAATTCTAATAACAGCTTATTACGCTCGCTACCCATGCGACGACCCATACCTGCTGCTGGAATCAATAAGTGCATTTAATGATGTTTTCCTAAAAATAATCCGCTTTAGCTCTATCATCTACTAAAATTGACCTCAGATAAAATTACGGATTAGATCTTCTTCATAGAATGCGTATACTAGCCCTAGTTCCTGGCGATATTGGCAATCAACTCCTCTTTTTTCCTACCTTGGAAACCCTTAAGCAGCAGTATCCCCAGGCTGCAATCGATGTTTTGGTTGAACCCCGCTCAAAAAAGGCTTATCGAGTCTGTAAGAATGTCGAGGATGTTCTGGTGTTTGATTTTCAAGACCGCAATAGCTTTGCCGATTATCTCAATCTTTTGGGAACGGTACGCGATCGCGAATATGATATTCTGATTAGCCTTAAAACTTCTTGGCGGATTAAGTTATTGTTGTGGCTCAATGGAATACCTACCAGAGTTGGCTATCAAGACGATTCTGCCTTATATCTCTCTAACGTTGTTGAGCGTAAACCTAAACAATATACCCCCCAGATGTATCACGATTTACTATCAGGAATAGGTATTAAGCCTAGTTGTCCCCCATTAACGGTCAATGTGCCAGCTAGTGATATTAGTTGGGCGGAATCCGAACAAAAGCGATTAGCATTGAGTGATAGTGGATATATTGTTCTGTGTGATGAACCTTCAACTACAGAGAACATTAGTGCTTACCCAACCGATAGTTGGAAGGAAATTATTACCGATATTGAGCAAAGACAAACTGGGTTATCCATTGTTTTGTTGCAAACAGAACACAATCAGGAATGGGTAACTACAATGATTTCAGCAACTGGTAATCTCAAAGTTACTGTACCCACTGACATAGGCAAAATGGCAGCTATCATCGCAGGATCAAATCTCATTCTATGTGACAGTAGCTCCCCAATGCAGCTAGCGATCGCTACAGGCACCTACACATTCGCACTATCTACTAGCAAAGATAGCCGAACTATATCCTCAGACAATAGTAATTGTAAGGCAATAATTTCCGATACCAGTAATTTAGGAGATATTAATCCAAAAACAGTTATTACTCAATTGTGGCAAAAATAAATCTAACAACGGTAATTTACACACTCACGAGGAAAAAAATTTTAGGTTTTTATTAATCAATATGAAATAAGAATCAAACTTTTGTTAGTTTTCTTAGCTCAACACAAGTATTGAAAAGCAGATAAATGATTATGCCTAAGTCATGCTCAATCCTCTGTCTATTTTAGCAAATAGGTATTTTCCCGATCTGTTTTAAAGTCGTGTATATTAGAATGCACAATTTTATGAAATTGTAGAGCGATCAGCGTATATACAGACTAGCCCTTTGTGATTCCACCTCAACAACGAGGTTATGAGGCATCACTTATATGTGGACATAGCCCTTTATTGGTCTTTGCAACAGTATTGCAATATCCGAAGGAATACCACAAGGGCATAATATGCCTTTTAGGGCTGTTGAGGTTGGACGGGCGTACAAGCTGCTTTCATTGCAGTGTCTCCCACGTTCAAAACTACCCTCGTTCAGATTGATTGAGTTGTATCTAATTTTTAGCAGTTTGAGCATTTGCTCGTGGAACACAAATATTGGAATCAGAAGCCAAGTTCGTTTGCCGAGACAGTTGAATTAGTTGAAAACTATGTTCGCGCCCAAATACGGCAAGAAGTCAAAAATAAGAGACTCTGCTATCATAATTTGACTCATGCTCTAGCAGTAAAACGAAGAGCCAGCATCATTTTTGGTGCAATCAAACCTATTTTGTCTCAAAAGCATTCTGCTGAAAAATTACAGCGATGGGAAAGTCTAACAGATCTTTGTGCCATAGCTCATGATATGGTGCAGCTATTTGATTCTTCCATCTCTGCTCATCAGCCACGTAAACATTTGATAGGTCTTAGTGAAATCCAGACCGCCAATAAATTACTCCAATATATTCAAAATCTCAACCAAGAATTAAGCACCCATCATCTAAATTCCGCTGTTCTTTTTAGCGATTTCGATCAACTAATTATCCGAGATGCCATCACAGCTACAATTTGTAAGAATGATCCTCAAGCTGGTCAAGCAAGCTACACGTTCTCAGTTCACTCAATTTATCAACCGTACCTTTATGAATCTGACGCAAAAATATCTGTAGTTGGTAGCATTGTTGCTTTAGCAGATTTGGGAGCATTGGGTATTGATGGAGTTGATCAATATATTCAAGATGGAATTTTGGTTTTTCTCGAAAACAATCTTGCTTATGGAAAATTAATTGCAGATGATTGTTTTTTGGTAAATCAACAACAATCTTGTTATGACTGGGCTGATGAGAACCAGATAAAAGACAAATTAATTGCTATGACTAGGTTTATGTTCAGTTTTGCTCAAGAAAGAAGATCTAGATTTGAATTGGAAATTGCTGGTTTTGCTCCTCAAGCCCGTCAAATTTTGCGAGATAAAATTTTTTTGCATCTAAGTCCTGAAGTTATTAATAAGATTAAAGCTAGACTGCCCATACAAGAAAATGTTAGTTTGGCAGAATTAATAAATTTCTTGAGGGACTCTATAAATTCCAACTTAGATATTTTATGAATAAACTACCAACAAATTAAATAGTATTGGAAAAACTTTATTGGCTTATTCGCAATATTAATTATGTTGTCTAATTAGCAGGAGTTGGTATTTGAGATTCCTTCCATAGCTGAGCAATCAACAGCTCAGTTTCGTGGCTAATTTCACAGACAAATATTCCTACTTCACTATCTTCAGACTGGGCAATCCAAGTTCCAGACAAAGAAACTTCAACATATTCTTCGTCACAAGGAATAACATCGACTAGTTTTTGCTCAGCTAAATGGATCAACTTGCTTACGCAGCTAAGATTCGCTGGCAATACTAAACTGGCAATACTTGATTCAGTGAAGACCCCTACTGCTGCACGCAGATTTAACAGTATTCGTTGTGATTTCCAGGTTTTTAAAGGCTTTGATAAATATTCTAAACTAATGTCGTTATCTAAATATGTAATTTTTAGCATGGAATACAGTGCTCCCTAGAGATCAAATTTTTCTTACTACCAATTCGGACTAAGAAAATAATTCCTGAATTGAAATAGTCCATAACTTACTTTTGACTATTTACAAAACTTTGGCATTGACACAAATCACTTTATAGTTGTTTGTTCTGTTCGCTATGAACCACAAAAATTTTCTTGCTTCTTACATGTAGAATTAGTCAAACTCGCTCCTATATGGGGACTTTGATGCACCTTAAGAGTACAAAGTACATGTAGATCCAAGTAGACCAAGCGCAACTAGTTCTAAGCAATTTGCATTGCGCTATCGTCTTATAAAAAAAGACGATGAGCATTAAGGCTCTGCTATAGTTATGATTGCTTGCTCTGCAAGCTGTGTACTTTGTTTATCTCGAGTAATGTTCATCGTCTGACAATAGCTAGCGATGTAACCATATCTCTCATGGCAAAAGGCGCCGAAGCAGCGCATCGCCATCGAGACGAAAGTTGTAAGGGCGTAAATAGAGGAAAAATAACATTGTTGACGATGAACAGACGCTTTGCGTCCCAGTCCTCGGAAAAAAGACGATGGCACATTAGTAAGAGACGCACTTCTGCCCTCCGCAAGCGCAGCGAGCCTTCCTTCAGCGCAATAGAAATTTTAGTTTCGTAAACTTTTGTTAAATTAACCGCTTGTTTTGGTATAAATATAAAAAGAACGTCGTCCTTCCATATTTTGCCTTAAAGAATTTTGAGCTATTGATTTTCATCTTTAACCTTATGTATATTGGTAGTTACCGTCTTGTATAGGTTTGACAGTTGATAGATATGCTGTAGTAAAAATTCTTCAACAGGAAACTTTTACGATAATTGCTATTTGCCAACAATTTTTGGAACGCGCTATATTAGAAATAACAAGAGAAAAGTTATGAAAACAACATTAAGTTTTACGAAAAGGGTTTTCAAACTGCATTTTTAATACTACACTTATATTACCGTATATGTCTAGTATCTAGAGGGAAAAAAATGCGAACTTTAACTCGCACATCTACAACCGAAATGGAAGTTACCAGCATTCGTTTAGAGCGTAGTCTTAAAGACAAGCTTAAGGAGCTGTCTGGTAATCAAGGTTATCAAGCATTGATTAGAGATATTCTTTGGAATTACGTTCATCAGAAATCTGGAGATTATCGTCCACAGTTTGCTCGTTCAGATATTCGCGCTACAGTCGAGGCTACTGCTCGCAAAGATGAAAGCTGTGCCCTCACTGGTAAGTTGATTCAAGAGAATGAACCAATGCTTTTAGGATTTACCATTTATGGAGATCTGGTTCCTTTGAGCGTTGAAAGCGTAACCGAATAGTATTTTTACCTAGGAGAAGCAGCAGGTTTAGTGACATCAAACTCTTGCTCTATGTTGCTAAGCTTCTTGTTTCTCCATAAAACTTATCCTCTGAGACTCTAGATTAATTCGGTACTCTACCACCAAAGTCAGTTTATATTACCCAGTTATAATTAACCTAATAGATTAGATCGCAATAGTTAAAGAATCTAAAATATTACTAGAATATTAGTTGATATATTCCATAGCAAAGTTTTGCTAGCTAATCAATACACTATAGAAGGAGCTACTAAGACAGATGACAGAAGCTACAAAAGCCAAAACTGTTGAAAGAGGGATTCAATTAACTCCAACCGCATTCAAACACATCAAAATGCTGCAAGAACAGCAAGGAAAACAACTGTGTCTCCGTGTAGGTGTCCGTCAAGGTGGCTGTTCAGGGATGTCTTACATGATGGACTTCGAGGAACCTGAAAAGATCAATGAAATAGACGAAGTATTTGAATATGATGGGTTCCAAATTGTTTGCGATCCTAAAAGCCTGTTATATCTTTATGGATTAGTTTTAGACTATAGCAATGCTATGATTGGTGGCGGCTTTGAATTTACTAATCCTAATGCTGCTCAGACCTGCGGTTGTGGCAAATCTTTTGGCGTTTAGTCAATACCATACGGACATACGGACACAAAAACAGGAATAATATTCTAGATTTTTAAATATTTAATAAAAACAGGCTTATGTGATTACATTCAGCCTGTTTTTTATTATATTTGTTCAGAAATTAGTTAGATAAACTTATCTGATAGAAAGTTTGGATTCTACTTGTTAAGTAGACGTTGCAGTTGTGTGTTTTAAAAGTTGTGTGTTGAATTACTGTAGTTAATTGTTATTGGGTAAATCTCTTTCCGTTTTTAACCATCTACTCTGAGGCTTAGTCAAAAACTTAAGATAGATAGGAATTTTGCCTAGAATATAGAAAGGAATAGCAATAAGATTTGCTAAAGGCAAGTCAGAGCGCCCAAATTTGATCCAGGCGAAGAATACACCTCCAAAGAGAAAAAAACCTGCGATAGAAGTAACTAACAACGGAGCGATCGCCAGATTGATAAAGATTACCGCTAAAGATACAGAAAGCATAATAGCCATCCAGGTCATCACTAAAAGAGAAAGAGGCGGAATTAAAATATCCAAAGCCAATCCCAAAGCGGCAAAGCGTCCAGTAGTCAAAAAAGCCTTGAGCAATCGAGGCACTTCCACCCCTATCATTTCTAAATGTCCGTGTTCCCATCGAGATCTTTGACTTTGAGCATCTTCATCCTTCATCAAACGACCAATTACCAGAGCATCTTCACAAAACACAGGGGTTGAACCTGCCAGAGCTAAATCTACTGTAAGCTGCATATCATCAGTAGTTTTACTTCCTGCTAACGACACTTGGCTAATTAGCGACCAAGGAAATGCCATACCTGAACCAGTTAACAAACTATGCCAACCTAGGCGCTTTAAACCCAGTAACCGCACCAAGTTTTTGACCTTGATCGAAAACATAGAAATGTTATCTTTAAGGCTAGGATTTTCGGGTTGTTGCATTAAATATGTAGACTGTACTGGTCTGCCTGTAGCGATTGACAGACAAGTAATGTTTTTAATTGTGTTGGGTTCTAAAATACAGTCTCCATCGAGAATAACCAAGACTTCTGGAGGCTGATGTTTAATATGCTGCATCGCATAGTCTAAAGCATATCCCTTGCCACGCTTAGTTAGGTGTTCACGTTCTAAAACAGTGACCCCTGTAGCTTTTGCTAATTCTGCCGTATTATCATGGCAATTATCGGCAATAACGATTACTTGATCTTGATTGGTTAGTTGTGGCAGTAACACCTTGATCACTTCTGTAATTTGCTCCGCTTCATTATGAGCAGGAATCAAAACAGCAGTTTGAGGTCGATTAATATCTTCTAGGTTCAAATTGGATGATGAAGAAACGAAAGCTGCCAAGCATTCCATAAAAAATACCAGACAGGGAATTAGAAGTGCAATTCCTGCTATGGTCAGGAGAACATTAAATACTGTGTAAAATTCCATCTCAAAAATTCAAAAAATGCATTGGCTATTAAGTAATAACATACTAACCTTTGAGAATAGGTTTTTTCCTAGCTGTTCTGAGGCGAACTAATGCGTTCTCTTGAGGTTTACTAAAAAAATGCTAAATTTGGGAAAAATAATTTAAGGTTATATAGATTTTTGCCTTTTGTTAGCACAAATTACTGTTTTAGGATAGTTACAACCAGGTTATTCCGCTATCTAATTTATTAGACTCTTTTACGAGCAAGATTATTGTTACTATTTGAACTCACCCGAATATGCTAATTTCTATCTGTATTATTACTTTCAAGCGTCCAGAAGGCTTGAGAAGGCTTTTAAACGCGGTTAATAGCCTAACTTTTGAGAAAGTAGAGTGTCCTGAAATTGAAGTTATTGTAGTAGACAATGACACCAGCCAAGTGGCAGAGAATGTTTGTCAATCAGTTGGCGATTTTCGTTGGTCTTTAAAGAATGGTGTGCAGCCTCAAAGAGGCATTACCTACGCCCGTAATAAATCAGTCAGTATGGCTAGTAAGGAAACTGATTTTGTTGCCATTATTGATGATGATGAAACTCCTGCCCCAAATTGGTTAGAGGAGCTATTGTTGGCACAACAAAAATATGATGCCGATGTTATTACTGGTCCTGTTATCCCATTGTTTCAACAACATGATGTGCCGCAGTGGATCAAAAAAGGTCGTTTATTTGATACTCCTCGCTACACAACAGGAGAACAAAGGCATGTAGCATTTACCAATAATGTATTGATTAAGGGTGAAATTATTCGCCAATATGACCCTGTGTTCGATCATCGCTTTGCGATTACAGGCGGCGAAGATTCACATTTCTTTCTAAGTCTTAACAAGGCTGGATACAAAATTGTCTGGGCAGATGAAGCGATTGTTTATGAGTGGGTTCCTGCTTCTCGTACTAATTTAAAATGGATTTTAAATCGAGGTTTTCGGACATGGGGAACCCATAGTATGGTGGAAAAGGAGCTATATCAATCATTTCAGGTTCTTTTAGTCAGAATACTCAAAGGAATAGGTCTAATTTTGCTTGGTATTTTAGGCTTTATTCCTGCTTCAATTATGGGAAAGTCAGCAAGCGTAAAGGCATTGCGATCTGTATACCGTGGCGCAGGTACTTTGGCAGGTTTATTAGGAGTAGATTATGAAGAATATAAAACAGTTCATGCCGAGTTAGAGGTTAAAAAGCAGTAAATTTTCACAGATTGGGATTATTAAATTCAGTATTTATTAAGACTAGCTTCTGGGGACCTAGATTTGCGGTAAATTGTTGGTGTCTATTTGCTTTTCTTTAGGTCAGCACCTTGAATAACCCTTGTTTTGATCAGTTTGCACCAATTACCGCGATCGCCACTACTCATCAAGCTGCACAAGTAATTAGTCCTTTAATCCAGGATTCTCCAATTCAATTGTTGCTGCCTACTTCGGTAGCGCCACAAAATAATTCGCTACATTATGATACTTCTCTCAAAGAATATCTTGCTTCTATCTGGACTACCAATAAAGCCCTGATTTTTTGTCTTGCTACAGGGGCGGTAGTGCGATTGATTGCGCCATTACTCAAAGATAAAGCCCAAGATCCTGCGGTAGTAGTAATAGACCATCAAGGAAATCATGTAATTAGTCTGTGTGGTGGGCATCAAGGAAAAGCAGATTTGCTGGCACAATTAATTGCCAAACAACTGGGGGCAACTGCAATCGTTACTGGGGCATCAGCTAGCTTAAAGTTACCAGCGATCGATACTTTTGGCTTTACTTATGGTTGGCGCAAAGGAAAGGGCGATTGGACAGGGGCGATGGCGGCAGTTGCTAAACAACAAATGGTTCAGGTAATTCAGGAGGCTGGTTCAACGCTCTGGCAAGAACATTTGCCGTCACAACATTCATTCTATTTTGGATTTTCTGAACCAGAATCAAAGATTCAACCTCAAGCTCGAATTTGGATTAGTGCTACCAATAGAAAGATTGCTCCTCATAATGATTTTCCCAAAGTACAATGGCATCCCAAGGTGTTGTGGATAGGTATTGGTTGCGAGAGAAACACTTCTGGTGAATTAATCGAACGTGCTATTGAAGAGACCTGTAGAACACATCATTTAGCGCTGGAGGCGATCGCTGGAGTGGTGAGTATCGACTTGAAGGCAAATGAGCCAGGAATCATTGAGGTGTGTCAGCGACGTAATTTAATTTTTAAAACATTTACCGCCGAACAACTAAACCAGGTGGATGTGCCAACACCTTCAAAAGTAGTTCAACAAGAAGTAGGAACTCCTAGTGTCGCCGAAGCTGCTGCTGTTTTAGCAGGGAAAAATTTACTAGTCTCCAAGCAAATTTTTAAATCAGATTCTGATCAATTAGGAGCAGTTACTGTAGCGGTCGCTCAGGCTGAACAGGAATATATAGGGCGAGTTGGTAAATTATATTTGGTGGGCATTGGTCCAGGAAACTTAAATCAAATTACTCCTGCGGCTCAAACTGCGATCGCCGAAGCAGATGCCGTAATTGGCTATAATCTTTATCTTAATTTGATCAAACCTTTAAACCGTCCAGGACAAATTGTTGAAGCTTCTCCCATCACTCAGGAGCAACAACGGGCTAAAAGGGCTATTGAACTGGCACAATGGGGTCTTACGGTGGCAGTAGTTTCCTCTGGCGACTGTGGCATCTACGGCATGGCGGGCTTAGTACTTGAAGAATTGCAAAACATGGGCTGGAACGGTAAAACACCTCAAGTTCAGGTGTTTCCTGGTATTTCTGCTCTACAGTCAGCAGCATCGAGAGTTGGCGCACCTTTGATGCATGACTTTTGTGCTATCAGTCTTAGTGATTTGTTAACTCCTTGGTCGATGATTGAAACTAGACTCACTGCTGCTGCTAGTGGAGATTTTATTACTGCTTTGTACAATCCGCGATCGCAAAGTCGTACCCAGCAGATTGTTACCGCTCAAGTAATATTTTCCCAACATCGACAGCCTGATACTCCTGTGGCAATTGTTCATGGGGCATATCGAGAAGATGAGCAGGTTATTCTAACCACTTTAGATCAGATGCTAGAACAGCCAATAGATATGCTGACCACAGTAATTATTGGCAATACAACGACTCGCAATCACGCAGAATGGATGATTACTCCCAGGGGGTATTTAGGATTTAATCACCCAGAGGAATAGGTGATTTACCCAAAATTTATTGAGCAATTAATCAAAAGATAAAAAAGATCAATTTATTATTCACACAATAGAGTTAATCATAATCCTTATTGAGATTTAGCGGTTTACCTCTTTGAGGTGGTTCATTGTAACTGTCATAATTATCATCTGAGGGATCATCATCGTAATCGCCATATCCATCTTGCTCAGAATCTTCATAGTTGTCATAATCGTCATCTGAGTAATCGGGTTCAGAGTTATCTAAAGGCTGATAGTCGACAACATAATCTCCAGGAATTGATTCGTTTTGCTCGTCATAATTTCTTCTGGAGTCTAAATCATAATCGGTTCCCAAATCATTCGCACCGTAGTCATCTTCTGGTTCATAACTTCTGCCCAAATCAACGGCATTTGGTCTTCGACGAGGTTCGCTGGGTGTAGCCGATTTTGAATAGCGTTCCTCTACAGGAGGGCGGGGACGCGGACGAGAACTAGTTCTGGGAGTATCATCCCATTCATCATAACTATCCGTGGCGGGGCTAGTAGGACGACGACGGGGGGGGCGATTCTCTCTTTCAGGATAACCATAGCGATCGCTTTGAGGATCTTGAGTTACCCTAGGACTATAATCTGATTCGGGACGACTGCGGCTTGGTCTACGCCGAGGCTCCTCCCTCACATCGGTAGTAGTAGACGAAGGTCTTCTTCTAGTAGAGGGACGACGACTAGAACGAGGCTGAGGGTCGTCATAACCTCTTAATCGAGGACTATTGTAGTTAGGTTTAGCTCCCTCGTAAACATTGTCGTAGGGATCGATCTGATCTAATTCAGCTTCAGTATAAACTCTAGTACGACTTACAGGGCGATCGCGATCTACAGTTGTCGTATTTCGTCTTGCCTGTTCAGTTGCGGCACCACGCATCCGAATGCTTTCAAAGGCAAAGAAAATTGCTGTTCCCGTAAGTAGAAATTGCCCAAACTGTAAGATAGGATCAAGTCGCCAACCATTAAAAAGCAAAATAATCCCACAGAGTAAACCTACGGCAGCAAAAAAGATGTCGTAGTCTCTTGCCAGTTCTGGGCGAATTGAACGCAAGAAAAATAGCCCAGCCCCTGCTACTGCTAAGAATAAACCTAAAATAGCGGCTGCATTCAGCCCAAAATTGACCATTACTACTCTCCTAATAGGTTCTCTTGGTTTTGAACGAGCGTAGTTTTGAGATTGTCCCAAAACTCTGACGAGTCGTAATTCGGAGGTTTCCTCGGAATGTTGACCGACGAGTGCTTGCACCGCTCGATGATTTTATTAATACTTATTCTATCTATACCCATCCTAAGTAGTGTATCTTCATAATCTACCAGAGACCATGTCAACACCTATGCCTGGGTCATAAATTAAGATTAGGGCAAACTCTTCAAATTCTGCCAATTATTCTTAGTATTTTCAATAAAGGAGCAAAATTAAAACATAATGACGACGAAATCTTAGTAATCATACTTTTTCTTCATAATGAAGACGATTCCGCCGTCTAATTATTTATATTTGGGTTATTAGCTGAAGCAGATAACTATTATCCACGTTCAATTTTGTCACTTTGACTAAGAACAACCAGAGCAATAGTCGCGGGAATCACGACGATAACTGCGCCTAACCCAATACTCAAAAGAAAATTAGCTAATGAAGGAGTCATAAGTTTTTATCCTGACTATATTTTGTGTTTTAACTTTAATAGTTAATAGTTTACGTTGTTTTATAATTCTAAAATTTTTTTTACCAAAACTAAAGGCTATTTGATCCTTGCTGCTCAAAAACTACAGATCAATCAAGTTGAGATTAAATTTTTAGATATGGGAAGTTAGGTTGTCGTATACTTGATGACGAACAAAGTAAGTTTTCCTACAGCAAGGTCATTTAATTCACAAGCTCAAAGCCAAGGATAGTACTGGCAGGTGGGCATATTATTTTGTTTACGTTGAACCTCATAAGGAAAAGGCATTTTTAGATGCCCTGGAAGCCAATAAAAGATCGGTATCAACCTAGAAGATTTTGGCAAGATTGTTGGCTCCTGCTATGGTGAGCAACCCAATAAAGAACTAAAGGCACTGTTAAAAAACAAATACGGTTTTGATGTTTAAGGACTTGAGAAATTTATCCTTTGCTATACCCTTAACTAGACCAGGGATTATTCAGGCGATCGCTCAACAATTTTAAATACTCTACAATCCTCCGTTCACAAATAACAGTAAAATAAATAAGAGATATTTACACTACGTAATATTTGTTATCAATTAAGTAATTATATTAGGGGATATGAATCTGTCCATAGGAGCGATCTTAATTAGTCTGTTACTGGGATTAATGACAATCTTGTTTATTTTTAGAATTGTTTTGACTTGGTATCCTCAAGCAGAGCTGACTAAATTGCCTTTTAGTTTGGTAGTTTTGCCAACAGAGCCTTTTTTAAAACCATTACGTCAGATAGTTTCTCCCATTGGAGGAGTAGACATAACGCCAATTATTTTGGTTGGCGTTTGCACTCTGTTGAGAGAAATTCTAGTTGGACAACAAGGATTGATTACGATGGCACTGAGTCACTAATTCTTTACTTGTCAAAATTTTAGTCTAAAATTATTTATTGATCATGATTTAAGACTTACTCAACATCAGTTTTGATCTGACTTACAACAAAGCTAAACTAAGTGTTTGGGGTTAGTCACTCAAATGCTCAGCAATAAAGTTGGTATAAATTTCACCTTTGAGAAAAGCGGGGACTTCTAAAATTCTTTGATGAAATTCAATGGTAGTGGGGACTCCAGTGATAGCACACTCTCTTAATGCTCGTCGCATTCGCTTAATTGCAACCTCTCTATTTTCTCCCCAGACAATTAATTTTCCAATCAGAGAGTCATAGTAAGGAGGTATCTCATAGTCGGTATAAACATGAGAATCTATCCTTACACCTGGCCCTCCAGGAGGTAAATAGGCGCTAATGCGTCCTGGATGAGGTCTAAAGTTATGTTTAGGATCTTCAGCATTAATACGGCATTCAATCGCATGACCTGTTAACTTTACTTGATCTTGAGTAAACCTCAGTTTTTCCCCTTGTGCTACCCGAATTTGTTCGGCAATTAGGTCGATACCTGTTACCACTTCAGTTACAGGATGTTCTACCTGAATTCGGGTATTCATTTCCATAAAGTAGAAATCCCCTGATTTATCCAGCAAAAATTCAACCGTTCCCACACCAACATAATTAATCGATTTGGCAGCTCTAACCGCAGCATCTCCCATTTTTTGACGTAGTTGGGGGCTTAAAACTGCACTTGGAGCCTCCTCAAGAAGTTTCTGATGCCGACGTTGGATAGAACAGTCTCTTTCCCCCAAATGAACCACATTGCCGTGGCTATCGGCAAGAATCTGAAACTCAATGTGACGTGGATTTTCCACAAATTTCTCTAGATAGACTCCACCATTACCAAATGCCGCTTCTGCTTCTCCTTGTGCAGCTTGAAACATTCTCACCAAGTCCGTTTCATCTCGTACGAGACGCATTCCTCTACCACCACCACCAGCAGTAGCCTTGATCATCACTGGATAGCCAATTTTACCAGCAATAGTCTTCGCCTCTGCTTCATCTCGTAACAAACCATTACTTCCAGGAACAGTTGGTACTTTAGCCTCCTGCATAGTTTTTTTGGCAGTGGATTTATCACCCATTGCCAGCATTGCTTCTTTAGACGGACCGATAAAAGTTAGCTGATGATCGTTACAAATTTCCACAAACCGAGCATTTTCTGCCAAAAATCCATAACCAGGATGGATTGCAGTGGCATTACGAGTCAAAGCAGCAGCAATAATGTTAGGAATGTTTAAATAGCTCTTACCAGAGGGAGGCGGTCCGATACATACACTTTCATCAGCCAACTGAACGTGGAGAGCTTGGCGATCAATAGTGGAGTGTACTGCTACAGTGGCGATGCCCATTTCAGCACAGGTGTGTAAAATGCGCAAAGCAATTTCTCCTCGATTGGCGATCAGAATTTTGTCAAACTGCATTCGATGAAGTAGATAACTAGAGTCATATTTTAGAATAGAGCCTTTTTGAAACTTAAAAAGACAAAAGTTATTTCTTGCTCAATTCTGATGGCGGACGATCATCACTCCAGCCCCACCATGCAGTATTGCATTCACATAAATAAAATTCCTGATATTTGCGACGATTCTCAACACTCACAGGCGCACGACGATTGAGCCAGACATTCTTCGCCTTTGTGGGGATAGTTTTACAACTTGGACAACAAAAATCAACTGTATGAACTGCTGATTTAGTCCATTCTGGTGGAACTAGGGCGAAAGCATCCATAAAATTTATCCGTCAACTGAAAATTAAATTTGAGCCAACTTATTTTTTGAGGTATAAAGATAAGTTGTGATTTACCCTTGTTATTGTACTGGGATTATTCACAATTATTACCAAATTTATGAGTTTCAATATTTATACTAAAATTTTAATTTGATGAACAGCATTAACATTATTAAACAATAGTTTGATTAAAAATTATTTTACTGGTAAAACAACGACCTCAAAACTAAAAAGTTTCAAGGTCTTAACTTAGGGCAACTGATCATGAAGATTTGGAGTATATCAAACTAAAACATTTACTATCCACTTAGACATATTTTGAATAAAGCAGATCTAACTGCTACAAAAAAACTAGTGATGAGAATAAGTTAATTATTCCTGACACCAAAGACATTGGTATTAAGATGACTGCATAATTTGACTAATTGTGCCAATTAATTCTTGTTCAGGACAAGGTTTTACTAGATAAGCGGCTGCACCTAATTCTAAAGCTAATTGACGGTGTTTATCACTATCACGAGAAGTTAAAATAATAATTGGTACGTTACGATATTCTGAAGTATTATTTTTAACTGCTTTTAAGAACTGAAAGCCATTCATGAGAGGCATTTCCAAATCGCAGACAATAAACTCCACCTCTCCTGACTTTTTCAACTCTGTTAGGGCATTGATGCCATTATCTGCTTGTAGCACTTGCTGGCAAACTTTTTCTAAAGATAGTGCAATTGTACGGCGTAAACTATTGGAATCATCAATCACTAAAATATTTTGAGGCATCGTAGACTGAGATCCGACCGCGTTACTAGGAGGCAACTGCTGAATTTTATTGCTGCTAGGCAATGCCTGCATACTGGTACCGCCTAGAAATGCTCTCTGGCTTATGGTGTTACTGCGATACTGTGAATCTTTGAGCAGCATTACCCCATCAATTACTAGGGTAAAACTACTATCTTTGAGAACACTACAACCATAAACATATCGTGGTGGAATAATGGCGCTTCCCAGAGGTCTGATGACTAATTCCTGTTCTCCCAATACTTGGTCAACTTCTAAGCCGATAAAACCATTCTGGCGGCGCAGCAACAATATTGGATTATTTAAGCTTGACTGCGACTCCTGCATCTGAGGAATAGTGCGGGGATATTCAATCATGCTAGATAGTTGACGAACAGGAACCATTTCTACATCATCTTTGGTAGACCAATGTAAAACTTTTTGTCCTTCAAAAATTTGTACTTCCTTAGAAGTTGGCAGAATAATTCTTTCGATGGCATCAATTAGTAAGGCATAGGTCATGCCCGCTGCTCTAGTTAGCATTAGTTTAGCTATAGTTAGAGTCAGAGGAATTTGCAGGGAGAAAGTTGTTCCTTTGCCTGGAGTAGACTCAATCGAAATGGTACCGTTCATCTCTTCAATTTGCGATCGCACTACATCCATGCCCACACCTCTACCAGAGAGATCGCTTAACTTATCGGCAGTGGAAAAACCTGGTTCAAAGAGTAATTCCAAAAGCTGAGATGGTGGGGTGATTGCGGCTTGTTCTGAAGAAATTAGCCCTTTTTCAATACCAGTTTGTTTGATTTTCTCAATGTTAATTCCTTTCCCATCATCGCCAACTTCAATCACAGTTTGACTGCCTTGATAATATGCTCTAAGAAAAACTGTACCTGTCTCTGGTTTATCGGTTCGGAGTCTTTCTTCTGGTTTTTCTAAGCCGTGATCGAAGGAATTACGTACCAAATGTAGTAACGGGTCATAAAGCTTTTCTTCAATGGTTTTATCAATCAGAATATGACTACCCATGATATTAAGCTCTGCATTTTTATCATGAGTCACAGAAAGCTGCTTCAGTAAACGAGGGAAACGATTAAACAGTCTGCCGATAGGAGACATGCGGGTTTCAATCAATTCGTCCCGCATATTCAACAACATTCTCTGTTGTTTCTGAGTATCTCTACGGGTTTGCTTATTATAATTTTTAATTCTTTCAGCAATGTTAACTAGCTCAGAATTACTGGTTGTAGTTAATTCTAAAAGTTGATTAAGTCTAGATTCAGAGTTTTGCTGAGTAGGAACTGGTAAATTCTGGTAATCTTGACCTTGAGTGATGTTATTTAATTTGACTGGTAAATCTTGTAAAAGTTGTTGTTGCTCAGGAGAGAGATAGACATCATCAATAATTTCGATTAACTCGTTGACTATCTGCTCACTGTAACTAATCTTTTGGATTAGCTGCTCTACAAACTCGCCAATTTGCTCATCTTTAAGAATGTTTTTGTTTTGGTTGATTAAGAGTTCTCCAACTAAGTCATTTAGTTTTTCTAGAGATTCTAAGTTAACCCGAACTGTTTTATTGTTTTTACTGCTTTTATTAGTTTCTTGCTTGTCTTTTCTAGAATTAGAACTAAATCGAGACTTTCTAATATCTCTAGTAGATACTTCTTGCGGTGAACTAGCCTTTTGCTTGGATAATTTTTGAGGAGTTGAGACTAAAGATGTTTCTACTTCTGTAGTTGCTTGGGGTTGATTGTCAACAGCGGATTGTTGTTCAGCTTGTTGATCAACTTCCTCTTCGCCCCAGATTTGGGTCATTAACTCGCTTGAATTTTCATCCTCTTCAAAGAATGATCCAGCATCATCTACAGATACTGAAGCCTCGGTAAAATTATCTCCTAAAGATTCAGAACCAAAAATATCTTGAGCATCTTCACCTTCATCCTCATCAGCAACACTATTACTAACGCCAGTGAAATCATCTCCTAATAATTCAGAACCAAAAATATCCTGAGCATCATCATCTTGATCATTTTCATCAACGATTACTTCTGCAAACATTGATGATTCTGGATCTTCAGTGACTAATTCAAATTGCTCCTGATGATTTTCAATAGTGTTTACTCCCGTGGCAAACTTTTGTAGCTCTGGGGAGGGTTCTCCACCCCGATCTCGATCGCCATCCATTACCTGTTGCTGTGCTTGCTGTAGGTTAGCGATCGCGGCTTGGGTAATTTCCGTTACTTGGTCTGGATTAGCCTCCAAGGCACTTAAAATTGTCTGAGCAATATCTCCCAACCCAGATAAATTTAGCGATTCTGATAAACCAAGGAAAATCTCTGCTTGAGACTGTAAAACTTCCCTCATCGTCTCAGAATCACCTTCAGACAGTGCCACAGAAAGTTCCTGAATTCTTTCTGGAACTACAGATTCAAAAAAGGACTCGACAACATCTAGTCCCAATTCTTCGGAAGTGGGAAATGCATCTTGATCGCTGAGGTAATCCCCAAAAATTTCGGTTAATTCAGCAAAAATTCCCGCAGCACGATTTAAAATTTCTTCCCGATCAATCGGCGCCTTACTAAATTCTGCCGTCAGAGGAATTCGCAGACAGTCATAACTTGCGTAGAGCAATTTCTTAGTTTGCAGATCGATTTCTAACTCAGGATTATAAAGAGCTTTAAATACGTCTTCCATAGAATGGGCGACGGTCTTGATGGTTTCCAACCCCACGTTTGCCGCACCACCTTTGAGGGTGTGAGTAGCGCGCATCAATTTATTTACTCTCAAAGGGCGATCGCTCAGTTCGATCTCGCCATCATTGATCGCAAATAATTCCTGCTCGATAGTTTCTAGCAGTTCAGGAGCTTCTTCTAAAAAATACTGATAGGCTTGATCGCGAATACTAGGGTCGGTAATCATCGTTAAATAATTCTCTTGAATATAATATTTAAGTAATAAAAATTCAGAATTTTGAGGTAAAGATTATCTATTTCAAAATTCGTTGTGGTTAATAAGACAAAGTCTTAAGGCACTAATCTCTTCATTAACTAGGGGCAAGCTCTCAAAAAAATCAAGAGCTATCTTACCCCATTGACTTCGATGGTTATAACCAACGGTCAGAGTCTTATTTGACTTTGAACTGAGACACACTAGACTGCAAGTTTTGCGCTAATTGTTCTAACTGCTCGAATGAAACAGATATCTTCCCTGAATCTTGAGAAGTTTCGTTGGCAATTTCTGCTACTTGACCCATCACCTGCGTCACGGATGCAGCTTCCTGAGTTTGAGCATTTGCCGCACTGGTAATACCTTGAACTAAGTCCTTGATTTCCGCAGTTGCAGAGACAATTTCATTCAAACTATCACGAGTTTCATTAACGAGGTTAGTTCCTTCTGCTACCTGGCTAACTCCAGCTTCCATCGCTGCGGCAACTTCCTGAGTTTCTTCTTGAATTTCTCGCACAAGTTTTTCAATTTCAGTAGTCGCTTCGGTAGATTGCAAAGATAGATTCCGAACCTCATCAGCTACTACCGCAAATCCTTTACCATATTCTCCAGCACGAGTTGCCTCCAGGGCAGCGTTTAACGCCAGTAGGTTGGTTTGAGTTGCGAAGCTGCTAATCAGACTAACTACCTTAGAAATCTTTTGGGAAGAATCGCTCAAACGTTTAACCCGTTTTCCAGCATCAGCTACAGTTTCGCGAATGCTGGCAATACTATCTACAGTATTGTTCATTGCCTGATCTCCCGCCTGTACCGTTTGATTGGCTTGTTCAATGGCAATTTCAACTTTTTGAGCATTTTCAGTCGTTACTGTGGAAGCATTAATCATAGACTGTACTCTATCAAGAGCTTCCTGTAGCTCTTGTAACTGTCTCTCAGACTGTAAAGATAAGCCTTGGATAGCAATGCTACTATTACCAGTAGTTTCCGTTACCTGTAAGGCTGCGGCTTGCACCTGTTCAACAATATCTTTGAGTGAATCAAGAGTAGTGTTGTAAGCCCCTGCTACCGTACCAATCTCAGTTTCCGTAACTCTGGCTCTAACAGTTAAATCACCGCTAAATGCAGGTCTGACGGTTTTTAGAATATCTAGAGCCTGCTTTTGTAACTCTTCTCTAGCAGCTTTTTCACGGGCTACTGTTTGAGTAAGATTTTCTGACTGAATACGCAGTTGTTCATAATAGTCAATTTGCTGAATGGCAATTCCCAACTGACTAGCTAACTGTGCTATTTGTTCAGCTTCCATCGGCTGCCAGTTTCTGATACCAGAGTTTTGATAAACGGCTAAAAGTCCCCATAATTTATCATCTTGGAAAATTGGGGCGATAATGTAAGCCCGAGCCTGGTATTTTTCCAATGATTTAATATAGCAATCAGGAAATTTCTGAGTATAGATATCGTCAACTACGGTATATTTCTTACCTTCACTAGTGTATTTCCCACCTCTAGTTTTTTCTAAGTAAGTATCAGTTTCAGTAATATCATCTGTTGACCACTTGCGGAGAATACAGCGATTGTTTTGAGTGCGATCGCCACTGAGTACTTCGTCATCAGTTTGTTCTACTAGCAAAGATACCCAATCACCAACAACAGATTCTGCTACAACTTGACCGCTCCAGTCGGGATTAAATTGGTAAACTATGCTGCGGTCAACTTCTAGGGCTTGACGTACTTCTTGGGTTGTTACCTTAAATACTTCGTCGATGTTTTTTGCTTTACGAATTTGTTCACTAATCTTACTATTAGTTTTTTCTAGCTCCGCTTGCTTTTTCAACTTAGTCATGTAGTTGATCTGCTGCATGGCTACCCCAACCTGTAACCCAAGTTGTCTTAGAGTATCTACCTCAAAATCTTGCCAGACTCTAGCACCAGCATTTTGATAGCAGCCAATTAAACCCCAAAGTTTTTTACTACCAAACATATCGCTATCGGCGATAAAGATTGGAGCCAGGGCATAGGCTCGAGCTTCCATCTGCTCTAGCAGTTCAACGTGACACTGTTTATGACCTTGCAGGTAGATATCTTCAACAGCGAAGGTTTCACCGTTTTTGTAACGACCACCTTTGGTATTTTGTAGAAAAGTATCTTCAATAAAAGGAATAATTTTGGTGAGATCAGACCAACCAGGGGCAGCAGAATCAGCTACGAAGTTACCACTCCAATCAGGATTAAAGCGGTAGATAGATACTCGGTCAACACCCAAAATTTTACGACCTTCATCGGTCGCTATCTGCCAAACTGATGATTCATTCTTGGATAAACGTACTTTTTCTAGAACTTTGGATAGGCTTTTTTCTCTCTTGAATGCCTGATCCATGCGTTGGTTTTGGAATTCAGAGTTGCGTAGATAAGAAGTTTGCTGTAGGGGCTTAACGAAACGAGTTGCATATTCTTGCAGTTGCTCAATATCAAATTGCTGCCAATTGCGAGGTGCTGAGTTTTGGTAAACAGCTAAAAGTCCCATTAGCTGACCGTTGGCATGAATGGGCACAATAATGTAAGCTTTGGCTTCTATTTGCTCAAATTTTTCTAAAACTGCACTTGCCAATCCTTTAGTTTGAACATTGTTGGCAATATAGTATGGTTCAAACCCGCCTCCTTTGAAGTGAAAGTCGTAATCTAATGTTGAGCCAATGGATTTCCACTTTGATCCCATAGATTCTGCCAGAATTTTGCCACTCCAATCGGGATTAAAAGCAAAAACTACTGCTCTATCGATTTTCATCGAGGCACGAATTTTGTCTAGCCAGCTTTGCATCATCTGTTCTGCATTCTGGCTGATAGATGTCAGAAAATCTTGTTCGGCAATTAACTCAGCTTGTTTAGCTTTGAACTTTAGCTGACGCAGACCGCTGGTTTGTTCTAAAGGAGTAGAAAACTTAGGGGCGTATTCCATTACCAGCTCAATTTCTGATTCTGACCAGTTTCGAGTCTCAGAATTTTGATACACTCCCAGCATTCCTAAGAGGCGATCGCCCAAGTGGATCGGTACAATGATATAGGCTTTAGCTTCTAAGGATTCTATCTGTTCGATAAAGCATGGTGCAATATCTTTATTGTAAATATCGTTGGCAACGTATTTTGCTTGACAATTATCTGGAGTAATAAAGCAGTCATTATCAAAAGAATTAGACGCTTTTTTCCACATAGAGTTTACCGACTCGGCAATAATTTCTCCACTACCATCTGGATTAAAACCATAAACTAGAACTCGATCAGCATCAATCAGGGTACGGATCTGTCCCAATTTTTGCTCCATCATCTGCTTTGCCTGGGAGTTGATGGCAGCCACCAGATCTTTGTTCGCAAACTTAGCTGTTTTTTGAGCGTTAAATTGCGAATCACGACTTAAGCAAATCTGCTGCACCGAGTAATAAACTTTGGCACTGTATTGGTGCATCAATTTAACTTCAGAATCAGACCAGTTACGGGTGTCATTCTGAAAAACTGCCAACATTCCCCACAGGCGATCGCCTGATTTAATCGGTATCGCAATATATGATTTTGCTTCTATTGCTTCAAACGAAGCTATCAAACAGCGTGGAAATCCTTGACTATAAATATCATTGACGACATATTGAGCTTGGCAATTGTCAATGGTAAGCGCGTCATCATAATCAAATACAGTGCCAGCAGACTTGGTTTGCTCGCTAATTGATTCGCTAATTACGGCACCACTACCATCAGGATTAAAGGCATAAATCCAAGTTCGATCTGCTTTGAATTTTTGACGTAGTTCCTCTAAGTTTTGCTCGATTGATTGCTTGGCTTGAGCCATGATATTTGGTTTTGCTTCAGACTCCATTAGGGAGTGAGGAGATTGCAGCACCCGAGTTGATTCCATGGTCAGTTGATAAAGCAAGTTGATTTCATCTTCTTGCCATTGACGAGCATCGTCACACTGCTGAACCACAAATAGCCCCCAAACTTGATTAAGTGCATAATCATTTTCAGGAGCCAAACTGGAATTGAGCAAGATCGGCAACGCCAAAGAAGCATGTACCTGAAATTTTTCCAGTAGTTGTTTTTGATAGGGAGTAACTTGACCATGATCAAAATTATCAATAGCAATATAGCCTGATGCCTGAAAATCAGAGGCTTGCTGTCCACCAAAACAATTACAAGACAAGGTTTCACCGAGAGTAGGAGTCCAACCAGGAACTAATGCTTCAGCAAGTACTTTACCCGTATTTTCGCCATCAAAATAATAAATTAAAGTCCGATCAGCCTTTAATTCCTGTTGTACAACTTTTACCAAATTGTTAAAGAAACTATCTGAATCTTGGGATTGACGCACCTGTTGCATCATCTTCCACAAGCGATCGCGTTCTTGTTTGTACAGACTTTTTTTAATTTTCTGCACTAAGTCTGATTTTGGACTATTACCTTCTGCTGAAATCTTAGAAGATGTATTTTCTTGATAAGTACTTGTTGAATCCATAATAGTTGCTTGATCTCTCGATTATTTGGTACGAATAATTAATTTAAAACTACAAAATAGACTATAAAATTTATACTTACTGAGAATAGTTAAATTCAGTCTTTAATGAAAAGAAATTAAAAATTTCTTCCGCATCAATTAGCATAATAATGTCATTTTCTGCTCCTGCAAAATACCCATGGAGAAAGGGTAAAACGTCTTCAGAGAAAATTTCAGCGGATGATGATTTAAACTTGGATAGATCATGTTCAGTGAGATTATCAATTCCTGAAACAACTAAACCAATTGACTGTCCCTGAACTTGAACCACCATAACCAATAGTTCCTGGTGAGGATTATTTGCATCAAGTGGTGGTGGATATCCCAGCAAGTTTTCTAAGTCTACAATCCACAACATTTCACTTCGCCAACCATAAATTCCTAGTACGCAATAAAACATTTGAGGAACTGGCAATATGTCTTGAGGAGAAATAGTAATTACTTCTGAGACCATTTCGGCATCCAGTAAGGCGATATCACCCTGTATGGCTGACTTGTGAGCTTTTTCAGACTTACCAAGCTGGAATTGCAAAAATTTGCGAAATTGTTTAGAGTTTGATTGAATGTCAGAGTTATGACCAACACTCAAGGATAAAGAATTAGCAGATGTGCTTAACATTATGATCTGAAGATAGTTTTAACTGGCAATTAGTTGCTGTACCTTATCAATTAGTTCGTCGCGATTCACGGGTTTTGCCAGATAGGCATCAGCACCAACTACATCACCCCACATCTTGTCAGCTTCAGTAGATTTGGAGGAACACAAAATAACGGGAATGGTTTTAGTTGTTAGATCTGCTTTTAGGGTGCGACACAACTCAAAACCACTTTTGCCACCCATAACTACGTCTAAAACAATTAAGTTGGGCTGATACTGACCAAGTTTTTCCAGAGCTTCTTCTGCACTCTCGACATCTAGAACATTCAAACCAGCTTGTTCAAGATAGGTAGTTGTAACTCTGCGGTCAGTCAAACTATCATCGACCACTAATACTTTACTCATAATTCAGGTGCTCTCCGAAACAAAATAACAATACTCTTAGCTAAATAGTTCCCAAAAGCAACGTTAAAGTAACATCAGGTTTGACAAAACTTAAAATAAATTTGATTAATCAAATTTGTTAATTTAAGATTTATTAAATGTAGCGAATTTTATTTAGTAATCTACAGTTGTTGATCAAATATTAATTGAAACTTAGGATGCATCAATAATATATAATCTGAGCAATATTAATTAAAGCTTTTTCTAGTTAAATAATAAAACAAGAAATAGAAAATAATCGTACTCAATTTATAGCTATATCTATCTGTCTTATTTTTAGATAAAAATGCCTATTACCTATTTCCTCATGACTTTAAAAACTAATGTGATCTAACTAATTATGAAGCACCTTGAAATCGAGCCTAGATAATTTTAAGACACCAGTCTACAGTTGCTTGGTTGACTGATTAACTGCTTGGCTTTACTAACGAACTCGGTCTGCTCTACAGTTTTAGTTAAATAAGCGTCGGCACCGATTAGATCCCCTAATACAAAATCTGCCTGAGTCGATTTTGTCGAGCAGATAATAACAGGTATTGAGCAAGTTTTTTTGCTTTTTTTTAATTGAAAACAGTACTCAAAGCCGCTTTTACCATCCATTACTATATCTAAAATAATTAAATCTGGTTGAGATTTAGACACAGCTTGTTGCGCTTCTTCGACGCTAGCTGCTTGTTCTACCAAAAAACCAGCACTTTTTAGATAAGCAGCAAACACCTCTCTCATCATCCGACTATCGTCTACTACCAGAGCTTTATTCATTACTGAAAAACTAAAATTATTTTATCTATTCTTTGATATTTCAATAGTTCCCAAATGTTTAACAATAAAAACTGGTATTAATAATTAGATACAGAAATTAAAAAAAAAAGTTGCTAAGTAATTAATCATCAATTTTATTGATGGCTTTTATATTTAATAGATATCATGCAACATATAGTAATCAAACGATAGGTTAGGATATATATAGCAGTACATGCGGCAAACCCTCGCCTTGATCGCCTTTGTCACATTTACGCCCTTAAACTCTTGCCTTTGTCATTTTGGTGGGATACATACAAAGTTAATCGTTTTGAGGCAGGGGCAGGGGGCAACCCTAAAGCGATTGTCTTGAATGTCAAGTTTAATTTTCTCTTTCAGGCGATCGCTAAATTGGAATCCCTTAGATTTTCAGACATCGCAGCTTAACATCAACGTTTTGACCTTTGCTTCGATTGCTATATCTTAAAGCCTTGATTTTAAAATGACTAAACAGATACGTAAAAAAGGGGATGAATTGCGACATTTATTGTCAACTCATCCCCTTTGAATGTTTTCATAACTTATTTAGAAGCTATCTACTTTATTTTGCGGCTAAGGTACGACGCTTAAAGACTAATTCGTAAGCCTCAATAATGTCTCCTTCTTTCCAATCAGAGAACTTAGCTGCACCGATACCACACTCAAATCCAGTGTTAACCTCTTTAACATCATCTTTCATCCGTTTGAGGGAGCCTAGATCTCCTTCATGAACGATTTTGTTGCCACGGCGGACACGGATCTTACAATTGCGAACAATTTTTCCTGACAAGACGTAACAACCTGCTACAGCACCACGACCTACAGGGAAGACCGCGCGAACTTCGACTTGACCAAGGTTCTCTTCGACTTCTTCAGGATCGAGTAGACCTTCCATCGCGCCTTGAATATCATCTAAGAGCTTGTAAATGATATCGTATTGACGAATGTCTACTCCTTCACGGTCTGCCGCCTGTCGCGATCCTGATGCCAAGGTAGTATTAAAGCCGATAATTACAGCACCACTAGCTGCGGCTAAATCAACATCAGTTTCCGTTACTTCCCCTGGAGATGCCAAGAGAGTACGGATTTGAACTTCATTTTGCGGCAGTTGCTGTAAAGAACCAAGGATTGCCTCAACAGATCCTTGAACATCAGCCTTAATGATTAAGTTAAGCTCTTTTAGCTCACCTTCTTGCGCCTGTGCCGAAATGGTACTTAAACTGATGCGACGAGAAGACATCGATTGCAGTAAGCGAGTATCCCGTTGAGCAATTGAACGCTCATCAGCGATCGCTCTTGCTTCTTTTTCATCTTGATAGACGTCGAACTCATCTCCTGCTTCGGGGACATCATTCAGTCCCAGAATTTCTACGGCAAAGGAAGGCGTAGCCTCTTCCACCTTAGCGCCAGTATCATCTACCATAGCTCGAACTTTACCCAATACCGACCCTGCTACGATACTATCTCCTACTCTTAAAGTCCCATTTTGCACCAATAGAGTTGCTACTGGACCTCGGTTACGGTCAAGGTTCGCTTCGATTACGGTTCCTTTGGCAGGGCGATCAGGATTAGCAGATAGTTCTTCTACTTCAGCCACTAACAGGATCATTTCTAAAAGCTCATCTAGATTATCTCCTTTAAGAGCGCTGACAGGTACCATGGTAGTATCTCCACCCCAATCTTCAGGAACTAGACCTTGTTCGGTTAACTCTTGTTTAATTCTGTCTGGGTTAGATTCTGGCTTATCTACTTTATTGATTGCCACCAGTAAAGGTACTTCAGCTGCCTTGGCATGGCTAATTGCCTCCCTGGTTTGTGGCTGCACACCGTCGTCAGCCGCGACAACTAAAATTGCAATATCTGTTACCCGTGTTCCCCTCGCACGCATTGCCGTAAACGCTTCGTGACCAGGAGTATCTAAGAATACAATTTGCTGTTGTTCACCGTTGTGTTCCACATCGACATGGTAAGCACCAATGTGCTGGGTAATACCGCCAGCCTCACCAGAAGCGACAGTACTCTTACGAATAGAATCTAACAGAGTCGTTTTACCATGATCCACATGACCCATAATGGTTACTACAGGAGGTCGATGTTGCAGATTTTCTAGATCATCAGCATCTAGCATTTCCGTATCTTTAACTGCTGCTGATTTTTCTTCTGGGGTTTCGACAATTACACCCAATTCTTCAGCTACAGAAGAAGCTGTCTCTAAATCGAGAGTCTGAGTAATGTTAACAGGGATTCCCTTAAAGAATAAACTACGGATAATATCTGTTTCAGGAGTATTGAGCCTTTGAGCCAAATCTCTAACTGTCAGGTTATCGGTTAAGGTAATTGATTCAGGCAAAGTCGCGACTACTTTTCCTTTGGCTACTTTCTCAGTTTTCTGCGTTTTCTCAGTTTTGAAAGAAGGCTTACGGGGCTTTTTGTTAGTACTTGCTGCTGGCTGCTGTTGTTGTAAAGATTTAGGTTTGGCTGGACGAGCAGTTGACAGGCTAAATGCCTTGTTAACTTGAACCTCGTTAGAATCAGCATCATCAAAATCATCATCATCCAAAATTGGTTTTAGACCACGACGTTTCTTAGCTGCTTTACCTTTACCAGACTTGTTCTGCTTATTCTCATCGTCTTCCTCATTTTCCCACTCTTTTACTTTACGCGGAGGTGCAGGACGTTTGAGACGAGTAACTTTTTTAACTTCGATGTCATCAGTAATGATGTCATCGTTCTCTAGGTTCTCAGTAGTATCGGGATCGACCTCTTCTTTCTCCGCAACTTTGCTAACCGCCTGAACTTTTTGCGGTCGGTTAAGCTTAGGCAGCGGAGCAATAACTTTCTTCTTCTCTACTTCCTTCTTTGCTACTTCTTCTGGTTTATTGTCTAGTTTTGCTGAAGGAGATTCGACAGCACGTTTTTTTGGTTTACTAGGAAGCTGAATCGAGTTCCTAGTGCCTGATTTTTTCCCTTGTGGTCTTGAAGGTGGGGCAGATAATTTGGGAGGTTGAATTAGGCTCGGTTTTGCGGGAGCTTCGGTCGTTTGGGTTAATGCTTGAGGTGCTTTGACCTCTTTTGGTTTATCACTAACCCGCTCGACTTGAGGTGATGCAGCAGTAGTGGTTGATTCTTCCCGTGAAAGTCTGGAATTAGGGGCTTTCGGTCTTGAGGGAGGAGCAACTAACTTGGGAGAAGTACCATTAGGCGGAGATGCTTGATCAGAACTGGAATTTTCAGTCCGATGATGAACAGCTAAAATCTGCTGTTTGCGCTTTCCTATAGTCTTAATTGTTTTTGAGCCTTTTTTCGGACTGTTATTATTCTCGGCGCGAGGGGTTTTCGCCGCCATTGCTTCTACTCTCTCAGCGTCGGATGCAGTTATGGTACTGCTGTGGCTCTTGACTGCAATATTGAGCTGCTCGCAAATTTCTTTAATATCTTTATTGTCCAAATTCAATTTTTTCGATAGTTCGTATATTCTCACTTTATCGTTCATCCACTATGCCCCTCAGTTGACTGTTTAAGTTTATTTGACCATTTGTTTATCCATGTAGTCCTTCATGTATTTTAGATGCTGAATATATCTTGATGACTCTATTAAATAATAGGATCTAGATTAAACAATTGAATAATAATTCTCAATTGTGATCGATAGTGATCTATCCCTAGCTTTATTTTAAGGAAAATAATGAGTTATTGATCAAATATCGAACTCTAAATTTAATAATTACCAAACTCTAACATTATCAGCTTAAACGTTCTTGTAAATTTTGATAAATATTCTCAGGAACTTTAGCCCTTAAAGCACTTTGAAGACGGTTTTTATGTCTAGCATGTGCCAAGCATTCAATATTGGGACAAAGATAAGCAGAGCGCCCCATCCCATAGTCAAGGTTAATTTCATAGCTAGATGACGTTCGCACCACGCGCCAGAAATTGTCTTTGGGGGCAACTTTTTTACAGCTAATACACTGACGATAATTGATCTGATTCAATTTTGGACTTTTTTTTAAGGTTTTGCTTAGGTTCAAGACTTAAAAGATAGCGGATTACACCTTTTACCATTCTTCTAAAGGTATGAATCATAATTTAGCGCCGCTTTGTTTTTGAAGAGACGCCAAATGTCAGTTATCAGTTATCTTCTGTTTTTGGTTCAGCGTTCAAAGCTTCAGTTTCAGATGTAATTTCTTCGGATGTTGCTTCGGCTGCTTCAGCTTCAGTCTCAACCTCAGGATTATTGTTGGTAATTTCCTCTTCAGCAACTTCTGGCTCTGCTTCGTATTCTGACTCTTCTTCCTGCTCAGCCAGCTCGGCGGCTCTAGCTTTAGCTGCTTCTGCCTGAGCAGCCCATTTTGCCATTTCTGCTGCTTCGTCGTATTTGTCAATATCTTTGATATCAATTTTCCAGCCAGTCAGGCGAGCCGCTAAACGAACATTTTGTCCTTCTTTACCAATTGCTAAACTTAGCTGATCTTCGGCAACTAAAACTAATGATTGTTTTTCTTCTGTGTTAGCCAAAACTACTTGGTCTACTCTTGCAGGGCTTAATGAGTTAGAAATGTAGGTAGCAGGGTCTGGCGACCAGCGAATCACGTCGATTTTTTCACCCCGTAATTCATTAACTACCGCCTGGATTCTTGAACCTCTCGCGCCAATACAGGCACCCACAGGATCGACATCTCTTTCCAGCGTATCTACCGCAATTTTAGTGCGTACTCCCACATGACGTGAAGGGGGATGGGCTTCTCGGGCAACGGCGACAATACGGACAATTTCCTCTTCAATTTCAGGTACTTCATTACTAAACAGCTCTACTACTAATCCTGCTGTCGCTCTTGAAACCATTAATTGAGGGCCACGGTGAGGGGTATCCCTCACCTTTTTTAAATAAACTTTAAAAGTAGTATTTGAGCGATAGGTGTCATTGGCTAACTGTTCTCGCTTGGGTAATTCTGCCTCAACTTCAGGCTGACCTAAACCGCTAGTTACAGCTACAATTGCCGATTGTCTTTCAAAACGAACCACTCTTGCCTGTAAAACCGTCCCTTCTAAATCTTGAAATTCTTCTTGTATTAGCTTTCGCTGCTGATCTCTCAGCTTTTGCAGCAACACCTGTTTGGTTTGGATTGCCGCCATGCGACCAAAATCCTTTTGTTCAGGAGTCACGTCAACTAGTACGGAATCACCTACCTGTATTTCCGAATCATCAACCTGCTCTTGGACTTCACTGAGAGCTATTTGATGGTCGCGGTCTTCGATTTGGTCTTTACTAATATCGACAATAACTTTAGTCGTCAAGATTTGAAATCCTTCTTCATCAGTATCTAACTGAACGTTAAAGTTTTCAAAATATTCCTCACTAAATTCTTCATTACGATCTTTAGACCGACGAAATTTTTCATAGCCCTTGATCAAAGCCTCTCTCAAAGCTTCTTCAACAGAGCTTCCTGGTAAATTGTATCTCTGGCTGATTTCGTCGATAGTTGCCCTCAGACCAGGCAAACTAACTATGGTCATATTTTACTCCTACTAAATTATTGATATTGATTGCTTTAAGTCGCTAAATATCAGACATGGCTAGTCTTATTGATCGTTGAGCTGTACTTTGGACACTAGTTCTCTAGGAATTGCGATCGCTTTACCTTTCTGATTAATGCGAATTGCCACATCATCGCGACTTTGCAAACGCCCTTGCCACTGCTTCTGGTTTTTATAAGGGGCAAAGGTATTAACTGTGACGGCAAATCCTTTGAAGGCAATAAATTCTCGCTCTGTAGTTAAAGTGCGAGAAATACCAGGACTGGAAATTTCTAAGACGTAAGTCCCTGGAATTACTTCGGTTAAGTCTAGCTTTTCTTCTAGGATGCGGCTCATTTGCTCACAATTTTCTAAGCTAGTTTCCTGATGAGGATTTCTAATGTCTATTCTCAGAGTTGGAGGAGTTTTGTTGGTTTGAAATACGGCATCAATTAATTCTAAGTTAAGGTCTTGTGCTAGTGGAGAAGCTAATTCAATAATTTGAGGAATTACTGGATGAGTCATGCTGCGTTAAAGATTATGGAAAACCAACTAGGGCATGTCATCAATTAGAAAAAAGAGCTTTCTTTGGTCAGCTCGCGCGTTCCCTTGCGCCTGACGGCGACGCGGGCTTCCTCACTCAAAAGCATTCTTCCCTCCAAATGATGACACGCCCTGCACTTCCTGATAAGTATTAACTTATGTTTCTAAAATTTAATTCAAACAACAAAAAAAGCGGGCAATTCCCACTTATAAGCTCCTGAAAATCATTTTAAATAGAAAGCCGCTGGCTCAACGATTTAGGCGTTGCTAACGGAATAACATACTAACAAACCAATGCTGATAATAATTATGATCCGATACAGTAATTAACATAACAAGAAGGCGTAGCTAGATCATCATTATAGATCTTATTGATAGTCTCTGAGTTAGAGCTAATCAAACGCTACGCCTTACTCGGCAGCTAAATAACTGTGCTTAAGCCTTGATTTAGAATAAACCTAAAGTCAAAGACTCGTCGATAGGGAAAGTCGCACCAATTCCTAGCCAGATAGTTACCAAAGTACCAAATAAAAATACTGTAGTAGCTACAGGACGGCGGAAAGGGTTCTGGAATTTGTTAACGCTCTCAATAAAGGGAATTAACATTAGACCCAGGGGAACCGCTGTTTGAGCAGCAATCCCGAGAAGCTTACTAGGAACAACCCGTAGAATTTGAAATACGGGGTATAAATACCATTCAGGCAAAATTTCTAAAGGAGTAGCAAAAGGATTAGCTGGTTCTCCAACAATGGCGGGATCAAGTACAGCTAAACTTACAACTAAACCAATGGTACCCAGAATAACTACAGGGAAAATGTATAGTAGATCGTTTGGCCAAGCAGGTTCGCCGTAATAGTTGTGACCCATTCCTTGAGCCAACTTAGCGCGTAAAGCGGGATCGCTTAGATCGGGTTTTTTTAATGTTGACATGTGTTTTATCTCCTAAGTTTACTTGAGCAGTTAGAAAATTCTAACAGTCTAAGTTTCGTTAAATTAGGCACTGTGCTATTTTAGCTAGGGCTAATTAAGCCTAGTAGTGCTAACTTAAATTAAAAGTAAATAGCTTAACACCATCATGGCTATAAACTATTTACCTCCAAGCCGCAGATTTCCCAGAAGCTATTTATGTTTCTAGAAAATCTGCTAATTACTTTGGTTTCTATATTCTTTACAAGGGACCAGAAATACCTTGTTTGCGAATCATCAAGAAGTGCAACAGCATGAATACCGCAATTAACCAAGGTAAAACGAATGTATGTAAGCTGTAAAAGCGAGTTAGGGTTGCTTGCCCTACGCTAGCACCACCTCTTAATAGCTCTACCATTTGATCGCCAACTACGGGGATTGCTGCTGGAACACCAGATACGATTTTTACAGCCCAGTAACCAACTTGATCCCATGGAAGAGAATAGCCAGTTACGCCAAAGCTAACGGTGATTACTGCCATGATTACTCCTGTAATCCAAGTCAATTCGCGAGGGTTTTTAAAACCGCCAGTTAAATAAACGCGGAAAGTATGCAGAATCATCATTAGAACCATCATGCTGGCTGACCAGCGATGAATGGAACGGATTAACCAGCCGAAGCTAACTTCATTCATGATGTATTCAACTGAAGAAAAAGCCTCAGCCACATTGGGCTTGTAGTAAAAAGTCATGCAAAATCCAGTAGCAAACTGAATTAAGAAGCAGACCAGAGTAATACCACCCAAGCAGTAGAAAATATTTACATGAGGGGGGACATATTTGCTGGTGATGTCGTCAGAAATTGCTTGAATCTCAAGACGCTCATCAAACCATTGAAATGTTTTGGAATCTGTTACTTGTTTAGAAAACATGAAGCCTGTGAATTAGCGTTGAAAAATAATTATGGATGACTCTACCATTTATTGATTCAGCCTTCTAATTTTGCACAGCCCTAATCCAGACTTTAAGCCTGCTGAGTGGGCGGCACTCATAGAATCACTGAGAAAACTTCTGGTAGTTGATGCTTACTTTAATATTAAAGCTGGTCTACTTAGTTTGGTGGTAGACAGCACGCTTGTGTATATTTGCTGATTAAGTCCATAGGGAGTTTTTCATAACGGGTAAATTATGTTTTACTCCACTCAAAAAACGTAACATAGCTTTGAGCTATGATGTCTTTACTTAATACCGTATTATAAGCCATGTTTAGACTCAGAGGATCGAAATCCTTTGACATTTATTTTTAGCTCTAGCTGGGCTCTGCCCAGCAAATCCACTGTTTATAAGTAACAATTAATTAAAAACCGCTAAATTAAAATAATCTTTAGGACATCGCCCTACTATTACTATTCTACTCATGCTCAAAAAAGTTTTTGCGATCGCTTTGCTGACAATGTTTTGGTTGACATCTTCTGCTTGGTATGCACCTGAAGCTCATGCTTTTACAGAAGAACAAAAGCTATTATTACAATCCTGGCGAATTGTTAATCAATCATATTTGGATGAAACCTTCAATCATCAAAATTGGTGGAAGATGAGGGAGAGATATGTTAAGAAACCGCTGCGCGATCGCGAATCAGCTTACACTGCTATTGAAGACATGCTGGCAACTTTGGATGATCCCTTCACCAGGTTACTGAGACCAGAGCAGTATCGTAGTTTACAGGTCAACACTTCAGGGGAACTTTCAGGAGTAGGATTACAGATTAACGTTAATCCTGAAACTAAATTGATTGAAGTGATTACTCCTTTGGCTGGTTCGCCAGCAGAAGCAGCAGGGATTGAGCCCCGAGATAGCATTTTGGAGATTGACGGAGTTGATACCAAAACCATTACCTTAGACGAAGCTGCCGCTAAAATGCGGGGCAAGGTAGGCACAACGGTATCTCTGAGAATTAAGTCTGGTCAAGATCAAGGAGTTAAACCGCATAATGTGGAACTAGTGCGCGATCGCATTTCTCTCAATCCTGTGTACACTGCATTAGATACCAACACGGATAAAAAAATTGGCTATGTGCGATTGAATCAGTTTAGTGCTAACGCTGCTAAAGAAATTGCTCATGGAGTCAGCAAACTTGAACAGCAAGGTGCTGAGGCATATATCCTCGATTTACGCAATAATCCTGGCGGCTTGTTACAGGCGGGAGTAGAAATTGCGCGGATGTGGCTAGATGAAGGCACCATTGTCTATACGGTCAACCGTCAGGGTGCATTGGGTAGCTTTGATTCTACTAGCGAAATCTTAACTGATGATCCTCTGGTAGTGCTGGTTAATCAGGGAACAGCTAGTGCTAGTGAAATTTTAGCGGGAGCATTGCATGACAATCAAAGAGCTTTGTTGGTAGGAGAAAAAACTTTTGGCAAAGGATTGATTCAGTCTTTGTTTGAGTTACCCGATGGTGCTGGTTTAGCGGTTACGGTAGCTAAATACGAAACTCCAAATCATACAGATATCAATAAGCTGGGAATCATGCCTGATGATGTAATCTCCCAAAAGCCAATTACTTATACTCAGATCGCTACTGATGCCGATTTACAGTACCAAGAAGCTTTAAAGTTGGTAACTGGGGGAGAAAATATTTTAGCGAAAGCTGGGTAATTAATTATCAATGGTGGACAACGAATGTTGATTGTAAAAATCATCAAACATCAAAAACTTTCGGATGTTGTCCACCCGACATTGAATACTAACCACAATCTTAAAATATATAAAATCTGAGTAAAATATAATTTTTTGGATAGCTCTAAGTTTAGATTGTAATTCATATCAATTGCGATTACGCAGTCCTACTCCTCCTGGCTGAGATATTTCCACCTTAATAGCGAATATGAGATAATCCAAACGTTATATAACCGAGTTCTTTTAGCAGAGATATAAATAAAAATGTTTAATTTTTCGGGTGAAAGACCCAATAATTTAGGAGTAAAAGATGGCAAGCTAGCGGCATGTCCAGGTACTCCCAACTGTGTGAATAGCCAAAGTGATGATGATCAGTCTAAAATTGACCCGTTACCTGCTGTCTCTATTGCTGAAATAAAAGGGGTAGTTGAAGCAATGGAGGGAACAACCGTTATTGAAGAAAAAGATGATTATCTCTACGCTGAATTTAAGAGTAAGCTGATGGGTTATGTTGACGATGTTGAATTTTACAAGGACTCTGGTGCTAATGCTGTCCAGGTGCGCTCTGCGTCTCGTCAGGGTAAGTCTGATTTAGGAGTCAATCGTAAGCGAGTTGAAGAAATTAGAAGCAAATTAAAATAAGTTAGCTAGATATTGGAAAATAAATAAGAAGAATTATCAGGGTTGAGTAAGCTTAACCCTTTTTTATTGTTCATAATATTGCCTTGTTTAATATTTATTTGAACCATGCCCACTACAGCCTCTAGTAATAAATCTCCTTTAGCTGCTAATATTATCGCCAAACTTAAATCAGGAGAAAGTTTAGCTAACGCCGACTATAGCAATCAGGATCTATATGCGATCGCTCTTAATCAAGCCAACTTAGAACAGGTTAATTTTCAGGAGAGTATTTTGACTAATGCCGACTTTGTAAAGGCAAATCTATCGGGAGCAAATCTGAGCAATGCTGACTTACGGGGTGCTAACTTAACAGGGGCTAACTTGACAGGGGCTAACTTAACAGGAGCATTTTTGAGTCGTGCTGACTTGCGAGGAGCCAACCTAACTAATGCTAATCTGCAAGACACTCAGTTTCAGGTCACTATCTATGACAGTGAAACTATCTTTCCTGAAGGATTTAACTATAAAGGTTCTGGTGCTGTAGGACCTGGTGCAAATCTTAATGGTGCTTATCTCAACACTGCCAATTTGCGGGGAGTAGATCTGACTGGCGCGAGAATGATTGGGGCATATTTGAGCGGAGCAGATTTTACAGGGGCAATTATGGATGATGTTTCTTTTAGTGGGGCTAGTCTTCAAAAAGCCATTATGACAGGAGCCAGCTTGCGTAACGCTCGTTTCGGTAACACTGAACTTAAAGGAGTTGACTTTCGCGCCGCAGACTTTACAGGAGCAGTTTTGGAGAATTTGCAAAACATTGCAGGAGCAGACTTTAGCATGGCGGTCGGCTTAAGTGAACAAGCGCGTTCAGCAATTCTAGGGTTTCCTGCACCAGATTTAACTACCTGGAATGCTTACACTCGTTGTAATACCAAAGATAGCTTGGAAAATCAATAAATTAGTAACACAGATACAGTCTGAAAATCTCCGTAAGCAGTCACAGATTAAGCATAAATACTATTGCTATACTTGATTTTTTAGTAAATATTTAAAAACAAGAAGGTAGAGCATGTATCGTTCTTCGATTGAATGAGTTCAAATATGTTGTATTACCATCAGCGTGGAACATATCTGATCATGTTGGAGTAACTGGTCAAAATCAAATCTGTTCTTTTTATCAATTGATCAAAACCATGTAAAATCATCAAGAAACTAACTACCAATTTCGGGATGTGCATGTATTTGGCAATCATGTTGAACAAACTGATTTTGATGATTTAATGTGTGGTGAAATTTATCCAGCATCAATAATAAAGCGTAGTAATGATCATTGGTGTGATTACTTGACTGATGTCAATCATGCTTGGAGTTGTGCGCCATCTTATGAAAAAGAATACGGAACAGGCTTTATCAAGGCTCAGGAAATTATTAAATATAATCTCAAGATTGAGTCATTAATCTTCAAAGAGCGATCGCCTGTAGGGGGAGTAAAATAGAATTGAGATCGAATCGTGTTTCAGGTAAAGATGTTTGCTCACCATATGAATCCATCATTAACTACATATAAAGCTATTTCTTAATTGAATCAGCTCTAAGTAAAACGAGAAAGTTAAGCGGTAGCGCGATCGCTTTTTAAGTCAAGGAGTTATTTAATAGATAAATCGGAAAAAGGATAGCGAACTAAAATAACATCATTCTTCGAGTAGTTCAGCATAAACATCATCCTCGGAGTTATCCCAAACCTTACTTAAAGATTCCTGACTGGCATTCTGCCAAAATTCCGCTTCTTCACTCGGTAACACTGTAACTAGAACTTTAGTACCTTCAGGCAGTTCTAACTTTTCTAAAATTTCTATCTTTCCTTGGCGCACAGTCGCCACAACTGTTTTCAGCATTGAGCATTGATATTATTACGCGCTTTAAAGGTAATTATAGTTTGGATCGCTTGTTTGAATGCAGATTAAAAGATAGAAGAGTGATTTGAATTACATCTGCAATACCAAATTTTGATTATTTTGAAGAGATAATACTATATTTAGTCACATAATTAGATTACAAAATCGCCATGACCTCAGCAACATTAAAATTAGCTAACAATAACTTAGAAATGGCTCTATTGCAAGCAGCAGCAGATTCCTTTACCAGCAACGAACTATATGTATGGCTATCAGACAGTGGTTTACCCACACAGATTGCTACCAGACTACACGAATTAGTGACATACACCAAAAAAGCTGGTAAAAAAGTATTTGCTGTTGGCAAAATCATTTTGATTAAAATTATTGAATTTGTTAAAGTCCATCGTAATTTAGTTACTGGTATAGGGATCGGCTTGACTATTGGTTTAGCGGTACAAACTTTAGTAAGTTCAATTCCTTTTATTGGTGCAGTTTTAGCTCCAGTAGCAGGAGCTATGGCATCTAAATTAGGAATTACAATTTTTGGCATACTTGGACATGGATTAGATAAAAAAAATCAGGGCAGGCAAATGTTTGATGATTTTTTCGGAGTACCCAAAGACATGATTGAAATAACTAAAGATTTTTTCGAGTTTATTGCTGATACGTTTAACACTATTTTTCACCAAGTTATAACAGCTTAGATTTTTAGATTAATTGTTGTGTCTGGGAAAGAAAAGTTAACTAAAGAGCAAATTCTCAAAGCTGTAGAAAATTTAGAAAAAGATCCTCTTAATCAATTAGGAATTTTAGCAGATATTAGCATTGGGACTGTCGGTGCTGCGGCTGCGGGTACTACTGTGGCAGCTTTTGGAGGAAAATCGATGTTATTTGGACTAATAACAGTTGCACCTCCCGTTGGCTTAGTGGTTGGCGGTGCTGCTTTAGGTGCTGCTGCCTTAGTAGGTGCTAAAAAAATATTATTTGATGGCACATACAATGAGGGAAAAAGAGCAGAAATGCTTAGACAGCTAAAAGATCTGCTAAGGAAAGTTGAAGCTAAAGAACAAGTTGATAACGTAGGAGATAGCGACAAAAATAAATTCTATATGCTGTTGAAAGAGCCGATTAAATTAGATTTATTGACTCCTGAAAAAGCGCAGCAATTAATTTCTGTGGTTGAAAATGGTCAAATACCCATTACTGAGGCAATTAAACTGTTAAAAGATATTATCAAATCTGCTAAATAATTGATAAATAGATCAATCTTGAACATTTGCCTGATAAATTTAGAATTCTATCTCCTGATTTAAATCCTTAATATATTATGAGTTCTGATTGAAACTAGCTCTACTCATCTTAATCTAGAGACGAAAGTTTAATTATCACTCAAAACCATTAGGAATCAGCGTTTAGATATATGAGCTATCAAATGGATCGTCGGGCGTATGCAGATACTTTTGGACCTACAGTAGGCGATCGCATCAGGTTAGCGGATACGGAATTATTAATCGAAGTAGAACGAGACTATACGACCTACGGTGATGAGGTTAAGTTTGGTGGTGGCAAGGTAATCCGCGATGGGATGGGGCAGTCTCCTTTCTCCCGCGCAGAGGGAGCGGTAGATATGGTAATTACCAACGCGCTGATATTAGACTGGTGGGGTATTGTTAAGGCTGATATTGGCATCAAAGACGGTAAGATTGAGCAGATTGGTAATGCCGGTAATCCTCAGATTCAGGACAACGTTGATATTGTTATTGGTGCCGCAACAGAAATTGTAGCGGGGGAAGGGCACATTGTGACCGCAGGCGGGATTGATAGCCATATTCACTTTATTTGTCCGCAACAGATTGAAACGGCGATCGCTTCAGGAATTACTACTATGATTGGCGGTGGGACGGGACCCGCTACAGGGACTAACGCTACCACCTGTACCCCTGGAGCTTGGAACATCTGGCGCATGCTACAGGCTGCTGATGCTTTTCCGATGAATTTGGGTTTTTTAGGGAAAGGAAACAGTTCTCAACCGCAAGGGCTAATTGAACAGGTTCAGGCGGGGGCAATGGGGCTGAAACTCCATGAGGACTGGGGAACTACGCCCAAGACAATTGATACTTGTTTAAATGTGGCGGATCGCTATGATGTCCAGGTGGCAATTCATACTGACACTTTAAATGAGGCGGGGTTTGTGGAAAACACCATCGCGGCATTTAAAGATCGGGTAATTCATACCTACCATACAGAAGGGGCTGGAGGTGGGCATGCACCCGATATTATTAAAGTTTGCGCCCAAAGTAATGTTTTACCTTCTTCAACTAATCCTACTCGTCCCTTTACCGTCAATACTTTAGAAGAACATCTCGATATGTTGATGGTCTGCCATCACCTAGATAAAAACATTCCTGAAGATGTTGCGTTTGCCGAATCTCGCATTCGCCAGGAAACTATTGCCGCCGAAGACATTTTGCACGATTTAGGAGCATTTAGCATGATTGCTTCTGACTCTCAAGCTATGGGGCGGGTAGGAGAAACCATTATTCGTACCTGGCAAACTGCCCACAAGATGAAAGTGCAGCGGGGGGTGTTAGCTTCTGAGGGAGAGTCACATCAGGAGGCAGCAGATAACTTCCGTGCTAAACGCTACATTGCCAAATATACAATTAATCCTGCGATCGCTCACGGGATTGCTGAACATGTCGGCTCAATTGAAATAGGAAAACTAGCAGATATTTGCCTGTGGAAACCAGCTATGTTTGGGGTCAAACCAGAGATTGTAATTAAGGGAGGTGCGATCGCTTATGCTCAAATGGGTGATCCTAATGCTAGTATTCCCACTCCGCAACCTGTGTATATGCGTCCCATGTTTGGTAATTATGGTGGTGCCAGAACAGCTACTTCTCTTTCTTTTATTTCCCAAGCGGCGATGGAAGCAGGTATCCCCGAACAAATAGGATTGCACAAAAGAGCGATCGCTGTAAGCAACACCCGTAATCTTAGTAAGGCTGATATGAAGTTGAATACTGCTACACCACATCTGGAGGTCAACCCCGAAACTTATGAGGTAAGAGCAGATGGTGAATTACTAACCTGTGAGCCTGCGACAGTTTTGCCGATGGCACAACGCTATTTTTTGTTTTAATAATTAGACTTTTTCAGCTTTCTGCTCTTTTTTATTCTCTACAGAGATTTAACCTAAAAAAACGCTTTTTAAAAATATCAGTGAATTCTGGGAGAGACTTTATGCCATAATTACTACCTTTTTAATCCCAGACAACCATATAATAAGTCTTAATGTAACTTAACCTGTTGATCAGCAGTCGCTAGCAATGAACAGTATCTTTTTAGACCGTCTCAATAGTCCAGAACGCCCCGTATTAGTCTTAGATGGTGCGATGGGGACAAATCTTCAAGTCCAAAACCTCACCGCCGAAGACTTTGGTGGGGCAGAATACGAAGGGTGTAATGAATATTTAGTCCATACTAAGCCTGAAGCCGTAGCAACAGTACACCGTGGATTTCTTGAAGCGGGTGCCGATGTGATTGAAACCGATACTTTTGGCGGAACTAAGTTAGTTTTGGCAGAGTATGATTTGGCAGATCAGGCTTATTATCTCAACAAGACCGCAGCAGAACTAGCTAAAAAGATTGCGGCTGAATATTCTACTCCAGAGAAACCTCGCTTTGTTGCGGGTTCCATGGGACCTGGGACTAAATTACCAACCTTGGGACATATTGATTATGACAGTCTAAAAGAGGCTTATCTTGAGCAAGCATCAGCTTTATACGATGGTGGCGTAGATTTGATGTTAGTCGAAACCTGCCAGGACGTATTGCAAATCAAAGCTGCATTAAATGCGATTGAAGAAGTATTTGAGCAAAAAGGTGCCAGGCTGCCTTTGATGGTTTCTGTGACTATGGAACAGATGGGAACTATGCTGGTGGGTACAGAAATAGATGCTGCTTTGGCAATCTTAGAACGCTATCCAATCGATATTTTGGGTTTGAACTGCGCCACAGGACCGGATTTGATGAAGGATCACATTAAATATCTGTCGGAACATTCTCCCTTTATTGTTTCTTGTGTTCCCAACGCTGGCTTACCTGAAAACGTTGGCGGACATGCGCATTACAAGCTAACGCCAATGGAATTGAAAATGGCTTTGATGCACTTTGTTGAAGATTTGGGAGTGCAAATAGTTGGCGGTTGTTGCGGTACCAGATTTGACCATATTGGTGCTTTGGCAGAGATGACGGTGGATTTGACTCCTAAAGAACGTCATCCTCACTATGAGCCCTCTGCTGCTTCAATTTATAGTACTCAGCCTTATGTGCAGGATAATTCTTTTCTAATTGTGGGGGAAAGATTAAATGCTAGTGGTTCCAAAAAATGCCGTACTTTACTCAATGATGAAGATTGGGATAGTTTAGTTTCTTTGGCGAAATCTCAGGTCAAAGAAGGCGCCCATGTCCTTGATGTCAATGTGGATTATGTGGGACGAGATGGAGAGAGAGATATGCATGAGTTAGCCTCTCGTTTGGTTAATAATGTTACTCTTCCTTTGATGTTGGACTCTACTGAGTGGACAAAAATGGAGGCGGGGTTAAAAGTAGCTGGGGGAAAATGTATCCTCAACTCCACTAACTATGAAGACGGTGAAGAGAGATTTTATCAAGTATTAGATCTGGCAAAGAAATATGGTGCAGGGTTAGTTATCGGTACCATTGACGAAGATGGCATGGGAAGAACTGCGGACAAGAAGTTTACCATTGCCAAACGGGCATATGATGCCGCGGTGGCATATGGTATTCCGCCTCAGGAAATCTTTTTTGATCCGTTAGCGTTGCCCGTGTCTACTGGGATTGAAGAGGATAGAGAAAATGGCAAAGCGACTGTGGAAGCGACTAAACGGATTAGGGAGGAATTGCCAGGTTGTCACGTGTTGTTAGGTGTTTCTAATGTATCTTTTGGTTTGAATTTGGCAGCCAGACAGGTCTTAAACTCAGTTTTTCTTCATGAATGTATGCAGGCTGGTTTAGATTCGGCTATTGTTAATGCCAGTAAGATTCTGCCTCTAGCTAAAATCGATCCGAAGCATCAGAAAATTTGTTATGACTTAATCTATGACAAACGGGAATTTGATGGCGATATTTGTACTTATGATCCTTTAGGGGAGTTAACTACCTTATTTGCGGGTAAAAAAGCCAAGAAAGCCGAAGCCGTTGATAAAAACCTGCCTATCGAGGAAAGATTAAAACAGCACATTATTGACGGAGAGAGGATTGGTTTAGATGAAGCTTTAGATGAAGCCTTACAACAGTATCCACCTCTAGAGATTGTTAATGTTTTTCTCTTAGATGGGATGAAAGTTGTGGGGGAATTATTTGGTTCAGGACAAATGCAGTTGCCTTTTGTACTCCAGTCTGCCCAAACCATGAAAGCGGCGGTAGCCCATCTTGAACCCCATATGGATAAGGAAGAAGCCAACGATAGTGGGAAAGGTAAGTTTGTCATCGCCACAGTTAAGGGTGACGTTCATGACATTGGTAAAAACTTGGTGGATATTATT
>JBCDDK010000029.1:0-63592 GCA_039180345.1 Cyanobacteria bacterium P01_G01_bin.39 | reverse complement strand
GGTGAGTTGAAACAACAATGGAGATTTGAAGGATTGTGCATAGCAGATGGCGCATTGTATAGTGCAGACAATATCAAGATTATGAATGATTTACAGTGGCTCACTAGAGTACCTGTGAGTATCAAAGAAGCATCAACTTTGGTAACCGAGGTGGGTGAGCCAAAACCAAGTTAAAAAACCAAGAGGATGGTATAAAGTAATCTTCGGTTGGTCAATTAGTGCGATCGCTATTTCTATGGGTGCACCCTTTTGGTTTGATTTACTTGATAAAGTTATGAATGTTCGCAACGCAGCAAAACCTTTGGACAAATCGCAAAAAACTAAAAAAAATTAAACAGTCTGATTTGTGCAAGAGGTCTAATAAAAAGCTTATTTGATCATGTTTTTTTGTAAATGAATCTTTTCAATCGCAAACTGTAATGGTTTCAAACTGAGTTTCTACCAAATAATAAACATTAGAACAATAAGCTAGAGTTTCTAAATAGGTATCTTGGGGTACGTTAGCCTGATTTAGTTTAATTGCATCCCATAGCTCGATGGCTGGCTGGGCAATAAATTTTTCACCTTCTGGAGTATCGGTTTTAATAGGACTATATGCCCTTTGAGTAATTCCAGGCTCTCCTGGAAGCTTGTATTCCATAGAGGTGTAAACAAGACCATCTGATGGCTTAGTAATGCTCTGGTAGTCTTTCACGATTACTTCAGCAAATTCTCCCTGACCCTTATTGAGCAATAGTAAAAAGCGAAAGTGAGTATTATCTTCAGCTACTAATAGCAGCGCATAATCATTTAAATTGTTTTGACTGAAATCAGCACCAAAAATATTACAGATTAAATTTAGTGAAGGATGTTCCTGGGCATAACTACGAATAGAAGCAACAAAATCAGATTCTTTTGCTAATCGATAAGCACCTATTTGGGTTTTTAAAGAGTTGGGTAGCTCTCCTCGACAGTGAATCTCAGGAAAAGTAGTTGTGGAAATTTGATGAGAATTAGCGGTAGTTTCATTACTCTTAGATAGTTGAACATTATCCTGAGAATCGCAACTTAATCGAAATAGTAATATCGTTAAAAAGACTGTAAAATTTAGCACTTTTGGCTTGACTTTAATAGTAGTTTTTTGAATTATCCATCTATAACACAACGTCAAAATGTGAAATTATAGCAATATTATTGTGCGGAGAGCATTAGATATTGTTACCTAGACAATAAAATGTATCCTATTGTAGATTTTGTGTTAGATGATGCCTATATATCGAGTCACAAAGAATATATTAAATTAAGTTCCAATTAAACTTGGTTTTTCTTCTCTAGTTGTTCCCGATGTCTGCATAAACTGAGAATGCCTCGCTATAGCAGTCTGTGATAATCCCTGAAAATACCTCATGACAAATAACGAAGGACAAAGGAGATTTAAGACTAATAATTTCTACCACTCAGATAAGATTGCTATATTGAGATTCTTTGTAATTTTAAATTCGGTAACATTTCTCAGATTCCCATTACAGGTAGTTATCAAAAGTTAAACCTATGAATTGGTCTTCAATCATCAATCAAAGTTATCTCACCGCTGAAAGCAAATGTATAAGTTACTTTGTTCCTTAAAATTCTCAACTATAGTACCTGAAGCGATCGCATTATCGATAATTATTAGTAGCACAGAATTTAGAGCTTTATTTTATATATGCTGTTTATGGCTAGTTTATGCAATTATACTGAGATTTATTTGGAATAGCGCCATTATTATTCATGGTTTGGGGCATACTCTGGCGATCGCTTTAGCGGATCGTGACTTTTCAGTAATCAACTCAAGAAATATCCTGGAACATCAAAAACTTGGTGATATTTTGGGATCTCTATTCCCTTTTAATCAGATCTTTATTCCAATTATTTCGACCAGGTTGCCGCTGTCTTCACCTCTCCATTTAGAAGTAGGTAGCTCTCAACACATAAGAATCAAATCTCTAGGAGGCATCTTTTGTAATTTAGCGATCGCATTCTTTTGCTGCTATTATCCTCATAATTTATTGATTCAAGCTTTAATTACTGCCAATCTACTGCTTGCTATCACTTCTCTTTCTGATCTTGAGGCATTTATTATAGGGACAGCAGATTGCTTCTATTGTGGTAACTTTGGCTTAATTGCCGAACGTAAACCCGAAGATGGCGATCTCTTATTACCCACCAGAATAGTTGAGATTTCTCAACAAATGGGGCAGGAAACAGAAGTTCGCGGCGAACAAGCGGGAGGAGGACTAGTTATTGGTCAAAATGGCAAACAGACTGTATTTATCGGTCAAAAGGTCGTCAATCGTAAGCGAGATAACTTAACTAAATCTTTAGAGGCAGCCTTTGCCTCAACTCGTAATAAAGCGATCAATGGTGGTGTAAAACCGCTAAAATCAACAGTTATAGGAGTCTGGCACTATCGCTATGCTACCAGCGGCAGCGCCCCTTCAGAATTAGAAACCCACTGGCACGAATGGATGAAAGCCAGAATTCAAAAGGTGTGGCAATTTACAGGAACAGAATGGAAATGTACCTCAAAAAATGTGCATCACCGCATTACCCATAATGGCGATTTTGATGGTTGGAACATCTTCAACCAGGAAATTGACTATGCAACCCTGGGATTATGGTTGGAGAGAGTTTTGCATACTCCTAACGCCACTAAAGGAGATTCCCCCAAGATTGCGGGGATGATGGATCTACTTGTTACTCAGGGAATGTGGTATCCTTCGGTACGGTTGGCATATCAACAGGCGATTGCAACTTCTATCGCCGCAGCATTTGACGATCAACAACCTGTTAAAAATGCACCTCATAATGCTCCCAGTCAGCAAGATTTAAACACCTGGGCAGAAATATTTGAGGGGATTTTTGCCGATGATATTTTTCCGTTAAAGTATTCTGATCACAGTAAACTCACTCCTGAATATTTAAAATCCTCTACTGATCTTCAACAAAGTCTAATTCAAGCCTTAAAAAATCATCATTCTACTGCCAACTGGACAGAAGCACAAAGAACTAACTTTATTCAATTTGTTTTACAAGCATTTTTTGAAAACGATCTGTATCGTGCTACCCAAATCTTTATCTCTCAAGCCAAAGGAAGTTTTGGCTTAGTTACAACTTCTACTTTAGAAGAGACAGAATTAATTCTCTGTGCCAAAGGACAACCAATCACCGTTGGCTTTAATTGGGAGCAAGGCTATATGGTCTATGCTTCTGAACCTGCGGCGATTGATCGCATCTTGTTAAATAAACCTCAGTGTTTCCGTTTAGATCTAGACCAAAAAAACGGGGAGGTGGCAAAAGTCAGCACCAAAGATATTACAGTCTATTCCTTAGTACAGCAGCAGGAATTAACGGTAATACATCTTAAGGATCGTTGGATCTCGATGGTCAATCATCCTTACCTATCTCAGATCAAACTATCTGATACAGCAGAACAAGACCCTGTAGAAGTTGACTTGCAATCAATTCCCCAAATTCTCAATGAAATAAAAATCTCTTGGGAGAATCCTACCTCTCTCAATCGTCGTAGTGCGGATTATTTAATTTATCTCTTGACTGAAAAAGTTCAGCGGTTTGAGAACAGACAACAGCGTATGTTTAAGGCAGGATTAGTTAGTCAGATCAGAAAAATGCCTAGTATAGATCTGTTAATCACGGGAGAGGAAAATAGCCTGTGGTTAGGAGAAAAATTTGCCCAGGATCTAAGAGTAGTTTTTCCACTGCTAAACATTGCAACTATGCCCGCTAACGAAGTTCTACAACAGTTAGACCAAAGCTATGCCGAACTCAATTTGAGTAAAGACTCGTTAGTAATGACCATCACTCAGTCTGGTCAAACCTTTTCTACCGTCCAGGTAATTAATGTTTTTGACCATCTATCCAGTCAGGGAATTATTGGTGAACTGTTTATCTTTACTGGAGAAATCAGCAGCTTTATTAATTCCACACAGGGTAAAGGTGGATTGACCACCGTTAGCAATTCTTCATTTCTTGACCACAATAATAGCCATCGTTATCGAATTTTTGTTAATGGTAGCGGACGCAGAACAGCAGAACCAAGTACGGCAACAGTCGCGGCTGCGGCACAGACTTTAACCGAATTATTGCTTTATGTCGCAAGACAAATGAGACATGATTTTCCCAGTTCTCATCCTTTAGGCATGACTTTAACCACAGAAAGCGTACAGGTTTTGGTAATGATGAAAGAAGATTTTTTAAATAAAAACCTGTTGCAGATCATTGGCACTAATTCTCAAGGGGAATCCCATAAGTCATATATCAGGAAAGACCTGCTGAACAGCAGTCGTCACTGGGCAAATCACGTAACCGAAACTCCTCTTGCCTGGGGGATTCACTCCCTCTACACCCTCATATCCGTCGGCTGGGCAATTCCCTTTGGTTACACTATACCGATAGTCAAAACTCTATCGGGGTTAATTTTCAAATTAGTAAATCTGCCGACAGCAGTAACCAACTTGCTTGACCCGATAATTAGCATTGCTGATATTGCCGTTTATATCTTCGGTGCCTGGTTATGGACATTAGCGATTCGCTACTTTCAAGGTAGACAGCTATTTGCCAGAACAGGTAACAGAACTTTAGTAATTGGTGATGTTCCTTGGGTAAACCAGCTATTACAGGCATATGTCAGTAAACTCTTTGCTCTCAGCTACGGCATTGCCTCCCTCGACGTTCATAGCGCCAATCCCCAAAACCACCTGCTTCATGCCTATGGACATCGAGTAGTGCGCGGCACCTTAATCTGGTTGGGTATTCCCGATGGCAGACGTAGCAAACAGCAGCAGGCGGCAGAAAATGCCGTAATTATGACAGGTAAACAGGCAAATGGGATTAAAAACTTTGATATTGGCGCAGAAATTATTGCAGTGGGACATAACCCTGTGATCGCTAAACAAGGTTTTTGCAAATCTCTACTCTTGGATAGCAACAATGATGAAATCTATTTTAAAAATGATGCTGTTGCCAAACAAAAAGAACAGATTGAACAGCTAAGGGAATCCTGTTTTGGCTCATTTGAACGCTTGATAGCTAGTTATGTCTTCTTCTGGGCATTAGCGAAAAAAGTCGCTTCTTTTCCTTTTCTCAAATATGAATACTGGAAATCTCAAAGCCGTAGCAAAGTAATGACTACTGCCTCCCCTGTACCAGGGATAGACATGCAAAAATTACCTAAAGAGCGATCGCCTCAGCGTTCAAAGGTCAAAGATCATCAGCGTAAGAATTAAGTAGTAAGGTGTTGTTGAATTGAGGCTGGAATTATAAATTGAGACTCTAAACCTTGTTGACTTAAAAACCATAGTTTTTGAATTGAGTTGAAAGTAAGTTTGACGCAGGAGATATTTTTACTTGCTACTAAAGGTTGTTTAGTTACGAGTTTAATATCTACTGAAAATAGTTTTTTTATTAAAATCTCTTTGCAAATAGTTCATATTGTCAGCTATTACATCTATGATCTAGATCTGTGATAAATTTTTATATTTAGCATCAAAGCTATTTACTAGTATGCTACAGGCTGTCTTTAAGTTTCTAAAACTTTTTTTTCAATTTTTAGGAACTATAGCATTACTGCCTTTGGGCTTAACAATCTCCCTAACAATCTTCCTCTTGCTTCTTGTAGGAATGTTGTTATTAGGTATCTTAATACTTTGCTTCAGAATTGTTCTCTGGTTTCTTGGCAAGCTGCGGGGTAGATGGATCAGACCATATGTCTTTATGCAAAGTGATGATTTGGTAATTTGGGTTCTCAATGCTATCTCTAAAAACGAAGACTTAGAAAAAATTCACAACGTATTTAGAGAACAACAAAATGAACTTAACGGTCGTATAGCAATATTTTTATGGACGTGGGCATCTGAAACTTTACCTAAGCACACGCCAGAAATGCAGAGAAACATTGCTTCTGATATAGTCAAATTAGGTGACTTATTCCAATCCTTACCTTTTGGAGATGAGGTAGTTAATTTAATTATTGCGATTACAGCCTATGAACTAGCAGCGCAAAAGGTCTTTACCTATGATCAATTTCCTAAAAAATGGGCGAGCATCCAAAACAGCTTAGGTACTTCTTATAGCCGATATCGTTACAGTGCAGGATATGAAGAATTTGTATCCCAGCTTGCTCGTCAACATGAAATATTATGTAACCTCAAGTCTATTAACCCCAATCCAAGTTCAGTAAAAATTGCTATTGGCTATCATCACAAAGCGTTAGATGTTTTCACTCGAGAAAGTTTTCCCTATGAGTGGGCGAAAACTATGGTTCATTTGAGTAACGCTAAACAAATTCTTTATAAAAATCAAAATATTTGGAGTAACGCTTTAGAAAATTATACGGATGCTTTAGAAGTAATAACACCAGACCGCTATCCAGAAGAATGGGTGAGTATTCAATTAAAAATAGGCAATTATTATAGAGATTGTCAACAAAATAATCGACCTCGAAATATAGAAATTGCTATTAATTATTATCAGAAAGCTCTAGAGATAACTTCTCCTAAACGAAATTCTCAACAATGGGCGGAAATACAGCAAAATTTGGGAATTGCTCTGCATCAGCAAGGACAAACTAATGAAGCAATTTACTGTCTGAAAAATGCTCTGAAAATATTTACTCCTGAACAAATGCCAATTCAATGTATAAAAGTTGCAGAAGATTGTGGCAAAATTGCATTTGAAGGTGAGCGATGGAGCGATGTAATTGAGGTTTGTCAAAAAGCAATTACAGCAATAGAAATAACTCGTAAGTTTATTACCAAGGAACAGCGAAGAAGAGAGATTTTTGCAGATTTTATATCTTTATATAACCTTACTATTCAGGCATATATTAATAGTAATCAGTTAGCAGAAGCAATTGAATTCATCGGACATTCTCGCTCAAAACAATTAAATGATTTAATGGCAAGCAGTTGTTACGATCCTAGTGGTGATATTACTCAAGATGAAAGATTAGAATTTGTTTTAAATAACTCCCAAAGATCTATAGATGACAATCATCAATGGATCAGGCATCTCCAGGAAGAAAGTCCTCAATTTTATAATCTTACTAAAATGCTGCATTTTGACTTTTCACAGGGTCAAGATATTTTTAGCTTTACTGCTCAACAGTCAGAGATGCTGAAAAAAACTTACTATGAAACATGGCGACGTTTCGATTATGAGCGTTTTGATTATGAGCGTTTTTTAAAAGAAGAAGGTATAGATAAACCGCTTAAACTTGACGAAATACAGAAACTAATTGAATACTCCACAACTGCTATCCTTTGCTTCTATACAACTCAAGAAAACACTTATATATTTGTTATTCGTCAGAATGCAATCAGTTACCATACGTGTGAAGGAGAAAATTTTGCAACTCTACAACGCTGGATTTATCAAGAATGGCTGGAACTCTACAATTCTGGTTCTTTTTACAATCAGTGGAAAAATCAAATTGAATCTTTTTTGACACAGCTTTCTCAACGGTTACATTTCTCAAATCTTATAGACAGACATCTCAATGGTATCGAAGAACTAGTTTTGCTACCCTATCAGTTTCTTCATGTGATTCCTTTTGCGGCACTACCCATTAGTAAGAAAAATGGTAAAACTTTATACCTAAACGATCAATTTTCATTACGTTATATTTCCAATTTTCAGTTACTGCATCTATGTCAGAAGCGTTTTTCTGTTTAATGGTTTGGGAGATTTGCCCCCTTGTCTCTCATTAGAGTCGAAGAACATACATTAAAACCCAAGTCTATCGTTTCAAAGCTTTGTATTTAACTTTCAAGCTCATAAAGCGTTGATAATCTCCATCCTATCTCTTGAAAACGCCATTGAATTAGTATTTTCTTATTTTTTAACCAACTGTAAACTTTAACTACCTTAACATTAGAGTTAATAATAAAATCACAATAGATTTCTTCATATTCACCTGGTTCTATTTGAATGTCTTTTACAGAAAATTCTTGTTCATCAATTAGAGACCAGTCAATCTCTGTAGAATTTTTGCTTTTGATCGCGGAATAATCACCTTGCTTGATACCTTGAAGCAAAAAAGGAATTACTACTGGTTTAACTTGTTGAATCCAAATCTCTCCTTCTCTTAGACGAATAAGAACATCACCTATATTAGTAACACTAATAGCAATATGTAATAAAGATTTTTCTTTTGTAATAGATTTGTGAATAACTTTATGAATAATTTTAGCTCTTGGGCGTACCTGTCGTTTTCGGACAAAAAGCGTATAACTCCAAATACCTCCGAAAAGTAGTGCAAAGCTCGTTATGATATCCTTGAAAACTGTGATGATATCTTTGTTATCTCTCAAGAACCGAAAAAATTGTTCTATCATTACCTCAAATCAAATTATTGATGTTTAATATTTGAAGCTGAACTATCCGAACCCCTATAGTTCTAATTACATACTTTTCTCTCAAAAGTGCGATCACCTTAATCTAAACTACAACAACTAGTTAACTTTCTTTTACATAGGGCTGTGTAGAATATCTAACAATAAAGTACCTAACAACAAATTGAAACATATTTTTACATTAGCAAAGAAAGCGATCAAATTACGTGTCTTAACGGAAAATAAAACTTTGTACGGCTATGTAATGGAAACTTTTGTTTCAATTTGATTCAAAAGTAATCACTGTAACTTCTGGAGGGCAATTAAACCGCCCAGGACGATAAGTTCCTAAACCACGGTTAACATACAGCTGATTGTGTTTGACTTGATGCCAACCTGATGCCCATTGCCAGTTAATTGTTACCTTTGCACAATCTTTTATATACGGCAGGCGATTACGCAAAAATTTGGGAACGCGTCGTCTGATTTTGGGCAAAATAGAGACCATTGGACCATAATTGGGGATTACAATCTGTCCGCCGTGAGTGTGTCCCGAAAGTTGCAAATCGACGCGCCATTGCTGAAGCACACTAGCTGAGTCTGGATTATGAGACAAAACAATACGGGGAATGTCTTGGGAAATTTGGTCTAACACTGCTGCGGGTTTAAATTCTGGCGACCAAAAATCAGGTAATCCAGCGATCGCCAATCCAGCCCCTAGGGGATAAACCACCTCATTCCAAAGAATCTTAAGATCGATTTTCCCTAAAGCTTCAGTAATTATGCTTTTTGAAGTAGGAGGAATCAAATCATGATTTCCTAAACAGCCAAAAACACCGTATTTGCTGGTTAGCTGTTGCAATTGGGTTGCCAGTTCATAAATTGGTTGAGGATCATCGGTAACAAAGTCCCCCGTAATCAAAACTAAATCTGGATCAACCTCGTTACTTAAAGAAATGGCAGTTGACAGTGTTTGTGAACTTAGACGCACCCCATCATAATGTAAATCTGAGAGCTGTACAATTTTAGTCCCAGATAAATGTGAGGGTAAATTGTTGATGGCGATCTCAATTTTTTCAACGGCGATCGCTTCGTTAATTATCATATTGAGGTTATAAGAAGTAGCTCAATGTTATTTTATGGAAAATTACTATTGCGTAAGTTATCAATTAATCTGCAAGTATTACATTAAAGAAAATAGCAAATGTAAAATAACAAGATAAGTCTTGAATTCAGAGCATTCACTGGGCGGTCATGGGGCATACAAGCTGCCGACGCAGGTGAGTCCGAAGGACTTGCTGAGTCTAACGACTCGCTATCGCAACCGCAAACGGCATACAGCCCCTCATCAGCGCGAAATCTGATTCCGATAGATACTAAACTACTAACTACTAAATCCCGAGGAATCTATGAGCCGTATTAAATTATTATTACTAATATTGATTGTCGCTGTATTGAGCGTAGTATTTTGGCAAAATCGCGAACCTATTGCCCTCAAGTTTCTCTGTGGCGACGAGGGAAGTTCTTTTTGCCCTCAATCAGTCCCATTACCCCTTGCTGTCTGGATGGGTTTATTTATTTTAATAGGAGCGATCATTAGCATGTTGCTCCGAACTTTAAATGCCTATGGCTATAGGAATAGTACTCGAAAACAGGTCATTTTAGATGATGAACTTTACCCTGAAGAGAAAAATTGGCAGTCAAGATCTAAGGGTCAGAATAAAACAACTAAGCTTGGCAATCCTCAAGATACAATGGATCAAGGACAGTTTGCTGAAACTAGTAGTTATGAAGTACCACAAAAACCACAGAATATAGAACGTTCAGGTTCGACTTATTCTTATAAGTATCGGGAGGCTGGTGAGCGGCAAAACCATAATCATGAATCAAGCCGCAAAACACCAAGAGAACCTTCAAGGGATACCAACAACCCTCAAGACGATGAGGAGGACTGGATTTAAGAAAAATTTTTATTAGCTGCAAATACTTCTCTAGACTCTTGGCGAACCATTCCTATCATTGTCGCTTGTTGTAAATCAATAAATGCTTCTAAATCTTCTAGTTCATATTTATTGCGTAGCATTAGCTTGAGCTTTTCCTCTGCTTCTACTGTTAAATATCCTGTAGCCAGTGCTTGTTTTACTACTTCACGGATTAATTTCATAACTACTTTTTCTATTCTAAATATTATAAATATTGTTTAAAGCTACGTTTGAATACCCAGTATTATTCAGTATTTTATAAAGATTGAACGAGTATCGCTGTTTAGTTTGACTCACAAAGGGCTAGACCTCACGTACGCCGACTGTTCAATAGTTTCATGTTTATTAATTTTTTAAAGGGAAGATAGTAATTTCAATAAAGACTCTGTATTCAATTATTGAAGTTTAGATGAATTTGTGTGTTTTTTCTGTAATTTAGATCACCCTTATGTTCCTAATCCTGATCATGAATATAAAGCTACAATAAACTTATCAAAAATTCACCTCGTACTCAACATATATATAAATAATTGAGTTTGTTAACTCTTTAAATTAACGAGCAATAATTAACTAGTAAGTATTGCTGCTTTAGGAATTTAAGCTAACCACTTAATTTAAGATTACAATTGAATGCCGAAAAAGTGATAATGTTTTAAAGTTAATTTATTATCAGTAATATTGCTTAGGCGCATAGACTATTAATAGCTGATTAAAGTAATAGCTGATTAAAGCTTAACAACTGTTTATATTGCTCTTGGTAGTTAAGTAATAACACTACTGAGCAGTTGACGCTTCTGGTGGCTGATCTTTAGAGCGAAGTTAAGGGAAAAATATTATTCATCAGCTCAAGGGATGAGAGAACTTAGAGAGAGACTCTCTGAGGCGCTTGGATAGCAAAAAACTTGTTAAAAATATTTGATTAATAATGAGCAATTCCTTACAAGGATTAAATGTTTACCTTATAGGCATGATGGGTTCGGGTAAGACTACTGTTGGCAGTTACTTGGCTACCAGTCTTGGTTATCGTTTTATTGATACTGACCAAACTATAGAGGCGATCGCCAAAAAGTCTATTCCTGAGATATTTGAACAGTCAGGAGAAGCTTATTTCCGCCAGCTAGAAACTAGAGTACTAGGAGAACTATCAAGCTATACCCGTACCGTCATTGCTACTGGAGGGGGTATTATTCAGTCACAAATAAACTGGAGTTACCTCAGACAGGGTCTAGTGGTCTGGTTAGATGTAGATTTAGAGATCTTAAAAAAAAGAGTGGCAAATGATCAAAATAGACCGTTGGCTGACAAACTAGAATCATTATGGTCAGTTCGCCGTCCCTTGTATGAGCAAGCTGACATTCATATTCCCATCAAGCCAGAACAATCTGCCGCAGCTATATCTGTTCAAATCAGGCAGACAATTCCGACTGTACTGAAGTCTCAGGTTTAGGTTAAATCACTGGGCGATGCCAGCACTAGCGCTAACGCCCATTAAATTCTGTGTAGTTACTGCTTGAACAAATAAGATCATTACCTCCTCTAGTTCTGTATTTAATTCCATGGTCAACGATAGCGAATATTTTAAAGAAGCAGCCGCCACCAGAGTTCGAGTTCTCAGCGAAGCACTACCTTATATCCAAAAGTTTACCAACCGCACAATAGTCATTAAATATGGTGGCGCGGCAATGAAGGATGCTCAGCTAAAAGAAAAGGTCATCAATGACATTGTTTTTCTCTCCTGTGTTGGAGTGCGTCCCGTAGTGATTCATGGCGGTGGACCAGAAATTAATAACTGGCTGGGAAAACTAAATATCGAACCCTTATTTAAAGATGGGCTGCGAGTGACAGATGCTGCAACTATGGATGTAGTAGAAATGGTTTTGGCGGGGAGAGTTAACAAGGAATTAGTATCTCTAATTAGCCGTGCGGGGGCGTTAGCAGTAGGGCTATGTGGCAAAGATGGCAATTTGATCCAGGCTCGTCCTGTAGGCAAGGAAGGAGTTGGCTTCGTCGGTGAAGTAACCAATATTGATACCAGGCTGGTGGAGTCTCTGGTTGACAATGGGTATGTCCCTGTAATATCCAGCGTCGCTGCTGATGAAAACGGACAGGCATACAATATTAATGCTGATACCGTGGCAGGTGAAATTGCCGCAGCACTACAGGCAGAAAAGCTAATTTTATTGACTGATACTCCTGGAATACTTAAGGATTATCATGACCCTACAACCTTAATTAACAAAATGGATATTCAGAAAGCGAGAGATTTAATCGATCAAGGAATTGTATCGGGAGGCATGATTCCCAAGGTTTCTTGCTGTGTGCGATCGCTGGCACAAGGCGTTAAAGCAGCCCATATCCTCGATGGTCGCCTGCCACATTCATTGCTACTGGAAATTTTAACCAACGAGGGTATCGGTTCAATGATTGTTGCTTCAGAATTAGCTAGCTAGAAGTTTAAACTCTATTCTAGGATGATCAAACTTTTGACATTGGTCGATTACTCAATCCCCTAGAACTTTTTCTTAATAATCAGACCACCATTGCGATGGTTTCTGCGGCGATGATTGCCTCGAAAACCTCCGTGGCGACCATGACGACCAAATCTGCCAAACCTGCCTCGACGACCAAATCTGCCTCGACGACCAAACCTACCTCGGCGACCAAATCTGCCTCGGCGACTAAACCTGCCTCGACGACCTCGACGGGCATTTTGGTAAATAGGATTGCCTTGATAGTCGTATTGCGGAATAGACTCTCCAGTTGGTAGGGGAATCTGGGTTTGGGAGCGTAAATTGATTGGGGTTGGAGAAGTAACGCGGCTACGGACTCCAACTTGAGCTGTCACGAGATTTTCGGGTTTTGATGCTTTAGCTGGCGCTTCCATGATGCCAAATGCTCCCAAAGAGAGTGCTATAGCTCCCAGAGCAGTTCTCCAACTCGTTTTTATCTGAGCTTGATTATTCATAATCGATCCTAATTTAGTTGAGCAGTAGAGATAAATTATTTAATAACTAATAATTTGTTCTATGTAATTACCACAGTATTTTATGATGATGAGAAATAGCGGAGAAAAGTTTCACCAAAAATATCAGGCAGGTAAACAAGCTTTAGAAAGAGGACAATATCGTCTTAGTATTGAAAATCTCGAAGCGGCAACAGAAGTTGTGCCTCCTAATTCTCGCCAGGGGGGAGAGGTGCAAATTTGGTTGGTTACCGCTTACCAAGCGGCTAATCGTCTTGATGAGGCGATCGCTCTAGCTCAAGAGTTAATTGTTCATCCTAATACCCAAACTCGCGAACAAGCGCAACGGATTCTTTATATTATGAAGGCGCCAAAACTAGAACGTCCTCAAGCCTGGATGAGTGAAATCCCTGATTTATCTACAACCGATCAAGGTGGCTCCCGCTATGTAAGCGCGAAAAAGAAGCCCAATTCACCACCTGCTCAACTAGAGTTAGAAGATGAGGAATTACCTTTTACAGATGCACCAGATAATCAGTTTATTTGGTTTGCCTTGATTCTCACAGGGTTGATTATTGGTAGTTTATGGTGGTTGGCTTAAGCTATACAGCAATACAAGGTTATATTGAGACATTAATTATCTCCCCCCCCTGCAACCCAATCAATTATTCTACTAGTAATACGAGCGATCGCTTTTAACCCGCTTGGAGTTTTTGACAGGCAACATTATTGAAGTTCCTTTAGATGAAGAAGGTGAGCAAATTGTACGATTGAAGTAACTCCAATCACAGAACTGTTAGGAGTGAAGCGGATATTATTCATATTAATTTGGATAATGCGTTGAATGATGTTAAGAAGTAACTATTATCAATAATTTTAAGATAATTTTGGCGTTCAATAAAGTATTAGGATTATGGTAGATATCAAATACGTAAATACCGCTTTCTCCCCAGCACAAGAAATACTAGATCCAGAATTATTTGTAGGTAGAAAAGAACAAATTAAAGACGGAATGTTGTCTTTAAATAATCCAGGCTCGTTTATGTCTATATATGGACTTCGTGGGGTAGGAAAATCATCAATTGCTCACCAAATAGAATTAATTGCCCAAGGAAATAGAATCTTACCTAAAATTTTGGACTTGACTAAGTTTATACCAAAAGGTGATTTTAAATATTTAACTCACTATATAAAAGTAGATAACTTTATTGAAAATGTCGAAGATTTAATTCAGAGAATTTTATTTGGCGACAATAATAGTAGTTCTCTTTTTTCTCTCACAAAATCGGGAGATAGAAAATTAGATGCTTTCAAGAGAATAGTTGGAGCAGAAGGAGGTGGGAATTTTTTTGGTGTGAAATTAGGGGCAAAAGGAACTGAAGAAAAAAGCTATAAGACTTATGTATCAGACGATTTGATTCAGCAATTCAAACAAATTCTTGGAACTATTCAAAAAGATAATCAGCAAGCATCTGGATTACTAATTCTAATTGATGAATTTGATACTTTGAAAGACAAGTCAGGCTTTTCGTCAATCATCAAAACTTGTTCATCGTCTTTTGTAAAATTTGGTGTGATTGGTATTGCGTCTGATATTACAGAATTAATTGAAGATCATTCATCTATTGGTAGGCAAATTGAATCTATTGAAGTAGATAGAATGCCAGAGTATGAATTGCTTGATATTTTGGGTAAAGCAGAATTTCATGTTAGAAAAGAAATCATTTTTGATGATAGTTCTAAACATTCAATTGTAGGACAATCTGAAGGTTTTCCTTATTTTGTTCATTTGCTTGGTCGAGAAGCAATGTTGATTGCTTTTGAACGAGGACAAAGAAATATTGATAACCAAATTATTTCTTTACTTAGCGAAAAAATTGCTAATGGCAAACTAAAAACCATATACGAAAACATTTATCATTCCGCTGTTAAAAATTCGCCACAAAGAGAACTTTTACTCAAAACATTCTCTGAAACTCAAGATGATGAGATGCATACCGAAAATGTATATCGCTTTGTCAAAGAACTAGGTGTTACAAATCCATCTCAACTAATGAAAGAACTTACCGCACCTGAAAAAGGCTCACCAGTTCTTATAAAAATTAGAGAAAAATATTATCGTTTTTCCGATCCCGTTTTTAAGTCTTATGCCAGACTTAGAAATTGGAAATATCAATCTTAACAGCGAGCATACTCTTTCAGAATGATATAAGAGTAAAATACTAATTGTTGCCATATCTCAAGTAGTCGCAAGGAAATTAGTTGGAACGACTGTATTTTTATAAGACAATTAATGATCTAAAAAAGCAGAGGAATAATTAAACTCCTCTGCTTTATCAAGGGATTGTCTAAATTTTAGATTAAGCGGTAACTAACTCTGCATGTTGACGATACCATTCGATGGTATTTTTCAAACCTTGCTTAAATTCTGTTTCTGCTACAAAGCCAAACTTTTCTTTAGCTCTTTGAGTATCTAAACAGCGACGAGGTTGACCATTGGGCTGATCGGTTTGCCAAACGATTTCTCCCTCGAAATTCATTAGCTCACAGATAGTTTCTACTAGGTCTTTAATCTTAACCTCGTGATTGGTACCCAGATTTACAGGAGCGGGTTCATTGTATTTCTGAGTCGCCATCACAATACCTCGTGCCGCATCAGTAGAATACAAAAATTCTCGGGTGGGACTACCATCACCCCAGGCTGGCAATTCTTTGTCTCCTCGCTGTTGTGCCTCATGAACTTTGCGGATTAAAGCAGGAATTACGTGAGAGCTACGAGTATCAAAATTATCTTCAGGCCCGTAAAGATTAACAGGTAGCAGATAAATACCGTTAAAGTCGTATTGTTGACGATAAGCCTCTAGCTGAACCAAAAGAGCTTTTTTAGCAATCCCATAGGGCGCATTAGTCTCTTCTGGATATCCATTCCATAAGTCGTCTTCCTTGAATGGGACAGGAGTGAACTTGGGATAAGCACATATTGTTCCCACACAGACAAATTTCTCAATTCCTTCTTGATAGGCGGCATGAATTAATTGAGTACCCATCATCAGATTGTCATAAAACAATTCAGCGGGCTTTTCTCTATTTAGCCCAATCCCACCTACGTGAGCAGCTAAATGTATCACCACATCCTGATTTTTAACTGCTTGCTGGCAATTTGACCACTGACATAAGTCTAGTTCACGGGATCTTGGAGTGCTAATTTTGCCAATGCTTGCTCCAGCCTGACATAGCTGATCGACTACCTGTTTGCCCAGAAAGCCATTGCCACCGGTAACTAGAATATTCTTGTCTTGTAAACTTAACATTAATAATTTAAGAACGAGTATGTAAATATTTTAGGTACAAAACCTATCTTGACAACTCAAGTTACTAGTTCAAACTAATCGACAATAGTAGCGAAATTGCGACGATTTAAGGGTGAATTATCTTCATAATTGCTACCATCGGGCGTAGGCAGATTAAGATTGACCAGATCTGCATTTACCATTAGCTTCACTAGCTCTTTAAAAGTAACCGAAGGTTCCCATCCCAATTGTTTCTTAGCTTTGGTAGGATCTCCAATTAATAGATCAACTTCTGCTGGGCGTAGATAACGAGGATCGAAAGCCACATAATCGTGCCAGTCTAAGTTGACGTGACCAAAAGCAATATCAAGAAATTCTTTGATTTCGTAAGTTTCACCCGTAGCAATTACGTAATCATCTGGCTGATCTTGCTGTAACATCATCCACATTGCTTTGACATAGTCTTTGGCATAGCCCCAATCTCTTTTAGAATCAAGGTTACCTAAATATAATTTCTTCTGAGTTCCTTCGACAATACGGGCTACGGCTCTAGTAATTTTACGAGTTACAAAAGTTTCTCCACGACGAGGGGACTCATGATTAAACAGGATGCCGTTACAGGCGAAAAGATTGTATGATTCGCGATAGTTAATTGTTTGCCAATGAGCATAAACCTTAGCGCAAGAGTAGGGACTTCGAGGATAAAAAGGCGTAGTTTCCTTTTGAGGTACCTCTAACACCTTACCAAACATTTCCGAAGATCCCGCTTGATAAAATCTGACCTCAATTCCTGTTCTTTGTTGATAATCTCTAACTGCCTCTAATAGACGTAAAGCACCCATACCAACCGAATCAACGGTATATTCTGGGGAGTCGAAGCTGACTCGAACATGGGACTGAGCGCCCAAATTATAGATTTCAGTTGGCTTAACTTCTTCTAAAATCCGTCTTAGGGTAGTGCCATCAGTCAAATCCCCGTAATGTAAAAATAATTTGGCATCTGGACTATGGGGATCAATATATATGTGGTCGATACGATCTGTATTAAAGGTAGAAGTCCGACGAATAATGCCATGAACTTCATAACCTTGATCCAATAAAAACTCGCTTAGATACGAACCGTCCTGTCCAGTTATGCCTGTGATCAAAGCTATTTTACGTTCACTCATTTATCTATTTACCTACTTATTATTAGTGGTTAATCTTATGCCATTTTCCCACTATAGTACACGGATAATAAAATCTATTCCGAGATAGTACTGAAAAAGTCGAAAGGTAAGGGCTGACCTTGATGTTTTATGAATAGCTTCAAATAGAAGATACCTGATTAAAGTTATTTAATAATATAGGATTGAGCAAATTAAATACAATTTAAAAATTGTGCTGATCAAATTATTTTAGTATCAGCTAATACCAAAGCTTTTTAAGTATTCATGACAAAATCTTAGCTAATTTTTAGGTGGCTAAAGTAATTGACCATCAAGATGGAGTTCTTAAATGAACACAAGTTTCCCTATATTGTGCTTAAGGCTTAAACAAAATCTATCTATACAGATAGTTAAGTTCAGATATTTAAATAAATTGCTGAATCAAAAGCATAAATAGTCAATTATATGATCAACCTTAATTGTTAACCATATAAACTATCTAGATTAATCTCTTGGATTGCTATTATCTAATATGCGCCATTGTTCCGAGGAAATAAAATTACGCCGATAGTTTTATAAACGATCCACAAATCTAGTAACCAATTGTGACTAATGGCATAATAAACATCAATTTGGACTCTTTTGGGATAGGGAATGTCATTTCGACCAGAAACCTGCCATAAACCAGTAATTCCTGGTTTAATTTTGAGTACAGTATTAATTTTTCGCCCATATTTAGGCAATTCTTCTGGTACTAGGGGTCTCGGTCCCACGACGCTCATTTCTCCTTTTAGTACATTCCAAAATTGAGGAAACTCATCAAGACTAGTTAAGCGTAAAAAGCGTCCTAGGTTTGTAATCCGAGGATCTTCTTTGAGCTTAAAACTCTCTTCAAATTCCTGACGCAATTGGTCAGAGTCTTGCATCATTGTTTCCAATGCTTGATCCGCATTATCAACCATCGTCCTGAATTTAATACAGTTAAAGGGTCGATGGTTTTTGCCGATTCTTTGTTGAACATAAAAAATTGGTCCTCTAGAGTTCAAGGATACTAAAACCATTAAGACCAAATATAGGGGAGAAAATATAGTTAGGACAAATAAAGCAAAAACTATGTCAAATATACGTTTAACTAAATTTCCGTTCAGAACAGGGAGTAGTAACTTCAACCAGTTAAGATCGAATAAAGCTCTGATGCTTTTATTAATTAGTCCCTGTACAATTTTGACGGAAATAAGCTGGCTGTTAGCAGTCATCTTACTCCTTCACACATCACACCACACTGTTACATCATAAATCCATAAAGCTCTGATCTAAAATGATCAAGGAAAAATTATGGATTTATAATTTTCGACTCCATTCACGGTAACAATCCTCAATATATTTTAAATATGATTGTTTAAATATTGATGGATTAAACTTGACTGCCTGTAAACGACAGTTCTCAGGATCAATTTTGCTCTGTAGCTGTTCAAAAGTTTGCACCGCTTTGATTAAAGCTGCTGGTTGTTGAACGTCGAAGAACAAACCTGTCCCTTCTTGAGGATATTGACGAATATCTTTTACTGTTTCTAAAGCACCTCCTTTTCCGTAGGCAATTACTGGTGTACCGCAGGCTTGCGCTTCTACCAAAGCGATACCGAAATCTTCACAAGCTCCATAAACAAAAGCTTTAGCCTTTGTTATGTATTGTTTAACTATATTATGCGGCTGCCAACCCAAAACCTGAACATGAGGCTCTGCAAGCTGGCGTATTTCTGATAATTGTGAACCTTCTCCAATAATTACTAAGGGTTTTTTCAATTGATTAAACGCTTTAACAATTAAGCATATTTGTTTATAACTTACTAATCGAGAAATTGTCAGATAGAAATCATCTTTTTTGGGTTCAAAGCCAAATTTATCTACATCTACGGGGGGATAAATTACCTGTGCCTGGCGACGATAACAACGCCAGATTCGTTTAGCAGTATGTTGCGAATTAGCAATAAAGTAATCAACACGGTTAGCAGAAATGACATCCCATTCCCTGAGACGATGCAGAATATATCTGGCAATTATGCCTTTTATTCCTTGTCCTGAGCGATCGCCTTTGAGATAATCAAAGGTTAAATCCCAAGCATAGCGCATTGGCGTATGGCAGTAACAAATATGTAATTGATTAGGGTTGGTTAAGACTCCTTTGGCTACAGCATGGGAAGAGGACAAGATAATGTCATACTGATTTAGGTCTAACTGTTCAATAGCGATGGGTAAGAGGGGTAGATACTTCTGAACACCTTGACGAGCTTGAGGAAACTTCTGGAGAAACGTAGTAGTTATTTTTCTTTGGAAAAGATAGCTTCGGGGATTAATCGATTCAAAATCGATTAGGGAGTAGAGATCCGCATCAATGTGTTGCAAAATCTCTTTAACTACTAATTCTGACCCCCCCTTAGCTTTGGGAGTCAACCATTCATGAACCAAAGCATAATTTAATTCCACAGTTGCTCACAATATTTATCGCAATTTTTCGTAAAGTCCATATTACACATTAAATGAACTTATTTGGGAAATTAGCTCATTAAAATCAAATCGTGCTAATTCAGCAGTGACTCAATAACTTGATTCGCCTGGGTAATTAAATACCATGTTTGTTGATTCACTTCTATTCCTAGCTGTTGATAGGATTTTAGCTGTAATCTCTCAATTTCATCACGATTGACTAAAAGATAAACAGTTGATTCTTGTTGCCAATACTGTTGTATTTGTTCATCAGAAGCAGGAATGATAACGCGATCACTATAAAATTCTAAGGAAGGTCTTAAATTGGGGTAAGCAGAATAGATGGTTACTTGTGATGGTGTAGATTGCTTGAGCATCTGGGCTACAGGCTTGACGGCAAAGGTTTCGTTTAATTCCCATAGCCAGTAATTAGAATTGAACAACAATAGTAGTATCAGGTAAAATCCTGAAATGATTACAGGAATAAAATACCGAGAATTAAGCCAAAGTAGAATTGATGTGGCTGTAAAACAAAGCGCCATGAGTACCAGAATTGGGACGAGTCCCGTTTCTAGCGCTGCACTGCCGAATTTGTGGTAAGCAATTCCTCCCCAGCAAATCATAGCCAAAAAGCTAAAAGTTATTCTCCAATAGGCGGGAGTATTTTTTTGGCTCCAAGCTTGTTCCAGGCTTACTCCTACTAACAAAGCTAATCCAGGATAGATAGGTATTATGTACCAAGGTAGTTTAGTTGCCATCACCGAAACTGTCAGAAGATAAACTCCCGTCCAAACCAAGGTTAATTTTGCCCAGCTTTGCCGACGATAATCCCAAGCCAACTTAATTCCAGAAGGCAAGAATATTAGCCAAGGAAGGCTGTATTTAGAAATTTCTAATAAGTAATACCATGGTGGACCAGAAACGCTACTTACAGGCTCCCAGATGCGGCTAAAAGTTTGTGTTCCCAAACTAATGCCCAAAAACTGTTCGCCATATTTTAGGTACTGTAACCCGTACCAGGCGATCGCTGGCAAGATTCCTAAAATGAGACCCCACCAAATATAAGGACATCGCAGTAATCGAGGATGATCCCAAATTACAAAGATTAGTATAATTGCTCCCAATAAGACTCCCATCATGATGCCTTTGGTCAAGCAAATTAATCCTAAAGCTAAGCCAGCCCCTAAAAGCCATGACGCATGCTTTCTTCCCTTCAAAAGGCACCAGATAGCCAGGCAAAACCAACAGGCGATCGCGCCATCTAACATTGCCACACGTCCATGACGAGCAATGGGTAACAGGGTTAAATAGACTAAAGCGGAAAAAATTGCAGTCAAAGGTTTGGCAAAAATTTCTCTGCCGATTAAGTAAATTAAGCCAACAGAAGCGGCAGATAAAAGAGCAGGAACAATTCTGGTACTCCACTCGCTAACTCCAAATAGCCCATAACTAAGGGCAATTAGAGAGTGAATTAAGGGTGGTTTATTCCAATAAGGTTCTCCATAGTTAATGGTGGGAAAAAGCCATGTCAAGCTATCAGGATCAGCACGCCAGATGTTACGTGCAACCCCTGCTACGATTCCTTCATCCCAATCTCTTAAAGGTAAATCTCCTAAGCCAAAAGTATAAAGAATTACCGCTGCGAGCAATAGTCCAACAAAGTAGAGGTTATTCTTTGTGAAGAACTGATACTTGTTACCGTAAATTTCCTCATACATGCGGCTAAAGCATTTGTTCATTCTTTACACCTGATTCATTTATTCTGGGTAGCCACTAACCGCCCCAGGATAACCGCTAACTGAATCAGGATCATTGTCTCGTTTCGAACCGAGTAATTCTAGTCGATCAACTTTGATTGTCGGGCGTGAACGTTGTCCCCCAGTGTTTTTATCTGTCCAGGTTTCAATTTTCAAGGAGCCTTGAATTCCAATCAACTTGCCTTTTTGAACATAATTTCCTGCCACTTCCGCAGTTTTGCCCCACATCTCCAGATTAAACCAGTCTGGCTGATCACTGTTGCGACTCCGACGGTTTACCGCTAACGGCAGCTTACACAAAACAGTACCCGATTGAAAATGAATGATTTCTGGCGCAGCACCAGCACGACCGACTAAATTTACCACATTAAGAGTCATGAGCTTATTTTGAATAGTACTAAAGAACTAACAATTAATTTCTTAGTCTAGCAAATTATAGCGAAGCAATACTTTAAATCTAAATTATCAGTATTTTGCAAAATTTATACTTTAGTTAAAAAACGTCAAGATTATTGTGAGCCGCATTTAATAAATTCAATTATCATAGTTGGTTAACTTAGTTAACTTTGAATATAGAAGAAAAATCATATATGAATAATCGAACTGTTCCTTACAAACTAATTACTTATGCTGGATTAGGATTCTTAATATTTATGTTGTTAGGAATCTTCAAGCCATTCACAATTATTAAGGCAGGAGAAAGAGGAGTCGTGATGCGCTTTGGCAAAGTCCAAGATGCAATTCTAGATGAAGGGTTACATCCAATTATTCCTGTCGTAAATACAGTTAAATCTCTCAGTGTTAGAGTTCAAAAAAATGATATTGATGCGGAAGCCTCTTCTAAAGATTTACAAGATATTAAAACTCAAGTAGCTCTAAATTGGCATATTGATCCCCAAAAAGTAAATCGAGTTTTTCAACGTGTCGGTGATGAAGAACAGATAGTTTCGCGAATCATCACTCCTGCTGTTGCGGAGATAGTCAAGGCAGCAACAGCGCAAAAAAATGCAGAAGAAATTATCACCAAACGTAAAGATATTAAACAGCAAATTGATGAAGAGTTAAAGCAAAGATTAGATGACTATGGCGTTTTAGTTGATGATGTTTCCTTAGTTAATGTTTCGTTTTCGCCTGAATTTGCACGAGCAATTGAAGCCAAACAAATTGCTGAACAACAAGCAAAACAAGCAGACTTTGAAGCTCTAAAAGCTGAAAAAATAGCCCAAGCAGAAATTAACCGTGCTAAAGGACAAGCAGAAGCTCAAAGATTACAAAAACTGACCTTGACTCCTGCTCTACTACAAAAAGAAGCAATCAACAAGTGGGATGGCAAATTTCCGACAGTCATGAGTGGAGATGCTACCCTACCGTTTATTAATATTGATCCGCAAAAATCTGGTCAATAAACTATTAAAATTAAAAACCTGGATCAATTCAATTAAGATGCTCAGTAAGTAAGTAAGCTTTTGTAGAAATATTGTGTTTTGTATTAAAACAGAAAACTCAATCTATTGATCGTAGTATGATTTTAATCAAGTCCTAATTTGATACCAATGCTGCTTATCCATGTCTGCCAAAGTTATTCTCACCGTTACTGAAGGAAAACTAAAGGGAGAACAATTTTCTTTCGACTCCCGCGATACCTGTATTGTCGGCAGACATCCAGACTGTAAAATTCAAATACCTAACGATAAATATCACTCTACAATTTCTCGTTATCACTGCTTGCTAGATATCAATCCTCCAGCAATTCGAGTGCGAGATTTTGGCAGTCGTCACGGGACTTATGTCAATGGCAAGTGTATTGGTAAGCGGGGTAAAGATCAAACAGCATCCCAAGGGACAAAGTTGGAATTATCCCAATACGATCTCAGTAATGGTGATGTAATTAAACTGAGTAATACTGCTTTTCGGGTCAAGATAGAACAAGGGTTAGAGTCTACGTGGATACCAAAAGCGACAGATAAGATTCTTTCTAGACAAAAGTTTAATGTTGATAGTAATCTGGGCTCAATCGACAAATACACCAAAATCAAACTACTAGGTGAAGGGGGTTTTGGTGCGGTTTATTTAGCTCTTTTGGATGATGCCACAGGAAGAAAAATTGTTGCTTTAAAAACGCTTCATCCCCAGGTAGCTGCAATGCCCAAAATGAAAGAGCGATTCTTGCGAGAAGTAAGAGTTACTAAGATTTTAGACCATCCCAACATAGTCGGATTCGACGATTACGGTCAGATTAACGATCTATTCTATTTCACAATGGAATATTGCGATCGCGGTTCGGTAGTCGATCTAATAAAAAAACGAGGTGGAAAACTAGAGATCAAAGAAGCAACGGATATAATACTTCAGATCTTAGATGGTTTGCATTATGCCCATGAAAAAGGCTTAGTTCATCGTGATATCAAACCAGGAAATATTTTTCTGACTGTCAATAAAGGCAAAACTGTCGCTAAATCAGGTGATTATGGACTTGCCAAAGCTTTTGATATGGCGGGATTAAGTGGTTTGAGCGATCGCGGAGAATGTATGGGAACCCCTGTTTGTATGCCTCGCCAACAAGTATTAGATTTCAAGTATTCTCAACCCGAAGTAGATATTTGGGCAATAGTGGCAACCTACTATTTTTTGCTTACTGGCTTTTTTCCCCGCAACTTAGAAGATCCCAATAATGTGATGGTGGAGTTGCTAACGAAGTCTGCCGTACCTATTAGGGAAAGAGATGCTTCTATTTCTCAATCTCTGGCAGAATTAATCGATTTGGCTTTAGTAGATAATCCCGAATTGCATTTCAAAAGTGCATTGGCATTTAAACAAGCTTTATTAGACGTAATATAGCCTTGCAAAGAACGAGCAAACTTAAATACCTCTTTTGCCTTGTGGTGCAATTCTATGAATTAGAAAAGAAGATAAATTTACCCAATCCAATGACCAAGCTAACAATAGCTGTAAAAGCTAAAATAATTAACGCCCAAATTTGCTTATTCTGCGAATTTTTAAGTTCGGTGACTATTTTCTCTTGAGCCTCAAACTTTTCTTCTAATCTCGCCTGAGAAATTTCTATATTATTAAGGCGGTCATCTATTTTGACGAGCCTTGAGTTAATTTCCCCCAATACTTCTTTAAGGTCAGATTCAATTTGTATATTACTCATTGTATAATTCTGCTGTTCTGACAATTTCTTGTTGTTTTGGTTCTACTCCTGTTATTTCTAAATCTACTTGATATCTCTGTCCATGAATATCTTGTTTCTGTATAATTGCTTCTGCGTCGAGTACATTTGCTTTAATTCTATCTAACAACAGTTGATAATTATCTCTAGTAAACCCCAAAGTAAACCCCAAATGACGCTCAAACATTACCGCTTTATCTGCACCTCTTGGATTATCTGGGTTGAGTGCGTAGTCAGTTAATTTTCGAGAATCGATGATAACTTCAGTAACGACATCTCTTAATTTCATTGTTGATTATCACTGGCGAGAAATTTGTCAAACTTCTTTCAGGTCTATTTCAATTTATTCTTGTTGTACCTGGATATTTAGCTGTTCGACATTGTTATCAAAAACTGCTTGCTTAAATGAGACTTGGCGACTTTGAACTTCATTGTTTATGGCATTAACTAATTATTAATAAATCAAAATTTACCGTTGTTTTAAAGGGTTATGAATATAAACCTTATTACTATTATTGCTTAACAATGCTAATCCCTCCTGAAAGTTTCCACAACTTCCAAAATCACGTTGATAAGGAATAATAAAAGCACCATTCTTATCAATATATCCTGAAAAGCTACAAGTTTCTTGTTCGCCTATATCCAATTTATGTACTAAAGCTAATCCTTCGCTAAAATCTTGAGCATAATAAAAGCCAGTAAAAGTTACCTGTTTTCCTGTTTTATCGATGTATAACCAACCATCATCATTTTTTACAGCAGCTAATCCTTCACTAAAATCACGGGCATCATAAAATTGACCAGGGATTAACTCTCGACCAGTTTTGTCAATATATCCCCATTTTCCATCTCCCTCAAAAAATCCATCCTTTCTGACTGCTGCTAATCCTTCCTTGAAGCTTCTAACGTCGTTATATTGACAAGGAATAATTTGATTTCCATAAGAGTTGATAAACCCCCATTTGTCATCTCGCTGAATGGCGGCTAATCCTTCACAAAAATTCCAAGCTTGGTCAAATTGGAAAGGAATTACTTCTCGACCTTTTTTATTAATAAATCCCCATTTATTATAAAATTTACCACGCTTGTACCATCTATATTCCACTAATAATTTTACTGCTGCTAACCCTTCATGGAAATCTCTAGCCTGATCAAATTTATATGAAATAACAACTTGACCTTTTTTATTTACATATCCATATTTTCTCTCGGAGTATTTAGAGTACTGATACTGTTTCTTAGATACTGAAAGAAGTCCATTATAAAACTCCCCAGAAGAATTAAATTTAAACGGGATTATTTCATTTCCTTTTTTGTCAATGTATCCCCATTTGCCATCTCCCTCTAAAACTGTATCTTGTTTAACCGCTGCTAATCCTTCACGAAAACTCCAAGCATCGTCATATTGAAAAGGAATTACTTCATTTCCTTTCTTGTCAATGTATCCCCATTTTCCGTACTTTTTTACGGCTGCCAAGCCGTTTGAAAAAGAATGAGCAGACTCGAAATCATCTTTGATTACACATAGCTGGTCAATATTTGTTAATAAGTTATTAGGTTGTTGTATTGGTTTGGGGATATGATTAGAAATCTGACGATCAGAAACACCAGATTTTTCAATTGCTGGTATCAGATAGACCAACCATTTTTCTACTGATTGAGGACGATCACCTGGTTCAAGTTCCATTCCTTTAAGTATCGCTTCATTTATGCGATCGCTAATCTCAGGATTATGCTGTTTTGGTGGAATCAGAATATTAGATGCAACTTCCTTACGAACTTCCGAAGGAATTGGTGGTCTTTCTGTAAGTAAAGTGTACAACGTAGCAGCCAAAGCATATACATCAGTCCAAGCCCCAAAATTACCGTTTCTCTGATATTGTTCGATGGGAGCATAGCGTTCTGTTTTAGAATTGGTCATACTCCTGATAGTTCCTGGAGTATATTCTCTGGCTAACCCAAAGTCGATTAGTACGGGGGATAAATCGGCTTTTCGTAGCAGAATGTTAGCTGGCTTGATATCTCTGTGTAAAAATCCTTGTTGATGGACGTAAGCTAGAGCTTTTCCTACTTTAGTAATAATAGCGATCGCATCTTCTTCCGTTAATTTACCATGCTCGTCGAGATAACAAGCTAAATCTTCTCCTTCTACATACTCCATCACCATACACCACAGTCCATCTTGCTGGAAAACTTGAGGATAGACTCGGACAATATTAGGATGACGACAACTAGCTAAAGCGATCGCTTCATTGATAAACTTTACTTGTAATTGCTCAAAGTCAGGTCTGTTCCGAGCTTCAATGTTGAGGCTTTTAAGCGCAAATAATCTATTATTACGGGTGTGTTTTATTTTGTAAGTAACTCCAAACCCCCCACTGCCCAATAATTTCTCAACTACATATTTGCCGTTGTTGAGTTCGTCGCCTTGTTCCCAGTAGTGCATCTAACAAATATCCTGACTTTTGATGCAGATGTTTTTATGCTACCAGAAGTGTTACTTAGTATTAGTTTAAAATTTTCTGTAGTGCTTTGAAGCTTCTGGAATTGCGATGCCTAATGTTAGCTTGGTGATCGCTTTATTTCAATTATTTATACTGTTTTCATAACTTAATTAATATTAATCTGCAAAAAATTGCTCAATAAAATACAAAAATCTAAAAATTAATTAGAAATTTTCCCAAAAAGTAACATCCTCCGCTCTAGCACTATCAATAGCCAAGGGAGGATATGTAACTGTTAAAAAACCAGTTTAATCAAAAAGTTAATTGATTAATTTAAGATTTTAAACATGATCCAGGTTGATGATTTGTTTTCTTTTTACTCTACATAGTTCTATAGGTACGATAGTTAATATTAGGAAAGATATTGTCAATTGCCTCAACTTTTTCTAACCATCCTGAATCAACTTTACCAATCAAGATATCTTCGTAAATTTTATTAAAGCGGAGTAAATGCGATCGCGTTCTCCGAATAGCATAGGGAACCATGGTACCAGTACGCATGATAAATGCCCAATCTGAAGACTGTGCTAATAGCAGTTCCCGCGCTGCTTGATTTAAAGCCCGCCATTCCAACTCATCAGCAGGTTCGCGATTTGCTAACTTGATCATCCTTTCGGCTGCTTTGTGCAGATGTGGATAAATCCAAGCATTTGTATCATTTAACCAATACTCATGAAATCCTTTATAACCCCAACTGGATTGAGAGGGACGACAAACTTGCTGAGTTGGTTGCTGTTGAAGGTATTCCGACAAATGAGTCATATCATAAGTACCTTGATCGTACCAACTTTTGCGGAAGAGAAAGTCAATAAATTGCGGTCCTTCATACCACCAGTGTCCAAACAGTTCCGCATCGTAAGGTGAAACTATAATTGGCGGACGCTGCAACATGCCATGGAGATGCTGTATTTGGCGCTCTCGATTGTACATGAAGTTCCCAGCGTGTTCGGCTGCTTTTTCTCTTGCCCAGTAAGGATCGTATAACCCTTTTTCTGACAATCCACCATCACGGCTAGTAATCTTGTGATATTTAATACCAGTATTTTTACGTTGACCGTTGGGCATAATATAAGGCTTAATGTATTCATACTCTGCCTCCCAGCCTAGATCTTTGTAAAACTCGCGATATTCTACCGCACCAGGATAACCGACTTTGGAAGACCATACCTGTTGTGAAGACTCATGATCTCTGCCAAATGCAGCTACGCCAGTTTCCGTATAGATCGGAGCGTAAGAACCATGACGAGGACGAGGACGGGCATACAAAATACCGTGTCCATCTGTGAGGAAATAGCGCAAGCCAGCATCAGCCAGCATCCTCTCTAACCCCTCATAGTAAGCACATTCTGGTAACCAAATCCCTTTAGGCGGGCGACCAAAGTTTTCCTCATAATGTTCACAGGCGACTTTGACCTGTGACCAAACTGCTTCTGGATACATCTTCATCAAAGGAAGATAACCATGGGTTGCTCCACAGGTAATAATATCCAGATTCCCGCTGTCGAGAAATTGCTTAAAAGCAGTTATTAAATCACGATCATAACCCTCCCAAGTTTTTCTAATTTGGCTAAAAGAGTTAGCGTAATACTCCGCCAAATAAAGCATATGACCATTATGTTGATGTCGCTCTATTTCCTTCCCAATTAGCTCTTCTAGCTGGGCTAAATGATCGTCATAACGATCTTGAAGTAGTTCATCACGCAACATTGACACTAAAGGAGGTGTCATGCTCATAGTCATTTTAAAATCAACCCCGTCTCGCTTCAGATTTTCAAATACCTGAAGCAGGGGAACATAGGTTTCGGTTATGGCTTCAAATAGCCATTCTTCTTCTAAAACGAAATCGCTTTCGGGATGTCGGACAAAAGGAAGGTGAGCGTGTAAGACAAGGGCAAGATAACCAAGAGCCATGATAATGTAAGATCTCTAAACTTTTTGGGACGGCGGAAGGGAATTGAGTACCGAAGCACCCGAACCAAATTTCAGTGGTGCAAATCATAAGACCCCGCCTTGGATCAGGTTGCCTCAGAATATTGACGAAGTCACCGCAGCGCGAAAGTTGCTCATGGGGGAAACCCCCATGACCGCCTCGCTTCGCTTTTACGGCGGTGTAACGGTGACAAACGAGCAAAATAGAATAGTTTGTCCTACAACACGAGGCAAGCACCTCTAATGATTATTTTGGACATGTATCCCATTTCCATTTTCTTCGTCATCTAGTTAGGCGGAAGCTTAATCAGCGATTGCCTACAACCAGAAAATCGCTTCTGATCGACGTTATATCGTCGTCTCACAGCGGAAAATGCTGACTCAAATTAAGCATCTGAGGCAATCTGAGTAAATTTTATGATATCTTAATAGTGTATTCAAAAGAAAGCTTAACTTACTTGTCAAATACACTCAAATTGTTCTAGTTACTAGTTAAAAGCTATTTTGAATTGATTTAAAAAGCTTTCCTATTTGCATTAGTATGCTTGAGTGGATTTGCATTGTTATCGCTTATGTTCACAAAAAAGTCTTGACGTAGCTTTTAGCTTACTCATCTGGTTTATTGGTTATAGTGTCGCAATCTAATAAGCAATACCCTGATTACGACCATGGTAATAAGGATAGACTATTGCTTCAGCTATTATTGTTTGTCGATCAGCGCTCTTCCTCTAATGAGCAGGTTCAACAGATCCAGTCTTATTTACAGAATTTACACTCTGAACATTTATTTAATTTGGAAGTGGTTGAGATTGAAAAACAGCCTCATCTCGTCGAATTTTTGAAGTTAGTTGCGACCCCTGCTTTAGTTAAGATGGCTCCTGCACCAAGGCAAGTTTTAGCTGGTAGTGATTTAATTAAGCAACTAGAAAAGCGATGGCCGCAATGGAAAGCAACTAGCATCTCCAACAATAATGGGGTCTCTAATGATGATTTAGATTCTGCTGATACACCTCCAGAATATTATTATGCCCACGACATTAGATTGTCTGACGAAATATTTAAACTCAAACGAGAAAAAGAAGAGTTAGCCGCGCAACTAAGTTTCAAGGACAAAATTCTAGCGATGCTTGCTCATGATTTGCGTACTCCCCTAACCGCTGTTTCTATGGCAGTTGAAACCATCGAATTGTCTGAGAAAAATGCTGAGTTAGAAGATGCTAAACGTCAAATTCTCAAGCAAAGGCTGTTTCGCCAGGCCAAAAATCAATTTAAGATCATCGATAGCATGATCAGTGAACTCCTGCAAAATTCTCAAAACTCAAATGTGCGCTTATCACTCAAGCCTGAAGCGTTAGATTTAAATACTATATGTCGAGAGATATCTAGTCAATTTGATGCCAGGCTTAAGCAGAAATCAATGGATTTTGTTCAAGACATTCCTCAAGACATTCCTCAAATTTACGCTGATGAAAAGTTGATTTGTCAGCTAATAGGCAATCTGCTTGATAATGCCATCAAATATACACCTCAAGGTGGCAAGATTTCTTTATCTGTTCTCCATCGAACTAACCAAAAAGTTCAAATTAGTATATGTGATAACGGGCCAGGAATCCCTCCAGAGAAGCAAGACCGTATTTTTGAGAATAGCTTTCGTCTCCAGCGAGACCTTTCGGAAAAAGGTTATGGACTGGGTTTAGCTACCTGCTGTCAGATCGTTTCAGCCCACTATGGTCAAATTTGGGTAGATAGCTCTCCTGAATCTGGTAGCTGTTTTCGATTTACTTTATTAGTTTATAGATAAAGATAAATAAGGAAGAGGAAAAGAAATTATCGATTCTACATTACTTTCATTCAGAAACTGTTTGTAAAGTAAATCTTAAGGACGAAAGTTGGTGAAGGTGGGAGGTAGTGAAGAGCAATACTCCATTACTCCAAATACCCCACTACTCCATTACCCCCCTACCCCAGTAGTTTAATTTTTCATTTACAAACACTCTCTCATTTCCCCTCATCTATTGAGATCATCCTGTGTTACGCATTCCCGCAGCAATTCCATTAATGGTTAACATTGCACCTCGCAGTAGCTCTTCTTTACTAAAGCGAAAATGCAAAGCTTGAGACTTATCATTTTGTTGACGCAGCCGCTTGATTAATGCAACTTGCAAAAAACCTAAGGGAACGATGGTACCATTACGCAACTGTACAGATCGCTGTAGTTCGAGATTGCCATCTAACAGCTTTTTCTGACCATTAATCTGCAAAACTAGCTTTTTGGTTAGATTGTATTCTTTGGAAATTTGAGCAAATAGCTTTTGGAAGCGTTCTAAATCATCCTGATGTGACAATTCTTTAACATAATGCTCAGCAATCTGGAGATCTACCTTGGCTAAAGTCATTTCGACTTTAGAAATTACGACCCTAAAGAAAGGCCACTTAACATAAAAGTATTGTAACAAGTCAAGATTTTTCTCTGGTTCCTGCTCTAAAAATCCTTGCAGAGCAGAACCTACACCATACCACGCTGGCAATAAAAACCGACTTTGAGTCCAGCTAAACACCCATGGAATAGCCCGTAAACTGCTCATATCTTTCTTCTTATTGGCGTTACCTTTACCTGGGCGTTTTGAAGGACGAGAGCCGATTTGTAGCTGACTGATGACATCCACTGGCGTAACCGAATGAAAGAAATCGACAAAATCTTGCTGCTCGTAAATTAAAGAACGATATACAGTTCGCGATCGCGCTGATAATTCTTCCATAATCTGATTCCAGGGTTCTACCCGATCAAATCCGCTACCCAATAAACTAGATTGAATAACAGCAGTGGTCATTGTTTCTAGATGATACAGAGCTAACTCAGGTAGGGAATATTTAGAAGCTAAGACTTCTCCTTGTTCGGTAATTTTAATTCTGCCCTGAATCGTATCTGTTGGTTGAGCCAAGATTGCCGAGTAGGCTGGACCTCCTCCACGACCAACTGAGCCGCCACGACCATGGAAAATTCGCAGGGAAATGCCAAATTCAGAGGCTACTTTTTGTAATGCTCGTTGTGCTTTGTGAATCTCCCAGTTACTGCTGAGAAAACCAGAATCCTTATTGCTATCGGAGTAGCCCAACATTACTTCTTGTAAATCGTTGGGCTGCAAAACTTCTAGAGTATTAGTGCCTGCGTTTTGGTGGGCTGACACATGTTGATAACCCCCCGCCAATGCCGTGCGGTATAGAGGTAACTCAAACAGTTCTCGCATCACTGCTGGAGCGCGTTTCAAATCTTCTACTGTCTCAAATAGAGGAACAATCCTGATAGCTGTGTGGCAAGTTGCTGGATCGTATAGTCCTGCCTCTTGCGCTAGTAACAAGACTTCCAAAACATCACTGACAAAGTTGGTCATGCTAATGATGTATGTCTTGCAGATTTTGGTGCCAAACTCCTGCTGCAACAAACGTAACATCTTGAAAGTTTCGATTGTTTCACAGGTAGCGTCGTCAAAAGGCATTTCCGCAGGAATTAGAGGACGACGAGTTTTTAATTCCTGAATTAGCCAAGCAGTTTTTTCTGCTTCAGATAGTTCATCGTATGGCTTTGATAGTACCTGAAGATAAGCAGTAATATCAGCGATCGCATCACTATGGCGCGATGAATCTTGGCGAAAATCTAGTTCCACTAAACTAAACCCAAAAACCTCTGCCTGACAAATCAAATTATCTAGCTCACGACAGTGCAGGCTAGTAGCAGCTAAACTGTTCTGCATTAATCTCAATTCAGCAACAAATTCATCTCCCGAAGCATAAATATTATCGGTATTAATTTCGGAGATAGCTTGTCTTCCAGCAGCAGAAGATAATGCTCGATTGCGTTCTAGGGTATTTTTTAATCTTTGAGCAATATAAGCTAACTTGAGACGATAGGGTTCTTGACGATAGCGAATTGCCAATTCTTCATAGATACCTGGCATCTGTTGTTGATCTTGCTCTAAAGAGTCTAGTAACTCTTGCCTGACATCACTCCAATGCAGAGACAAGCTTAATAGTTCCCTAAGCTGATCGATTGAATCTAGATACTTTTCAATTACAATTCTTCTTTGGTAACAAGCTGTTTCCCAAGTTACTTGAGGCGTCACAAAAGGGTTGCCATCGCGATCTGAACCTACCCAAGAGCCAAAATAACAAAAATTATGGGTCGGAGCGACTAAGCTAGGGAAAGAATCGCCTAAAGACTGTTTTAAGCGTGAAGCTAACTGAGGAATAACATCAAATAAAACTTCCTGGAAATAGTGTAGAGAATAATCCACCTCATCCAAAACTTTGGGTTTAAATTGATGCAGTTCGTCGGTACGCCACCACAGGCGAATTTCCTCTGTAAGCTGGCGAATTGCTTCGTTGGCTTCCCAAGATTCTGGTAAGCCAATCTCTCGCATCACTTCTTCAGCAATGTCTAGTTGCTCTAGGATGTGAGATATGCGACGTTGTTTCTTGCGAATCGTGTGGCGAACAATTTCTGTAGGGTGAGCGGTGAAAACTAGCCTGATATCTAATTGGTCTAGTAATCTTTGTAACATCAGCGGTGGCATATTAATCTCTTTGAGATAAGGAAATAGCCAATGAAACAACCCAGCTTGATTATTACTAGAAATACTGGGTTCGACCCAATTATCAGCTAACTCCCCTCCCAGAGTTGGGTTCTTCTCCTCAGAAGACTTGCCAATAGACTGAGAATGGGAAGTATTGCCATTACCATGAGCATTTTTGCCCAAAGGTTTAATCTGAGTAACCCGCTGGGCTTGCTTTTGTTCTCTCGATTCGTAGTGTTGTTCAACAATATTAGTCAACTGAAAATAAAGAGCAAAAGCTCTAGCTCCTTGAATGGCATCATCAAGATTAAGCTTTTCAATTAGCTGTGGCACCGAAGACTGGGGAAATGAATCTGTCACTTGACCTTCAGCAGAGGAAAGCGATCGCATTTTTTGGAGAAGATCCAGCATTTCCTGACCACATTCAGAACGTAATACTGACTCCCACAGATCCTCAATTAATTTTTGCCGATGACGCAGCAGTAAGTGGGATGCATCAGCTACATTCGCTTCTTCTAGATTGTAGATTGAAGATTGAACAACCGAACTCATAAAAACCTCTGCTTGGCGTGTGTAAGTCTTAGTTTAAGTAAAAATGGGATTTAAGCTTTAATCAACCAGAATATTTTAAAGATCTTGAAGAATCATCCAACAGTTCTGTCCATCAAACCCTAACTACAGTTCAGTAAGATGCTTACGCTCGAAATATTCTATAAAGCAATTAAGGCTTAGGTCTCTTTGATCTGTAGACCCAAGCTTTTTACGGGACATACAAGCCTTGCCCTCGAAGGGCAGGGTCAGCTACTTATTATGACGGCAACATGGCTGACTTTTTTACCCACGAAAACCTTTGGGGTAATTCAGCTCAAGTTAGTCTCATTTGTCGCTAAAATTAGTAAAATTTATCACGGGCAAGCGTTCTGAGCGAAATACTTCTTCGCTCATATTACCAAGCTCTCTCATCAACTCTGCTACTAAATAGCAAGTCAGAATGCTTATTATGAAAGGGCTGGTGGCGATACTCAATCCTAAAAATGGTAACAGATCTGGTGGATTATTACGCTTCATAAATTTGCTCGTATAAAATTCTTTATCTACTATTGTATGAACTTTAGGCGTTTACAGCATCGAGCTGCATTATTTTTAAAATTAATCAAACCAAAATTTATCGTAATTATTCTGTATCTTTTGAGCAAACTTTATTCAACTTTACCAAATACTAGAAGTATATGAGACAGCCTGTAATACAAGTAGATGCATTCACCAAGCAAAAATTTCGGGGTAATTCTGCGGCGGTATGCGTTTTATCATTTCCTCAAGATGACCAGTGGTTGCAGTTCATAGCGCGGGAGATGAATCTTTCGGAAACGGCATTTTTAATGGATGTAAGCGCAAATTTTGAGGGCGTAACTCGTGACCGCCCAGTGATTTTACATCATCAGCAACAGCAGCAATATGATCTGCGTTGGTTTACTCCTGCAACCGAAGTTCCTCTGTGCGGCCATGCAACATTAGCTAGCGCCCATGTTTTGTGGACAGAAGGCTACGCAGATCCTAGTCAAGAGCTTCAGTTTAAGACCAAAAGCGGTATTCTAACGGCTCGATATCAAAATGACTGGATTGAATTAAATTTTCCCGTAAGCCGCTCACAAGATATTCCACCTATTACTAAATTGGGGGATGCTTTAGGAGTACCAATTAAAACAGTTTCCTATAATTCCCTCGGCTACTTGGTGGAAATTGCCACGGCAGAGCAGGTAAGTCAATTAAAGCCCAACTTTACTCTACTGCAACAGCTGCCAATATCAAACGTCATAGTCACTAGTAAAGCTGATGCCAGCTCAGAATATGATTTTGTATCCAGATTTTTTGCCCCAGGTTTAGGCATCAATGAAGATCCTGTAACAGGTGCCGCTCATTGCTGTCTTGCCCCCTATTGGCGTGATCGCTTGCAAAAAGATCAGATGATAGCCTATCAGGCTTCTGAGCGTGGGGGAGTAGTCAAAATTAACTATGATGGCGGTGATCGGGTTACTTTATTGGGGCAGGCGGTAACAGTAATGCGAGGGGAATTAGTCTGAAAAACTGCTGGTGCAACAAACAACTCACAGATCTAGCTAGCATGGTTACAGTTATGAAACCATGCCGTTAAAGCAATTGCTAAGGCATCGGCAGCATCATCTGGATTAGGTATCTGCTCCAAAGCTAGCTCACGGGCTACAGCTAATTGAACTTCTCTTTTATCTGCTTTACCGTATCCTGTGAGGGTTTTTTTGATTTCTGGAGGCGTGAACTCTACATAAGGCAAACCTGTCTGACCCAGAACTAACATCAAAACTCCCCTAGCTTGAGCTACGGTAATAGTATGACTCATGCGATAGAAAAATAATTTTTCAACTGCCACTAAATCAGGATCAACCTCGTCGATCAAAGTATGCAGGTCATTATAGATAGTACACAGGCGATCGCCAAAAGGAGTCTGGGCAGCAGTTTCAATGGTACCAAAGTCATCTAGTTTTACCACGCTATGATTACTAATCTGCGGAGATTGGTGGCAAATAATAGTGCCAAAGCCTAAAATAGCGATTCCTGGATCGAGTCCTAAGATTTTAATTTGCATTTTAGACAGGATACTGTTGACTCCAAAAGCATAAATTTAATTGTTTAAAAGATTAGTAGATTGCGCTTGTTTAAGCTTAACCTGACGAGTCGTTTAGCTCTTGATGGTATATGTTTATCTTATTGACTTTGGCATCTACCTTGAAAACGTTCTTTAATTTGGGATGAAAAATTCATTCTCACACCAAAAAAAACCTCGTCGCCGCAATCGCATATTTAAATGGCTATCTCCTGGATTATTCATCAAACGATGGCTTCTATTAAGTGCCAGTGGTTTTCTACTGGTGATAGTTGGGACGGCAATTTGGAGTAAGCTGACGCCAATATATCGCTTGTTGTCTTTAACGGCGCTGTTTCTGGAATTTTTAACTACGGTTGTCCCTAGTTATATTTCGGGTCCAATCGTCCTAATCGTCGGCATTTTTTTGATTTATTGGGGACAATCAAGAACTATGGGTTCGATTACCGATGTTTTGGGGGTTGATAAAGACAAAAAATTGGTAGATATGCTCTTAGATCGTCGTCGCCTTAATCGGGGGGCGAAGATTGTGGTAGTGGGGGGAGGCACTGGGCTATCGACTCTATTGCGAGGCTTGAAAGAATATAGCAGTAACATTACGGCGATTGTTACAGTAGCTGATGATGGCGGTTCTTCGGGAAGACTGAGAAGAGAAATTGGCGTACTACCCCCTGGTGACATTCGCAACTGTTTAGCGGCTTTGGCTGATGAAGAAGAATTGCTGACGGAGCTATTTCAATATCGTTTTCAAGCAGGAGACGGTTTAGTGGGTCATAGTTTTGGCAATTTATTTCTGACGGTGATGAGCGAGATTACAGGAGATTTAGAACAAGCTGCCACTGCTAGTTCTAAAGTTCTAGCTATTAGCGGGAAGGTGTTGCCATCCACCCTGAGTGACGTTAGCTTATGGGCTGAGATGGAAGATGGCAGATTAATTGAGGGAGAATCTAATATTCCCCAAGCTCAGGGCAGAATCAAAAATATTGGCTGTATTCCCGCCAATCCTCCTGCACTGCCCACAGCAGTTAAAGCAATTCAAGAGGCCGAATACATCATTATCGGTCCTGGTAGTCTCTATACCAGCATTATTCCCAATCTGTTGGTTCCAGAAATACGAGATGCGATCGCCAAAGCAAATGTACCCCGTATTTACATTTGTAATATTATGACTCAGCCAGGGGAAACCGAGGGCTATAGCGTTGCTGATCATATTCGAGAAATTGATCGAGTCAGTAAAAGAAAGTTGTTTGATGCTGTTCTGGTACATCGCAAACCGCCTAGTCCTCGATCATTAGAGCATTATGCTTTGGAGAATTCTCATCCTGTAGAATTAGACCGACAGGAAATTGCCCAGCTCCACCGTAGAATAGTTATGGCTAACGTAATGGAAGAAGATTCAGTTACTGGGCATGTACGCCATAGTTCTAGTCAACTAGCTAGAGTTTTACTACGATGGTACAGTGGTAAATGGCAGCCTAAGATGTAGTCTAAGGTTAGAGTGGCATAGTAACTAGGGTGAAGAAATAAGGGAAGTAACAAAGTCTGATATTCTAAACAGCCTATCCTACTTTGTTATCCCAACTTAAAGTTACTTGGCTTATTGATAATCTAGCAACTAAATATAAAGGAAGTGTATTGTATCGTGTCGATTAACATGAAATTTAGATAAACTTTTGATTATTGCATCTAGTTTGACTCAGCCTAATTTGTAAATCATGACTACGCTCCTACTTTCTACTTCTGAGGACACCTTCCGTCTTGGATATGAGCTAGGAAGAAACCTGGTTGCAGGAACTACCCTATTGCTAACTGGTAACTTAGGAGCAGGAAAAACAACTTTAGTTCAGGGTATTGGTGAAGGGTTGTTGATCCCAGAACCAGTAGTAAGTCCCACTTTTACTCTGATTAATGAATATTTAGATGGTCGTCTACCCTTGTATCATTTAGATTTATACCGCTTAGAACCGAATCAAGTAGAGAATATTTATCCTGAGATATACTGGTCAGGTATTGAAGTTGATCCAGGCATTACGGTGATTGAATGGTCTGAACATTTGCCTTTTAAACCTGTGAACTATTTAGAAATAAAGCTGAGTGCGGCAGCTTACGGCAGAAAAGCCAGGCTTCAGTTTCAAGGGAAAGACATTTACAATCTGGAGTTTACTGAAGGTTTCACGCAACTATCTCAACCTTCATCTGCGCCATAGATTAGCTTTTATTCAAAATGATTCCTGGAAGCAAACTGACGATTTCAATCCAGGAATCAAGATCTTGCAGTGATTAGCTACGGCTTTTGCTAAGTTATCTAGCGATAAACAGAGGGGCAAGCTAATTAGTCAATGCCAAGCTGGTTGCCACGCTTGTACTGCATGTAAGCAGCAAAAAACAGTCCAGCTAGGGTGATGGGGATTAAACCCAGCACAATTCCTAAAAGCAGGGGTTCTATCATTCTAAAGATATCTCCTAAAAACAAATTATTTATTTAGCTTTTATCCTACGCTAATTTTGTCGCCTCTGTCATCTGGTTCATTTCTAGCCACCCCAAACAACATAAAGCTAGCTCAATTTTTGTCAAATTTCTCACAAATTCAAAATTTTTAGGTTGCAAGTGCGACTTTCAGTTAGCCCAACTACCAGATTCTAAGTTATCTTATAAATCATACACAAATATAGATAAACGTTCATAAACTTTCTTTAAATCAACTGTGGATAACCAGTTAGTCCAATCTTGTGCTTGGCTAAATCGTCTCATCATAACCGTTATGGCAATTCTTTTGGTGGTTGCCTGCGGCGTCCTGGGTATCTATTGGCAACAAGGTTCTGATCCCTATACTCATGATGTCTTGGCTCTCAGTGGAGAGCCGCAAAAGGGATTAGCTATTTTTCAGATCAACTGTGCTGGATGTCATAACCTACAGGCTGATAAAAATGTCGGACCGAGACTAGAAAATATTAGTAGGCGAAAATCTCAAAGAGAAATTATTACTCAGGTAGTCAGTGGCAGAACTCCTCCTATGCCAAAATTTCAGCCCAGCAAGCAAGAAATGGCAGATTTATTGAGTTATCTAAGTCAGCTAGGAAAGGTTTGAGCCAAACGCTTTAATATTTTGCTGATGCCTAAAATCTTTCAACGCTTCCGAGAAATACTGGTTCAACTCTAATTGCTAGTACGCTTTGAGGGCGCAATACCATATATTCTCCTTGGATGTTTTTAATGGGCACACTGACAAAATCTGCTGAATCAGATTTTGGCATTAGTTCGGTACTATACCATTTCTGAAAGTCTTGTACAGTGCTAAACCTAACTTCTTCTCGGTGACCACCAGAAATTAAAATATGAACTGCGTATTCGTCGGCTTTTCTTGGCATAATAACTAGTTGAAATTCTCATATTTATCATTCCCATAAAAATCAGAGAAACATCATCATGCTGCTAATTCAAATCAAATTATCAGACAATTGATAACAATTGCCAGACAGGAGATACTAAATATAAAAAATAACTATACAAATTTCGTCTCGGAGGATAGATGACGATCAAACGAGCAATCTTAGCCTTGCTAACTATATTCGCGATCGCTCAAATTAGCTTTTCTTTAAAAGATAGTCTGGCTCAACCTCAAATTCAGAGCCGATTAGAACTGTATCAGACCAACTTAGTGCTTCACGTAGCTGAGTTTAAATCACTACCTACGGACGATTTTGATCTCAATAGTGCTGTTAGTTCTTTAGTTGGTGAAAATCCTTACGAAGCAGCTAGTAAAAAGTATCGCCAAGTGCGACAAGAATCAACTACTAGCCGTGATAATTTTAAGTCGCAACTAGAATTAGCGCAGTCTGAACTAGAAACGACAGATCAATCTAGTTACAATTTTTCTCTAAATAAACAGCAGCAGCAGATTGTTGAGTTGGAACAGTTCATTAATGAACTCGATTTAAAACAAGGAATTTTAAGCGCTGTCCAAAACAAGCCAGAGGAGGCTATTTCTGTTTGGTCACGAGAAATTGAACGTATTAACGACCCACAAAATCCATACTCTCAAACGGCAATGCTCCTCAAGCAGCTATGGCAAGGTACATCTGATCAGTCAGTAGAGTCTGGTGTGGCAACCATTACCAATAATTTAGATAGCTGGTTTCGCTATCAGACTTTGGCTAAATTGAATCAGCTTAATCACCTAGAAGAGAATTTAGCTTTACTACAACAGCAGGAGTTAAAAGTTGCGGCTAATTCAGTGATTAAATTGGCTGTCATTATCGGTATTCCTTTTTTTGGAGGCATTGGCGGGGTAATTTTGCTGGTGGCGTTGCTAATCCAGAGATTAATTAAACCCGAAACTGCGATTATTGCCACTAATAGTGATACTACTTGGTCAACTCCCTGGGATTGGGAGATTACTTGGCAAGTTTTGATTGTCGGATTTTTCTTTATTGGTCAGTTTGTCTTGCCTTTACTATTGGGAGTATTCAATATTAATCCTGTTAATTCACCTTTAAGAATTAAAGCCTTATATGTATTAGGTACTTATCTTTTAATGGCTGCTGGCGGTATTACGGTACTTTACTTATCCCTTAGGTCATTTTTTCCCCTGCCCTCAGATTGGTTCAAATTTAAATTTAATTCAAATTGGTTTCTATGGGGGTTTGGCGGCTATTTAGTAGCTATTCCCTTAGTATTAATAGTATCTTTAATTAATCAGCAGATTTGGCAAGGACAGGGCGGAAGTAATCCTCTGCTATTTTTGGCTTTACAGGCACAGGACAAGGTGGCACTAGCGGTTTTTTTTTCCACAGCCTCAATTGCTGCCCCAGTTTTTGAAGAGATTATGTTTCGTGGTTTTTTGTTACCCTCTCTAACCAAATATGTCTCAGTTAATGGAGCTATTATCATTAGTGGGTTAATATTTGCCGTTGCCCACCTCAGTTTATCTGAAGTCTTGCCTCTGGCTACTCTAGGAATTGTCCTGGGGTTTGTTTATACGCGATCGCGAAATTTACTAGCTCCCATGTTGTTACACTGTTTATGGAATAGTGGAACCTTGCTTAGTTTGTTCGTTCTGGGAAGCGGGGTTTAGTGGACATAAGCGCAGTGCGGACGGTGCAAGCACTCGTAGGACAAAGGGTCAACCCTTTGTCCAGATTACGCCCTTAAAACTCTCGCCTTTGTCACACTTCTGCCCTTAGAATTTATGAGTCCTGGAGCGCAAAAGGTGCGTCGCGCCATTGAAGGACGTTTCGCGCTGATGACATCACACCAAAGCACAGAGGCGCAGCCCCGAAGGGAAAGATTGCGCTCGGCGCATCTTACAGAAACTTCGTCGCAGAGGCGAAGCACTGTTCGGCAGCTTGTATGCCCCGTGCCTGCCCAGTGATTTCACCTGATAAAGTTATAAAATAGTAACTAAAGTAGATTAATTTATGCTACAAAACTTAACGGTTTTGGCAGATAAACAATAGCCAATAATCCAGAATGGTGCAATTCTATTAGCATTGATGAATAGCTATGTAAATTCATACACTATTGAACTACAAGTTAGCTTCAGAATCGAAGCAATCCAGAACATAGATGTTTTAACATGAGAAGTCTATTGACCAGGTCAATGCAGCTCTTGAAGCTACAGGCTCACAGCGCATTCGCAAGGGCTCGTAGCTGTGGGTTTCCCTCAGTCTTGATACTGCCCGCGCAGAGCATTGCTATAAAGACTTTAGCCGCATGTCTCGACTTGGCTGCGCGCAATGCTACGCATTGCCAGTCGTCGAAGCGCGACAAGGCGGTCTTGGGGGTTTCCCCCATGAGCCATTGTCGTAAGAAGACGACGTTCCTTTATGGTACGCGAAGCGTAATCTGCGCTACGCGCTGCCAGCCTGTGGAGACAAAGTCATCCCTGGGCGATGATGATAGCGCAATGCGCTGTTCCAAGAGAACATTGACTACAGCCATTATCTGTTTACTATTAACTTCGACTCCCTTAGCAAGGCAATCATCAGCAATTGAGCAGCCTAAAGTATCTTCCTGGAAACCAAAGAATCTGATCCTTGCCAAGAAGCAAACCCCGAAAAAGCAAGAACAGCGAGATGCGTTGGATTTTTCAGGCACAGGGCGTCCTGGACAACAAACTGCGGGAGAGAGTCGCGGAAGTTGTGCTAATGCTTCTAATTTTCAAGCCTTAGTACCTGTTTCGCGAACAGGAAAAACCGTACTGAAACGTCCTCGTTTTTGGGTTTATTTTCCCGAAGCCTTGACTCAAAAGAGCCAGGTCGAATTTGTGGTGCAGAATGAAGCTAGAGAAGATGTTTGGCGATCTCGCTCGCAGTTAGATCAAGAACCAGGTTATAAGAGCTTTACCTTACCCAATACTGCTGCTCCATTAGAGGTTGGCCAATGGTATCGCTGGTATGTCAAGATTTATTGTGATTCTCAGGTGGCCTCGGCTCAATATGTTCAAGGATGGGTTAGTCGCATTGCGCTCAATTCTCAACTTCACCTAGAGTTAATCGATAATCCTCAGGGTCATCATCTAATTTACGGTAATCACCGTATCTGGTACGATGCGATTGACCAATTATTGAGTGACTATCAAAATAATCCGCTTAATTTGAGTTTAGAACAAGACTGGCAAAATTTGATTGGTGCTAGAGGAGTTGAACTTCAAGGACTTCCTAGTATTGGCGGTAGTTATAAAGCAGAGGACTCAACCCAAATCAATCATCAAGTGACTGAATAAAGAAATAAAATTAAAGTTGGTTATTGCCAGTTGCCAATGATGATGTAAGCCGACCAGAAAGCAGGAACTTGCCAATCTTTATCGGGGGTAGACCAAAGTTGCAATTGAGCCTGACGTAGTGCTTCTGCCTTGCTTGTTCCCTTTAAGTTTTGATAAAAGTGCTGCATCAATTCAGCAGTTGAATCATCATTGACTTGCCAAAGAGTAGCTAGAGTACTTAAAGACCCGCTTCTGACGGCAATGCCTGCTAGACCCAAAGCCGCACGGCGATCGCCAATTGCTGTATCGCAGGCACTCAATACCAAGAGATCAATTGGGTTACGAATTGCTTTAATGTGGCTTTGCAATAAGATACTAAATTCTTGAATCGTTAGTAATTTTTGCCACATCAGCAAAAAGGTCTGTTGCGGATTGGGTCGAAACTGACCATGAGTGGCTAAATGGATCATGTTAGCAGAGGTTGAGTTGAGTTGTTCTAGCAGATTGCTCGGGGTAAATTTCTCATTCAACAAAACTTGACTATCCCAATTGTTAAAAGTAGTTAGCTCTTGAGGGACTTTAGTTAAAGCGGCAAATTCCTGCTCTTCTACCCGTAAATATTTACTGATTCCTCCCGCCACAAAAGAGTTTTGTTGAGAATTTTTCTGGGGATTAACTAACCTTAAGCCAGGGGTTAAAGCAAGGGCATATTTCTCTAATAAATAATGTTGACCGTCGTATAATGCCGCCATGGGAATAGTTTGAAGAATACCATCCAGGACAAAAACTAAGGTTTTTGGGTGCTGCTGCTTCAAGTCTGATACTAATGGTCTCAATAGCCAGTTATAAACTTGTGCCGAGAGTTCCCGAGTTTCTGACAATCTATCTGGTTCAGCTATGTAGCGTCTTAATAGTTTAACTTTTGATTCCAGCTCTTTTTGAGTAATCTTGTAGGTATGATGGCGCAAAATCTTATGGGGTTCAGGCTCCTTTCTACTGGCGGCTAGAATAACTTCTAGACGGTCTGGTAATATAATTGTGTAGACTACGGCTGCATCTGAGTCTATTTGCTCAATACTTTTGGGTTCAAAAGTTATACAGGCATCCTGAAAATAGTTATCCAGTTCCGCAACTTGAAGTATTTCAATAACATTACGAGCTAGCTCTAGCTCGTAATCAGAAGCTGAATCGTCCAATAACAAATCAGCAAATTCGCGATATACAGGCTCAATTTTTTCTTGAAAGTTAAACTGAACTTCTCGAGATAAGAGAGTTAAATCACCCCGTAAATTCCCCAGATTAGTCAATGCTGCCTGGTAAAGTGCGATCGCCCTTGGTTTTTGTTGCTGTTGACGGTAGATTTGCCCCAACCGCCATTGCCAGCGATAAGCTATCTCTGGGGCATTCTCAGTCTGAGCTAGGAGCAAAGCTTGTTGTAGTTGTTGTTGAGGGGTGTTTTTTAATTTCAGATGCTGCTGCCACGATAATTTACCCAGGTATCCCCAGCCATAGGATTCAAGTCGTCGATTTCCAGATACTTGAGCTTGCTCGATAGCTCCACGATACATATCGGCAAGATCATACCAAGAATATTTGATGGTCACACGATGCTGCTTAAGTCGCTCAAGACTACTGGCAAATTTTATAGGAGCATAGGGGTTTGCCTGTTGCAGTAGCTCAAGCTGAATTTTATTGGCTAAAGTGCGGGCTTGTGACCATTTCTCGGTCGCGATCAATAATGATAGTTGGTTTAGCTGCCCCATTATTTGATATGACCTTATTTTCGGGATTAGAGGGGCTTGATTGTGTTTCAGTTGTTGATAGTAGCGAATAGCTTGTTGGCTATGGCTGACAAAGCTATCCCAGTCTGATCGTGCTTTTTTCTGAAAAGCGATCGCACGATTAATATTGCCTAAGCTGAGTAATGTTTTGGCATGGTTGATCGGGTCAAATCTCGGCATACTTGACGAGCGACCCCGCGCCGCCGAAGGGCGCAAGGGAACGCGCGAGTTTGACTCTAGACGATAACTAGCCCGAATCAATGTCTGGGCACGAACTAGTCTCCCCATCGACAGCAGACTATTACCCATACTATTCAAACCCGCCACCTGCCAAGATTCACGCTTATCCTGTGCCTGATTGATAATAGTCTTAATTTGGCTGTCGGTTAAAGCAAGACAACGATATTCAGGTTGCTCAAAAGCGACCAGGATTAGATTACAGGAACGACGATGAAAGCCCATTTTAGTCAGTGCTTCTGCCTGATCAAGTATTGTTCCCGCAATTCCCAAGGGATCGTTAAGCTGGCGATAAAGTTTTTCTGCCTGCTGCCAGTCTAAATAAGCTTGTTTATGTTGTCCTTTAGCGTAATGGTAATGTCCCTTAGCGTTCTGCATCTGTCCCAACGCTTGAGTTTTAGCCTTGCTGGACGGAATGTTTTGAATTAGAGCAAAACTCCTTTCCAGATTCTGGTGAGCAAGTTGCCAATTGCCTAACTGTTGCTGTGCCAAAGAAATTAAAGCCAACACCTGAGCCTGGGGTAAAAGTTGCTGTTGCTGTCGATATATTGCCTGAGCTTGCTCTAGAAGATGAATTGCCGCACCAGGTTTTCCCTGATGGTATTGCCGATGAGCTTGAGCAACAAGTTGTTTTGGATTGACGGACGACACAAGCCCCGCCCTTACCTGAGCAGTCACATCAAGCTCAAATCCTAAAATTAGGCTTAGGCTTAACACAGCAATAATTAAAAATTTGACGAGCGACCCCGCGCCGCCACAAAGGGCTTGCACGCATGTAGGCGCAAGACAGAGGACTTGTCCGCATATACGCGCGAGTTTGACCCAACTTTTCATGTTTAATGTGCAGTAGCTCAAAAATAATAGTTTTGGTTAGGCGAAATAATAACCAGCGCGCATGTAACCATAGCAATACAGCATTACAAGTACCTATCATGTTTTTATTAATTTAAACATTAATGACCACCCTAGCTTTTGTGAGCAAATATTTAGGCAAAGTCTCTTCTTAACTAACAATATCACCGTAAACCTCTATGTATAGAACCCATTTGAGATCTCTGTCTTAGACGATTTCGCTAAAATCGGCACAAAACTTCTGTTTAAACTATCTATATTCGTTTGTCAGAGATATGAAACCATATTTCTTCTTGAACACGAAGACACTTTGTCAGCAGCAACCCTCAGCATAAATTAGATAGACAATAACTATAGAGAAATTATCTAGAATAATTGCCCAATTTATAAGACAAGCAACTTCAGTATTTTCTGCGTCTATTTTAGATGTAGTTTAATATCAACTTTATATAGACTATTTTTTGTATAAAGATTAGGTGAAAATAGCTTTATCTTATCTCAACCTCCGTAATTATTCTGATATTGTTTTAGAGTCATAAATAAATAACATCAAAGGTATTTAAAAGTGAATTTATTAAATAACTGTTATAGCACCATGCAAAATAGTAAAAAAAAATTCTCATTGTCGATGATGATGTTACCCTACAACACTTAATTGATCGTTTTCTTTCATATAATGATTATCAAACTGAAATAGCTACTGACTGTACGACAGCTAGGCATAAATTCAAGAGCTTCCAACCAGACTTAGTTATTTTGGATATTAATTTGCCAGATGACACAGGATTTAATTTTTGTGAGGAAATACGCCATACTAATGTCTTAATCGTCATGCTAAGTTCAATGAAGGACAATAGCTATATTTTGGAAGCATTTGCTAGAGGTGCAGACGACTATATAACTAAACCTTTTGATTTGCAAATTCTTAAAGCAAGAATTGATGCTTTGTTTAGAAGAGGTAACAACTCTAATTCATCTTCTTTCAGCCAAAAGTCGATTGTCTTAGGGGATTTGGAAATTGACTTTTATCGCCGCGAAGTTATCTTAAATAGCCGTCTTATTTCTCTAACTGCATTAGAATTTGATTTACTTTATTTTTTGGCTAATAATCCAAATCGAGTTTGGGATCGAGCCGAACTAATCGCTAAAATTTGGCAAAATGATCATTACTCGGGAGATGACCGCAAGGTCGACATTCATGTGGGACGAATTCGCAAAAAAATAGGTAATGAGCGTGGCGAATTTATTAAAACCGTTTGGGGTCGAGGTTATATGTTTGAGTTATCCAGTTGCAATGCAGTAAAATTGGCAGACTGAACCTAGAAGTCAATATAAGTTGTCATGTTAAGAGCAGGAATCGTCGGACTACCAAACGTCGGTAAATCTACTATGTTTAACGCCTTAGTTGCCAATGCTAAGGCTGATGCCGCTAATTTTCCTTTTTGCACTATTGAACCTAATGTTGGAGTAGTATCTGTCCCAGATAATCGACTGGAGGTTTTGTCGAAGCTTTCTAATTCTCAGAAGCTAGTTCCTACCAGAATTGAATTTGTCGATATTGCGGGGTTAGTTGAGGGTGCTAGTAAAGGAGAAGGTTTAGGTAACCAGTTTTTGGCTAATATTCGCGAAGTAGACGCGATTGTTCATATGGTACGCTGCTTTGATAATGACGATATTATTCATGTTGCTGGATCAGTTGATCCAGTAAGGGATATTGAAATTATTAATTTGGAACTAGTCTTGGCAGATTTGGCTCAGGTAGAACGGCGCATTGCCAAGCAACGCAAAGGAGCCAAAAATGATAAAAATGTGCAAGCAGAAGTGGCACTTTTGGAACGGATAGTTCAAGTTCTCAATGATGGTAAGTCTGTCCGCACTATGGAGCTATCGGAAGATGAATTGCAGATGGTCAAGCCATTGGGTTTGTTGAGCAACAAACCCATTATTTATGCCACTAACGTCGCCGAAGACGACTTGGCTACTGGAAATGAATGGGTGGAATCGGTGCGCCAGCTTGTCAGTGATGAGGCTGCCAAGCTGGTAGTTGTTTCTGCTCAAGTTGAGTCAGAGTTGATTGAACTTTCGGAGGAAGAAACTAAAGATTTTCTGGAAGCTTTGGGAGTTGAAGAGGGTGGTTTAAAATCTTTGATTCGTGCTACTTATGATCTGTTGGGTTTACGTACTTATTTAACTACAGGAGAACAGGAAACTCGCGCCTGGACAATTACGGCGGGGATGAAAGCCCCCCAAGCCGCAGCGGTAATTCACACTGATTTTGAGAAGAAATTTATTAAAGCAGAAACTATTAGCTATCAAGCTTTAGTTGAATTAGGCTCTAAAACAGCAGCTAAAGAAAAAGGGTTACTGCGTTTGGAGGGAAAAGATTATGTTGTCCAGGAAGGGGATGTCATTGAATTTCGCATTGGTGGTTGATTATCTGTTAATCAAAAGATATTTTCTCAGTTCAAATAAAAAGTCTGTAGTTCAATATGTATTAAATAATACTTCTGGCAGCAAGAATTAAAAATCTTGACAAATAGCAACTTGGCTGTGCGAAACCACCTACGCACAGTACTGAACTTCTCTTTCTCCAATTTTATTTAACCCTATTAGCTTTCCCTAAAAATATTCTTTATATCCAGGTGATAGCAAAGATTCGTAAATTTTACTCCTAGATCTATTGAGAACTTTTTATTTACTCAACTTTAGCCAGTACTTTAGAATTAGGAGTTAAAAACATCAATTGTGAATTAATTCATTTGCCACAGCAATTCTTCTAATTCAGCCAGACTCTTAATCGTGATGTTACCACCTCGACGATAAATAATAGTAGAGTTTAAATCTCTTTTCATCAGTCGAACACATTCTTCATAAGTAATGCCGATCATCCGAGCCATTTGCCGATAAGGTAGTTTTTGATTGAGGAAAATACCTTCGGTAGTTTTTTCAAATCCATAACGTTTGGCAGTATATATAATCAGACGCAGCAATCTGATTATCGCTCTTTCTGACATGAGACCATGAATAGTTTGATGCATTTCTTGAAGTCGCTGATTGAAGCAACTCAATATTTGTAAGGCTATATTTGGTGCTAATTGAATCACTTCTAATAACGTTTCTTTTTCAATAGTGACAATTTTTGTATCCTGAAGAGCAACTACTGTAGCAGGAGCAATGCGATCGCCAAATAAAGCTGGTGCAGCAAAGATTTCTCCTGGCATTAGCTGGCGTAAAATTGTTTCTTTTCCTGATGAAGAAAATTTTTGAGCTGACAGTTTACCTTCTAAAACGGCATATAGTTTTGGCAGTAACAGATCTCCTTCATGAATTAATATCTCAATTTTTTTATATGATTGTACCTTAGATCCTAAAGCAAGTTTTGCCAAAAAGTCTGATTCTAATTGAGCAAAAATAATAATAGTTTTGAGTTGTTCAGACGTTGCTTGCATCAAAAAATAATTATCGGTCACATATATAATCTTACAAAGTTAGATGTTTGAGATACAATATATTGGCTCGTAAGTAACAAAGGGCTATGCCCGCATGTAGTAGGGAGTAGGAAGTAGTAGATGTCCTAACCAAAAGACGTACTGCTATAAATTATGTAACTAATTTTGAGCAGGAATAAAAAAGCTATCCATTTGATTGAGTTAAAAATATTATCAGATCAATCATAATGGATAGCATAAAAACAGTTTTATAAATATTTAAACTTTGCTAGATGTAGTCGACAACGTAGCAGATTTAAAAATTGTTTCAAAAGGGAAATTAATTGTATATGCGATCGCCTTGAGCGAACATAGCTGACAATTTATTAAGAACAAATTATTTGAACCGAATGTGTTCATAAACAGTGAGATATTGATTCCCAGCGCTTTTCCAGGAATAGTCATATTCCATCCCCTGCTGTACTAGTTGTTCAAACTCTTTGGGATAATCATAGTAAAGTCCAATTGCCCTTGACATAGCTGACTCTAGAGCTTGATTATCCATTTGATAGAATACATAGCCGTTGCGCTTTTCAGGGGCATGATCGGGATCATAGTCACGGTCAAACACAGTACTAAGCAAGCCGCCAACTCCCCGCACCACTGGCACTGTACCATACTTCAGACTAATTAATTGAGTTAAGCCACAGGGTTCAAAGTTACTAGGGACGACTATCATATCTGACCCGGCATAGATCAAGTGTGCCAATTCTTCGTTAAAACCAATCTCAAGGTGGACATCGGGGTTATCATTGAGGAAATATTTTTCGTGCAAGAATTTGTTATTAACCTCTGGCGATGTTCCTGAACCCAATAGCACAAATTGAGCGTTTTGCTGAAGAGCGTAATAAATCGCATGGTGAACTAGATGTACGCCCTTTTGATCATCTAAGCGACCAATATAAGCCATAATAGGCTTGTCTGAATCATTTAGCAGTAATCTTTCCCTTAACGCCTGCTTGTTTTTGGCTTTGTCTTTGAGGCGATCAATATCGTAGTTTGCCGCAATTAGCTGATCCTTTTCAGGGTTCCAAAAATTATAGTCAACTCCGTTGAGAATGCCGCTAAATTTTGCTTGATGAATTTGCAGAGTATGACCTAAACCATAACCCACATCTGTAAAGCGAGCCTCCCAAGCATGATGAGGAGAAACTGTGTTTACGTAATTAGAATAGACAATTCCTCCCTTCATTAGATTTAAGGCAAAGGGGTTGAAATTATCACGCAAACGAGAATAATCAAAATAATGTTCGGGTCTATTTAAACCTGTGGCTACCAATATTTCGTTACCACAACTACCTTGATGGCGGAAATTGTGAATTGTATAGCAAACTCGCTGGCGTTCCATGCCATAGTATTGATACATCTCAAACAGCATTACGGGAACTAAACCAGTTTGCCAGTCATGACAATGAATAATGTCTGGACGCTTATTACTTTTGAGCAGAAATTCCATTGCTGCTTTACTAAAGAAAGCAAAGCGCATCGGGTCATCATGACCACCGTAGACATAACCCCGATTAAAAAATTGATCTTGGCTTTTGGGTTGAATGAAAAAGCAAACTCTACCGTGTACCCATCCACAAAAGACATCGCACTTAATCTCTCCCCCATACCATGGCACTCCAAGATCCCGATAGGCATCATGCAAACCCCAGATATGATCGTATCTCATGCAGTCATACATCGGCAGAATTAGCTCGACACAATGACCACGTTCGTCTAATTCTCTGCTCAATCCATAAACTACATCTCCCAACCCGCCAGCCTTTATTACAGGAGCGCATTCGGAGGCAATCTGTACGATATACATGGGCTAATCCTCTCTTAATAAAACTTTATAATCGTCTATTTTATTTAAGATTTTAGAACACAAAGTCGATATTGAAGGATTAATTGAGTAAAAAAGATCAAAACATTATCTAATTTGAATTAAATGCTGACCTCTTATCAAATGATCTCATCTCAAAGGGTAAAGTAAACTTTTGCCCCTTGATCGCACTCGCCCTCTGCCCATACTTTACCGCCGTGACGATATATAGTTCGTTGAACGGTAGCTAATCCAATTCCTGTTCCAGGAAATTCTGCTTGACTATGGAGTCGCTGAAAGGGAGTAAATAATTTATCAGCGTACTCAGGATCAAACCCCGCCCCATTATCTTTGATAAAGAAAGTTAACGATGAATCATTCTGGGTAATAGAGCCGAATTCAATCTTAGCTAAGGTTCGATTAGAAGTATATTTCCAAGCATTGTGTAGCAAGTTACTCAAAGCAATTCTTAGTAACTGTGGATCTCCTTTAGCTTGAAGATCGGGCGCGATAGTCAATTCAACCTGGCGTGCTGAGTCTTCTGCCTGAAGTTCTTCCGTAATTTCCATGACGATCGCACTTAGATTGACCTGCTCCACCTTCATCTGAGTGCGAGTTATCCGAGACAATTGCAGCAAGGCATCAATTAGGTCGCTCATCCGCTGACTGTTGGCCTGGATTCTCTGGAGATAGTGTTTACCGCGATCATCTAAATGAGGCTGATAGTTTGACCACAAAACTTGACTAAAACCATTAATCACCCTTAAAGGAGCTTGTAAATCATGGGACACAGAATAGGAAAAAGATTCTAGCTCTCGATTTGCCGCTTCTAGTTGAAGAGTACGTTGTGAAAGTTCTTCTTGCGTAGCAGCTAAATCAGGAATGTCACTTGAGGTTCGTAACAAAGCATAAATTTCTCCGTGAGCATCGAATAAGGGAGTAACGACAGTATCAAAATAATGAATTTCTCCAGCCAACTCTACCTTTTCTTGGATTTGCAACCCCTGTTTGGAGCTAATGACCTGCTCATTTTGCCAGATAATTTGAGAGACATATTCTTGCCCAAAGCATTCGGCGATTGTTTTGCCCATAATTTCAGATTCTGAGAGAGCAAGACTCTGATTCAAGCCCGAATTAGTCAACAAGATGGTCTTACTCTTAACGTCTACTACGAACAAATAGTATGGTAGAAGATTGATGATTGTTTCTAAGGCTATTGGCGATTGTCCTTGAGTTAACTGAGAAACCGAAAGACTTGATCGGTTATCGTACTTTTTACTGCCTACTTCCTGTGAATTACCCTCGTTTTTGGGGAGTAATGGTTGCTGATTACATGTTGTTGCAGTGATATCAGTAACTACCCCAGTTAGACTAATGGGTTGTCCTGATTGATCGTAATTTAATATACCCTTGGCTCTAATCTGCGAAATTTCCTGATTAGATTTGACAATAGAATACTTCAAATCTAAATCCTGTCCAGCTTGAATTGCTTTGGCTGCTGCCAGGTCTATAGACTCTCTTTCATCAGGATGTATAGATTGTAAAAAGCCGCCATAACTCCCATCAAAATCATTTAAGCCTAAAATGGAACGTCCATAATGACACACCTCAACCTGATTGGTAATCAAATCCCAACTCCAGTTACCCGAGTTGGTAGCTTCTAAAGCTAACCGCAGTTTTGCCTCCACTTCAGCTAGTTTAATTTCATGATGTACTGTATCGGTAATATCTCGGGCGATCGCAATAGTTAATTCCTCTTGACCCCCATCCAAATTTAACGCCGCTGAATATAATTCCCAAAACAATTGTTCGCCACTACTTGTAGAGATTGTTACCTCACTACGAATGGCATCGGCAACTTTATTTTCACTATTGACCCTGGCTTTAATATTTTCGGGAACGATATCGATTAAAGAATCAATAATCTGCTTCAGAGCTACGGTAGTTTCAATCGTTGTTTGATGTGCTGAAGCGACATATTTAGACAATAATTGCTCTTGATCTTTTGCAGGAAGCTTAACTATTTCTCGCTGTTTTACCTGGGCTTTTTGATTCCACTGATTAATAGTCCCTATTTCCAGAGCATTATAACCAGTAGCCTCTAACCAATTTTGATTGAGATAAATAATTTCCCCATTTTGGGTATGAATCATTACAGGAAAGGGTGCATTAGCTAAACATGTTGTTAATGCTTTTTTTCTTAATTTTGCTATGGATTGTGAGACTTGAAACTCTGGACTAATTGTTGCTTGGTCAGATTCTGTCTGCTGTGATGATGACGAAGAAAAATTGTTATTTGATTTGTTGGATTCTAATACTGATGTGGTGAGAAAATCGGCTAACTTAGTCTCTTCCAATAATAATGAGCCAAGATGTAATTGAGAGCGACGATCCTGTTGATGAGAGATATCAGGATGGCTCAATAACCATTGATGACAAAGTTTAATGTAGCCTAAAAAAACGATTAGATAATGGTAGTTAACTGTCCCTAACAAGTCTCTAAGTTGGTCAGATAGACTAGCTGTTTGCTCGGGATGAAGAAAAATCAAAGCAGAGCAACGTAATAAGCTGGTCTCCAATTGAAGGTTAGTATGCCAGGCTTGACGGGGGACACAAGCCCCGACAGGCGGTGGATCGCATCGCCTTTGTTTCGAGAAGCCCGCGATGCCAGAATTCGGTTCGGGTATTTCAGACGGGAGAGGCGGGGTCGCGTCCTCACCTTGCCATTGACTGTTCAATATATGAAGATCGTTTGCCACATCCGCTTGAAACTGTGGATATTTAAGATCTCCTAGCTGCATGATCTCAGCGGCACTGGTTCCCAAAGACCTTAGGGTACAGCTATGGCAAATTGTAAAATAACTAATGCCAAAATAGCGAGAGAGAAGAATAAATAGCTTTTCCTTGAATCTTGCAGGTAAGGGATTGTTAATGTAGGCGAATAGTGTTTGTTGAACTAGGCTGCGATAAATCAGAGATGAACTTATAGCGGGGATCAGAAATGCGGGAAAATAGCCTAATTGTTTAATAATTTCTGTCTTCGCTAAAGTCGAATTTGCATGATTCATTGATGATTTATAGATTGTGATGCAGGTAAAGCTAAAACAGTATGTGATATTTTATATTGCGATTATTATGTTACAGGGTAACTTTTGATAAAAGCAACAATATGATTATTTCAACATTTCTTTGTAATCTAAACAACATTTTTGGAATTTAATGTATATATGAATACATTACGAGTTGATCGAAATCAATTACTAATATTTATGAGCAGGGTAATCGCACCTAATTTTTAAAATCTATACAAGACAAGGATTTAAGCAATCGGTTTATAAAACTATAAAAACGGAAAACCTTTATTATCTAAGCATTCTCATATTTTGATGCGATTACCCTGTATTTATGAGCCGTAACTAAATGTACGAATTTTGGCTTATACAGTTCTGATAAAATCTATTTATTTTTAATCTGTCATTTGATATACAGATTGACTTTAAATCATGATGCTATGACTTAGTAAATTGATCAAGATAGATTATGCCTACCTGATCAAAACTCTAAAAAATTTCTACATAGCTTAAATACTCCTCAAAGCAACAATTGGATCTAACTTGGCTGCCGCTTTAGCAGGAAAAACCCCAAAGAAAAGACCGATAGCTCCAGAAACCCCGACTGCTAGAACAATTGCTACGGGAGAAATAGTAGGGGTCAAAGGAGAAGCTGCGCCAACAATTACGATCCCTGTAATGCCAACAACGGTACCAATTGCTCCCCCCGCTGCCGAAAGAATTGTCGCTTCAATTAAAAACTGCCATAAAATATCTCTTGACTTGGCACCAACCGCCTTACGTAAGCCAATTTCTTTAGTTCTTTCGGTAACTGACACCAGCATAATATTCATTACCCCAATACCGCCGACAATCAGTGATATACCTGCAATCGCTGACAGCAAGACCGTCAAGCCACTAGTGATCGTACCGACAATCTCCAGAACATCTTTTTGAGTACGGACACCAAAATCGTCTTTACCTGTAATTTTGTGACGTAGGCGCAGCAGATTTTCAATCTGTAGTTTGGCAGCACGAATACTGTTTTCATCTTGAGCAGCGATGGAAATAAAGCTGATCCCTGTGCCGTAAGGAGAAGTATCGCCGACAATTTGGCTCGCCATAGTGGTTAAAGGTAGGTATACAGTGCGATCCTGGTTATTACCCAAAAATGCTCCTTTTGCCTCTAAAACTCCAATTACTTCCAAGTTGATATTTTTGACCCGAATCTTCTTGCCTAAAGGACTTTGGCGTGGAAAAAACTTTTCCGCCATTTCTGCTCCCAAAACTGCGACTCGTTGGTTACGCTTAACGTCAACATCACTTAAAAATCTGCCTTGTGCCACTTCAAAACTTCTTACAGTGAGATATTCAGGAGTGGTGCCGATCACCTGCTCATTAGCATTACTGTTGCGGTAGGTAATTAGTTGATTTGCTGTAATTTGGGGGGCAACTTCCTTAACGCTGGGAACTTGTTCGGCGATCGCGATCGCATCTGACCAGACTAAGGTTTTGGGCAGATCAAAGGTGGTGCGGCGTTCTTCCTCTGAACCTGGAACCACAAAAATCACGTTAGGTCCTAGAGATTCAAACTGTTGATTAGCTAAATTTTTTGTTCCCTCTCCGACCCCCACCATGGCAATTACCGAAGCATTGCCGATAATTATGCCCAGCATAGTCAAACTGCTGCGCATCTTATTTGCCACCAGTGTGGCAGTTGCCATTTTTAAGCTCTCAAATATATTCATCAATGCTTAAGATTTATTTAATTATATAATTATCTTTTAATTTTTAGCTATAAACATTTACCTCGAACAAAAAGAGTAAAGTAATTTTGTTACTTTACGCTTCATCCTTAATTCTTTATCCTTCAATCTATGACAGTCGGCATTTGGATTTTAGGCGACCGCCTAACCACAACACAGTTAAGCTTGCAAAATAATCAGAGTTCTCGGCAGCAAACGCCAGTTATTTTGATTGAGTCGAGTAATTATGTAAGGCAACGCTCTTATCATCAGCAAAAGTTAGTCTTAATCTGGTCAGCAATGCGGCATTTTGCTGAAGAACTTAAGGCAGATAATTGGCAAGTGACTTATGAAGTAGCTGCGGATTTTTTAACTCCTTTAAAAAGTTGGATCGAGCAGTATCAAATTACCGAAATACAAATTACTACTCCCTGCGATCGCCCTTTTTTAAAGCTGATTAAAAGTCTAGATTTAAACTGTGAAATTACTTTGCTGCCTGATCATCACTTTCTCTGGAGTGGCGATGAGTTTGTCACTTGGACAAAATCTCGTAAGCGGTTACTGATGGAGGATTTTTATCGTGAGAGCAGAAAGCGATTTAATATTTTGATGGATGATAACAAGCCTGTTGGTGGCAAATGGAATTATGATCGGCAAAACCGTAAACCACCAAAACAAGGCGTATCGACTCCTGCACCTCTAACTTTTGAACCTGATGAAATTACCCAAGCAGTTATCGAGTGGGTAAGACAAGAACAATTCTCTGACTATGGCAAGATAGAGCCTTTTAACTGGGGTGTAACTCGTCAACAAGCGCAACAGGTTTTAGCTTATTTTGTGCAAGAATGTTTGCCTCTATTTGGCACTTACCAAGATGCCATGGTTACAGGAGAATATACTATGTGGCATAGTCTTATTTCTCCCTATCTTAATCTTGGTTTACTTGAGCCGATGGAAGTAATTGACGCGGTGGAAACGGCATATTATCAAAAGGATCTACCTCTAAACAGTGTTGAAGGTTTTATCCGTCAGGTAATGGGTTGGCGAGAATATATGCACGGTATTTACTATTCCCAGAATGAATCATATAGTCAAAGCAATTGGTTTGAGCATCAACAACCTTTGCCAAAATTTTATTGGGATGCTAGCCTCACTAAGATGAACTGCCTGCGACAAACTCTAGCTCAAGTAGAAGCAACAGGTTATGGTCATCATATCCAAAGACTAATGATCTTAAATAATTTTGCCTTAATTGCGGGAATCTCTCCTCAAGAACTTGAAAACTGGTTTCACAGTGCCTTTATCGATGCTTATGACTGGGTAATGCAAACAAACGTGCTGGGGATGGGTCAATTTGCCGATGGCGGCGAACTCGCTTCTAAGCCCTATGCTGCTTCAGCCAACTACATCAACAAGATGAGCGACTACTGTGGTAGCTGTCAATACCGAAAAAGCGATCGCACAGGAGAACAAGCTTGTCCCTTCAATTTCTTCTACTGGGATTTTCTTAATCGTCACCGCGATCGCTTAAAATCTTTGGGCAGAATGAACCTAGTTTTAAGTCACTTGAAACGAATATCCCCCGAAGAACTAGAGCAAATCACTACCTTGGCACAACAGTGGTGGCAACAAGAACTAACTGTTGACTGTTGACTGTTGACTGTTGACTGTTGACTGAATAATAGTACCTCTGAACTTTTCTCCAAAAGTCAAGGAAAAATTATCAAATCTTATTCAAGGCTGGTAATTTACCCCACAGATTCCCCACCGTTTCCACAATGGATTTGAGCTTTTTCCACAATTTACCCAGGTTTTTCCACAGGCATTAACGGCACAATCAAGCCTTGAGTATCTAGTGGTGGATTTTACATATTTACCTGTTGTTAACCGTTTTATAATCGTTTTTTCTGTAGTTTTGTAACAAAAATTAGACCTTAACTATAGTATTTACGTGAACAAACTAAAATTCTGGCAGTTTTCTTAACATTTCGCAATATTGACAAACGACCCCCTTTTAAGACGACAATAAATTAGCAAGCCTCACCTAAGAGCTAAATCTCACTTATACGAATAAACTCTTAAATTTTTTTAGAGCCGTAAAAACAAGTCACACTTTAAGCCAATTTTTGGTATTCATCTTCAACTGCGATCCTAGACTTGCTGAGAAAATCCAGAGATTGTTCTTTAAAGCTTGCCTCTGATAAATATAAGGTTTTCTTAATCGCCAAAAGCGTAGATGCGATCGCATATTTGAAGGAAGCCAACGTGTTAAATAGAACACAAAAAGATATACTACCTACTTAGGAACATTTAACCAACCATGAACTCAACCGTAAGCATTCTGGCAGATATACCCGAAGAACTTCATTTTTCTTTAAAGAGCTATTTAGAAACCCATCCTCATTGGGATCAAGACCGTGTTTTTGCTGCGGCACTATCTCTGTTTTTGCTGCAAAATAGTACTCAGCAAACTATTCCAGCAGACCAAAGTCATCGTGCCTGTGCCAAAGTATACTTGGAAGCGTTATTTCAATCTACTTAACGTTGATTTAAGACTGATATAAGACCTGGAAATAGCACTGCTTATCTTTACTGCTCATTGCCTAATTACGCGTATAGTGACTTCTAATTCAACTGCTTTAATTATTCCTGAGTTAATTGTTGGCTTAGGTAATCCTGAGCCAAAATATGACAAAACTAGGCACAATATTGGTTTTGCCGCAGTGGATCAATTAGCCAAAATTTGGCAAATGCCTCTAAAGGAAAATAAGCGCTTCCAAGGTCTTTTTGCTGAGGGGGTTACACCAGGTGGACAAAAAGTTCGTCTCCTGAAACCCTCAACCTATATGAATCGCTCAGGTCAATCGGTCAGAGCAGTGACAGACTGGTATAAAGTGCCTACCCAGTCTGTATTAGTTGTTTATGATGATATGGATTTGCCTGTAGGTAGATTACGGATACGCCTTACTGGATCTGCTGGCGGACACAATGGCATGAAGTCGATTATTGCCCATTTGGGAGTCAAGGATTTTCCTCGATTAAGAATTGGCATTGGTAAATCTGATGGTAGCAAAGGTACTGTAAGTCACGTTTTAGGAAAGTTTGCACCAGAAGAGTCTCAGACGATTGAAGAAATTTTGTATGTGTCGGTAAAGGCGATTGAGCTAAGTTTAAAATCAGGAATTGAAAAATCTATGAATCGCTACAATGGATTTTCAATTAACCCAGAAGATTAATTACTGATTCGGCAATCGTGACAAGTTAAGAAAACCTAGAATCAGTCAACTACTGTAATGCAAGCATTGAGAGTAAAGGTTTTTGTTTCTACAAATCTACTAATGGCATTAAAAAACGTTATTTATATTGATTATTATAAAAAGAAAAGTTGAGTTTGATTTAATAACATTATAAATATTAAGACTTTCTATATTTTTAAGCATATTCTCAGCTTTAGCTCAATAAAACTTCATACAACTTGCTCATAATTATGTTTAACACACTTAAAACTACACACGTCTAAATGCTCAAATTAACTTTTCTTGGCAGTTTCTTAGCAATTATTATGGCTGCAACATCCTTAGTCAATGCTCAGGAAGCAGCAACCAAGCAATCCAACGCTAATTCTTATGGAGTATCTCCACGAGAATTGATTACTATGGCACGTCATGGTAGATTTATCGAACAAGGAATTCCCAGTCACAACAACTTCCGTAGTGGGATTCGTAGCGGTAGAATCACTGCCGATGAATTAGTTGCTAGCGCGATCGCTAGTAACCGACTATCAGCGGAAGTTGCCAGCGATCGCCAATATCTCGAAGCCGTAACAGACCATCTAAAATCTGGCGGTTGCGGTTCCTAGTCTCTTGTGACTTGCGAGAACGAATGAACCGCTTCAACGATGAGCAAAGATATCTGGATATTGCAGAATGTCTAAGGCTACCAAGGTAGGAACAACCTGAAAGCATTGTTGTGCTAGCTGTTCTCTTCCTTCTCGCTTTAACATCAGCGTCAATCGATCTTTGACCTCTAGCAAATAGCGCACGTCATTGGCAGCATAATCATACTGCTCTTGAGACAGATTTTCAGCATCCCCCCAATCAGAACTTTGAGCCTGTTTATCTAGTTCAACTCCTGTAAGTTCTGCCACTAAACCTTTTAAACCATGGTTAGGAGTATAGGTTCGAGCTAGTTTGCTAGCAATCTTGGTACAGAAGATGGGAGCAGTTTCAATCCCAAAAGTCACTTTAAACTGTGCCACATCAAAACGAGCAAAGTGAAAAACTTTGACCACATCCCAAGAAGTTAACAACTTTTCCAGATTAGGTGCCACCTTTTGCCCTTTGGCAATCCGAACTGCGGTAATAAACCCTTGAGCATCGCATAGCTGAACTAAACACAGGCGATCACGTCCATAGACCAAACCCATTGTTTCGGTGTCAACCGCGATCGCATCTGCTGCCATATAGCGAGCCAAAGTAGCAGTATCTAAATCCTGATCACAAACCTGAACGTTATCTAAAACCATATTGTCGCTTCTTTTTCTTGTCAGTTAAAATGCTGACTCCAATAGTATTTTCCCTAGCTATCTTAAAGCAAGTCTCCTAAACGTTTAGCCACAGTTTGCACGTCCTTATCTCCTCTGCCCGAACAATTAAATACAATACGCTGTACTCCTGTAAGTTGAGGGCAAAGCTGCTCTAAATAGGCAAAGGCATGAGCTGTTTCTAGGGCAGGGATAATACCCTCTAGTTCCGACAACAAACGTAGAGCAGTAAGTGCTTCGGCATCGGTAACAGCATAATATTCAGCTCGTTGAGTATCTTTGAGATAGCTGTGTTCTGGTCCTACTCCAGGATAATCCAAACCAGCGCTAATAGAATGAGCCTCCACAATTTGCCCTTGGGTATCTTGTAATAGATAGCTCATGGCACCATGCAACACCCCTGGACGACCCTCAGTTAAAGTTGCCGCATGTTTGCCCGAAGCCACACTTTCTCCCGCAGCTTCGACTCCAATTAGACGCACGCTAGGCTCAGGAATAAAGTCATAGAATAAACCTATGGCATTAGAGCCACCACCAACACAGGCAATCATAATATCAGGTAATCCTCCCCATTTTTCAGCGCACTGCTGACGAGTTTCCTTACCGATGATGGCGTGGAAATCTCTGACCATCATTGGATAGGGATGAGGACCGGCGACTGAGCCTAAAATATAGTGAGTACTTTCGACATTTGTTACCCAATCCCGAATTGCCTCGGAAGTAGCATCTTTAAGAGTACCGGTACCAGCAGCAACAGGTTGAACCGTTGCTCCCAAAAGACGCATGCGAAAGACATTCAGCTTTTGCCTTTCCATATCCTCCACGCCCATGTAGATAATACATTCCAAACCAAAACGCGCACAGACCGTGGCGGTAGCGACACCATGTTGTCCTGCACCAGTTTCAGCAATAATCCGCTTTTTTCCCATGCGAATCGCTAGCAGAGCCTGGGCTAAGGCATTATTAATCTTGTGGGCGCCAGTATGATTTAAGTCTTCCCGTTTAAGATAAATTTCAGGCTGAAAATCAGGACGAGAATAATGTTGACTTAAACGTTCAGCAAAATAAAGGGGATTAGCACGACCCACATAATCTTTTAATAGTCCCTGTAATTCTTGAGTAAATTCAGGGTCATTTTTATATTTATTATAAGCAGTTTCCAATTGGGCCAAAGCTGGCATCAAAGTTTCAGGAACATACTTGCCTCCGTAAGGACCAAAGCGTCCTAGCTGATCGGGGACAGAAGCGTTGCCAGGTTTAATTGGAGTAGCAGTCATAAAGGTTAGCTGTAGTTTAAAAGTAAATCCTATAACAATTTTACAGTTTAGTAATAAGTTTACAGCTTAGTTATTTGAAGATGTTGTAATTACTTAAGTTTTCGTTCCTTAACCTAAGAGTAATTGAGCTGATAAAATTAGACCAAGGTAAAGTATTGGTGGCTACCGCTATTTACCATGATATCTTCGATCACATCTGAAGGGAAAATCAGTTAGCGCCAAGAAAATAGGCTGCTGATAACCCACTGCAGAACATTTGCCTATATTTGGCTTTAAAATCAGCTTGCGACCAAGTGAAATCAAATTTGTCTCAATTATTTAAAGTTACAGTTGTCTCGCTTTTTGTCGGTGGAATTGCGGGATTAGGAGTGGATCTCAGGGAAAAGTATTCTCAATGGCAGCAGATACAAAAGGTTCAACAAGCTTATGATTTGTTGGCACAGAAAAAATATGCTGCGGCTATCCAGGCTTATGATCGACTACTGGAGGACAATTCAGAAGAAGCGCATTTACTATGGATCAATCGCGGTTACGCTTGGTTAGGATTAAATCAGTATGACCAGATGCTGCAATCTTGCCAGACTGCTAGCGTGATCGAGCCTCAAGCTGCTCTCTCTTGGAACTGCCGTGGTGAGGCACTCTATCGTTTGGGTCAAAATCAGCAAGCACTCCAAGCATTTAATCAAGCGATCGCCATTGACCCCGATAATCCAACTGTTTGGTTGAATCAAAGCACGGTCTTGAGTGAGCTTGAGCAATATAAAGAGGCGATCGCTGCTAGTAAACAAGGAAGTGAACTTCTGTTAAACAATAAATCCCCCGACTCTGACCTAAGATCTCAGTTGGCGATCGCTTTTAATCAACAAGGGCAAAGCTGGTTAAAACTAAAACGAAATCAGCAGGCACTTAATGCTTTTCGTCAGGCTTTAGAATATAGCTCGGATTATTTACCTGCTTTACAGGGATCAGGAATTGCTTTGTACGAATTGGGTCGTTATCAAAATGCCACTTCAATTTTTTCTCAAATAGTACAGCAGGAACAGTTTAAGCAGCTCACTGACGAGCAGCAGGCAATTAATTGGCTCTACCAAGGAATTAGCCTTTGCGAGACAGAGCAAGTTAATTCGGCTAGTCAAGCTTTTGAGCAAGTACTGCAACTAAGTAAAAATCCTCAATACCGCCAGCTAGCTCAAGCAGGATGTGGGATTCGTTGACGGAGACAAGGGAGACAAGGGAGACAAGGGGGACAAGGGGGACAAGGGAGACAAGGGGGACAAGGGAGACAGGGGGACAAGGGAG